>NZ_JAVDWJ010000033.1:0-1135 GCF_031457295.1 Caulobacter sp. BE254 | reverse complement strand
GGGCAGGGGAATCGCATATGGATTTTTGGTCCGAACGGGATTCTGAGGGTGTCTCCTTGTGAGAGGGAGACGGTCGGATGGAGATGTTCGCGGCTTGTTTTTCGGCGATGGAGGATCCGCGGGCGAGGAACGCTCGGCATGATCTTCTAGAGTTGGTGTTCGTGGCCCTGGCGGCGGTGCTGTGCGGGGCGGAGGACTGCACCGACATGGCCGCCTTCGCGCGGGCCAAGCTGGATTTCCTGCGCCAGGTGGTGAAGCTGGAGCACGGTCCGCCTAGCCACGACACCTTCAGCCGGGTGTTTCGCCGGCTGGCGCCCGAGCCGTTCGAAGCGGCCTTCGCCCAGTTCACCGCCGCCTTCGCCGGGGCCTTGAAGGGCGTGGTGGCGATCGACGGCAAGGCTCTGCGCGGAGCCTATGAGCGGGGGTGCCGGGCCTCGCCGCTGCATCTGGTCAATGTCTGGGCCGCCGAGGCCCGGCTGGTGATCGGCCAGCGCCTGGCGCCGGGCCGCAACGAGGTGCTGGGCGCCCAGCAGGCCCTGGCCTTGCTGAGCCTGGAGGGTTGCATCGTCACCGCCGACGCTCTGCACTGCCGGGCCGACACCGCCCAGACCATCCTGAACACCGGAGCCGACTACGCCCTGGCCCTGAAAGCCAACCAGCCGACCTTGCTGGCCAAGGCCCAGGCCCTGCTCGCCGCCGCCGATCCCGCCGACGAGGCCATCCAAGGCCCCGCCAAGGCCCACGACCGGGTCGAGGGCCGCGCCGCCCTGGTTGTACCCGCCAAGGACATGGACTTTCCCGGCCTGGCCGCCGTCGCCCGCGTGGAGACCCACTGCAAGCGGGCCGGCGCCCCCCAGCCGGTCATCGTCCGTTTCTTCCCGCTGTCCACGCTCCTGTCCCCCGAAAGGGTGCTCCAGGTCGCCCAGACCCACTGGACCATCGAAAACCAGCTCCACTGGGTGCTCGACGTGACCCTGCTGGAAGACGCCTCGCGCAGCCGCAAGGACAACGCCCCGCAAAACCTCGCCCTGATCCGAAAGCTCGCCCTCAACACCCTGCGACAGCATCCCGACAAGGGCTCCATCAAGACCAAGATCAAGCGCGCCGGCTGGGACGAAACCTTCCTCCTCTCACT
>NZ_JAVDWJ010000032.1:0-1160 GCF_031457295.1 Caulobacter sp. BE254 | reverse complement strand
GACGGAGCGACTGTCTGGTCTGTCAAGCGGCGACCAGGGCGCGTCGAGCGTCGCGGGCCTTGGCGTTGAGGCGCACGAGCAGCTTTCGGGCCAAGGCGACGCGAACGGCCATCTTGGGTTTGCCGGCGTCGAGCAACCGTTGTCGGAAGGCGATGAAGTCGGGTTCGTGGCGAGCGACGACGGCGGCGACGACGAACAGGATCGAGCGCACCTGACTGCGCCCGCCGTAGATCGAGCGCTGGCCTGATCGCCGGCCGCTGTCGCGGGCCAGGGGCGCCAGGCCGGCCAGCTTGGCGATCGCCTTGTTGGAGTAGGTCCCGATTTCGGGCATCTGGGCCATGAGATGGGCGACTGTGCGGTCGGCCACGCCCTTGATCTCGCGAAAAGCCTGGTCGAGGGCCCGCCAGACCGGATCGCCGCCCAGCAGCTCGGCGATGGCGGTTTCGAAGCCGCGGATCTGATGGCGGATCAGCGCGGTTATCTCGTCGATCGAGGCCAGGGCGTCGGGGTCGTTCAGCAGGCGGCGCTGGTTGGTCTGGACCACTTTCAGGTCCGTCAGCTGACGCAGCCGCACGACCAGGGCTCGAAGCCGTTCCTGATTGAGCGTTGCCGGAACCTGGCCCACCAGGTTCTTGACCTGGGCGAACTGGGCGATGACCCCCGCGTCGATGTCGTCGGTCTTCTCCAGATAGCCCATGGCCTCGGCGAAACGCCGCACCTGGCGCGGATTGACCACCGCGCAGGCCAGCCCCGCCGCCCACAACAGGCCGAACGGCAGCTTCTCAAGGCCGCCGGTCGCCTCCATCACCACCAGCTCCACGCCATGTTCGGCGCAGAACCCACCAAGCTGCTCCACCCCTTTGGCGGACCGCTCCACGCTCACCGCCGGCCCGTCAGGACCAATACGGCCATCCAGCCTCTGGCCAGAGACGTCCACTCCACAAATGATCCTTGCCACGGTAACCTGCCTTGCGCGTGCGGTTGAAGCCAAGCGACTGTTCGGTCGTGCGTGAAAGCGGCGGCGGTCCCAAAGCTCCGTCACGGTCGTGGCCTGAGGGGGCGCGGGCGCCGCTCGCCGCACGAAAGAGCCCGGTGGCCACCGGGCTCTTTCACCGCACCAAGCCATCACAGCTCAGCGCTTCAATCCAGATACAAGGGGG
>NZ_JAVDWJ010000031.1:0-1229 GCF_031457295.1 Caulobacter sp. BE254 | reverse complement strand
TGTTCAGTCCGGGGACATGGCGGACACCTGTTCGGAGACATGACTGACAGGTTTGGGGTCGGTCAAGTCGATGGTGGCGACCTGATGGCTGGCGAAGAAGACGCCGTAGTGGCCGTCGCGGGTCAGGGGTCGCAGGGCCAGGCGTTCGCCGCGGAAGGCTTTGGGGACGCGCCACAAGCGGCCCTTGAAGCGGACATAGGCCTTGGTGGTCGAGACGGTGCGCAGGATCTCGCCGCTGTCGTACTGGGGTTGTGGAAGGCTGTCGGGCATGGTCCGGGGGCTGGGCCGGTAGCGCTCGGCGGGGCAGTCCAGCTTGAGGGCCTCATGGGGGCGCTCGAAGTTGTAGACCTCGCGCCAGCGGTCGAAGGCGCGCTGGACCTGGGTGAAGCTGTCGAAGCGTTCAAGGTCCAGGACCTCGGCGGCCAGGCTGCGGTGGAAGCGCTCGATCTTGCCGCGGCTCTGGGGGTGATAGGGCCGGCTGTGCAGCACGCTCACGCCCAGCTTGAGCAGCCAGACCTCTAGTCGGGTCCAGTGTTCGCCGCTGGGCTCGCCCCAGGGCGGACCGTTGTCGACGAAGAAGGCCAGGGGCAGGCCGTAGCGCCGGAAGGTCGCCTCCAGATGAGGGAGGACCGTCTGGCCCTGCTGGTCGGCGCAGGCCTTCAGGCAGGGCGACAGGCGCGAGTGGTCGTCGACGATCGTCAGCGGGTGGCAGGGCTGGCCCGAGGACAGCCGAAACCAGCCCTTGAAGTCCATCTGCCACAGCTGGTTGGGCTCGGCCTTCTCAAAGCGCGTCCAAGCCTTGCCCGGCGCGGTGGGGAAGGGATCGATCCGGCCATGTCGCCGCAGGATCGCGTGGATCGTCGAAACCGCCGGCGGCTCGACGCTCCGGCGCTCCAGCCAGGCGCCGATCTTGCGCGCGCCCCAGGCCGGATGGGCGTCGCGCACCGCCAGCACCGCCGCCTCCAGCTCGGGGGCGCTGCGCCCGGGACTGCTGTGCGGCCGCCGCGACCGGTCGGCCAGAGCCCCATCCCCCGCCTTCGACCGGTCCAGCCACTTGTAGCCAATGTCCGGGCTGATCTCGAACCGCCGACACAGCTCCCGCCGGTTGGCCCCCTCCATCATCGCCAGCCGCACGAACTCCCGACGCTGCTCCATCGCCGACACCTCTCGCCAAGGCATGGACCGCCCTCCTTTCGAGCCAATCCTGCCAATGATGATGTGTCAGCTAT
>NZ_JAVDWJ010000030.1:0-1258 GCF_031457295.1 Caulobacter sp. BE254 | reverse complement strand
ATGGCCAAGGAAAAGTTCGAACGTAACAAGCCGCACTGCAACATCGGCACCATCGGTCACGTCGACCATGGCAAGACGACGTTGACGGCCGCGATCACCATCATTCTGGCCAAGTCCGGTGGTGCGACCGCGAAGAACTACGCCGACATCGACGCCGCGCCGGAAGAAAAGGCCCGCGGCATCACCATCAACACCGCGCACGTGGAATATGAGACGGCCAACCGTCACTACGCCCACGTCGACTGCCCCGGCCACGCCGACTATGTGAAGAACATGATCACCGGCGCGGCCCAGATGGACGGCGCGATCCTGGTGGTGTCGGCCGCCGACGGCCCGATGCCCCAGACCCGCGAGCACATCCTGCTGGCCCGTCAGGTCGGCGTGCCGGCCCTGGTGGTCTACATGAACAAGGTCGACCTGGTCGACGACGCCGAGCTGCTGGAACTGGTCGAGATGGAAGTGCGCGAGCTGCTCAGCTCGTATGACTTCCCGGGCGACGACATCCCGATCACCAAGGGTTCGGCCAAGGTCGCCATCGACGGCGGCGACCCGGTGATCGGCGAGCAGTCGATCCTGGAACTGATGACCACGGTCGACACCTACATCCCGCAGCCCGACCGTCCGGTCGACCTGCCCTTCCTGATGCCGGTCGAAGACGTGTTCTCGATCTCGGGCCGCGGCACCGTGGTCACGGGCCGGGTCGAGCGCGGCATCGTCAAGGTCGGCGAGGAAGTCGAGATCGTCGGCATCCGTCCGGTCCAGAAGACGACCTGCACGGGCGTGGAAATGTTCCGCAAGCTGCTGGACCAGGGCCAGGCGGGCGACAACGTCGGCGTGCTGCTGCGCGGCACCAAGCGCGAAGACGTCGAGCGCGGCCAGGTGCTGTGCAAGCCCGGTTCGATCACCCCGCACACCAAGTTCGTGGCCGAGGCCTACATCCTGACCAAGGAAGAAGGCGGCCGTCACACCCCGTTCTTCACCAACTACCGCCCGCAGTTCTACTTCCGCACCACCGACGTGACCGGGATCATCAAGCTGCGCGAAGGCGTGGAAATGATCATGCCGGGCGACAACGCCGAGCTGGACGTCGAGCTGATCACCCCGATCGCCATGGAAGAGAAGCTGCGCTTCGCCATCCGTGAAGGCGGCCGCACCGTCGGCGCCGGCGTCGTGGCCAAGATCGTCGAGTAATCGATCGGTCTCAGCGACTAGCTGACTAAGCGAAGGCCCCGGAGAGCGATCTCCGGGGCCTTTTGCT
>NZ_JAVDWJ010000029.1:0-1262 GCF_031457295.1 Caulobacter sp. BE254 | reverse complement strand
TGTCCAGCGGATAGATGGGTAACAGTTTAGCCCGGTTGGATGGGTAACAGTTTTTGGCCCCGGTGATCGAGGAGGCCGATGGGCTGTTGATAGAACCAGACGCGCCATCCGTGCTCGATGGGCTGGAGGGCGACGGCCTCGCCGGCGAGGGCGGAGCTGATGTGGACCATGTCGCCCTGGAGCTTGATCTGGCCGTTGGAGCGGACCTTGCGGACGGTGCGGTCGGCGGGGTAGTCGGGCTCGGGAGGCCGGCGGGGCATCTGGCGGGGCGAAGGGCTGTAGAAGCGGGCCGGCGGCTGTTGGCCCAGCGCCTGATGCGGGCGCTCGTGGTTGTAGTCGTGACGGAAGGCCTCCAGGCGCTGGGCCTGGGCGGCGCGGTCGGCGGCGGCCGGTCGCATGGCCTCCAGCAGGGTGAGGTGGAAGCGTTCGAGGCGGCCGTTTTCCTGGGGCCTGCCAGGCAGGATGCGCTCGGGACGCACGCCCAGCTTGATCCACCACACCGACAGGCGGCTGAGGCCCGAGGGGCTGGCGGCGGCGAAGGGCGGGCCGTTGTCCGAGCGCATGACCTCGGGCAGGCCATAGGTCTCGAAGGCGCGCTGCATCACCGGCCGGGCCTGGGCTTCCTGCACGCCCGGGCCCGAGGAGATGGCCAGGGAAAAGCGGCTGTAGGCGTCGGCCAGGGTCAGCGGCTCGCACCGCTGGCCGTCGCCCAGGGTGATCCAGCCCTTGTGGTCGACCGCCCAGACATGGTTGGGCCGCTCGGGGATGATCAGCGCCTGAGACCGCGGCGGCGGACGGCGGCGAAGGCGGCGGCCCGACACCAGTCCCGCCCGCTTGAGGATCTCATGGGTCGTGGAATGCGACGGCCAGGCCAGGGCCGGGTGCAGCTGTTCCAGCTTGGCCACGATCTTGCGCGGCCCCCAGGTCGGCCGCGCCCGCCTCAGGTCCAGGATCTTCTCGACCAGGCCCGCATCCGTCGCCCGGCCATGCGACAGCGGCGCGCGCGAGCGATCCGCCAGCCCCGCCGCACCGCAGGCCTCATAGCGCTCCAGCCACTTATAGCCCGTACGCCGACTGATCCCGTAAGCCTCGCAAAGCTCGGTCTTGGAAACCTCGCCCCCAAGCCACTCGGCGACAAAGCGCACCCGTTCGTCCATGACGCACCGCTCCGACCACGGCATCGCACAGCCTCCCGCCAAAACCGCGAGAACTGTTACCCATCTATCCGGGCTGGTCCGTCACCTCTCTATCCGGGCAGGACA
>NZ_JAVDWJ010000028.1:0-5771 GCF_031457295.1 Caulobacter sp. BE254 | reverse complement strand
TCCTCATTACGGAAACACTGTCAGAATCGATCAGCAAATCTCTGGCAACTCCCCAGCCGCATCAAATGCGATTCCCCTGCCCCACAGGGGGAGGACCGACGCGTTGTCCACAATGACGCGCCCGAACCCGCGCCCGAACCCGCTTTGACCGCTTGCCAACCGCAAGGCGCTCTGCCATAAGCCGCCTCCTCGTCGCGGGGCGCTGTTTCAGCCCTCGCCGATGCGGGCGTAGCTCAGTGGTAGAGCACAACCTTGCCAAGGTTGGGGTCGAGAGTTCGAATCTCTTCGCCCGCTCCATTCTCCGGTTTTCCGGCGATGGAACGAGACCCGAAATATCCCGGATGCGGGCGTAGCTCAGTGGTAGAGCACAACCTTGCCAAGGTTGGGGTCGAGAGTTCGAATCTCTTCGCCCGCTCCAATTTCCCTTCCAGAATTTGAAGCGTGACGCATCCGGTGGGCGGCTGATAGGCCTATGGAACCCGTTGCGCGGGGCCGCCGTTGCTGACCGGTGATCACCTGCTGAAACGGGTGACGGGCTGGGGATGCTGGACCATGACTGGATACGAACTTGGGCGTTCGCGCCTGGGCGGCCTGGCGATGATGGCGGCGGTGCTGGCGCTGGCGGGCGCGGCCCAGGCCGCCCAGAGCGGGGCCAAACCGGAATATCCGACGCGGAAGCCCACGACCGCGGCGCCGGCGTCGGAGCCGGGCAAGCAGGACGGCGTACCGGCCGAGGGCGAGGAGTCCAACTGGTCGCGGGTCCGCAAGAAGTCGGTCGAGATCGGCACCCAGCCGGGGCGCGACGTCGGCGTCATGAAGCGGCAGATCCCGCCGATCCTGGTCACGGCCCAGGAAGACCCCTACAGCCTCAAGGGCCTGAAGACCTGCAAGCAGCTGGCCGCCGAGGTCACCCGCCTCAACGAGGTGCTGGGTCCCGACTATGTCGTCGGCAACGAGATCAAGGAGAACCGGGCCGGCAAGCTGGCCGAGGCCGGCGGCAAGACGGTGATCAACACCATCATCCCGTTCCGCAGCATCGTGCGGGAACTGACCGGCGCCGCGCCGGCCGACCGTCGCATGAACGCCGCGGTCGACGCCGGCCTGGCGCGGCGCGGCTTCCTGCGCGGGGTCCACGCCAAGCAGAAGTGCCGCACGCCGTTCTAGAGCCGGCCTTCCAGCGCCAGCCTTCTAGCAAGAGGCGATTCCTGATCTAACCCTCGCGGTGCATCCGCGGGGGAGTTTTTCGATGTCCAAGCGCGTCCTTCTGGGCCTCGCCATCGCTCTGGCCCTGAACGGCGTCGCCGTCGCCGCCACGCCCAAGGCCGACGGCGCGAGCGCGTCCGACCGCCTGGCCCAGGCGGTCAAGGCCTACGAGGCGTCGGGCGCGGGCGAGGACGACGGGGAGGGCGGGGCCGACGACGCCTCGCGCTTCCGGTTCCCGCCGGTCGGACCCAAGGCCGACGCCGACCGCAAGGCCCTGCTGACCTCAGCGCGGCGGACGCTGGACGGCGTCGACCTGGCCGCGCTCAAGCCGGACCAGCGCCTGACCCACGCGATCCTGAAATGGAGCCTGGACGAGCGGCTGGAGGGTCTGTCGTTCGACGAGGCGCGGATGCCGTTCAGCACCGATGGCGGTTTCGACGTCATCCTGCTGTACCGCGCCAACGGCATGCGCCTGAAATCCGAGGCCGAGGCCCGGCAGTGGATCGCCCTGCTGGCCCAGACCCCCGACTGGTACGCCGCCAATATCGCCAACGCCCTGCGCGGGGTGGCGGCCGGCTTCGTCCAGGCCGTTCCCACCGCCCAGGCCGTGCTGGACCGGGCCCGTCGCACAGCCGCCACGCCCCTGGCCGACGACCCGCTGCTGGCCCCGCTGCGCAACCTGCCGGCCAGCATCCCCGCCGACCGCAGGGCCGCCCTGCTGGCCGAAGGGACCAAGGTGGTCGCCGACAAGGTCGCCCCGGCCCGGGCCGGTTTCGTGACCTTCATGGAGACCGAATACGTCCCGCACGCCGCCAGGAGCCTGGCGGTCTCCGACCTGCCCGACGGCCAGCGCTACTACGCCTTCCTGGTGCGCCGCCACACGACCACGACCATGACCGCCGACCAGGTCCATGCCCTGGGCCTGTCGGAGGTGGCGCGCATCCGCGGGCGGATGGAAGCCGTGATGAAGCAGGCCGGCTTCCAGGGCGACCTGCCGGCTTTCATCGCCTATCTGCGCAAGGACCCGCGCTTCTACGCCACCAGCCGCCAGCAACTGCTGGAAAAGGCCAGCGAGATCGCCAAGCGGGCCGACGACCAGCTTCCGGCCCACTTCGGGACCCTGCCGCGCCTGACCTACGGCGTGCGGCCCGTGCCGGCCAGCATCGAGCAGGGCTACACCACCGGCCGCTATTTCGGCGGCGATCCCAAGACCGGCCGGGCCGGCGGCCTGATGATCAACACCTCGGCCCTGGACCAGCGGCCGCTCTACGAACTGCCGGCCCTGGTGCTGCACGAGGGCGCGCCGGGCCATCACATCCAGACCTCGCTGGCCCAGGAGCAGACCGGCGTCCCGGACTTCCGCAAGACGATCTATTTCAACGCCTATGGCGAAGGGTGGGGCCTCTATTCCGAATGGCTGGGCGAGGAGATGGGGCTCTATCGCGACCCCTACGAGCTGTTCGGCCGGCTGTCCTACGAGATGTGGCGCGCGTGCCGGCTGGTGGCCGACACGGGTATCCACGCCAAGCACTGGACGCTCGACCAGGCCAAGGCCTGCTTCCTCGATAACACCGCCCTGTCGCCGACCAATATCGACGTCGAGGTGGCCCGCTACGTCTCTTGGCCCGGCCAGGCCCTGGCCTACAAGGTGGGCGAGCTGAAGATCCTGGAGCTGCGCCACCGCGCCGAGACGGCCCTGGGCGACAAGTTCGACGAGCGGGCTTTCCACGACGCGGTGCTGCTGAACGGCTCGCTGCCGCTGGCGGTGCTGGAGGCCAAGATCGACGCGTGGATCGCGGAGCGGAAGAAGTAGGGATCGATCACTTGCCCCCTACTGGCCTTCGGCCGTCTTCCCCCAGAGGGGGAAGAGCCTCGCGGTAAAGGCTCCGCCCCCTATGGGGGCGGACAGACCGCGAAGCGGTCAGGTGGGGGCAAGGGGGAGCCTGGATCCCTGATTGGAAACCCCCTATCACCGCCACAAGCAGGGGGACACCACCACATGGCGCGCATCACCGTCCTGGGCGAATGCATGGTCGAGCTGTCGCCGGAGGGCGAGGGGCTGCACCGGATGGGCTATGCCGGCGACACCTTCAACACCGCCGTCTACATGGCGCGCCTCGGGGACGACGTCGCCTATTGCACCGCGCTGGGCAAGGGCGACCCGTTCAGCGACGGGGCCCTGGCCGCCATGCGCCGCGAGGGGCTGGACACCCGCCTGGTCCGCGAGGCCGAGAACCGCCTGCCGGGCCTCTACGCCATCGTGCTGGACGACAGCGGCGAGCGGAAGTTCCACTACTGGCGCGAGCGGGCCCCGATCCGCGACCTGTTCTCGCAGCACACCGCCGACCAGCTGATCGCCGCCGCCAAGGCCAGCGACCTGGTCTACCTGTCCGGCGTCACCCTGGCGGTGATCGGCGACATCGGGCGGGCGCGGCTGAAGGACATCCTGGCCTATGTCCATTCGCTGGGCGTGGCCGTGGCGCTGGACTTCAACTACCGCCCGGCCCTGTGGGCCTCTCCGGAGGCGGCCCGCGAAGCGCTGGACGGCGTCGTGCCCGCGTGCTGCTACGTGTCGCTGAGCAGCGAGGACAGCCGGCCGCTGTATGGTCGCGAGGCCGAGGACCTGGCCGCCGAATGGGCCGCGGCCGGAGCCGAGGTGGTGGCGCGGGACGAGAGTCACGCGGTCAACGTCCATGCCCCCCAAGGGCGGATCGCGACGCCCGCGCCGGTCCGGGTCAAGGCGCTGGACACGACCGGCGCGGGCGACAGCTTCAACGCCGCCTACCTGTCCTCGCGCCTGGCCGGCCTGCCTGTCGAGATCGCTGTTTCGCGCGGCCACGAGCTGGCCGCGGCGGTGGTCGCCTGCAAGGGCGCGATCATCTCGAAGGCGTCGATGCCCGTTTGGTCGCGGGGATAGAGAGCGGTCGGCCTCAACGCAATCAAAGGTTTATATTCCTACTAGACGCGCGTAATAGGAAAGTTATCCTCACAGCCGGAATATCGACCTAGACTCTGGGTCGAGGGCGTCACGGGGACGCCGTTTCGCAGGGGGAAGCCGATGCTGGCTCAAGCTCTCGAGGATCTGTGGGCGATCTCGCCCGACCCGCGTCGCGACCGGTTGACGGCCGCGTTCATCACCCACGCCGTGGCCCTGGCCACCGGGGTTTCGCCGTCCGACATCGCCTCGGCCAAGCGCACCAGCAAGGCGGCGGCGCGGGCCCGGCAGATCGCCATCTACCTGGCGCATGTCAATTTCAACTGGCCGCTGATCCGGGTGGCCTTCGCCTTCAACCGCGACCGCAGCACCTGCGGCTACGCCTGTACGCGCATCGAGGACATGCGCGAGAACGCCGACTTCGACGCCCGGATGAGCGTGCTGGAGGCTTGTGTAAAACAGGCGCCCGACACCATCCCCGAACTGACCCAGATCGGTATCGAACAAGGCTTGGGGCGATGAGCGGCGCGTTCGAGCGGGCGCTGGAGGCCGAGCGCCTGGCCGTCCGGGCCGAGCGGCTGCTGCGGCGGCCCGGCGCGCTGATCGAGGTCAGGGGCCTGGGTTACGTGGTCCGGTTCGGGCCGCGTCGCGGGGTCATGCTGACCGTGGACGAGGCCGCCTTCCGCCTGTTGGCCCGCGACGGCGCCCTGGCCCCGCGCCGCGAAGGCGGCTGGCGGCTGGTCAAGCCGCTGGCCCCGCCGACCCCGCCGCCGGGGCGTCCGGGGGTGATCGAGGGCGAGCGCGTGGTCATCGAGGGCAGCAGCGAGCACGTGGTGCTCAAGGCCAATCTCGGCGAGTCGCCCCTGGCTTGGCTGGCCCGGCGCGGCGGGCTGGAGCCGGTGGAGATCTGCGCCGGCGAGCGGCTGCGCGAGGATTTCCAGAAGGCTGGCACGGTCGGCCGCCTGACCATGAACTGGGACGCCCAGCCGCGCGGCGAAGGTGGCGGCCAGGGGCTGGAGCCGGCGCTGCGGGCCCGGGCGGCCAAGGATCGGATCGCCGCGGCCCTGGCGGCGGTGGGCCCCGGCCTGCGGGAGATGCTGGAGCGGGTGTGCCTGGCGGAAACCGCCCTGCAGGTCGCCGAACGCGAACTGAAACTGCCCCGGCGGGCCGGCAAGACGGTGCTGAAGCTGGCGCTGCAGCGGCTGGCCATGCACTACCGGATGGTTTGAACAGACGCCTTTCCTTCCCCCTTGCGGCAGGGCTATTGCATATGGATTTGCCCTATCGAGAGCGCGTATTGGATCGACGCAAGCTCTTCCAAAAGGCGAACAAAACGAATCCAAATGGGCTTGCGAGCCAACCTTCTGGCTTCGGCTGGATGCACGGCTCAAGCCGTCCACCCTTCGTTCTTCCATATGCGATAGCCCTGCCCCTTGCGGGGAGGGTGGCCTCCGAAGGAGGTCGGGTGGGGATCGGTGCAGTGTATTTGCCGCCGTAAGCCCCACCCACCAGCTTCGCTGGTCCCCCCTCCCCATGAAGGGGACCGCTGCATTACGCGGTGATCAGCGGGGTTGGAGGGGGGAAGCGGCCTGTGGTGGCCTCCGAAGGGAGGTTTTGTCGATGTCAGGGCGGA
>NZ_JAVDWJ010000027.1:0-15150 GCF_031457295.1 Caulobacter sp. BE254 | reverse complement strand
CTCCTCATTACGGAAACACTGTCAGAATCGATCAGCAAATCTCTGGCAACTCCCCAGCCGCATCAAATGCGATTCCCCTGCCCCACAGGGGGAGGGTCTTACGACCGCAGCTTGCCGCCGGCCTTCTCGACCGCCGCCACGATCCTGGCCGACAGGGCCTCGATCTCGGCCTCGGTCAGGGTCTTCTCACGCGGCTGGATGACCACCTCAAGGGCGACCGACTTGGAGCCGTCCGGCACGCCGGGGCCCTCATAGACGTCGAACACCCGCACGGCGGCGATCAGCGCCTTGTCGGCGCCGGCCGCGGCCTTGACCAGGTCGCCCGCCGCCTTGGCCTTGTCGGCCACGAAGGCGAAGTCGCGGGTCAGGGGCATCAGCGGCGAGGGGCTGAAGGCCGGCTTGGTCTTGACCGCCTTCTTCTTGGGCTCGGGCACGGCTTCCAGGGTGATCTCGAAGCCATAGACCGGCCCGGCCACGTCCAGGGCCTTCAGCACCGCCGGATGCAGCTCGCCGAACTCGGCCAGCACCGCCTTGGGGCCCAGCTGCAGCCGCGCCGAACGGCCGGGATGCCACCAGGACGAGGCCGAGCCTTGGGCGACCTGCAGCGAGGCGACCGGGGCGCCGATCTCCTCCAGCAGGGCCATCAGGTCGGCCTTCACCGTGAACACGTCCTCGGCCTTGGCCTTGTCCCAGCCGCGCGGGGCGCGGGGGGCGAGGATCGCGGCGATCGTCGTCTTCTGGTCCTGCGGTCGGTCGCCGAAGAACACCGGGCCGACCTCGAACAGGGCGACGTCCGGGAAGCCTTGGCGGGCGTTGCGGCCGGCCGCCTCGATCAGGTTGGGCAGCAGCGAGGGACGCATGCAGTCCAGGTCCGAGGCGATCGGATTGGCCAGCAGCAGATCAGGGGCGCCGCCGCCGAACAGCTCGGCGATGGCCCTGCTGGTGAAGCTGAAGGTCAGGGCCTCGGCGTAGCCGGCCGCCGCCATGGCGCGGCGGGCCGTGCGGGCGCGGGCCTGCTTGACGGTCAGCACGCCGCCGACTGGGCGCGGAACCTCGGGCAGGGGCGTGGAGGGCAGTTCGCCATAGCCGGCGATGCGGGCCACTTCCTCGACTAGGTCGGCCTTGCCCTGAACGTCGCGCCGGAACGTCGGCGGGGTGACGCAGACCAGGCTTTCGGCGTGGGTGGCGAACTCGGTGGTCGGCACGTCGGTCGGCGGCGACAGGGTGAAGCCCAGATCCGTCAGGATCTTCAGCGTGCGCTCCGGCGCGATGGCCAGGCCCGACAGGGCCTCGACATAGGCCGGGTCGAACAGGATCGGGCCGGGCGCGGCCGGGGCCTCGCCGGCCACGATGATCTCCGAGGCCTCGCCGCCGCACAGGTCCAGGATCAGCTTGGTGGCCAGTTCCAGGCCGGGCACGAGCGAGCCGGTGTCGACCGTGCGGGCGAACCGGTACTGGGCGTCGCTGGCGATGCCGGTTACGCGGCCGGTCTGGGCCGTGCGGATCGGCTCGAACCAGGCGCTTTCCAGGAAGACGTCGACGGTGTCGTCCGAGCAGCCGGTGCTCTCGCCGCCCATCACGCCGCCCAGGCCGATCGGGCGGTTGCCGTCGGCGTCGGCGATCACGCTCATCTCGGGCGTGATGTCGTAGGTCTTGCCGTCCAGGGCGATCAGCTGCTCGTCGTGGTGTTCGGCCGGCGAGGGCTGGTCGCCGGGCGTGACCTCGGCCTTGCCGCGGCCCAGGCGCGCCTCGATCACGGTCCCGACCAGCTTGGCCGCGTCATAGGCGTGCAGCGGCCGCGCGCGGTCGTAGGAGATCAGGTTGGTGATATCCACCAGGGTGTTGATCGGACGCAGGCCGATGGCCTTCAGCCGGTCGGCCAACCATTTGGGCGAGGGACCGTTCTTGACGCCGCGGATCAGGCGGCCGCTGAACACCGGGCAGGCGTCGCCGTCGACCTTGACGGTGATCGGGCAGGGGAAGGTCCCCGGCACCGGGGCGATCGACAGGTCCTTCAGCGTCCCGATCCCGGCCGCGGCCAGGTCGCGGGCGATGCCGGCCACGCCCAGCCAGTCGGGGCGGTTGGGGGTGACCTCGAAGTCGATCACCGCCTCCAGGCCCAGGGCCTGGGAAGCGGGGGTCCCGACCGCCAGGTCGTCCGGCAGTTCCAGGATGCCCTCGGAGCCGTCGTCAGCCTCCAGCTCCGAGCCCGAGCACAGCATGCCGTTGGAGACCACGCCGCGCACCGGCTTTTCGACCAGGGTGACGTCCAGGCCCGGCACATAGGCGCCGATCGGCGCGTAGACTGTGGTCAGGCCCGGACGGGCGTTGGGCGCGCCGCAGACGATCTCCTTGCGGCCGTCGACGGTGTCGACCTGGCAGACGCGCAAGCGGTCGGCGTTGGGATGCTGCACGGCCTCGACGATCTTGGCGACCGTGAAGGACGCCAGCTTCGACGCCGGATCGGTGACGTGTTCGACTTCGAGGCCGGCCATGGTCATGGCGGCGACGACTTCGGTGGCGGAGGCCTCGGTCTCGAGGTGATCCTTGAGCCAGGAAAGGGTGAACTTCATCTACTTGGTTTCCAGAGCCAGCAACTGATCGAGGAATTGGTCGGGACCGGTGAAGCCCAGGCCGAAGAACTCGCAGTTGATGAATTGGCAGTCCTCGACGGGGATCGTGCCGATGACCGAGGTCGGGCTGGCCGGGCGCAGCACCAGGTTGCGCACGTCGCCGCCATTGGGGCCGAAGTTGGTGGCGTCGAAATTGACCTTGTCGAGCACCAGCATCACCGCCGGCCCCTCGATCCGGCAGTTGCGGAACGTGCGGCCCGAGATGATCCGGTTGCCGGCCTGGAAATTGGCGCGGAACAGGTCGTAGAGCGACAGGTCGACGCTCTCGAACACCTTGGCGAAGGCGTCCGTCGGAACGCGGCCGGGACGGCCGCCGGGTTGGAAGCTCTGGGTCATCGGGTCAGTCCACAATGAACAGCTTGGCGCCGACCGAGGTCGACGAGCGGTGGGCGGGGTCGCCGAAGTCGGAGACGTGATAGCTCATGCCGGCGGTCAAGATGGCGGTGCGGCCGTCCTTCAGCTCGCTGACCAGCTCGCCTTCCAGCACCAAGATCACATGGCCGCGGTCGCACCAGTGATCGGCCAGGTAGCCGGGCGAATAGTCGACGCGGCGCAGGCGCATGTCGCCGACGTTGAGCGTGCGCCAGGTCGCCTCGCCTCGCTCGCCCGGATGGACGGTGGGCTCGACCTGCGACCAGTCGACGGCCGTGAACGGGCTGGCGGGCAACTGCATCAGCTGAGACCGCTGGCCGCGTTCGGCGCGGCGAAGGCGCTGAAGCCGTAGTGTTCGAGCCAGCGGACGTCGGACGACCACATGTCGCGCAGGTCGGGCATGCCGTATTTCAGCATCCCCAGCCGGTCGACGCCCATGCCGAACGCGAAGCCCTGGTACTCGTCCGGATCGATGCCGCAAGCGCGCAGGACATTGGGGTGAACCATGCCGCAGCCCAGGATCTCGAGCCACGACGTGCCCTGGCCGATCTTGATCTCGCCGCCGGTGCGGTCGCACTGCACGTCCATTTCCGCCGACGGTTCGGTGAACGGGAAGTGGTGCGGCCGGAACTGGGTGGTCACCGCGTCGGTCTCGAAGAACCGCGCCAGGAAGGTCTCCAGGGTCCACTTCAGGTGGCCCATGTGGATGCCCTTGTCGATCACAAGGCCCTCGACCTGGTGGAACACCGGGGTGTGGGTGGCGTCGTTGTCTACGCGATAGGTGCGGCCGGGGGCGATGATCCGGATCGGCGGAGTTTGACTGAGCATGGTCCGCACCTGCACGGGGCTGGTGTGGGTGCGCAGCAGCATGCGTTCGCCCCCAGAACCGTCAGGAGAGACCTTCGTCCTGAAGAAGAAGGTGTCATGCATCTCGCGGGCCGGGTGCTTCTCGGGGAAGTTCAGGGCCGTGAAGTTGTGGAAGTCGTCCTCGATGTCGGGACCTTCCGCCACCGCGAAGCCCATTTCGGCGAAGATGGCGACCATCTCGTCCATGGTCTGCATGGTCGGGTGGACGCCGCCGCGGCGGCGGCGCGGGGCGGGCAGGGTCAGGTCCAGGGTCTCGCTGGCCAGGCGCGCGCCGAGGGCGGCGGTTTCCAGCGCGGCCTTCTTGTCGTTCAGCGCCGTCTGCACGCGGTCACGCAGGATATTGATCGCCGCGCCGCGTTCCTTGCGCTCGTCGGGGCTCATGGCGCCCAGGGTCTTGAGCAGGCCCGAGATCGAGCCGGTCTTGCCCAGGGCGGAAACGCGCACGGCGTCCAGGGCGGCGAGATCGCTGGCGGCGGCGACTTGCGCCAGCACGTCGGCTTCGAGGGAGGTGAGATCGGTCATGACGGGGTTCCGTCTAGAGGATTTGGAGCGGGGGTTGAACCGATAGTTGGGCGGTCGCTGCTTCTCCTCACCCGCATCGCGGGGGAGGTGGCGCGTCGCGAATACGCGACGTGACGGAGGGGGCGTCCTGAAGCGTCAACTTGGCGGCCGCGCGCGCCCTCCCCCGTTTCACGGGTGGGGAGAAGGGGCCAGACAGCAAAAAGCCCTCCGGTTCGCACCGGAGGGCTCTTCAGATCGCAATCGGGACGGACCCGAAAAAGACCTTAGGCGGCCAGGGCGGTGCGGACCTTGTCAGCAATGGCCTTGAACGCGACCGGGTCGTTGCCCGCGATGTCCGAGAGGACCTTGCGGTCGATCACGATACCCGCCACGTCCAGGCCGTGGATAAACTGCGAGTAGGTGAAGCCCTCGACGCGAGCGCCGGCGTTGATGCGTTGGATCCACAGCGAGCGGAAGGCGCGCTTGCGCACCTTGCGGTCGCGGTACGCGTACTGGCCGGCCTTGTCGACGGCGGCCTTGGCGGTGCGGATGGTGTTCTTGCGGCGGCCGTAGAAGCCCTTCGCCTGTTCAAGAACCTTCTTGTGCTTGGCGTGGGCGGTGACGCCACGTTTAACGCGAGCCATGTGTCAGCGCTCCTCTTAAAGGCCGTAGGGCAGGTACGAACGGATGGTCTTGGCGTCGGATTCGCTCATGACCTTCGTGCCGCGGTTCTGGCGGATGTACTTGCCGTTGTGGCCGATCAGACGGTGACGCTTGCCGGCGACGCCGGCTTTCAGCAGGCCCGTGGCCGTGATCTTGAAGCGCTTCTTGGCGCCCGACTTGGTCTTCAACTTAGGCATTTCGCGTCGGAGCGTTTAACCGCCCCGTCCTCTAGAGAAGCATGACGAACCGCCATGGCATGCCATTAGCCAGGCGGTTCCGGAAAGGCGGGGTTAGTACGGGAAAGGGACGCAGAAGGCAAGCGGCAAAGCCCCGCCTCAAGCCGCGGCCTTGACCCGGCTCTCGATGGTCAGGGCGAAGGCCACCGCCGGCAGCATCAGGATCGCTCCCAGCCAGTAGGGGCCGCCGATGGCCAGGCCGAACAGCGGACCGGCCAGCATCGGGCCGGTCATGCGGGCCAGGGAGCCGGCGGCCATGTTCAGCCCCAGCATGGCGCCCTGCTTGTCGGGCGGGGTGGCGCGCGAGATCAGGGCCGCCACGCAGGGGAAGACCAACGACTGGCCGAACGCCGTGCACCCCACCGCCAGCGGCACGAAGGCCGACGAGGGGACGAACGGGGTCAGGCATAGGCTGACAGTGATGATCGCCAGGCCCGCGGCCAGCACCCTGGCCTCGCCGAACCGCCGCGCCAGCCGGCCGGTGATCAGCCCCTGGCCGACCGAGGCGATGATCCCGATGACCGCGAAGCACAGGCCGACCTGCTTGGGGCCCCAGTCGAACCGGGCCTGGGTCCACAGGCCGAACACCGATTCCATGCCGGCGAAGGCGGCGGTCGAGATCAGGGTGACCAGCAGCACCCGCGACAGCACCGGGTGGGCGGCCGCGGCGGCCAGGTGGTCGCGCCGGCGCTCCACGGGGGCGTCCTTGCGGCTGGGCGCGCGGCTCTCGACCACGAACAGGAACACGCCCAGGGCGGCGATCGCGGCCAGGGCGGCGGCGGTCAGCAGCGGGATCTGGAACGCCAGGCGGCCGGTGTCGGAGTGGCCGAAGGCCTTGGCCAGGCCCGGCAGCAGGCCGCCCAGGGTGGGGCCGACCACGAAGCCCATGCCGAACGCCGCGCCCAGCAGGCCCATGCGCCCCGCGCGCTTCTCGGGCGGGGTGACGTCGGCCATGTAGCCCTGGATCGTCGAGATGTTGCCGCTGCCGAAGCCGCTGGCCAGGCGGATGGCGAAGGCCCAGGCGATGTTGGGCGCGAAGGCCAGGGCCACATAGGAGAGAGTGTTGGCCAGGATGGTGACGATCAGCACCGGCCGCCGGCCGATGCGGTCGCTGAGGCGCCCCCAGAACGGTTCGGCGATGAACTGCCCCAGCGAATAGGCCGAGAACATCGCCGTCACCTGCCAGGCGCTGGCGTTCAGCGACTTGGCGTAGAAGGGCAGCAGCGGAATGACCAGCCCGAAGCCCACCAGGTTGATGAACACCACCAGCAGCAGGACATAGAGGGCGCGAGGACTGGCGTCCGGCGTGGCGGCGGTCGGGGGGGCGGGCGTGGTCATCAGGCCGCGCGGTTTACGCCGGATCGGCGGTCCTGGCGACCGCTATCTGAAATTTCAGTGGAGCCGATCGCGCGCGTCAGTTCGGCGGGTTGTTCTTCTCCAGGAAGCCCACCACCGAGGTCAGCATCTGCAGCCGGGTAGCGCCGCGCGACAGCCAGTGGTCCTCGCCGTCGAGGGTGACCAGTTCGACCGGCTTGCCGGCCTTCTTCATGGCGTCGGCCATGATCGTGCTCTGCACATAGGGCACTACGGTGTCGTCCTTGCCGTGGATCAGCAGCAGGGGGACGTCGACCTTGTCGGCCATCTTGGCCGGCGAGATGGCGGCCAGGTCGGGGTCCCGGACGCGGTCAGCGCCCATGAACCGCAGCCAATAGCGCAGGGTCGAGTTGTTGCTGGAGTTGAAGCGTTCGTTGCTGTCGACCAGCATGCGCTTGAGGTCGGCGGGGCCGGCCACCGAGGCGGCGCAGCGATAGACGCCGCGGTCCAGGGTCGCCCCGGCCAGGGCGGCGTAGCCGCCATAGCTGCCGCCGACAATGCAGACGCGCTTGGGATCGATCGTCCCCTGCTTGGCCAGATGGCGCACGCCGTCCGACAGGTCGGTCTGCATGGACTTGCCCCACTGGCCGAAACCGGCCTTGACGAACGCCCAGCCAAAACCTTCCGAGCCCCGGAAATTGGGCCGCAGCACCGCGTAGCCGCGCGAGGCAAGCGCCTGGCTCCACCAGTCGAAGCCCAGGGTGTCGCGGCCCTCGGGACCGCCGTGCGGCAGCACCACCAGCGGCAGGTTCTTGGGATCCTTGCCCTTGGGCAGGGTCAGGTAGCCGGTGATCTCCAGGCCGTCGGCGGCCTTGTACTTGATCGGCCGGACATCGAAGACGCCGTCCTCCGTCAGCCCGGCATAGACGTTGGCCAGGTAGCGGGCGCTACCGGTGTCGAGATCGACCAGGGCGTAGGCCGGGCCCTCTGTCGGGGAATCGACCCAGACCACCAGCTTGCGCTTGTCGTCCGACCAGGACTCCAGCGCGATCTGATCGCCGGGGAAGGCCTTGGCCACGGCGTTCCAGCTGGCCTGCAGCTTGGCGTCGAAGAAGGTGTAGCGGCGTTCGTCGCCCAGCAGGCTCTTGGCGCCGACCAGGCCCGAGCCGTCGGGCGCGTGGATCAGGCTGTCGAACGTGGCGCTGTCGGGGATGACGACATGGTCGCCGTCGAGGGCGTATTCGCGCAGCACTGTCTTGTCGGTGTCGTTCTCGTCGTCCATCCACACCAGCACCGAGCGGCCGTCGCGGCCCAGGCCGCCCAGGCGGCGCGAGCCCATCTTCGACTCGGTCTTCTCGGCGGTGACCCAGCCGTGGTCGGTCTTGAGCTTCAGCGACCAGGCGCCCTTCTGCTCGTCATAGAGCGATTGGGCCAGGGGCTGGCCGTCGGGCGAGACCAGCCAGTCGTCGGTGTCCTCCGACCCGCCGATGTCCAGCCGGCGGGTGGCGCCGGTCTTCAGGTTGATCTTGTAGAGCGTGTCGGCGCCGTAGTTGTCGACGAAATGCACGCCCTCGACGAAGGCGTGCGGCACGCCGTCGAGCATCCGCACGGTCGGCACCGCCAGGACGACGTTCATCGCGTCTTCCTGGTTCTCCATCAGCAGGCGCTGCTTCTTGGTCGTCAGGTTGACGTCGATGGTCATCCAGTATTCGCGCTTGGGCCCCGACAGGCCGTAGGGCTGGGCGGTGTTCGACTTGGTGATCAGCACGTGCTCGGGTCCGGCCCACCGCACGTCGCGCAGCTTGGTGCTCTCAAGGTTGACGGCGCTGAGCAGCTTGCTGCCCTCATCCGCCTCGCGGATCGCGACCACGCGCTTTTCGCCGTCGGTGAGGGAGATGGCCAGCTTGCGGCCGTCCGGCGAGATCGCGATCTGGTCGACATCGGGCAGGCGGCCGTAGAGGGCCAGCGGTGGGGCCTCCGCCGCAACGGCCTCGGCGCGGATCGCGCCGCCCATGGCGATACCGGCCGTGACGACGGCCAAGACGGTCTTCAACACGCATAGTCCCCCAAACTGGCCTCAGCCTAGCAAGGCTCGCGAAACTGTCGAGCTTGTTCGCGTCGTAGGGTTGCGTTTTCGAAGGGGCGATCAAAGGCCCGGCCTCAACGAAAAACGCCCCGGCGTTGGCCGGGGCGTTCTGCATGTCCAAGCGAAAGAGCCTAGCGCGGGGCCAGGATCATGATCATCTGGCGGCCTTCCATGCGTGGCTCGTATTCGACCTTGGCGATCTCGTCGAAATCGGCCTTGACCTTGAGCAGCAGCTTCATGCCCAGTTCCGGGTGCGCCATTTCCCGGCCGCGGAAGCGCAGGGTCACCTTGACCTTGTCGCCTTCCTCGAAGAACCGGTGCATCGACTTGGCCTTCACGTCGTAATCGTGAATGTCGATGTTGGGGCGCAGCTTGATTTCCTTGAGCTCGACGATCTTCTGCCGCTTGCGAGCCTCGTTCTTCTTCTTCTGCTCCTGGAACTTGAACTTGCCGTAGTCCAGGATCTTGCAGACGGGAGGGTTCGCGTTGGGGACGATCTCGACCAGGTCCAGGCCTGCTTCCTCGGCCGCTTCGAGGGCGGCGGAAATCGGCATCTCGCCTTGCTTCTCGCCGTTCTGGTCGATCAGCAGGACGCGGGGGACCCGAATGTCTTCGTTGATACGCGGACCATCCTTGACGGGCGGCGTTTGCATAGGACGGCGAATAGGGCGGCTCCGGTGTTGTTCATGGGCTTTTGCCGCCGGACCTGACGATCCGGAGGCGTATCATTGAATGAGTTCGCGCGGAGTCCGAGGGACGCCGCGTTCGCAAGTGATATATGACGAAGGACTCCCGCGCTATCAAGGCGCATGCGCGTCAAGGCCCGCCTTTTAAGGGCCGGACGCGTCGAGAAGGGGCCAAGGGGGCGAAACGTCGGGGTCGGGCCGGCCTTCCCTCCAGTCGCGATCCTTCCTGTCCGTCCATGAACACGCCGCCCGCCGCCGCCCGTCACACCCCGATCGAGGACGTTCACGCCCTGCTGATCGGCTCCAGCTTCATCGCCGTGGGCCTGACCCTGCTGAAGGCGGCCGGCCTGACCACGGGCGGGATGGCGGGGGTGGCGCTGATCCTGTCCTACCTGACCCATTGGCCGGTCGGGGTGCTGTTCTTCCTGCTGAACATCCCGTTCTACGTGCTGGCCCAGCGCGCGCTGGGCTGGGTGTTCACCGGCAAGACCCTGGTCACCAACCTGCTGCTGGCCGGCCTGGCCCTGGGCCTGCCGGCCTGGCTGAAGATCATCACCGTCGATCCGGTGTTCGCCGCGATCTTCGGCGGCACGATCATCGGCATGGGCATCCTGGCCTTGGCGCGGCACAAGTCCAGCGTCGGCGGCATCGGGGTGCTGGCGCTGTGGCTCTACGAAAAGCGCGGGATCAGCGCCGGCAAGGTGCAGATGGCTTCGGATTGCGTGATCGTGGCCGCGGCCTTCGCGGTGATCAGCTGGGACAAGCTGCTGCTGTCGATCCTCTCGGCCGTGGCGCTGAGCGTGGTGATCATCGCCAACCACAAGCCGGGACGGTACGAGGGGTATTGAGCAGATCCTCCCCCTGTGGGGGAGGTTTCGGCGAAGCCGACGGAGGGGGGAGTAATCGGCCGATGGCCGCATCCCGGAACGACGACCCTAAAACTCCCCCCACCGGCCTTCGGCCGCCTCCCCCACAGGGGGAGGATTGTCAGCGCGGCAGCAACGCGATCGCCGCGCTGGCCACGGTGCTGACCGGCAGGGCCTGGAGGTCGGGCGAGCGGATCACCGTCACGTGGCCGCGCGGGCCGCACAATTCCGGGTCCGAGGCGTCGGAGAACAGGGCGATGGTCGGGGCGCCGGCGGCGGCCAGCAGGTGGGTCGGGCCGGTGTCGTTGCCGACGGCCAGGACCGCCTTGGCGCCCAGCACGGCCAGTTGGGCGAAGTCGGTGCGGCCGGTCAGGTCGCGGGCTTGGCCCACGGTCTTCTGGATCTGCCGGGCCATGGCGCTTTCCTGCGGGCCGCCGATGATGACGATGTCCAGTCCCCGCGCCTTCAGCAGGGCGGCGAGCTGGGCGTAGCTTTCGGTCGGCCAGCGCTTCTCGGGCCGATGCGCCGAACCGCCGGGCACCAGCAGCACATAGGGACGCGGGGCCGCGGCGCTGGCCACCGGCCGCGTCTCCTTGGTGCGGCGCAGGATCCAGGACAGGTCCGGGGCCGGGGCGGCGCCCGGCGCGGTGGGGGCGTCGGGCCAGACGCCGGCCTGCTTCAACTGGTCGGCCTGCCGCTCCAGCGTGTGCATGTGGTAGCGGGCCTTGCCGCGCTGGGGCAGGGCGCAGCCGGCCGCGATGCCCGACCACTGCGGCGGGAACGGCCGCAGGGCCTGGAAGTACCAGTTGGTGCGGCTGTTGGTCTGCAGGTCATAGACGCGGTCGTAGCGGGCCTGGCGCAGACGCCCCAGCATGGCGGTCAGGTCGCCGAAGTCGCTGGGACGGCCGTCGGTCTCGACGCTGTTGAAGTAGGGCGACAGCTTGGCCAGGGCTTCGAAGGGCGGGGTGGTGAGCAGGGTGATCTTGGCGCGCGGATGGGCTTCGCGGATCTTCTTCATCGCCGCCAGGGCCAGAACGAAATCGCCGAGGGCGCCCAGCTTGATGACCAGGACCTTCTTGATTTCCTTGCTCAACTCTTCGTCTCCAGAACGCGTGCGTAGACCTTGAGCGTTGCTTCGACCATGGCGTCAACCGAATACAGTTTCCGGGCCCGCACCCGGGCCGCCATGCCCATGGCCTGGCGTCGCGCCGCCCCGGATTCGCAGGCGTTGGACAGGGCTTCGGCCCAGGCCTCGGCGTCGCCGGGCTTGACCAGCCAGCCGGTCTCGCCGGCGACCACGGTCTCGCGCGCCGCCCCGTGGTCGGCGGCCATCACCGGCTTACCCATCACCTGCGGCTCGACCGCCGTGCGGCCGAAGGCCTCGGGCTCCAGCGAGGGGGCGATGGCCAGGTCGGCGATCAGGTAGGCGGCCGGCATGTCGTCGCAATGGCCCACCAGCCTGACGCTGTCCTGCAGCCCGGCCTGGGCGATCATGTGCTCCAGTTCGGCGCGATAGGCCTTGCGCCCCTGGTCGTCGCCGACCAGCAGCAGCAGGATGCGGGTGTCGGAGATCGCCTTCAGCCGCGCCATGGCCTCGATGACCAGGGCCTGGCCCTTCCAGCGCGTCAGGCGGCCGGCCAGCAGCACCTTCAGCCGGCGGTCCTCGGTCTGGACGCCCCAGGCGTCGCGCAACGCCCTGACCCGTTCTGCCGAGACCAGGCCCGGTTCGAAGCGGGTCAGGTCGACGCCGCGCGGAATGGCCACCACCCGTTCGGCCGGAATGCCATGCTCGGCGATCACGTGGGCGCGGGTATATTCCGAATTGGCGATCACCAGGTCGCCCTTGGTCATCACCGCGTTGTACCAGCGCTTGAGGTTGGACTTGGCGTTGTAGACGCCGTGATAGGTGGCCACGAACGGCACCCTGGTGGCGTGGGCGGCCCACAGGGCGCTGAAGGCGGGCGCGCGCGAGCGGGCGTGGACCAGGGTCACCTTCTCGCGGCGGATCAGGTCGATCAGCCGGGCGGCGTTGCCCAGCATGATCAGCGGGTTCTTGGACTGGGCCGGCATCTGGGCCAGGCGGCCGCCGTCGGCCTCCAGCCGCGAGGCCATGCGGCCGCCCTTGGTGGCGACCAGGGCCTTGCCGCCCTGGGCGATCACGCCGTGGGCCACGTCGATGGTCGTCTGCTCGGCGCCGCCGGTTTCCAGTTCCGGGGTCACCTGCAGGAGCGTGAAATCGTCGGGGAGGATGGACACGCGTTGCTCTAACGAGGTTTGAGGGGTCGTAGTTACCGAAATGAACAAGGCCGCGCCATGACCGATTCCCTTCAGCACCTCGTTCGCATCAACAATCTGCGGTTGGCGTATCGCAGCGTCCCCGGAACCCAGCCCACGGTTGTATGGTTGGGCGGGTTCCATTCCGACATGGCCGGGACCAAGGCCCAGGTCCTGGCCGACCAGGCCCAGGCGACCGGCGGCGGTTATCTGCGCTTCGACTATTTCGGCCACGGGGAGTCGGACGGCGACTTCGCCGAGGGCACGATCAGCCATTGGCGCGAGGACGCGCTGGCGGTGATCGACGAGTTGACCCAAGGGCCGCTGGTGCTGGTGGGCTCGTCGATGGGCGGCTGGCTGGCCTGTCTGGCCGCCATCGCCCGGCCTGACCGGGTCAAGGCCCTGGTGCTGGTCGCGCCCGCGCCGGACTTCACCGAGAAGCTGATGGCGCCGGAGCTGTCGGAGGAGGCCAGGGCGGCGATCGCCCGCGACGGCCGCTGGATCCGCCCCTCCGAGTACGACGACGGCGGCTATCCGATCACCCGCGCCTTGCTGGAGGACGGCGCCCGCTGGTCGATCCTGCCGGGGCCCGTGCCGATCGACGTCCCGGTGCGCGTCCTGCAGGGCGGCGCCGACCCCGAGGTGCCCTGGACCCACGCCCTGGAGCTGGCCAACGTCCTGAACGCTGACGACGTGGTCTTCACCCTGGTCAAGGACGGCGACCACCGGCTGTCCCGGCCGCAGGACCTGGAGCGGCTGGTGGCGGCGGTGGCGGAGGCGAGGGCGCTGGCCGAGCCCGTCGAGGACGATCCGGTGGCTCGCCGGCTGGCCCGCGCCGCTCGCGCCCGCGCGGCTGGCCAGGCCCCCGCGACCGCCTGGGCCGCCGCCGAAATGGGGCCCGACGAAGAATAGCTGGCCTTTTGCGGCGTCAGCCGTATGGTGTGTTCACGACTTGTTCGAGAAGGCCGATGGCGAAATCCGCTCCTCTCCGCATTGAGCTCGACAGCGATCTTGACCGGCGATTGTCCGAGGTCGCGGACGTCATGGACCAGCCCAAGACGGCGCTCGTCGAGCAAGCCGTGCGCGATTTCCTCGAAGCGCGCGATTGGCAGGACGCCGCGATCGACGAAGGCTTGCGGGCGGCCGAGGAAGGCCGGGTCTTCGAACACGACGAAATCGTTGAATGGGTCGCCTCTTGGGATACGCCGAACGAACGGCCTATGCCCACGCGCGACTGACGCATGCGCGTCGTTTGGACCGAGCCGGCTAAGCGCGATCTTGCCTTCGCTCGGGCGTGGATCGCCCAAGATCGCCCCATCGCAGCGGCGGGCCAGATCCAGCGGATCGTCAAGGTTGTCGGGCGACTTAGCGACTTCCCCAACATTGGTCGGCCGGGGCGTCGCGGTGGCGCGCGCGAACTCGTGGTTCCTGGAGGCCCCTTCATCGTCGCGTATAAGATCCGTGGCGAGGAGATCGAGATTCTCAGGGTCTTCCATGGCTCTCGCCGCTGGCCGGACAGCCTCTAACGCCCCGCCGCCAAAATCGCCGCCAGCCCCTCGCGATAGGTCGGGTACTTCGGCCGCCAGCCCAGCTCGGCCTTGGCCAGGGCGTTGGAGACGCGCTTGTTCTCGGCGTAGAAGCGGCGGGTGGCCGGCGATAGGCCCAGTTCGTTGAACGGCAGGTCGGGCGGGACGGCGACGCCCAGCAGGCTGGCGGCGTGCTCCATCACGTCCTGGGGCGGGGCTGGCTCGTCGTCGACCAGGTTGTAGACGCCGCCGGCCCGGGGGCGGTCCAGCGAGGCCAGCAGGCCCGAGACGATGTCTTCCAGGTGGATGCGGCTGAACACCTGGCCCGGCTTGACGATCCGGCGGCCTTCGCCGGCCCGCAGCCGGTCCAAGGCGCTGCGGCCGGGGCCGTAGATGCCCGGTAGGCGGAAGGTGGTCACCGTCAGCCCCATGCCGCGCCCCACCTGGCGCCAGTCGCGCTCGGCGCCGACGCGGCGCGCGCCCTCGACCGACTGGGCCTTCAGGGGCGAGCTCTCGAACACCCAGCGGCCCTCGAAATCGCCATAGACGCCGGTGGTCGACAGGTAGCCGATCCAGTCGGGAAAGGCCTCCGCCGCCGCCAGGGCCGGGATCGTGGCCTCGAGGCCCGGGCAGCCCTCGGCGGTGGGCGGGGCGGTGACCAGCACGGCGTTGACGCCGGTCAGGGCCGCGGTCATGGCGGCGCGGTCGTCGGCGTCGACGGGCTCGATCCCCAGGGCGCGCAGTTGCGCGGCGCGTTCGGCGTCCCGCGCGGTGGCCGCGACGCCCCAGCCCCTGGCCATCAGCGCCTCGGCGAAGGCCTGGCCGACATAGCCCAATCCGAACACGAACAGACGCAAGACGCTCAAGTCCCCGAAACGAAAGGTAATTGAGCATATGAAACCGAGGTTTGCGCAAGAGTAGATCCTCCCCCCGTGGGGGAGGTGTCGGCGAAGCCGACGGAGGGGGAGTGACCGGCAGGCGGCCGGATCGGGGATCAACAGCCCTAAAACTCCCCCACCGGCCTTCGGCCGCCTCCCCCTGTGGGCAGGGCTATCGCATATGAGCAAAGAGCTCGAAGAAGAAGGCTTGCCGCCAGCAGGCGATCTTCATTTTGCGTGAGATGGAC
>NZ_JAVDWJ010000026.1:0-17936 GCF_031457295.1 Caulobacter sp. BE254 | reverse complement strand
GAACTCCCGACGCTGCTCCATCGCCGACACCTCTCGCCAAGGCATGGACCGCCCTCCTTTCGAGCCAATCCTGCCAATGATGATGTGTCAGCTATGTCCCCGAACAAGTGTCAGCTATGTCCCCGGACTGAACACTCGTGCCCGGGACCCCTAGTTCAACCGACAGTGAAGCGCCTTGGCGCGCCGGCGCGCCACACCTCCGCACTTGCGGCGGACGAAGGGGTCCCGGGCACGAGGCCCGGGATGACGGTTGAAATGAGAGGCGACAAGACAGAGGGGCGTTTCACCTCCAACACACCTGACAACACCCGCGAACGGTGCTACAGGCCCGCGCCATGAAAGCCGCCGTCGTCGTCTTCCCCGGTTCCAATTGCGATCGTGACTGCAAGGTCGCCATCGAGCGCTCCGCCGGAGCCCGCGTCGAGATGGTCTGGCACCAGGAGACGGCCCTGCCGGACGACCTGGACCTGATCGTCCTGCCCGGCGGCTTCTCCTACGGTGACTACCTGCGCTGCGGGGCCATGGCCGCCCAGAGCCCGGTGATGCGCGAAGTGATCAAGGCCGCCGACGACGGCGTCGCGGTCGTGGGCATCTGCAACGGCTTCCAGGTGCTGTGCGAGGCGGGCCTGCTGCCCGGCGCCCTGCTGCGCAACGAGAAGCTGAAATACATCTGCAAGCCGGTGGCCCTGGACGTGGTCAACAGCCAGACCCGCTTCACCGCCGGCTTCGGCGAGCAGCGCTCGGCCGTGATGACCGTCGGCAACGGCGAGGGCAACTTCTTCGCCGACGAGCAGACCCTGGACCGCATCGAGGGCGAAGGCCAGGTGGTGTTCCGCTACCAGGACAATCCCAACGGCTCGGCCCGCGACATCGCCGGCATCATGAACGCCAAGGGCAACGTGCTGGGCCTGATGCCCCACCCCGACCGCTCGTTCGATCCCGACCTGGGCTCGGAAGACGGCGCCCTGCTGTTCCGCAGCATCTTCGCCAGCGCCTGATCCTCTCCTCCCCTGCGTAGCGGGGGAGGTGGCGCGGCGCCATCGGCGACGTGACGGAGGGGGCGTTCCCTCCGCTAGACGCCCCCTCCGTAACGATGCGTATTCGCATCGCGCCACCTCCCCCGTTTCACGGGTGAGGAGCAATAAGCGTCCACGCGCCGTTCTTGCGCACGACTTTCGTCGTCCGCCAGGCCGACGGCGGCAGTTCGCCGGCCAGCAGTTCGCCGTTCCTGTCGCGGTACTTCGGCGACAGCACCTTCAGCTGCAGCACCTCGTCGCTGAGCCAGACCGGGTCGCAGGCGTAGTCGGCGTCGATCGCCTGGCTTTCGAACCGGCCGTCCTTGTAGTCGACGATCTCTATGCCGTTGAACTCGTTGATCAGGCTGTCGTCGCCCACCGCCGCGATCGCCTTGCCGCCGGGCGAGGCCAGGGGCGGGCCGCCTATCTCGACCGACTGGCCGCTGCGCGGGTCGATCAGGCGCCAGGCCAGGTCCTCGTAGCGCAGCACGAACACCACCTCGAGGCCAGACCGCGCCCAGCCGCCCAGATATTCGAACTCCTCGCCGCCGTCGCCTTCGCCATCGACCATCCGGGTCTTCAGCCGCACCTTGCCCAGCGTCAGCACCTTGCCGCTGCGCTTGACCCGTCCCTGCGACGCCGCGATGGCCTTGGCCTCCTGCCCGGGCACGCCGACCGTGAGCCCTTCCCCGGTGTTCTCGCCGCCGTGGCAGCGCCGATGGGCGTAGTTGTCGCGAAGGTCCAGGTCCGGCGCGGCGAAGGCAGGCTGGGCAGCCAGGGCGGACGCCAGGGCGACGCTCGCCAGGAAAACTCTACGCATGAAGCACCCACCGACTCGCCGATTGGCGGGCAAGGGAGCACGCGGCCGCCGCCGGCTCAAGCCGCCGCGCCGACCGGTGTTATACTATAGCGCCCCTCGAAAACCGCTCTTAAGGTGCGCTCAACCCTTGGGGAGCTTTTCGATGAGTCTCGCATCCGCCTTCCGCGCCGGCCTGCTGGCCGCCGCCGCCCTGACCGCCTTCTCCGCCGCTCACGCCCAGACACCCGCCCTCACCCCGGACATCGACGGCAAGTACGTCGCGCCCAAGGTCGGCTACGACTACGACAAGCGCGTGGTCATGATCCCGATGCGCGACGGCACCAAGCTCTACACCGTGATCGTCGTGCCCAAGGGGGCGAAGAACGCCCCGATCCTGCTGACCCGCACGCCCTACAACGCCGCCAAGCGCACGGCGCGCAACGACAGCCCGTCGATGCTGGCCACCCTGGCCCAGGGCGACGAGGTCTTCGTCAAGGACGGCTATATCCGCGTCATCCAGGACATCCGCGGCAAGTACGGCTCGGAGGGCGACTATGTGATGACCCGCCCGCTGAAGGGGCCACTGAACAGCAGCGAGGTCGACCACTCGACCGACGCCTACGACACCATCGAGTGGCTGACCAAGAACGTGCCCGAGAGCAACGGCAAGGTCGGCATGCTGGGCTCGTCCTATGAGGGCTTCACCGTCGTCATGGCCCTGGTGAACCCGCACCCGGCCCTGAAGGTGGCCGCGCCGATGAGCCCGATGGTCGACGGCTGGATGGGCGACGACTGGTTCCACTTCGGCGCCTTCCGGCAGGTGAACTTCGACTACTTCACCGGCCAGACCACCAAGCGCGGGGCCGGCGACAACATCGTGCGCCGCAGCCCGGACGACTACGAGAACTTCCGCCGGGCCGGCTCGGCCGGGGACTACGCCAAGGCCAACGGGCTGGACGTGCTCCCCTGGTGGAAGAAGCTGACCGAGAACGCCGCCTACACGCCGTTCTGGAGCCAGCAGGCGCTGGACAAGACCATGGCCGAGCAGCCGCTCAAGGTGCCGACCATGTGGATCCAGGGCCTGTGGGATCAGGAGGACATGTGGGGCGCGGTGCACGCCTACGCCGCCACCGAGCCCAAGGACGCGGCCAACGACAAGAGCTACCTGGTGCTAGGTCCCTGGCGGCACAGCCAGGTGAACTACGACGGCTCCAGCCTGGGGGCCTTCAAGTGGGACGGCGACACCGCCCTGCAGTTCCGCCGCGACGTGCTGCTGCCGTTCTTCGACCAGTATCTGAAGGACGGCGCGCCCAAGGCCGACACCCCGCCGGTGCTGATCTACGACCCGGGCCAGAACCGCTGGGATCGCTACAAGTCCTGGCCCCCCCAAAAAGTAGCGGGGGGCGGGAACAAGCCCTTGTACCTGACCGAGAAAGGCGGCCTGTCGTTCAGCGCCCCGGCCCCGGCCAAGGGCGCGGCGGCCTATGACGAATATGTCTCCGACCCGGCCAAGCCCGTGCCCTACATCCCGCGGCCGATGAAGTTCGGCGACCGCGACCGCTGGACGCCCTGGCTGCTGACCGACCAGCGCGCCGTGGCCGACCGCACCGACGTACTGAGCTACGTGTCCGAGCCCCTGACCGCGCCGCTGAAGATCGCCGGCGTGCCCAAGGTCAACCTGACGGCCTCGACCAGCGGCACGGACAGCGACTGGGTGGTCAAGCTGATCGACGTCTTCCCCGACGAGGTCCCCAGCCAGCCCGAGCTGGGCGGCTACCAGCTGGCCGTGGGCATGGACATCTTCCGCGGCCGCTACCGCGAGAGCTTCAGCGCCCCCAAGGCCCTGACGCCCAACGCGCCGCTGAAGTACCAGTTCATCCTGCCGACCGCGAACTACACCTTCCAGCCGGGCCACCGGATCATGGTCCAGGTGCAGTCCAGCTGGTTCCCGCTGTACGACCGGAACCCGCAGACCTTCACGCCCAACATCTTCTTCGCCAAGCCGGCGGACTATGTGAAGGCCACGCAGCGGGTCTATCACGCGGGCGACACGGCCAGCTTCATCGAGCTGCCGGTGGTGCAGTAACGCAAGACCCTGCCCCTGTGGGGAGGCGGCCGAAGGCCGGTGGGGGGAGTTTGGGATTGAAGATCCTGGGTGCGGCGACCTGCCGATCACCCCCCTCCGTCGGCTTCGCCGACACCTCCCCACAGGGGGAGGACCAACAAAAAGGGGCCGGCGGATGCCGCCGGCCCCTCCTTCACATTCACGGAGCGGTCTTGGTCAGCGCTGCTGCTGACCCTTCTGGTTGGCCTGGCCGCCGGGATTGCGGCCCTGCTCGTTCTGGCGATTGCGGTCGCCCTGCTGCTGCTGCTGGCCCGGGGACTGTCGCTGCGGGTCGTTCTGCTGCTGCTGCGGGCCGCGGGTCTTGTTGTCGCCCATGAGCTTTCTCCTTGGACAGCGCGCCGATCGCGCACGGAGAAGAAAACGGCTCGGGAGTCCGCCCGTTCCTAGCGCCAAGCTGCCTTAGTTCCGGCTTAGCTTTTGAATCTTCACCGGATTTTCAAGAATTTGGCCTTTCATGTAGGGATCGTCGGCCTTGCTGAGCGTGGGGGCGTCGTGGATCCTGCGGACCACGTCCATCCCCTCGACCACCTTGCCGAAGGCCGCGAAGCCCTGGCCGTCCTTGTTGCGGGCCCCGCCGAAGTCCAGGGCCGGGTTGTCGCCCAGGCAGATGAAGAACTCCGACCCCGCCGTGCCCGGCTCGTCCCGCGCCATCGAGATCACGCCGTCGGTGTGCCGGATGCCCGTCACCTTGGTGGTCTCGTGGGCGATGGCGGGCAAGGGGCTGTCGTCGCGATTCAGTCCGCCCTGGATGACGCTGATGGTCGCCGGGTTATTGTCGTTCTTGGGCGAGACCGTCCGGTAGAAGGTCCCGCCGTCCAGCAGATGCCGGTCCGCATAGGCCAGGAAATTGGCCACGGTGATCGGGGCCTTGTCCGGATAGAGTTCGATGACGATCGGCCCCAGGTCGGTGACCATCCGCACCCGGACGGGCGCGGCCCCGGCGGCGGTCAGCGGCAGGGCGGCGGCGAGCGCCAGCAGGTGGCGGCGGGAGATCATTCGAAAACTCGCTTCACGTCCGTGAGAATAAAGTCGTTGCCCTTGAACAACAGCGGCTGATCGAGACTGCGCGAAAGGCCGTAGGCCACGCTATCGCCAATGTTGAGCTTCGCACGATGCCGCCCCTTGCCGAAGCGCGCCAAGCCTTCGGTCGCGAACCGGCGCTGCGCCTCGTCAAAGGGAACGACCGTCAGGCCATAGAGCCGAGTGAACTCGTCGAGGATTTCAACAGGGTCGCCTTCGATATCCTTGCCGAGCAATACCGACGCGCACTCGACCAGGGTCATGGTCGACACCCATTTGCGGTCGGCCGCGTCCATTGCTTCGGAGAACCGGTCTCGCTCGGGCTCTCCAACAAGCATGGCGTAGATCGCCGACGTATCGACGACCATCAGATCGGTTCGCCGAACTCGCCGTACATCTCGGCTTCGATTTCCTCGCGCGTGCGCCCGTTTCGCGGACGGGCGTCCAACTTGGCGAAGAACGCGGCAAGCTCCGCCTTGCGCTTGGCGCGCGCTTCGCCTTCCGGCTCTAGCCGCGACGCCTTTTCCGCCATGGCCTGATGGATGGTCTCGGTCAAGCTCTCGCCGGTCGCGTTGGCGACCTTGCGAATGAGATCCTCGGTATCGGCGCGCTTGATGCTGATGCCCATTCTAGAACCACCTTTGATCTTTCTAGAATATAGCGGAATCCCCCGACGCGCGCTAGAACGCCCGCCCATGAGCACCTCGCCCGCCCCCACGACGTCCCCCGCCAAGTCCATGGCCGACACGGCCCGCGAATTCGGCCTGAACGCGGAGGAGTACGCCGTCGTCCTCGACCGCCTGGGCCGAGAGCCCAACCTGGTCGAGCTGGGGGTCTTCTCGGTGATGTGGTCCGAGCACTGCTCGTACAAGTCGTCGAAGAACCAGCTGAAGAAGTTCCCGATCACCGGCCCGCGGGTGATCTGCGGCCCCGGCGAGAACGCCGGCGTGATCGACATCGACGACGGCGACGCCATCATCTTCAAGATGGAGAGCCACAACCACCCGTCCTACATCGAGCCCTACCAGGGCGCGGCGACGGGCGTGGGCGGCATCATGCGCGACGTGTTCACCATGGGCGCGCGGCCGATCGCCCTGCTGAACGCCCTGCGCTTCGGCGAGCCCGACCATCCCAAGACCAAGCGCCTGGTGGACGGCGTCGTCGCGGGCATCGCCGGCTACGGCAACTGCGTGGGCGTGCCCACGGTCGCCGGCGAGACCAACTTTCACAGGGGCTACAACGGCAACATCCTGGTCAACGCCATGTGCGTAGGCCTGGCCGACGCCGACAAGATCTTCTACTCGGCCGCCCCCGGCGCGGGTCTGGCAGTGGTCTATTTCGGCTCCAAGACCGGCCGCGACGGCATCCACGGCGCGACCATGTCGTCGGCCGAGTTCTCGGAAGACTCAGAGGAGAAGCGCCCCACCGTCCAGGTCGGCGACCCCTTCGCCGAGAAGCTGCTGATCGAGGCCACGCTGGAGCTGATGGCCACCGGCGCCGTCGCCGCCATCCAGGACATGGGCGCGGCGGGCCTGACCTCCTCTTCGGTCGAGATGGCCGGCAAGGGCGGGGTCGGCATCGAGCTGAACATGGACATGGTGCCCCAGCGCGAGACGGGCATGAGCGCCTACGAGATGATGCTCTCGGAAAGCCAAGAGCGCATGTTGGCGGTGTTGAAGCCCGGCCGCGAGCAGGACGGCCACGCCATCTTCGAGAAGTGGGGCCTGGACGCCGCGGTCATCGGTTACACTACCGACACCGGCCGCCTGGTGCTCAAGCATCACGGCGAGACCGTCTGCGACGTCCCGCTGGCCCCGCTGTTCGACGACGCGCCGCTGTACGACCGGCCCTGGGTCCAGCCGACCCTGCACCCGCACCTCGACCCGGGCAAGATCCCCGCCCCGGCCGACTGGAACGCCGCCGTGCTGAAGGTGGTCGGCAGCCCCGACATGGCCTCCAAGCGCTGGCTGTGGGAGCAGTACGACCGCCACGTGATGGCCGACACCCTGGAAGACAGCGCCACTGGCTGCGACGCCGGCATCGTGCGCATCCACGGCAAGGGCAAGGCCATCGCCGTGACCAGCGACGTCACCCCGCGCTACGTTCAGAACGACCCCTACGAGGGCGGCAAGCAGGCCGTGGCCGAGGCTTGGCGCAACCTGACCGCCGCCGGCTCGCTGCCGATCGCCATCACCGATAACTTGAACTTCGGCAGCCCCGAAAAGCCCGAGACCATGGGCCAGATCGTCCGCGCCACCGACGGCATGGCCGAGGCCTGCCGGGCCCTGGACTTCCCGGTCGTGTCCGGCAATGTCAGCCTCTACAACGAGACCAACGGCGTCGCCATTCCGCCGACCCCGACCGTCGGCGCGGTGGGCTTGCTCTCCGACTACGACCTGCGCATGGGCTTCGGCAACGTGGCCGAGGGCGACACCCTGGTGCTGATCGGCGAGACCCACGGCGAGCTGGGCGCCTCGATCTATCTGCGCGAGATCCTGGGCCGCGAGGACGGCGCCCCGCCGCCGGTCGACCTAGCCGTCGAGCGCAAGAACGGCGACTTCGTGCGCGGCCTGATCCCCACCGGCCTGGTCGCCGGCCTGCACGACCTGTCGGACGGCGGCCTGCTGATCGCCGCGGCCGACATCGCCCTGGCCAGCAAGGTCGGCGTCACCCTGAACGCCACCAGCCACGCCCACGCCCATCCCTACCTGTTCGGCGAGGACCAGGCCCGCTACCTGCTGGCCACGCCCGACCCGGACGCGGTGCTGACCGCCGCCAAGGAAGCCGGCGTCCACGCCATCGTGGCCGGCGTGGCCGGCGGCGACGCCTTCGCCTCGACCGGCCTGTTCAGCCTGCCGCTGGAAACCCTGCGCACGGCCCACGAGGCCTGGCTGCCGGGCTTCATGGGCGCCGTCGCCTAAAGGACCTTGAGTATGCGTATGACCCCTTCTTTCTTGAAGAGTGGCCTGGCGAGCGCCAGCCTGGCCCTGTCGCTGCTGGCCGCCTGCGCGCCCGCGCCGGCCCCGCAGCCGGGCGCCCAGAGCGCCGACGCCTCGTGCGCGGCGCGCGGCGGGACGATGCAGCCGGTCGGCCGCCTCCAGCGCCAGACCTGCGTCGCGCCTTATGCCGACGCCGGCAAGACCTGCTCGGACAAGGCCGACTGCCAGGGCGCCTGCATCGCCGAGGGCAACCTGGAGGCCCAGGGCGCCACGACCGGCCAGTGCCAGAAGACCAACGTCCAGTTCGGCTGCTACGCCAAGATCGTCGGCGGCAAGTCGACCGGCGCGATCTGCATCGACTGATCGCGGACGCCGGCCTTCAGCGTGAGGCGGCGGGGAAGGTCGCGAGCACCCCGACGTCAGCGGGGTCGTGCTGCACGATGATCCGGGCCTTCAACGTCTTGGCCAGCCGGCTCAATCGATCCATCGAGGCCAGGGAGTCCGCGCGCTCGGTGTTCCAGCTCGGCACGGCGTGGAGGTCCCACTGAGCCTGCAGGTGGACGACGTCGCCGCTGAGGATGATCGGCCCCGTGTCATGCAACTTGACCAGCAGCGCGGTCTCGCCCGGGGTGTGACCCGGCGCGGCGAGGATCACCACCGAACCGTCGCCGAACACATCGCGATCACCTTCCACCGGATCGACCGCGCCGCCGCCGGTCAGCCAAGGGGCCAGCAAGGCCGGCTCAGCGCCGAACGGCGTCTTGGCTGCGTGCAGCGCCGTCCAGTCGGCCGCGCCGATCATCAGGGTCGCCTTGGGAAAGGTCGCGGCCTGCCCCACATGGTCGAAATGGTAGTGGCTGATCGCCAGCCGCCCGATCTGGTCGGGACGCACCTTGATCCGAGCCAACTGGCTGGGCAGGTCCGCGGCCAGGGTCGGGCTGATCGGCTGGGCGTCGAGAGGCTTGCCCAGCACGGCGGCCGGCAGGCCCGCGTCCCATAGCAGGTAGTCGGCCCCGTGCTGGACCAGGTAGCATCCATCGACGAGGCGGCGGGACTGACCGGCATAGTCGCCGGCGTCCGAAAGCGGCGAGGCGTCGTTCATCCGCAGATCGCCGCAGTCCAGGCGCCAGACACGCAGTTCGACGGGCGCAGCCCTGGCGACCGGCGCGGCCGCCAGGGCCAGGGCCAGGGCTAGGGAGGCGCCGAGGGCGCTCAGGGTTCGGTGCATTTTGAGGTCTCCTGTTGGTCGCGCCCTTCTGTCACGCTCGGCCGCGCCTACGGACCCGTATCGATCAGCCATGAGCCTGAAACGCTCGCTGAGCCGCTTGTCGAACCGGCCAGGCGGGAGGATGGTGCCCGCATGCTGCCGTCCCCCGTCGTCCGCTTGACTGAACTGGACCTCCGCCAACAGCTGCTGGTCCGCTTGGCCGCCCTGGGCGTGCGGGCCGGCGCGAGCGGGGCGGAGGGGCACGGCCCGGACTCGGCGCCGCTGGCTTTCAGCTATTGCGTCTACGCCCGCGAGCGGCTCCGCAGGACGCGGCTGGAACAGCCGGCGATCGTCGTGGTCGTCAAGGGCGTCAAGGAACTCTGGCGCGGCGACGTCTGCGAGCGTTTCACGGCCGGGGTCCCGTTCGTGATCTCGGCCGGGACGACCTTCGACATGGTCAATATTCCCGATCCGCGCACCGGTCGCTTCGAGTCGGTCTGCATCCATGTCGACGCGGAGCTTCGCGAAGCGATTCGCCGGGCGCACGGCGGCGAGGCGCCCGCCGTCGGGGCCGCGATCGGGTCCGCGGTGCCCCTGAGCCCCGACTTGGTCGAGGCCTACGGACACGCCGCCTCGGCCCTGGCCGATCCACGCCACGCAACGATCCTGACGCGGCACCGCATTCTCGAGATTCTGCTGCTGATCGCCTCGACCCCGGCGGCTAGGCCGCTGTTCGCCGCCACGCTGGTGGAACGGGCCGACGACGCCCTGCGCCGCGCCCCCGGGCGGACCTGGCGATCCGAAGACCTGGCCCGAGAGCTCGGCCTGGGCGACTCCACCCTTCGCCGACGGCTCCGCGCATCGGGGACGTCGTTCCGCGCTTTGCTCCTGAAGGCGCGGATGACGGCGGCGGGCGCCCTGCTCGGCTCGCCCGAATATACCGTCGCCCAAGCCGCCGAGGCGGCCGGCTACAGCTCCCGCTCGCATTTCGCGCGGCGGTTCCGGGCCGCTCACGGGGTTCCGCCGCGTCGCATGCGTGCCGCGTTCTAGGGGAGCTCGCCCTCGGGTCGTCGCGCCGCCACCTGGGCCAGGCGAGCCCGAGTCGCCTCGCCCGCCGCTGGGCCGGCCGCGACGGTGAAGCGGGGATCGTCGATTGACAGGCCCGTGTCACGGTCCACCATCACGGGCTCGACAACCCGTCCGCTCGCCGCCTCCACGATCTGGGTCGCCGCGCCCTCGACCGCGTAGTGGCGGTTGCCGAACGCCATCAGCGCCGTCATCACCGGCGCGAAGTCGCGCGCCAGGTCGGTCGGCACATACTCATGGCGCACCGGGCGCTGCTGATAGGGCCGGCGCTCCAGGAACCCGTCCTCGACCAGGGCCGAAAGCCGCCGGGTCAGGATGTTGGGGGCCACGCCCAGGCTCTTCTCGAACTGGTCGAACCGGGTGAGGCCCTGCAGGGCGTCCCGCAGGATCATCAGGCTCCAGGTGTCGCCCACGCGTTCCAGCGTGCGGCCCACGGGGCATTGTCCAGGATCGAAGGCGCGTCGGGTCATGAGCTCAATATAGGCGATCGCTAGCAAATCGAAAGTGAGTCACTTGCATTTCGGAAGTTACTCACCACTTCAGCTCCACGACCGGGCCATGGGGCCTTGGCCAACCCCCTACGGGATGAAGACGATGAGCAAGCAAGACCTTCGCGGCGCGGCCCTGATTACCGGCGCCTCCACCGGCATCGGCGCCACCTATGCCGACCGCTTGGCCCGCGCCGGCCACGATCTGGTGCTGGTGGCCCGCGACACCGCCCGGCTTGAGGCCCTGGCCGCCAAGCTGATCGCCGCCACGGGCGTCAAGATCGACATCCTCACCGCCGACCTGACCAACAAGGTCGACCTGGCCAAGGTCGAGGCCCGGCTGGCCGACGACGCCACGATCGACATCCTGATCAACAACGCCGGCGTCGCCCTGGCCGGAGCCTTCGTCGACCAGGACCTTGAGCGGATCGACAGCATGATCCAGCTGAACGTCGTCTCGGTCACCCGTCTGGCCCACGCCGCGGCCAAGGCCTTCGCGACCCGCGACCGCGGCGCGATCGTCAACATCTCGTCCGTGGTCGGCCTGGCCCAGGAGCTGCAGATGGCCGTCTACGGCGCGACCAAGGCCTATGTGACCTACTTCACCCAGACCCTGCGCCTGCAGCTCTCGCCCAACATCCAGCTCCAGGCCGTGCTGCCGGGCGCGACCCGCACCGAGATCTGGGACCGCTCGGGCAGCGGCGGCGCCGAGGCGCTGGATCCCAATGGCCTGATGGAGGTCGACGACCTGGTGGACGCGGCCCTGGCCGGCTTCCGGCAGGGCGAGCTGATCACCATCCCGTCCCTGCCCGACCCGGCCGACTTCGCCGCCTATGACCTGGCCCGGACCAAGCTGCTGCCGAACCTGTCGCGCAACCGCTCGGCCGCCCGCTACAAGGTCGGCGAGCCGGCCTGATCGGCCTTCAAGCCCTGCGTAGTCCTCGTCCTTCGACAAGCTCAGGATGAGGACCATTTGCAGACCGAGCAGTAGAAAACCTCATCCTGAGCTTGTCGAAGGACGAGGTTTTCGGCTGCCCGCTGAATGTCGATCCGGCCCGCCCTCCCCGGCCGTCACGACACTGGCGCATCGCGACACTATCTATCTTCCGAACGCAAAAGGCCGGCCCGGGAACGAACGTCGCGCCCAGCCGCTTGCCCGCCAGCCAAGGAGACCGACATGGCCGTCATTCCCAACCTGGACGAGTTCATTCTCGAGGAAACCGCCGACGGAATCTTCCTGACCGTCACCGGCGACGACGAGCAGACCCTGAAACTGAAGGTCACGCTCGATGACCTGGAGGAGATCGTCGAGGTCATCGACGAAGTGTTCGGTTTGGAAGAGGACGGCGACGAGGCCGAGGAGGTCGACGAGAGCGCGGGGTGATTTGGGGGTTTCGGAAGATACTTTGGGACTAGAGATAAGTTGTCATCCCGGAAGCCTCGCAGAGGCTGTCCGGGATCCAGGGGCCGGCGCAGTGCGGTGGTCCTGGATCCCGGCTCTTCGCTTCGCTCCGGCCGGGATGACAACAGTTGGGCGTGTTTGTTGAGTCTCGGCCCGAACCTGAAATCTACCGCCCCGCCGCCCTGCTGATCCCGTCCAGGTCGTCGTCCAGCGCCCGGGTCGCGGTGACCACTGTGGCCACCGACCGCTTGAAGAAGTCCTGCGGCACCGTGGCGAAGTCGTCGGTGGGCTGGTGGTATTCGGGGTGGTCCTCGACGCCGAAATAGACCCAGGGCACGCCCTTCTCGGCGAAGGCGCCCTGGTCGGACTGCGCCGTCCAGTTGTCCTCCTTGCCCTGGGCGTCGGTGTCGTGGCCCAGCAGCAGCTTGACCGGCGCGGCCTTGGCCACGCCCGCCAGCACCGGCTTCAGATAGGGCTGGGGGCCGGCGCCGCTGACATAGAGCTCGCCCTTGGCGTTCTTGCTGATCATGTCGAAATTGACGGTCAGGCCGATGCTGGCCAGCGGCACGGGCGGGTCGGCGACGAAGGCCTTGGCGCCCCTCAGCCCGCTCTCCTCGCCATCGAAGGCGACGATCAGCACGGTGTGGCGCGGCGGCCTGGCCCGGAACGCCTCGGCCACGGCCAGCAGGCCGGCGATCCCCGAGGCGTTGTCGTCGGCCCCGTTGTAGACCTGCCCCTTGCGGACTCCCAGGTGGTCGTAGTGGGCCGAGACCACCAGCACCTTGTCCGAGCTGGACGTGCCCTCGATCCGCGCCACCAGGTTCACGCCGCTGACCTCGCGGCCGAACCGGGGCTTGAAGATGAACGGTCGCTCGAAGGCCGCGCCTTGCGGCCGCAGCCCGATCTGCCCGAAGCGCTGGACGATATAGGCTCGCGCCTTGGCCCCGCCCGGCGTGCCGACGCCCCGTCCTTCCATGTTGTCGGCCGACAGGACACGGACGTCGTCCAGGGCGTGGGCGCCGGGCTTGAGCGCGGCGTGGGCTTGGCCGGTCAGGGCGACGAGAACGGCCGAGACGGCGACGGCGTGACGGAAGGCGTGAAGGGTCATGCTCCCTTCAATGCGTCCGGATTCCCTGGTCGGCAAGCCAGTCCGCCTCGCCTTGGTCGCCGGGACGCCAATCACGCAGCCATCGCAGGGTCGGCGTGAAAGCAACATTTCAGCCCGAACGGGCATTTTCCCGTATGCCCGTTCTTAAGGTTTACGCCGCATACCGAGGTTGAGAGATTCGGAGTCTTCGCCCGTGCCCATGTCCTTCCCCGACCTCGAAGCCCGCCTGCACGACGCCTTTCCGGACGCCGAGATCGTGCTGACCGACCTGGCCGGCGATGGCGACCACTACAAGGCGCGGATCGTCTCGCCGGCCTTCCGTGGCCTGAACCGGGTCAAGCAGCATCAGATGGTCAACCGCGCCCTGGCTGACGTGCTGGGCGGCGCGCTGCACGCCCTGGCGCTCGAAACCGCCGCGCCGGCGGAGTAGAGGCCGTGCGCTATCGCCCCTTCGGAAGCGCGGGCGTGGCCGTCTCGGCGATCACGCTGAGGCTGGAGGACCAGCCGCGCCTGCGCAGCGCCGATTGGCGCAAGCTGATCTTTGCGGCGCTGGAAAACGGCATCAACAGCTTCGAGATCGACGGGGTCTCGCCGGCCCTGATCGAAGGGGCGGCCGAGGCCTTCTCCACGGTCGAACGCCGCCTGCTGTTCATCGGCTGGCGGCTGCGGGGCGCGCTGGACCGCGCCCTGAAGGCCCAGGCCGTGCACGACATGATCGACCAGGCCCTGGACCGCACGGGCCTGGGCCACCTGGACCTGGCCACCCTGGACGATCCCGACGCCAACGCCTTTCCCGCCGAGACCCTGGAGCAGCTGAAGGCCCTGCGCGGCGCGCGGCTGGTCCGCCGGCTCGGCGTGGCCGGGGCCGGCGACAAGTTCGACGCCTATGTCGCCTCCGGCCAGTTCGAGGCCATGGCCACGCCGTTCAACCTGGCCTCGGGCTGGGTGGAGCGCAATCGCGTGCGGTCCGCCGTCGGCCGCGAGATGGCGGTGATCGGCCTGGACTACTGGCCCGAGGCGCTCCGCGAAGAGCCCAAGCATAGCTTCCTGCCCAAGCCGTCGCTGTGGCGGCGCCGGACCGATCCTCTGGCCGATGTCGGCGGCTACGACTTCCTGCGCAACACGCCGAGCTGGAACGCCGAGCAGATCTGCCTGGCCTACGCCCTGACCGAGCCGTCCCTGGCCACCGTCCAGGTCACGGCCGGCTCGCCCGACGAGGTCGAGGCCCTGGCCGCGATCGCCGAGCGCGACCTGCCCACCGGCTGCGCCGCCCAGATCGAGATGGCGCGGTTCTCGGCCCAGGAAGCGGCGAAGGCAAAGCGTCGCGCCTGAGGCCTTCGGCCCCGCCAAGGCTTGACCCGGAGGGGCGCGGCGCCTAGCTGAGAGCCTACGCTCGAGGATTTCCTTCCATGACCGCCACTACCACCGACGTCGCTTCCTCCCCCGCCCTCGACTTCATCGCCAAGACCGTGGCCGAAAACCCCGTGGTCCTGTTCATGAAGGGCGTGCCGGACCAGCCCCGCTGCGGCTTCTCGTCGATCACCGTCCAGATCCTCGACCACCTGGGCGTGTCGTTCGTCGGCGTCGACGTGCTGCAGGACGACGAGCTGCGCGCGGGCGTCAAGACCTTCACCGACTGGCCGACCATTCCCCAGCTCTACGTCAAGGGCGAGTTCGTCGGCGGCAGCGACATCGTCCGCGAGATGTTCCAGTCGGGCGAACTGAAGACCCTGCTGACGGAGCAAGGCCTGATCGAGGCTTGAGTCGGCTCTTCGTCCCACCCGGCGACGCGTTCAAGCTGACCTTCGAACCGAAGGCGTCGGAGATCGACGCCAACGGCCACGTCAACAATGTGGTCTATCTGGCCTGGGGCCAGGACCTGGCCATCGAACATTGGGAAGCTTGGGCTTCGCCTGAAGAGCGGGCTGGATGGAGCTGGGTGGCCCGTCGCCACGAGATCGACTACCGCCGCGAACTGCTGCCGAACGAGATCGCCACCGGCTACACCTGGGTGGGCGAGCTGAAGGGGCCGCGCTTCGAACGCTTCTTCCGCATCGACGGCCCCGACGGCGAGATGTGCGCCCAGAGCCGCACCGACTGGGTGCTGATCGACATCGCCGCCAAGCGCCCGGCGCGGGTGCTGCCCTGGATGGTCGAGCGCTTCACGCCGAAGGGGTAGAACCTCCTCAGTTTACGGGGTTGAGGAGCCGAACCGTCCCAGCGCCCGCGAGACCCAGCTCGTCATAGCTGAAGCTGACCTCCGTCACGCTCGGCGCCGTCTTGCAGACATCCAGGCGCTTGCGGGCGAAGGAAACCGTCTTCTCGCGACCGTCGTGGCCCACATAAAAGGCGAAGTCGGCCTTGGTCGTGCAGCCGGTCGATTCGACCTTCAAGACGAGCCCTGCGGGGCCAGCCACGGCTCCATGCAAGGTCTCGAGTTCGCCCGTCTCCTGCCCCGGCCGCACGACCAGCGCCACGCCCCCGCGCCCCGCGCAGCCGCCTAGGGTCAGCAACAGCCCGGCGGCCAGCAGTCGGCGTCGGTCGAGAGCCATGGACAACCTTGGCCAGAACGGAAAACTGAGCCTAGTTTGCCCACGGCTTGGCCGCGCGCAACCGGCCAGGCCGCGTGCTCCGTAAATTCACTTCGATGGCCTGGACGGCGGCGGGTCAGGCCGCCTTGGCGTCCAGGGTCTCACGAAGGCGCGCGGCCACGTCGCCCAGGGTGATGCGCGACAGGGCGCCGTCGACGTCCGGCTGGCCTTCGGCGGCGATCGAACTGGCCAGGCCAGCGGTGAAGTCGGTGATGGCGGTGATGTGCTGGGCCAGCATGTCGACCATGTGCAGCTCCTGCATCACCTTCAGCCGGCTCTCCAGCGGCACGGCTTCCAGCAGTTGCCCCAGGGCGCTGTCCAGGTGGCCGCAAGAGACGGCGGCGATCGACATCTCGGCCGACAGCGCCTCCAGCAGGCCGGCGATACCGGCGGTCTTCTGGACTTCGAGCGTCATGGTCATGGCTTTCCCCCAAGCGTTTCAAACCGATAGCGCCTGGGGCCTTGTCGCATAGTTAAGGCTGGCGGAAACCCGGCCCCGGGCGAACCAAGGCCGGGGGGCGACAGATTGTCGCGGGTCTCAGCGCCAGGGACCGATCCTGCGCCCATCGCCGGCTGGCACGGCCGCCCCGACCCGGCCGCGCGTGGCCTGGCTGACGCCCAGCCGCAACAGCGCCTCGACTCGGTTGTGGGTGGCCGGGTGGGTCGAGAACAGGTTGTCGCCTCCCCTGCCCGACAGCGGGTTGATGATGAACAGGTGCGCCGTGGCCGGGTTGCGCTCGGCCTCGACATTGACCGCGCCGCCGCGGGCATAGGCCTCGATCTTCTCCAGCGCCCGGGCCAGGGCCCGGCCGTCGCCGGCGATCTGCGCGCCCACCCGGTCGGCCTCGTATTCGCGCGAGCGGCTGATGGCCATCTGCACCAGCATGGCGGCGATCGGGGCGAGGATCGCCAGGGCGATGGTCCCGATCAGGCCGCCCGGACGCTCGTCGTCCTCGCGCGAACCGCCGAAGAAGAACGCGAAATTGGCCAGGGCCGAGATCGCGCCGGCGATGGTGGCCGTCACGGTCATGGTCAGGGTGTCGCGGTTCTTCACGTGGGCCAGTTCGTGGGCCATGACGCCGCGGATTTCGTCGCGGTCCAGCAGGCCCAGCAGGCCGGTGCTGGCGGCCACCGCCGCGTGGTCGGGGTCGCGACCCGTGGCGAAGGCGTTGGGCTGCTCGCTGTCGATCACCGTGATGCGCGGACGCGGCAGGCCGGCCCGGCGGGCCAGGTCCTCGATGTCGGCGACATAGGCGCGGACCAGCGGCTCGGGGTGGCTGGCGTCGACCTCGACCGCGCCGTACATCCGCAGCACGATCTTGTCGGCGTTCCAGTAGCTGAACAGGTTTATGCCCAGGGCGAACACCAGGGCGATCAGCATGCCGGTCGGGCCGCCGATCATGTAGCCGGCCCCGACGAACAGCGCGGTCAGGCCGGCCAGCAGGACGAAGGTCTTGATGTGGTTCATGGCTTGGATCGTGAGGTCTGGTCGTGGATCAGTCGAAGATGTCGAACAGGTCGAAACGCTTCTTCTTGTGGCCGTAATGGCCCTGGCCGTGGTGGCGACGCTCGTCGTCGTGACGATAGTCCGGGCGGCGATCCGAACGCGGGTCGGAACGCTCGCGCGGGCGGTCGTAGTCGGGCAGGCGCGGCGTCGCGGCCTGGGGTTCGCCCCGCTCCATGGCCATCAGCTTCTCCAGCTCGCCGCGGTCCAGCCACACGCCCCGACACTGGGGGCACATGTCGAACTCGACGCTGGCGCGCTGCACGGCCTGCATGGAGGCGTCGCAGTTGGGGCACATCAGAAGCGGCATTTCGGATCCCTGTCCTGTTGATGGACGGGTGTCCTCGAAGCTGGAGCCGGTGGCGGAGGGGGGAGGGACAACCGGACCCAGACATCGAGAACACCCGATGCGGTCCGACATCACGAGTGCTTGCATCACTCGCCAGAGGGGCCCGGCCCGCTCCTGAGAGTTAGGAGGCTGTCGGGGCGGTTCAAGGGCCGCGGTGCGGAAAAAGATCCTCCCCCTGTGGGGCAGGGCTATCGCATATGACCTAGGAGTGAGAGGAGGAAGGTTTCGTCCCAGCCGGCGCGCTTGATCTTGGTCTTGATGGAGCCCTTGTCGGGATGCTGTCGCAGGGTGTTGAGGGCGAG
>NZ_JAVDWJ010000025.1:0-29228 GCF_031457295.1 Caulobacter sp. BE254 | reverse complement strand
TCGCCGCACGAAAGAGCCCGGTGGCCACCGGGCTCTTTCACCGCACCAAGCCATCACAGCTCAGCGCTTCAATCCAGATACAAGGGGGGAGTGATCGGCCGATGACCACAGCCCGGATCGACGATCCCAAAACTCCCCCCACCGATCGCTGCGCGATCGCCTCCCCCACAGGGGGAGGTTCAGGTCTCTACAGCCCCGCCCCGCTGAACGTCCGCTCTTCCGCGTCCAGCCCCGGCCGTGGCGTCACCTCGTCGGTCCAGATCGGCGGCGCCGGCCGGGCGTCGGCCACGGCGCGGGCGGCCAGGCCGTCGTGGGCGAAGTCGTCGACGGCGATCACCGCCGCCACCGCCTTGTCCGCCGCCTCCAGCGCCGCGATCTCGTCGGCGGTCACGCAGCCCTGCTCGACCCCGTCCCTCCAATGGCGGATCTTCTGGGCGCGCAGCCGGTCGTGGATCGGCTGGGTGGCGACGACGCGTTCGAAGGCGTCGATCAGCTGGCCGACGGCCTCGTCCTTGCCGCCGACATAGACGTTCTCGATCAGCCGGTCGCGCGTGGCCGAGGGGTGCAGCAGAAGCTCGGCGCAGGCGGTGGTCGTGCGGTCCGACGGGCCCCGGCGACGCGGGCCCAGCGGCAGGATCGCCGCCCGCAGCAGCCAGCCGGCCAGCACGTTGGGCAGGTTGGCGAACACCTCGTCGAACCGCTGCTCGATGGTGGCGAAACCCGTGTCCATGCACCATTGCAGCAGCGGGAAATCGGCGTCTTGGCGGCCCTCGTCCTCCCAGCGCTTCAGGGCGCCCGACAGGAAATAGAGCTCGGCCAGGATGTCGCCCAGCCGGCCCGACAGCATCTCCTTGCGCTTCAGCGCCCCGCCCAGGGTCAGCAGGGCGATGTCGGCGGTCAGGGCGAAGGCGGCGCTGTAGCGGCCCATTTTTCGATAGAATCTGGTGGCGCGGCCCGCGTCGGGGGCTGGAGCGAACGCCCCGCCCGTCCAGCTGCGACCCCAGGCCCGCAGGCCGGTGCGGATCGCGTGCGCCACGTGCTTCCAGAACACCGCGTCGAAGTCGGCCAGGCCCTTGGCCCGATCCTCCTCGCCGATTGCCAGGATTTCGCTCAACAGGAACGGATGAGCCCGGATCGCGCCCTGGCCGAACACCATCAGGCTGCGGGTCAGGATGTTGGCGCCCTCGACCGTGATCCCGACCGGGATGGCTCGGTACTGCGAGCCCATGTAGTTGCGCGGGCCTTCGATCACCGCCTTGCCGCCGTGCACGTCCATGGCGTCGTTGACCACCACCCGCATGCGCTCGGTGGCGCCGGCCTTCAGCAGGGCGGAGATCACCGACGGGTGGTGCCCCAGGTCCAGGCCGGTGCAGGTGAGGCGACGGCCGGCGTCCAGCAGGTAGGCGTTGCCGGCGATGCGGGCCAGGCGCTCCTGCACGCCCTCGAACTTGCCGATCGGCACGTTGAACTGGCTGCGCACCCGGGCGTAGGCGCCGGTGGTCAGGGCGCTGAAGCTGGCCGCCGCGCCCGACAGGGCCGGCAGCGAGATCCCGCGCCCGGCCGCCAGGGCGGTCATCAGCATCTTCCAGCCCTGGCCCACCCGCTCGGCTCCGCCGATCACCAGGTCCATCGGGATGAAGACGTCCTTGCCCCAGTTGGGACCGTTTTGGAACGTCTGGAAGGCGGGCAGGTGCCGGCGGCCGATACTGACCCCCGCTGTGTCGGTCGGCACCAGGGCGCAGGTGATGCCGATGTCCTCGATCTCGCCCAGCAGATGGTCGGGGTCGCGCAGCTTGAAGGCCAGGCCCAGCACCGTGCAGACCGGCCCCAGGGTGATGTAGCGCTTGTGCCAGTTCAGCCGGATGCCCAGCACCTCCTGGCCCTTCCAGGTCCCGCGGCAGACCACGCCCTCGTCGACCATGGCCCCGGCGTCGGACCCGGCCTCGGGGCTGGTCAGGCCGAAGGCGGGCACCTCGCGGCCGTCCGCCAGGCGCGGCAGCCAATGGTCGCGCTGGGCCTGGGTCCCGAACTTCATGATCAGCTCGCCCGGGCCCAGCGAGTTGGGCACCATGGCCGTCACCGCGGCCGACACCGAGCGGGTGGCGATCTTGCGGACGATCTCGGCATGGCCGAACGCGGAAAAACCCAGGCCGCCATACTCCTTCGGGATGATCATCCCGAAGAACTTCTGGCGCTTCAGATAGGCCCAGGCCTGCGGCGGCAGGTCGCGGGTCTCCCAGGTCATGGTCCAGTCGTCGAGCATGGCGCACAGGGTGTCGACCGGTCCGTCGAGGAAGGCCTGCTCGTCGGGCCGCAGCCGGGGCGCGGGGAAGGCCAGCAGTGCGTTCCAGTCCGGATCGCCGGTGAACAGGGCCGCGTCCCACCAGGTGTCGCCGGCGTCGATCGCCTCGCGCTCGGTCTGCGACAGGGCCGGCATCACCCCGCGCGCCCAGGCCAGGATCGGCCGGGTGATCAGGTCCCGGCGAAAGTTGAAGGTGCTGGTCATGACGCCGCCTCGGTTGCCGATGGACGTCTAACGCGATGGGGCGGGGTGAGGATGCGGCGGCGAGGCCAGAGGCTTCCTCGTATCGAAAGCGGGGGGATCGATTTTCTGTGGGGATTGGTGAGCGGAACTTGCTCCCTTTCCCATAGGGAGAGGGTCGGGGTGAGGGGTTACGGCGTCGGACGGAGCGCCGGCACGCCGTCAAACCTCGTAACCCCTCACCCTCCCATGCTGCGCATGGGCCCCTCCCTCTCCCTCTGGGAGAGGGGTCGACTTCCGCAATGGATCGACCCAGACATCTAGATCATCGCCGCCTACCCCGCTTCCCCCGTCAGCTCGCGCCGCGCCTTGTCCAGTTCCTCGGCGTAACGTCGCGTCGCATAGGCCTCGGACAGGATGCCGATCACTTCGCGGTTGGCGTCGATCACCGCCAGTTCGTCGGCCTGGGTGTGGTCGAAGGCGCGCATGACTTCCTTGATCGACTGGTCGGCCATCAGGGCGGTGTCGGCGTAGAGGGCCAGGGAGGACACGGCGATCTCGCTGTCCTCGGGATGGGCGTAGGCCAGAGCCGTGCGGACGATGCCGGCGTAGCGGCCCTGGGCGTCCAGCATCACCACCCGCTTGGTCGAGCCCAGCGGGTAGCGGCGGCGGAACTCGGCCAGGCTGGCCTCGGCCGGCACGGTCTTGACGTCCTTGCGCATCATCCGGCCGGCGGTCAGGGGACGCATCCAGCTGACGTCGTGGGCGCTGCGGATGGTCTCGCCGCGCAGGTGCAGCCGCCAGGTCGAGAACGAGTAGCCGAAAGTCTCGCGCACCAGGGCGCTGGCGATCAGCGAGGCCACCAGGGCGGCGGCCGCCACGGTGAAGTCGCCGGTCGCCTCCAGCACCAGGAACGACATGGTGAAGGGCCCGCCGACCACGGCGACGCCGAACGCGCCCAGCCCGACCAGGGCCGCCACGGTCGGGTCCAGGGACGGCAGCCAGGGCACGAACACCGTCAGGGCCGCGAAGATCTGGCCCACCAGCACGCCCAGGAACAGCGAGGCGAAGAACAGGCCGCCCCGGAAGCCGAAGCTCAGCGACACCACGCTGGCCAGGGCCTTCATGGCCAGCAGGATCAGTAGCATTCTCAGGCCCAGGTCGGCGGTCAGATTGACGTGCACGGCCCCGTGGCCGGCCGACAGGGTCTGGGGGGTGATCATCGCCAGGGCGGCCAGGGCCACGCCGCCGACCATCGGGCGGACGGGCTTGGGCAGCCTGGACTTGCCGACCAAGCCCTCGGCCGAGGCCACCAGCCGCATCAGGGCGACGCCCGCGAACGCGCAGACCACGCCCAGCAGGGCGTAGAGGCCGTAGTCGAACCACGACTGCACGGCCGGGGTCGAGGTCTTCAGCAGGTAGGGCAGGCCGCCCATCCGTCCGGCCACCAGCACCGCGGCCAGGGCGGCGGCGGCCACCGGAGCCAGGTTGGCGACGGTATAGGCCCCGATGACGATCTCGAACGCGTAGAAGGCCCCGGTCAGGGGCGCGCCGAAGGCGGCGGCGATGGCCGCGCCCGCCCCGGCCCCGACCAGGGTCCGCATGTCGGCCCGACGCAGGTTCAGCCGCTGGCCGGCGAACGAGGCGATGGCCGCCCCGGCCTGGGCGTAGGCGGCCTCCAGCCCGACCGAGGCCCCGACCCCGTTCGACAGCAGGGTCTGGCCGCAGATGAAGGCGCTGTCGCGGACCGACAGGTGGCCGCCGTGCAGGGCGTTGGCCTCGACCGGGTCGACGGCCGGCTTGGGGCGGTACTTCAGCCAGGCCCAGGTGGCCACGCCCAGCACCAGCCCGCCGAGCGGAATGGCCAGGGTCCGCCAGGGGGCGATCACGCTTTGGGCGCTGAGTCGCTCGTCGATGTTGATGGCGAACAGCAGCACCTGCAGGCCGTGGGCCAGCTTGGCCTGCAGCACCGCCAGCGCCCCCGCCCCCGCGCCGATCAGGGTGGCCACGGCGATCAGCCACAGCTCGCTGGACCGGATCCGCCGCCGCAGCCAGCTGAGCCAGCGCACGGAGGTGGTGGTCGGGAGGGACAGCTGCATGAGGGTTCCGGTCGCGAAGGGCGGCGCGGCCATCCTATGGGGGTTGCGGCGGACTGGCAAAGCTGGGGACAGGTCCATGGACCTGTCCCCGTCAGAGCGCGCGGCCCCCTTCGTGCGCCAGCAGCCACCGCTTGCGCTCCACCCCGCCGCCATAGCCGGTCAGGGCGCCGCCGGTCCCGATCACCCGGTGGCAGGGCACGACGATGGCGATCGGGTTGGCGCCGTTGGCCGCGCCGACCGCGCGGACGGCGGCCGGCCGTCCGACCTGCCGGGCCAGGCCGGCGTAGCTGGTCGTCTCGCCCGGCGGGATCTCGACCAGGGCTTGCCACACCTGGTGCTGGAAGGCGGTGCCGCCGATCGTCCAGGGGATGGTCCGCAGCGCCGCCAGGTCGCCGGCGAAATAGGCCGCCAGCCCGTCGCGGACGGCGGCCGGCGCCGCGCCGCGCTCCACCGTCTGGCCGCGATGGTGCAGGCGCAGGGCGCTGGACAGGCGTTGGGGCTGGTCGTGGAACTCCAGCACCCGCAGCCGCCCGTCGCGGTCGGTGACCACGTCGATCTCGCCGATCGGGGTGGCCAGCACCGCGTGCGCCAGGACCTCAGGCCGCACGCTTCACCTTGCGAACCGGCGGCGCCCCCTCGTCGGCCAGAGAGGCCCACAGGTGCAGGGCGGCATAGGCGCGCCAGGGCCGCCAGGCCTCGGCGCGGGCCAGCAGCTGGTCCCGCGTCGGGCGGACGCCGTCGGCGTCGGCCAGGGCGCGCATCAGGGCCACGTCGGCGGCCGGGAAGGCGTCGGGCTCGCGCAGCTGACGCATGGCGATGTACTGGGCCGTCCATTCGCCGATGCCCGGCAGGGCGCGCAGGCGGGCGACCATCTCGGCCAGGCTGGCGGTCGGCGACAGCAGGTTCGGATCGGCGGCGATCGCCCCGGCCATGGCCGACAGGCAGCGGATGCGGGCCCCGGGCATCTTCAGGTCCGAGAGATCTGTGGCGGCCAGGCGCTGGGCCGACGGGAAGGCGTGGGTCAGGCCCGGCTCGGCCCAGGGCGCCGCCAGGGGGTCGCCGTGCGCGGCGGTCAGGTCGCCGGCCAGCTTGCGGGCCTGAACGACGGTGATCTGCTGGCCCAGGATCGCCCGCACCGCCAGCTCGAACCCGTCCCAGGCCCCGGGCACCCGCAGGCCGGGGCGCAGGGCCACCATCCGCGCCAGGTCCGGGTCGCGCGACAGCACCTCCCCGATGCCGACCGGGTCGGCCGACAGGTCGAACACCCCGCGCACCCGGGCCAGGATGCGGGGCAGGGCCGACGGCCGGGGGAAGCGCACCGCCACGCGCAGCCGGTCGCCGCCGATCGGCGCCACGGCGATCGTCCCGGCCGCGCCGTCCAGGGCGATGACCCGGCGGTAGACGTTGTTGTCGACCGCCTCGACGCCGGGGATCGCGCGCATCGCCAGGAAGGCCAGCATGCCGTCCCAGTCGTAGGGCGGGCGGTAGCGCAGGGTCAGGGAGATGGCCTCGCCGGCCGGGGCAGGGAGGGCCTTCCTTCGGCGCAGGGCGGCGGGCGGACGGTCGTAGAGCTGCTGGAAGGTCTCGTTGAAGCGCCGCACGCTGCCGAAGCCGGCGGCCAGGGCCACCTCGCCCATCGGCAGGTCGGTCTCGTGGATCAGCTGCTTGGCCAGCAGCACCCGCCGGGTCTGGGCCACGCCCACCGGCGTCGCGCCCAGGTGCTGCAGGAACAGTCGCCGCAGCTGGCGCCCGCCCACCCCCACGCGCCCGGCCAGGGTCTCGACGTCGTCCTCGTCCAGCGCGCCGGCCTCGATCAGGGCCAGGGCGCGGCTGACGGTGTTGGACGCGCCGTTCCAGGCCCCCAGCTGCGGCGAGGTCTCGGGCCGGCAGCGCAGGCAGGCGCGGTAGCCGGCCTCCTGGGCCGAGGCGGCCGTGGCGTGGAAGGTGACGTTCTCGCGCTTGGGCGTGCGGGCCGGGCACACGGGCCGGCAGTAGATGCCCGTGGTCCGCACGGCCACGAACAGCCGGCCGTCGAAGCGGGCGTCGCGGGTCTGGATGGCGCGGTAGCAGGCGTCGGGGTCGAGGTCCATGGGGCCGATCATAGACCTGGATGGGGCGGCGTCTCGCGGTTTTCGGACCTTGTCATCGGCGGGCGATGCACGGTGTCGGCTTTCGGTCTATGCAATCTTCGGCTGAGGGATATTCATCGATTGGCAAATGTCGATCTCCCCGACACTTCCTGTTATAAAGATACGAAGCTGGCGCCGCTGTGCTCGTCAAAGCTGTCATGCGACAAAATGCGCAGCGAAAACAGTCCAATACACGGACGTTAACGCCCAATTCGGCATGAATATTAGGGGCTGATCAACCGAGATGGTCGCCCAATAGGCCGCAAGTTTGGTCTGGGGCCATCATCATGAAATATCCCGTTCTCTGGGCGACGAGCGCGCTGATCGCCGCCGTCGCCGTGTCCGGTTTCGCGGTCGCCCGCCAGGAGCGCGGCGCGCCCGGCGTCAGCCTGGCCCGCGACGTCGTCGCCGCGGCCAGCGCCTTCGAGACCTACACCCGCGGCGCGGGGACCATCTCGGCGGCGTTCGAGAACGGCGGCGGCGTCGCCGAGGCCCTGGCCAAGGGCGCGGCCTACCAGCCAGAGCAGCTGGACGCCGGCATGATCGCCTACGGCGCCATCGCCGCCCTGCAGGAGGAGGCCTTCATCGACGGCGTCCGCCAGGCCGCCCGCGAGATGCCCGCCGAGGTGCTGATCGAACGCCTGGAAGCCAATCCCGAAAGCGTCGTCGAGATCGACGGCGTCGGCGCGGCCGCCAGCCGGGCCCAGGCGGCCCTGCTCAAGCGCGGCGCGCCGCTGGGCGTCACCGGCAAGGCGGTCAAGCAGGCGGCCTACGACATCCAGCACCAGGACTGGTCCAAGAGCCCGATCGCCGACACCGCCGGCCGCCTGGCCAAGGTCAAGGCGACGTCGGCCGCCTTCTTCACCCCCGGCGACGAGGACGCCGGCCGGCTGATCCAGGCCGCGACCGCGCCACGCGAAGCGGGAAGCTTCGGCGGTGAGGGCGGGGCGGCCTTCACCCCGGTGACCGTGCGGGCCGCGGCCCTGGCGGCCCTGGCGGTGCTGGGCGCGGCCGGCGACGAGGACGCCGCCAAGCTGGACGTCGTCATGCACGACAAGAAGAGCGGCTTCTGCATGAAGATGGCCAAGCTGAACCTCTACCAGTGCCTGGCCGTGGCCGGTCCGCACTACGAGGATGTCTTTTGCCTCGGCCAGCACGCCCTGATCGACACCGCCCAGTGCGTCAACGACGCGGCCGGCGGGGCGGCGGTCCCGACGGCGGCGCCCGCCCCGGCCCCGCGTCCGTTGCCGGGCTTCATGATCCCGGTGGCCGGCGCCAGCGTGGCGGCGATGTCGCCGGTCCCGACGGGGAACTGACCGCGGATCCGGCGACGACGCGCCGGACGGTTTACATCCGCCGCGTTCGTCCCTAGAGAGCTGCGCCATGTCCGTCGTGATGACCAAAGCCATTATTCGCAAAACGACCCGCTTCGGCGGGGCGTCTGCGGGTGTGCGCGCGGTCTAGACGCGACAGCCGGACAGAAGCCCCGCCGACGCGCGGGGCCGTCCTTTCCAGACCGACGGACAATCCCCCGCGCCTCCGCATCCTCCAGGAGACGCATGACATGACTTCGGCCTTTTCCACCTCTAACCCGCCGCGCGTCGGCATCGTCGGCGCCACCGGCCTGGTCGGCGAGATGATGCGGACCCTGCTGGCCGAGCGGGACTTTCCGCTGGCGTCGCTGCGCCTGTTCGCCTCGGCGCGGTCGGCCGGAACCACCCTGGCCTGGCGCGGCGGGGAGATCGTGGTGGAGGACGCCGCGACCGCCGACTACGCCGGCCTGGACATCGTCTTCTTCTCGGCCGGCGGCGCTGCCTCGCGCGCCCTGGCGCCGAAGGTCGCGGCGGCGGGGGCGATCGTCATCGACAACTCCTCGGCCTGGCGCGACGACCCGGACGTTCCGCTGGTGGTGGCCGAGGTCAACCCCCATGCCCTGGCGAAGATCCCCAAGGGCATTGTCGCCAATCCCAACTGCACGACCATGGCGGCCATGCCGGTCCTCAAGCCCCTGCATGCGGCCGCTGGCCTGAAGCGGCTGGTGGTCAGCACCTACCAGGCGGTGTCGGGCGGCGGCGTGGCCGGCATCGACGAACTGCGGGAGCAGATCCTGGCGGCCGCCGACGGCGGCGCGGCCCTGGCCCACGACGGCGGCGCCGTCGCCTTCCCCGCGCCCAAGAAGTGGGCCGCGCCCATCGCCTTCAACGTGGTGCCGCTGAACTACAAGCTGGGCGAGGACGGCTACACCGAGGAAGAGGCCAAGCTGCGCGAGGAGACCCGCAAGATCCTGGAGATCCCGGGCCTGCCGGTGTCGGGCACCTGCGTGCGGGTGCCGGTGTTCACCGGCCACTCGCTGTCGATCAACGCCGAGTTCGAGCGGCCGATATCGGTCGCCAACGCCCTTGACCTGCTGGGCGAGGCGCCGGGCGTGGCGCTGGCCGAGGTTCCCAACCCGCTGGCCACCACCGGCCAGGACCCGGTGTTCGTCGGGCGGGTGCGCTCCGACCCCACCGTCGCCCACGGCCTGGCGCTGTTCGTGACCGGCGACAACCTGCGCAAGGGCGCGGCGCTCAACGCCGTCCAGATCGCCGAGGTGCTGGTGGGCGCCGGCTAAACTGTCACGGTCTGGGCCTGGAACCCCTCCGCGCCGAAGACGCGGAGGTAGCGGGCGATCTCGGCGGGGTCGCCCACGGCCTTGTTGGGATTGTCCGACAGCTTGACGGCGGGGCGGCCGCCGGCCCGGGTGACCTTGCAGACCAGGGACACCGGGCCCAGGCTCCGGGCGTCCGGCGCGCAGCCGACGAAGTCGTTGGTCAGGTTGGTGCCCCAGCCGAAGCTGGTGCGCACCCGGCCGGCGAAGTGGCGGTGCGTCGTCTCGATGCTGTCGACGTCCATGCCGTCGGAGAACACCAGCAGCTTGTCGCGCGGGTCGCGGCCGCGGGCCCGCCACCAGGCGATGATCGCCTCGCCGCCTTCGATCGGCGGGGCGCTGTCGGGGCGAAAGCCGGTCCAGTCGGCCAGGTCGTCGGGGGCGTCGCGCAGCAGGGCCGCGGTGCCGAAGGCGTCGGGCAGCACCACCTTGAGATTGCCGCCATAGGCCTGCGACCACTCGTCCAGCACGGTGAACGGCGCCCTGCGCAGGGCCGCGTCGTCGTCGCCGGCCAGGGCGGCCATCACCATCGGCAGTTCGTGGCCGTTGGTGCCGATGGCCTCCAGGTCGCTGTCCATGGCCAGCAGCACGTTGCTGGTGCCGATGAAGGCCTCGCCCAGGCCTTCCTTGAGGGCCTCGACGCACCAGCGCTGCCACAGGAAGCCGTGGCGGCGGCGCGTGCCGAAGTCCGACAGGACCAGCCCTTCCAGCCGCCTGAGCCGCTCGACCTTGTCCCACAGCTTGGCCTTGGCGCGGGCGTAGAGGACGTCCAGCGAGAACCGGCCCAGGCCGCGCATCGCCGCGCGGCTGCGCAGCTCGTTGATGATCGCCAGGGCCGGGATCTCCCACAGGGTGACCTCGGCCCAGGGGCCTTCGAACTCCAGCACGAACTGGCCGTCCCGCCGGTCCAGCCGGTAGTCGGGAAGCCGGTAGTCGGCGAGCCAGGCCAGGAAGGCCGGCTCGAAGATCTGGGCCCGGCCGTAGAAGCTGTTGCCGGCCAGCCAGATGCGCTCCTTCTTGCTCAGGTGCACGGTGCGGGCGTGGTCCAGCTGCTCGCGCAGGGCGGTCTCGTCGATCTCGTCGGCGATCCGCACCGCATGGGTGCGATTGACCACCGAGAAGGTCACCGGCACGTCGCGATGCCGCTTCCAGATCAGCTGCAGCATCAGCAGCTTGTAGAAGTCGGTGTCCAGCAGGCTGCGGACGATCGGGTCCAGCCGCCAGCCGTGGTCGTGGACGCGGGTGGCGATGTCGGTGACGGGCATGGGCGGCTTTCGAGAGGCGCGAGGCGGGGTGCGGCGGCGGGCGGGACGCGGGTCCTAAGGAAACAGCCCCGCCGCCCGGTAGGCCGCGATCGTGCGGTCGTAGATCGCCACGTCGCCGCCGCCGCGCGCCAGCAGCTGGGCGCCGTTGATGGCCGACAGCACCGCCAGGGCCTTCTGGTCGGCCTCGGGGCCGGTCAGATCCAGCACCTGGGTCAGCCAGGCGACGTTCAGGGCGATGAACCTTTCGACCTCGACCATCACCTCGGCCGGCATGTCGGCCTTTTCGGCGGCCATGATCCCCACCAGGCACATGCGGTTGTCGTTGACCAGGGCGGCGCGGAACACGCCAGTATAGAGGCCCATCCGCGTCGCCGCGTCGGGCGCGACGGCCAGGAAATGCTCGAACGCCTTGGCGGCCCCGTCGGTGTAGCGCTTGGCCAGGGCCGCCCCCAGGTCGCCCTTGGTCGGGAAGTGATAGTGGATGCTGGCGCTCTTGATCCCGACGGTCTTGGCCAGTTCGCGAAAGCTCAGGGCGTTGTAGCCGCGGGCCTGCACCACCGCTTGGCCGGCGTCCAGGATCGCCTGTCGCGTGTCGAGCTTCGTTGTGTCGGTCACTGCTGAGTCCTTGCCTACCTACCGATAGATAATGGTTGACGGCGAGGCGCGAAAGGCCTTTACGGGTTTTGCCTATCTACTGATAGGTAGAATCATTGATGAGGCAGCCGCCATGAAAATCCACGACTTCGCCATCGGGCCCAATCCGGCCCGCGTCCGCATCGCCCTGGCCGAGAAGGGGCTGGCGTCCGACGTCACCTTCGTGCCGGTCGACCTGCCCGGGGCCGAGCACAAGCAGCCGGCCTTCCTGGAGAAGAACCCGACCGGCACGGTGCCGGTGCTGGAGCTGGACGACGGCCTCTACATCTCCGAATGCACGGCGATCACCGAATATCTGGACAATCTCGACGGAAACCCGGTGCTGACCGGCCGCACGCCGCGCGAGAAGGCGGTGATCCACATGATGCAGAAGCGGGCCGAGTCCGAGCTGATCGACCCGGTGGGGATCTATTTCCACCACGCCACCCCGGGCCTCGGCGCGAAGATGCTGCCCTACAAGAGCCCCGACTGGGACGGCCGCCAGGCCTGGGGCGAGCGCTCGCGGGACAAGGCCGTGGCCGGCATGCGCTATTTCGACAAGGTGCTGCGCGACCAGCCCTACGTGGCCGGCCAGGCGTTCTCGATGGCCGACATCACGGTGTGGGGCGGCCTGGCCTTCGCCGACTTCGCCCAAATCGCCATCCCGGAGGACTGCACGGCGCTGACGGCGTGGCGGGCGAAGGTGGCGGAACGGCCCAGCGTGCGGTCGCCGGCGGGGTAGGTTGAGGCGCCGATCTCCAGCCGCTCACAATCTTCGTCATCCTCGGACTTGTTCCGAGGACCCCTCTGTCCGCCAGTTTGTCGGTTGGAGATGGTCCGCGATCTCACCGCCTCATGGATCAACCTTCTTCGCGGTTGAAGTAGGGGTCCTCGGAACAAGTCCGAGGATGACGGCTGAAAGGGCGGTGGTTCAAAAAGAAGGCCTCCCGGATCGCTCCGAGAGGCCCTTCCGCTATCGCTCTGGACGAAGACCCTACCGGATCCCCGCCACTTCCCGCGCGGCCTCGCGCTCGACCTTCTGCTGGTAGGCGAGATCGCCGTACTTGCCGTATTCCATCCGGGCGATCGTGCGCTCGTGCACCTCGTCGGGGCCGTCGGCCAGGCGCAGGGTGCGGATGCCGGCATAGGCCTTGGCCAGGCCGAAGTCGCTGGTCACGCCGCCGCCGCCATGGGCCTGGATGGCGTCGTCGATGATCTTCAGGGCCAGGCGCGGGGCCGCGACCTTGATCATGGCGATCTCCAGCCGGGCCGACTTGTTGCCGGCCTTGTCCATCATGTCGGCGGCCTTCAGGCACAGCAGGCGGCACATCTCGATGTTGATGCGGGCCTCGGCGACGCGCTCCTCCCAGACCGAGTGGTCGGAGATGTACTTGCCGAACGCCTTGCGGCTCATCAGCCGCTTGACCATCTTCTCCAGCGCCACCTCGGCCGTGCCGATGGTGCGCATGCAGTGGTGGATGCGGCCCGGGCCCAGGCGGCCCTGGGCGATCTCGAAGCCGCGGCCCTCGCCCAGCAGCAGGGCGTCCTCGACCGGCACGCGCACATCCTTGAGGATCACCTCGGCGTGGCCGTGCGGCGCGTCGTCATAGCCGAACACCGGCAGCATGCGGACGATCTCGATGCCGGGGGCGTCCATCGGCACCAGCACCTGGCTCTGCTGGGCGTGGCGGCTGGCGTTGTCCGGGTCGGTCTTGCCCATGACGATGGCCACCTTGCAGCGCGGGTCGCCGACGCCCGAGGACCACCACTTGCGGCCGTTGATCACATAGTGGTCACCGTCGCGCTCGATGCGGGTCTCGATGTTGGTGGCGTCCGAGCTGGCCACCGCCGGCTCGGTCATCAGGAAGGCGCTGCGGATCTCGCCGTTCATCAGCGGGCGCAGCCAGCGCTCCTTCTGCTCCAGCGTGCCGTAGCGCATCAGCACTTCCATGTTGCCGGTGTCGGGCGCCGAGCAGTTGAAGACCTCGGACGCGAAGCCGATCTTGCCAAGCTGCTCGGCGATCAGGCTGTATTCGAGGTTGGTCAGCTGCACGCCCTCGAACTGGAACGTGTCGTCGACATGGGTCTGGCCGCTGTGGGGCGGCATGAAGAAGTTCCACAGGCCGGCGGCCTTGGCCTTGGCCTTCAGTTCCTCGACGACCTGGACGACCTTCCAGCGCTCGGCCCCGAGCACGTTCATCTCGGCCTCGTAGACCGGGACGGCCGGCTTGACGTGCTCTTCCATGAACGCGGTGACCCGGTCGAGGAAGCTGCGCTGGGTGGCGGAGATTTCGAAATCCATGGCGTTCCCGGTCCCGTTCTTGTGCTGTCAAACGCTTGTTTGAAACCGTTCTAGCACCGAACGGCGGCGGACGGCAAGCGGGTGGCCAGAGGCACGGAACGATTGTCTTGCCAAGCCTGGGTGGGCGAGAGATGGTTGCTTGGGATCGTGAAAGTTGATTGTCGGTACTAAATCGTTTGAAGCTCTAGGGGGAAGAATGTCTGACGAAAAGCCGGTACCGCCTCCGCCTCCGCCTCCGCCTCCGCCTCCGCCTCCGCCTTCGCCACCGCCACCGCCACCGCCACCGCCGCCGCCACCGCCACCGCGTCCTCCGGCGATGGATAGAGGATTGGGGCGTTTTAACGAGCAGGCCACAACTAAGACGACGGATTGGTACAAGCCCGATCCACCCCCAAAAAAGAAATGAGCTGGGACCATGGCGACTATTTTCAGATCAGGTTCTCAATAGGCCGATCTCGCCGCTACCATTCAATGATGCGCGATTTCTATCGCCGCTTGGCCGATCTAGTCACGGCTATCGGTGCCGTGAGCGGTACGAGTGCGTTCGTTGCTCTGTTTCTATCAGATCGCAGCAGTCTTCTGGCGAAATGGCTGACGGGTGTGATAGCTACCGCCTCAATATTGAACCTCGTATTCGGTTTTGGAAAAAAGGCCGACCTGCACGACAAGCTCTGTAAGGATTTTACAAAATTAGCGTCGGAAATGATCTCCTTGCCGGCCAATAAGCAGAATCTTTTGGCCATTTGCGCAAAGAGAATCCTAATTGAAGTCGATGAACCAACTGTTCGTCGGGTAATTGATCTGCGTGCGGCTCGTGAAGAGGAGCGTGCTTCAGGGATCTCTCCCGACAAGTTGCTGCCTCTAACATGGCTCCAGGAGCGCACCCCACTTGGGTACTTTTGCGACTTCGATCTTGCCGAGGTGCAGAAGCGTCTAGCAAAACGAGCAAGCGAGTGCCGGTCGGCCTAAAGCGTCGCTGGATGCCCGGCCCGTCGTATAAGATGGCGGCCCTGGGGCAGGGGGCAGGTGGGATGCCAGTCTACAGCACGTAGTTGACTGCGATCACCGGCGTCACCGAGGCGGTGGTGTTGCGGCCGGCGGGGATGATGCGGGCGCCAGCGATCACCCCCAGGACGGGGCTGAAATTGTACTCCACGGCGGGCGCCAGGATCAGCGCCTGGCTGACCGGCGAGCGGCGCGCATAGGCCGCGCCCGCGCCGTCGACCCCGGACACCGTGGTCGCCGCGTCGCGCTGGTAGGCCAGGTCGATCGCCGCCACCCAGCGGCGGGTCAGGCTGTACTCGAAGGCCAGGTCGACATTGAACGAGTCCCCCGGCCGGGCGCGGCCGTCGAAACCGGCGGGCGTGCCGTAGACGCTCGCGCCTTCGACGTCGGCATGGCCCGAGACGGTGTAGGCCAGGTTCAGGCGGGTGCGCAGGATCCGGCCGTTCGGCGTCCAGAAATAGGTCTGGGAATTGAGGCCGACCGTGGTGGCGTAGGCGCCGCCGCCGAAGCCGTCATTGGGGCGGGTGTCGAGCCGGTCGTGGCGGCCGGTGGGCAGGGTCTCCTGCAGCATCAGCGAGATGGTCGGCGTGCGGCCGCCCGGCTTGTACTGGGTCAGGCGGTACTGGCCCTGCACCGTCAGGTCGCCCAGCTGCACGCCCGAGCTCGACCGGCCGCCGGCCCGGCGGTAGCCGAAGCGGGGGATCAGGCCGGCGGTGAAGGTGTCGGTGACCCCGTACAGCAGGTAAGTCTGCGAGCCATAGGTGTCGGCGTCGGGGGCGGGGCGCCGCTTGCCCTTGCCGTCGATCACGCCATACGGCTTGGCGTCATAGAGGTAGGGCTCGATCAGCGCCCGGCCCTTGGGCAGGGTCGCGGCGCCGGAGGCGAGGATCGGCCCGGTCCACCAGGCGTCGTCCAGCGATTGCCGGACCGGGGCGGCGTCCTTGGCGAAGGCGGGGGCGAAGACGGGAGCCGCCAGGACCAGCCCGACCAGCAGCGACGCCATGCCCAGGCGAACCCGTAGCGCGTGCGAAATCATCGATCGTCTCCCCCGTCGGCGTCGCGGCCTTGGGCGGCCGGCGATCTCGTTAGACGGTCGCGCGCGCGACCGCCGCCCGGAACTTGCGGCAGCATCGTGTCAGGACGTGTCAGTAGCGTGAGCGGGTCGAACGGCCGGGACGCCGGATCGCCGCGCCGACCTTGCGCGAGGCCCGGGGGCGAGGGCATCCTGCCGCCCATGAACATCCAGATTCGCCCCCTCGAAGGCCGCTATGTCCGGCTGGAACCGATCACGCCAGAGCTGCGCGCCGAGCTGAAGGGCGCGATCGACTGCGATCCCGAGAGCTGGGAGATCATGTCGACCAACGGCTGCGGCGAGGGCTTCGCCGACTGGTGGGGCGCGCTGAAGGGCGAGACCGAGCGCGGCGAACGGATCGGCTTCGCCATCCGCCGGCTGAAGGACGGCAAGGTGGTCGGCACGTCCAGCTACCTGAACATCCGCAAGCTGCATCGCGGGCTGGAGGTCGGCTCGACCTTCCTGCATCCCGACGCCCGATCGGGCCCGGTCAATCCGGAATCCAAGCTGCTGCTGCTCAAGCACGCCTTCGACTCCGGGGCGATCCGGGTGGAGTTCATGGTCGACGTGCGCAACGCCCGCAGCCAGGCGGCCGTCGAGAAGCTGGGCGCCGACAAGGACGGCGTGCTGCGCAACCACAAGATCACCTGGACCGGCCACGTGCGCGACACCGCCGTGTTCTCGATCACCGACGCCGACTGGCCGGGCGTCCGGCAGCGCCTGGACTTCCGGCTGCAGGAGACGTTCGCCTAGGTCCTGAGAACGATGAGCGCCGAGCAAAGGCCGCGCTCAATTGCCTCGATGTCGTGGGTAACGCTGATCTTTGAGGTAAAGATGGCGTTATCCATATCCCCGTAAAGTTTTCGCCAAGCTTTCGCGCGTAGTTTCCGGCTCCATGACGGCTATCGCGTGCTTGAGAATTCTGGTCGCCGGCCTCGCCGAGGCGGGTCGGGGCGCCCCGGCGGCCCAGGTGCAAGCCGCCGCGGACCTGTACCTGAAGCACCGCTGGAAGGCCCCGCGCCGCTACGGTGCCGTCGCGCCCCTGGCCTTCGTGCTGGCCGACAGCAAGGCCGACAGCCTGGATCCGGTCGAGATGCAGACCCTGGCGGTCGAACTGGAGGCCGGCCTGTTTCCGGGGCGCCCCAATTCCGAAAGGGGGGCCGGCCAGGTCTGCCTGCTGACCTTCGAGGGCGACGAGGCCGCCGTCCTGCGGTTCGCCAGCCTGTCCCAGGCGTCGCTAGCCAGCCTGATCGCCGGCCGCGGCTATGCTGGGCCGCCGGGCCACGTGCAGGTGATCACCGCCGACGAAATCCGCGCCGTGCCCAGCGCGGCCAGCGAAGCGGTCATCGACGAGACGCTGCAGGCGGCCTTGCGGCTCACGACGCCGGCCCAGGACGCTCCCGTCGCCGGCGGCTCGGGAGCGACCGCTCGTCCGGCCCCTTCCACCTTCGCCACCAAGCCGGCCGCCAGAGCCGCGCCCGAAAAGCCCAAGGCGCCGCCCCCGCCCGCCACCGGCTGGTGGGGCCTGTACCATCCGCCGTCGGAGTCGTTCGTCGGCGCGGTGATCGGCCTGCGGGCGGACCTGTCGGCCCCGCGTCCCACCGAGGACGCCGCCTTGCTGACTCGCGACCTGACCAGCCTGAACGACGCCCAGGCCGCGTTCGCCCATCCGTCCTTCCAGAAGGGAGCCGGCGACACGGGCATGCTGTTCGTGCCGTTCAGCTTCTGGAACCTGACCAACCCGGCCTCGCAGGAGGCCTACAAGCGCCGGCTGTCGCGCTATCCGCTGGACATGCAGACCCGCCTGGGCGCGAGCGTCTACGACACCCCGCGCGAGCCCTCGCTGGGCCTGCTGGGCCAGATCCGCGCGTTCCTGCAGCCGCATTTCGCGTTCATCGACCTGAATATCACCGAGCCGAACTTCCCGGTCGGCACGCTGCCGGGCGACCTGGCCACCAGCATCACCCTGTCGCTGCCCGAGGACGACCTGCGAGCCCGGGTCGAGGCGATCGGCCAGTTCGCCGCGGCCCAGGGCGCCTACCGCGCCAAGGGGGTTCGGCAGGGCGTCGCCGGCCTGCGCGACCCGAGGGAGCTGGAAGCCTGCCGCGCAGCCGGCCTGCGCTTCGTCTCCGGCCCGGCCATCAGCGAGCTGATGGCCAGCCCGATCGGCGCCGCGCCCGCCCAGGGGCTGCCGCTGAAGGTGGCTTGAAGCTCAACCTTGGCGGACCGCGACAGTGGGTCGCGGGCAAATTTTCACGCATGAGTCGATTCTGCTAACCTTCCACGCGTAGTGTGGCGGCATGACTGCGATCGCGTGCTTGAAGGTCTTCGTGGGCGACGAACTGCGGTTCGCCGACAACGACACCATGGCCAGCCTGGTGGGCAAGGTGGCGGGCGCCTACCTTGAGAGCACCTGGCTGTGGCCGCGCCGCTATGGCCTGGTCGCGCCGTTCTCGTTCGTGCTGGCCGACCCGCGCGCCACCACGCTGGACGCCCGCGAGCTGCAGGCGCTGGCCCGCGACCTGCAATTCAAGCTGTTCGGCGACAAGGGCGACGGCGACATCGCCCTGCTGATGTTCGAGGGCGACCAGACCGACGTCATGCGCTTCGCCGGCATCCACGGCGCCCAGCTGAAGGCCCTGCTGGAAGGCGAGGGCGACAGCCCGTTCGCCGGGCGCGTCTGCCGGATCACCCCGACCGAGGTGACCTCGGTCGTGCCCAAGGGCGGCCCCGTCTGCGGCGCGCCGACCATGGAGGAACTGGCGGCCCTGGCCGCCGCGGACGACGCCGCGCCCGCCGGTCCGCCGGCCCGGGTCGGCTATCGTGGCGTCTATCATGGCCCGCGCCAGACCTTCATCGGCAGCGTCGCCGTCTGGCGCGAGGCCCAGACGCCGTCCGCCTTCGGCCTGACCCCGCCGCCCCTCGAGGTCAGCCGGCCCGAGGACGACATCGCCACCCTGGGCGGGGCGGCCGAGGCCCTGGCCGCCGTGCCGGTCGGCGTGATGTTCTTCCCGCTCAGCTTCTCGACCCTGGTCAAGCCGCGGGCGCGGGCCGAACTGCTGCCGCACCTGGAAGCCCTGCCGAAAGGGTCGCGGCCGCGCCTGGCGGTCGGCGTCTACGATACGCCGCGCGCCCCGTCGTTCTCGGCCCTGTCGCAGATCAAGCGGTTCCTGGACCCCTTCTTCGGGCGGCTGGACCTGCGCGTCACCGACCCGGCGTTCCAGATCGACGAACTGCCGGTCGACCTGGCCGGCAGCGTCACCCTGGTTCTGCCGCCGGGCGACGAGCCGATCCGGCTGGCGACGGTCACCCGCTTCATGCGCGAGGCCCCGGCCTATCGCCGCAAACAGGTCTGGCAGGGCGTCGCCGACATCCGCACCCGCCGCGAGCTGAACCACTGCATCGACCTGGGCCTGCCGTTCATGACCGGCGAGGCGGTGACCGACCTGCTGGAGCAGCCGGTCGGCGCCACGCCGCTGCCGTGGCTGAACCTGCCGCTGCACGACTGGTCGGTGGCCCCCGAGGCCGGGCCGGTGTCGTCCGTGGCCTGACCCCCGTCACGACCGGCGACCGGGCGTGGTCATTCTTTCGCCGCGATAGCCGTCAAGCTTCCCGCCTCGAGGTTGGCGGGCGATCTCGTGACGCTCCGGGCTTTCGGGGCGGTGGTCGGCGGCGGCGCCGTGGGGCCCGACGGGATCACCTGTTGCACAGCCCTTCCATCACCTCCAGGCGACCGACTCGCCGCCGGACAGGGTGGGTCCTGGCCTCGATGATGCTGCTGGCGGCCGCACCGCCGGCCGAGGACGCCAGGGCCGACACCCTGAAGGAACGCCTGGAGGCCCGGGTCGGCCTGCGGGCCCGGCCCGTCTTCGCGCCCAGCGGGCGTTTCCGCACCGAGGATGGCGACGTCTTCGTCCTGGACCGCACGGGCCCCAGGGCCCTGCTGAAGTTCCAGAACCGCGACGAGGTCTGGGCGCTGGAGGGCCATCCCGCGCCGCGGGGCGACACGGTGTTCAGGAACGACCTCGGCGAGACCGTGCTGCGGGCCAGCAAGCTGGGCGGCCTGACCCTGTTCACGCGCCGGGCGCCGAACGGCCAGGCCGTGATGCTGGTCGGGCCCGGCGATCCGCTGTCGACCCGCCGCCCCCTGTCGCCCATGGCCCTGCTCCGCGCCCTGGTCGTGTCGGGCCACCGCGCCACCCGGGCCGCCCAGCATCCGCTGGCCGTCACCTCGGTGGACGAAATCACGGCCGAGACGGCGGCGCCGATCGCCGACGCGGCCGTCGTCGTCGCCGAGGCCTTCGAGGACCTCGACCGTTCAGGGCGGCGGGACTTGCTGGCCCGCTGGCGGCGGGTGGTCCTGGCCCTGGGCGACAAGGCCGAGGCCAAGGCCGACGGCGACGTCCTGGTGATCGTGCTGAACCCGAAGACGGGACCCGCCGGCCGGCCGTCGTCGGCCAGGATCGCCCGCGCCCTGAAGCGGGGTCGCTGAACGGCGCGGTCCTTCCATGCGAAGAGCCTCGTTTGGGGGCTGGATTTGCCGGGCGACGCAACTCACCTTGGGCTGGCGGGAAGCAGGGGCGGGCGAGAGATGAGCGGCGTGAAACGACTGGCGGGCGCGGCCCTGGGCGCCCTGCTGCTGGCGGGCCCGGCCCTGGCCGGGCCGACGGCCTCCTTGTCGCCGGAGGCCCGCACGGCCGCCCGCTTCGAGGCCGCCGCCAGGAACCGCGCCCAGCTGCGGCTGTTCCTGCGGGCCATGCCCAAGGGCGGCGACCTGCACAACCACCTGGTGGGCGCGGCCTATGCCGAGGACTTCCTGGCCTGGGCCGACGCCGACGGCCTGTGCGTGACCACCGGCCCGCTGCCGGCCATCGCCGCCGGTCCTTGCGACGCGCCGGGCAAGGTCCCGGCCAAGGACCTGGGCAAGACCAATCCGGCGCTGTACGGCCGGGCGGTCAATGCGTTGTCGATGCGCAATTACCATCCCGGCGCCGACGCGGCCGCCCCGTCCGGCCACGACCAGTTCTTCTCGACCTTCGACCGGTTCGAAACCGTGACCGGCGGCAACCTGCCGGGCCTGCTGGTCGCGGTCCGCGACCAGGCGGCCGGCGATAACGTCGGCTATGTCGAGACATCGGTGAACCCGTCGGCCATGTTCGACCTGGTGGCGCCAGCGCGGAACGCCCCCTGGGACGGCGACATGGGCAAGGCCCTGGCCGCCCTGCAGCCCGGCATCCCGGCCATGACCGCCAAGGCCCGCCAGCAGTTCGACGCCGCCGAAGCCGAGGCCGACCGCCGCCAGGGCTGCCTGGCCCAGAAGCCGCGCACCGGCCCCTGCGCCGTGGCGCTGGGCTACCAGGCCTTCGCCGTGCGCATCCTACCGCCCAATGTGGTCTTCGCCCAACTGACGGCGGCCTTCGCCCTGGCCCAGGCCGACCCGCGCTTCGTCGGGGTCAACATCGTCGCGCCGGAGGACGATCCGACCGCCCTGGCCGACTACGCCCTGCACATGCGCATGCTGCAGTTCCTGCACGCCCGCTATCCGGACGTGAAGCTGTCGCTGCACGCCGGCGAGCTGACCCAGGGGCTGGTCGCCCCGCGCGAGCTGCGCTCGCACATCCGCCAGGCGGTCGAGGTCGCCGGGGCCCGGCGCATCGGCCACGGGGTCGACATCGCCTACGAGGACGACGCCCCGGCCCTGCTGGCCCGGATGGCCCGCGACAAGGTCGCCGTCGAGGTCAACCTGACCAGCAACGACGTCATCCTGGGCGTCAAGGGCGGCGACCACCCGCTGGCCCTCTACCGCCAGGCCGGCGTGCCGTTCGTGCTGTCCACCGACGACGAGGGCGTCTCGCGCATCGATCTGACCAACGAGTACCTGCGGGCCGTCACCGAACAGGGCCTGGGCTACGCCGACCTGAAGGCCGCGGCCCGGGCCAGCCTGGAATACGCCTTCCTGCCCGGCCCCAGCCTGTGGGCCGCCCCGCGCACGCCGGTCGCCGCCTGCGCCCGCCCCGGCCCGGCCTGCGACGCCTTCCTGGCCGGCAGCCGCAAGGCCGCGGCGCAGTGGCGGCTGGAGCGGGAGTTCGAGCGGTTCGAGGCGGGGCGGTAGGCGATCGCCACCCCATCCCACGGTTGTCATCCCGGAAGCCCCGCAGGGGCTGTCCGGGACCCAGGGGACTGGGCTGATGCCTTGCGGTTCACCTGGGTCCCGGACAAGCGCTGCGCGCTTTCCGGGATGACAACGGGGAGGGCGCCCACAGGACGATGAACATGGCGCTACGCCTTCGCCCCGCCCTTCGCGCCGTCGTCCGCCCCGTCATCCCACGTGATCACCACGCTGGCGGCCGAGCGGTCGGCCGGGCCGTGATAGACCGCCTCGATGTTGTTGCCGTCCGGGTCGTAGGCGAAGGCGGCGTAGTAGCCGGGGTGGTAGTCACGCAGGCCCGGCCCGCCGTTGTCGCGCCCGCCATTGGCCAGGGCGGCGGCGTGGAAGCGCTGGACGGTCGCCTCGTCGGCGGCCTGGAAGGCCAGGTGCACGTGGCTGGCCGGCTCGCCGACGTCGATCCACAGCTCGTCGGCGTAGAAATGGTCGCCGGCCCCGGGGATCTCGTCCTCGACGATCGGCACGCCCACCGCCTCGAGCACGGCCTTGTAGAACCGCTTCATGGCCGGCAGGTCGCGGGTGCGCAGGTGGACGTGGTCGATCAGGCGGCCGCGATGGAGTTGCATGGGACGGGCTCCGAAAGAACTTTGTTCCGGCATCAACGTGGCCGCCTCCGGCCCAGTTTCCGGCGCCGGCGGGTCTTCAGAAGCCCATCAGCGACAGCACCTCGCGCCGCGAGCGCTGGTCGTCGCGGAACACGCCCATCATCCGGCTGGTCTTCATCGTCACGCCCGGCGTGCGCACGCCGCGGCCGCTCATGCAGGCGTGGCTGGCCTCGAGGATCACGGCCACGCCCAGGGGCTGGAGGTTGTCCCACAGGCAGTCGGCGATCTGGGCGGTCAGGCGCTCCTGCACCTGCAGCCGCCGGGCGAAGCCGTGCAGCACCCGCGCCAGCTTGGAGATGCCCACCACCCGGTCGCGCGGCAGGTAGGCGATGTGCGCCTTGCCGATGATCGGGGCCATGTGGTGCTCGCAGTGCGACTGGAACGGCACGTCCTTCAGCAGCACGATGTCGTCATAGCCGCCGACCTCCTCGAACACCCGCGACAGGTGCAGGGCGGGATCCTCGCCATAGCCTTCGCAATACTCCTTCCAGGCCCGCGCCACCCGCGAGGGGGTGTCGACCAGCCCCTCGCGCGACGGATCCTCGCCGGTCCAGCGGATCAGGGTGCGGATGGCGTCCTGGACGTCGTCGGGGACGGGCGGCGAGGCGGCGGGCGGGCTCATGGGGCGTCTCCGGGCGGGATGGTGCTTTAGGGAAAGGCGCGTGGCGACGAGTTGTTTCCCTCGGGGCCGGGCACTTGCCCCCTACGGACCGCTTCGCGGTCGTCTTCCCCCAGAGGGGGAAGAGCGCTCAGTGCGAAGGCTCCGCCCCCTATGGGGGCGGACAGACCGCGAAGCGGTCAGGTGGGGGCAAGTGTTCGCGGGCACGGCGCTTCGATCTCACGCGGAAACCCGCTGAGGGCTGGGGAGGCGGCGGAGCGTCCGGGCCATGCCCGGTGTAGGATTGTGGAGTGTACCGTTTCGGCCTGGGCCGGAGCGCTCCGCGCGGCCGGTGGACGAGAGCCTTCGGATCGCGGATTTTTAACCCGCTCCGATGGAGGCCCCCGGCGGGCGGAGGGGCGACGTACCCCGTCCGGACCGCGCGGGCGATTTCAGCCCGCGCCTGGTGCGTTTCGCCGTTCGGCCCCGAGGGGGTGTTCCCACCGTCCGGTCCGGACCGCCCGAGGCCCCATCCAGGGCCTCCACGCTCCGCCGACCGACCCGAAGGGCCCTCCGACGCCGGCCGGCGGACGCTCCCCGCTCGACCGCCCCCGCCACCCGCCAGGTCGCCAGCTGGACGGCCTCCCCGGTGGTGGGGCGAGAGTTAGTATGGGCGGGGTTGGAGGGGGTGAGGACCAAATCGGGTCGAGAAAATTCAGGGCGTTGAAATCGTTCAGCTTTAATCGCGACGCGCCGAGGACAGGCGCTCTTCGACCCCTCTCCCAGAGGGAGAGGGAGGGGCCCAAGCGAAGCTTGGGAGGGTGAGGGGTTGAAACGTCAGACGGCGCGCCGGCAGGGCGTCGGTGTGAAACCGGACAGGGTGAAACCTCTCACCCTCCCACCGCTTCGTGGCGGGCCCCTCCCTCTCTCAAAGAGAGAGGGTTCAAGAACGCGCCCCGCCCGACCTCCGCCCGCAGCGGCGAGGCCGCGCCTTGAAACCTTGGCTGCCAGCGTGCTCTGGGGACTGACCGAGTCAAGGACCGGCCTCCGGCCGGCCGCGTCGCGGCGGCGCGGCGCGCCGTCCTTGACTCGGTCAGTCCCCAGAGCTCCCATCCACCAAGGCTTTAAGGCGTGGCCACATCCGGCGGGGCGGATGGGATGAAAGAGCGTTGACCGCAGTCACAAAGCTGGGATGTCCCGCTAGGGTGCCGTCAACTCGCGCAGTGAGAAATATACTCGACTCTCTCCACTTCCCAGGTCCGCAACTTCGGTCTCGTCGATTGTCGCCATGCATTCTTCGCCGAAGGCGGCGCGGATCGAGGGTCCTAGACCGACGACAAACTTACCGTCGTAAATCGCGCCATCGTCTGACAGGAATTCAAACCGATTACGCAGCAGGCTCGCGCCGACCAAGCGACCCCTAGTCGTTATTTCTCCGGTACGGGTCTCCGAGATATTTCCAAGGTTTGCGATCACGCCTGCCGCATCGCCGCGGCGCAAGTGCCAGCTGTATTGCGTGCCTGCGAGATCCCGCCATTCGGTCTTCAGGTCGGCATCGGCATCCCTCAACGCGATAGCGATATGCCGCAGATGTCCGAATGATCGACGGCCGATTTCGCCCGACATCTGCATAAGTCGAGACTCATCATTGGTTGCGTTCAGCAATTGGAACATCGTCTCCAGTGCTGAAGTTGGAACACTGTTGCCCATGAGATCGTAGTCAGCCGGAACAGTCATATGCATGCCAAACGACGATGCAAATGTTGTTTGTAGGCGCAGTTGAGTCATATCTCTGATGGCGCCTGAGATTGGGCCACGAAGCGTTGGTCCGCGCGTAATTGCTTGACCAATGCTTGTGTATAATTTCTGAAGTCGAATTAGAAGTGTTCCCAACGTGCCTAGATCGGCCTCGTGATTAAACTTCGCGCCATCTAATATGACGGTGAGCTGCTCAGACGCTCTGTGTACGGTGACAACCGCAAGATCGCCCTTTAGTCGCTCTTGCATACTGGCTAGGCTCTTCCAGCCAAGCCTAAAGGCAAAGCTGTCTGGCTTCTCCCTAAGCGCGGCCAGCTGTTCCTGCATTGCTTGCTCGATGTCACTCAATCGCCGTCGCAGGCTTCGCGAGCGCGACTCTGCTTCGGCTGGATCGATGTCGACCCAAGCGTTCACGGCTTCACCTCTACAATTGTACGCAACATCCCTTTTGCCTGGTCGGTTCGGTCGAAACCAAACTCGCCCATCCAATACTTTCGCTGGGTCCTAAAAGCCCCATAATTGGGATGGTGTACAGGTAATCTGGGAACGAAATAAGCATCACATTGATGCGTTGCTTTTGTGAGCGGGCCTGAGACCAGGGCTACGAGCTTGTCCTGTTGCGCTTGGTCGAGCGCATCGACAGCATCAGCATCTATAAAGCAGACCATATCAATGTCGCCCGGATCATTCTTGGTCGAGGCGAAGCTGCCGTCAATGAACTGTTCGACCGTCAGTCCAAGCTCCAGTAGTTCTTGCCGGTGCTGCTTATAGCCATCAAAGATTTTCGCTCGAGTGCCCGACGTGGGAAATGCAACGACAAGGTTTTCATGAATGTCTGTCGGATCGCAGTCGTGAAGTCCGGGCTCTAGGTATCCGTTCGCGTTGAAATTCATCCTGTTCCCCCGCAGGTGCACGCAACTTGAAGCGCAGTTTCGAGAGTCTTGCAAACTTTAGGTGGGCAATGCGCCGATGGTCGCCCAGCGCGGCCTGCAACCAGCACCTTCCTTTCCGCGTCGCTACGCCCTACCGCCGTCCAAACAACCGCTCAATATCCGCCAGCTTCAGCTCCACATAGGTCGGCCGCCCGTGGTTGCACTGGCCCGAGTGCGGCGTCGCCTCCATCTCCCGCAGCAGGGCGTTCATCTCCACGGCATTGAGCCGCCGCCCCGCCCGGACGCTGCCGTGGCAGGCCATGGTGGAGCAGACCTCCTCCAGGCGCTCCTTCAGGGCCAGGGCCGCGCCGTTCTCGGCCAGGTCGTCGGCGATGTCGCGGACCAGGCCGGCGGCGTCGGTCTTGCCCAGCAGGGCGGGGGTCTCGCGGACCAGCACCGCGCCGGGGCCGAAGCTCTCGACGACCAGGCCCAGGGCCGCCAGCTCCTCGGACCGGGCGACGACGCGCTCGGCCTCGGCGGGGTCCAGCTCGACCACCTCGGGCAGCAGCAGGGCCTGGCGGGCGACCCCGCCGGCCGCCATCTCGCCCTTCATCCGCTCGTAGACCAGGCGCTCGTGGGCGGCGTGCTGGTCGACGATGACCACGCCGTCGCGGGTCTGGGCGACGATATAGGTCTCGTGCACCTGGGCCCGGGCCGCGCCCAGCGGGAAGTCGACCGGGTCGAACGCCGGGGCGGGGCCTTCGCCCAGGCCGCCGCCCGGATAGGCGACATTGGGCGGGGCGTCGTAGTCGCCGAACGCCGCCTCGCGCACCGCCTCGGCGACGCCGCCGCCACCCCCGCCGAAGGTCTCGGCGCGGGTGGCGTAGGCCTCCTCCGGCGCGGCCTCGTAGCGGGCCGAGACGTCCGACAGGCCCGGCAGCACCTGGGGCGCCGGCCGCGTCCAGCCGCCCGCCTGCCAGGCCGAGAAGCCGGCGGGGGAGGGGCCCGGCTGATAACCCGGATAAGCGCCCGGCGCGGCCATGCTCTGCGCCCGGATGGCGTCCAGGGCGCTGGCGGCCGTGGTGGTCGAGGCCCGGTGGCCGGCCGCCGCCAGGGCGTGGCGCAGGGCCCCGACGATCAGGCCGCGCACCAGGGCCGGGTCGCGGAACCGCACCTCGGCCTTGGCCGGGTGGACGTTGACGTCGACCTCGGCGGTGTCGAGGCTGATATAGAGGGCCGCCGTCGGGTGGCGGTCCCGGGCCAGAAAGTCGGCATAGGCCGCGCGCAGGGCGCCCTGCAGCAGCCGGTCGCGCACCGGCCGGCCGTTGACGAACAGGTACTGGTGGGCGGCGTTGCCGCGGTTGTAGGTGGGCAGGCCGGCGAAGCCCGTCAGGCGCACGCCGTCGCGGGTCTGGTCGATCTCGATGGCGTTGTCCTGGAAGTCGCGGCCCAGCACGGCCGACAGCCGGGCCAGGCGGCCTTGCGGGCCCGGATGCTCGGGCGGCAGGCGGATGATCCGGCGGCCGTCGATGTCCAGGGAAAAGCCGACGCCCTCGTTGGCCATGGCCTGGCGCTTGATCTCCTCGGTGATCGCCAGGGCCTCGGCGCGCTCGGACTTCATGAACTTCAGCCGGGCCGGGGTGGCGTAGAACAGGTCGCGGACTTCGATCCGCGCCCCGTGGTCGCCGGCGAAGGCGGCGGGGGCCACGTCGCCGACCGCGCCGCCCTCGACCAGGATCGAGAAGGCGTCCTTGCAGCCCTTGGCCCGCGAGCTGATCGACAGCCGGGCGACCGAGCCGATCGAGGGCAGGGCCTCGCCGCGAAAGCCCATGGTGTGGATGCGCAGCAGGTCCCACAGGCCGTCGGCGTCGGGGGCCAGCTTGGAGGTGGCGTGGCGCTCGATGGCCACCGGCAGCTCCTCGGCGGAGAGGCCGCAGCCGTCGTCGGCCACCAGGATGCGGGTCAGGCCGCCGCCGTGAGCCTCGACCTCGATCCGCGTGGCGCCGGCGTCGATGGCGTTGTCGACCAGTTCCTTGATGGCGCTGGCCGGCCGCTCGACCACCTCGCCGGCGGCGATGCGGTTGACGGTCTCGGGCGGCAGGCGGCGGATCGGCATGGCGGGCGGACTTTCGGGCGCGACTTTCGGGGTGGGGCCGCTCGGCGGGCCCGCATTGCGGGATGGTAATTTGACCGGCCCAGCTTGGGCCCTTCCAAGTGGGGAAGACCGATCATCCTAGATCGATTCCGCCCCGGGCTGGAGAAACACAGATAGTGACGCGCATCCCTTTCGCCCCTTTCATTGTCATCCCGGCCGCAGCGAAGCGGAGAGCCGGGACCGCCGGAAGCGCCGAGCTCAGGCGTCGGTCCCGGATCTTCGCGCTGCGCGCTGCGTCCGGGATGACAGCCCTGGGGCTGATGCTCTTCGGATCGGCGGCTTTCGCCCAGCAGGCGGTCGACGCCTCCGGACCGATCGACCTGCACAAGATCGACCCCGAGGCCAACCTGGTCGAGGAGCTGGTGGTCAACGCCCCGATGCCGGGACCGGCCTGGTGGAAGGTCAGCGACGCCGACACCACGGTCTATGTGCTGGGCGTGCCGGGCATGACGCCCAGCGACCTGACGTTCGACGACACGGTGCTGCGCCGCCGGCTGGACGGCGCCAACGTGCTGATCATGGGCCAGGAGGCCGAGGTCAGCGTCATCCGGATGGTCAGCCTGGCGCTCGGCGGCCGCAAGCTGTTCCTGATGGACCGGCCGATGCGCGAGACCCTGCCGCCGGACCTGCGCGCCCGGCTGGAGGCGCGGCTGAAGGCCTCCAAGAAGAAGCCCGACGAGATGGACGACATCAAGCCCGCCTTCGCCGGCTTCGTGATCGGCAACTCGCAGGAGGGCAACCTCTCGATCCACCTGGGCAGCCTCACCGACCAGATCAAGGCGCTGGCCAAGGACAAGGACCTGGCCAAGCGGCCGCGTATCCAGACCCTGGACGGCTACAGCCTGGTGGGGGCGATCAAGAGCCTGGCCACGGCCCCCCAGCCGCTGCAGGAGCTGTGCCTGGACGCGGGCCTGCGCCAGGCCGACAGCGGCGACGGCGGGGTCAAGGCCGTGGCCGACCGCTGGGCCAAGGGCCAGGTGCGGGCGCTGGTCTCGGCCGACCGCGGCTTCTCGCGCTGCCTGGCCTCGACCCCGTCGATCAGCCGCGAGCTGCGCGACGGCCAGAAGGACGCGGTCAGGGCGATCTCGTCAGCCCTGAAGACCCCCGGCAAGGCGGTGGCGGTGATCGAACTGCGCTCGCTGCTGGCCGAGGGCGGGGTGCTGGAACAGCTGAAGGCCAAGGGCTTTACGGTGGAGACGCCGGGGGGGTGATTTCGCTGGACGCCCCCTCCGTCACGATGCGTATTCGCATCGCGCCACCTCCCCCGCAGCGCGGGGGAGGAGACGGTCGGCGCTGTTGCTCCTCACCCGTGAAACGGGGGAGGTGGCGCGTCGCGAAGCGGCGTGACGGAGCGACTGTCTGGTCTGTCAAGCGGCGACCAGGGCGCGTCGAGCGTCGCGGGCCTTGGCGTTGAGGCGCACGAGCAGCTTTCGGGCCAAG
>NZ_JAVDWJ010000024.1:0-35308 GCF_031457295.1 Caulobacter sp. BE254 | reverse complement strand
AAATCAGCGCCTCCTCATTACGGAAACACTGTCAGAATCGATCAGCAAATCTCTGGCAACTCCCCAGCCGCATCAAATGCGATTCCCCTGCCCACGGGGGAGGCGGCCGAAGGCCGGTGGGGGGAGTTTGCCGAACGGACCGATCACGCCCCCCGCCGTCGGCTTCGCCGACACCTCCCCCACAGGGGGAGGATCTAGATCCGCGACCACATCGCCGGCCGCTGGGGCGGCGGGCCCCAGCGGTCCAGCGTCGCCGAGCGCAGGGCCACGACGCCGCCTTCCAGCGCCCGCCAGGCCTTCATCCGGCCGCTGACCACCACCCGTTCGTCCCAGGCGCTGGCGCCGGCCTTGACGACGTCCAGGCCGATCTGGCGATAGACCCCGCGCGCCGCGCCGATCGCCCAGGCGCAGCGGACCGGCAGGTCGCGCAGGCCCCAGCGGGCGGAGGCGTAGTAGGGTTCGGCCGCGTCGACCAGGCGTCGCGCCAGCGCCGCCACGGCGTCGCGGTGAGCCGGATCGGCCACGGCGTCCTTTGGCACGCCCAACTCGTCCAGCCAGTCGCCGGGCACGTAGACCCGGCCGTTGCGGGCGTCCTCGACGATGTCGCGGGCGATGTTGGTCAGCTGGAAGGCCAGACCCAGGTCCTGGGCGCGGCGCAAGGTGGGCAGGTCGTCGGGCTTCACGCCCATGACCAGGGCCATCATCGTCCCGACCACCCCGGCCACGCCCCAGCAGTATTCCAGCAGTTCGTCCAGGGTGGCGTAGCGCCGGCCGGCCACGTCCATGGCGAAACCGTCGATCATGTCGAGCGCGTAGCGTTCGGGGATGCCGCGCCGCAGGGCCACGGTCTGGAAGGCCGCGAACACCGGGTCGGTCGGGGTCTCGCCGGCCAGGGCGGCTCGGGTCTGGGCGTACAGCGCCTCCAGTCGGGCCGGGGCGTCGGCGACGGGGCTCATGCCGTGGCCCAGGGTCTGGCCGTCGATGACGTCGTCGCAATGGCGGCACCAGGCGTAGAGCATCTCGGCGTCGGCCCGGGTCTGGGCGTCGAACAGGGCGGCGGCGGCGGCGAAGCTCTTGCTGCCCTTCTGAATCGCCGCGCGGCTCTGGTCTTCCAGGTCGCTCATGCCGGCAGGGTCGCGTAGTCGTCGATCATCAGCCCGGCCGTCGCCTTGGCCGAGCCGACCACCCCGGGGATGCCGGCGCCCGGGTGGGTGCCGGCCCCGACGAAATAGAGGTTGGGAATGACGTCGTCGCGGTTGTGGGTGCGGAAGAAGGCGCTCTGGGTCAGGATCGGCTCCAGCGAGAAGGCCGCGCCCTGCCAGGCGTTGAGGTCGCTCACGAAGTCGTCCGGGGTGATGAAGCGGCTGGTGACGAGATCGGCGGTCAGGCCGGGGATGTAGTGCTTCTCCAGATAGGCCAGGATCTTGTCGCGGTACCCGGGCCCCTCGACCGCCCAGTCGATGTTCGCCGTCTTCAGATTAGGCACCGGCGACAGGGCGTAGAAGGCCGAGCAGCCCTCCGGCGCCATGGCCGGGTCGCTGGCGGTGGGGTGGTGCAGATACAGCGAGAAGTCGTCGGCCAGGCCGTCCTTGCCGTAGATCTCGCCGATCAGCTCGCGATAGCGATTGCCGAAGCAGATGGTGTGGTGGCGGATCTCGGGGTGGGTGGTCTTCAGGCCGAAATAGACCACGAACAGCGACGGGCTCCAGCGCTTGGCCTCCAGGGCCTTGCCGACCTTCTTGCCGCGCGGATCGTCGGCCAGCAGGGCGCGATAGGTGTGCATGACGTCGGCGTTGGAGGCGACGGTGTCGAAGGCCTCGAACTGGCCGTCGGCGCGGATCACCCCGGTTGCGCGGCCGGCCTTGGTGGTGATCTTCTGGATCGGCGCCGACAGGTGGATCGTCCCGCCCAGGTCCTGGAACAGCTGGACCAGCGCCCGGATCAGGGCGTGGGTGCCGCCGCGCGGGAACCAGACGCCGCCACGCCGCTCCAGCGCGTGGATCAGGGCGTAGATCGACGAGGTGGCGAACGGGCTGCCGCCGACCAGCAGGCTGTGGAACGACAGCGCCTGGCGCACATGCTCGTCCTTCACGAAGCCGGCGACCTTGTCATAGACGCTGCGCCAGGCCTGCAGCTTCATCAGGGCCGGGGCGTTGGCCAGCATGGCCCCGAAGTCGAGGAACGGCACGGCGCCCAGCTCGACATAGCCCTTCTGGTACAGCTCCTCGGAATAGGCGTGGAAGCGGCGATAGCCCTCGACGTCGGCCGGATTGCGGGCGGCGATCTGGCGGTCCAGGCCTTCCTGGTCGTTGACGTAGTCGAAGACGTCGCCGTCCTCCCAGACCAGGCGGTAGAACGGATCGACCGGCAGCAGCTCGACATAGTCCTCGATCCGGCGGCCGCTCAATGCGAACAGTTCCTTCAGGCAATCGGGATCGGTGATCACCGTTGGGCCGGCGTCGAAGGTGAAGCCGTCGTCATGCCAGACATAGGCCCGGCCGCCCGGCTTCTCGCGGGCCTCGAACAACGTGACGTCGAAGCCGCTCGACTGCAGACGGACGGCCAGGGCCAGGCCGCCGAACCCGGCGCCGATCACGGCGGCTTTTGGCTTCGGGGTCGTCGTCATGCGTCTTGTCCTCCGGACACCGAGCGTTCGTCGATGCACTTGATGGCCGCCGAGATTGGCACGGGCGGCTTGCCGACCAGGATCCGCGCCTTGTCCCACCGGGTCAGCCGCGCGGCGTAGAAGCGTTGGATCAGTCCAGGCGACAGGCGGTAGAACCGCTCCAGCACCTTGTAGCGGTCCTGCGGCGCGCAGGCCCGGAACAGCATGCGGTTCAGCAGGCGCAGGAAGCGCCGCCGCCGCCAGACGGTCTTGGACTGGGCCTCGACGCAGGCGCGGACGCTGGCGCTGGTGACGCGCGGCAGGGCGGCCACGGCCTCGGCCAGGCGGGCGGCGTCGGGCAGGGAATAGCCGGTGGTCGGCTGGAACAGGACCGCGCGCAGGCCCACCTCGGCGACGTGGGGCGGGGCCTCGCGCCAGTAGGCGTCGATGTCGCCGCCCAGGGCGATGGGCAGGATCCCGTCCTCCTCGCGCTCGATCGCGGCGATGGTCCAGCCCTGGTCCGCGGCGTAGGCGGCGATGGCGCGGCGCAGGGCGGGCCGGTCTAGGGCCGGGCCGTCGCTGTAGCGGGTGTCCTCGATCAGCAGGCGCGTGGCGTCCAGCGGCAGGACGTAGACGAAGCGGTAGCCGTCCTCCTGCGAGACCGTGGCGTCCATGATGATCGGCCGGGTCAGGCCGTGCGGGGCGGTCAACCGCACCCCCTGGCCGACGAACTTCTGGTAGCCCAGGGCCAGGCTGGGGCTCCTGCGCGGGCCGCGCCCGTCGATCACCGCCCCCGCCGCGATGGTCCGGCCGTCGGCCAGGGTCACCTGGTGCGGATTGACGTCCGCCACGATGGCCGACAGCCAGGCGTCGGGGCCGAGGGCGGCGCCGACCACCTGGTGCAGGCGCTCCGACGTGATGGCCAGGTAGTCGGTCGGCAACGCTCGCCGGTGGGCGGGAAAGCGAACCTCGTAGCCCGACCAGCGGTGGACGATCAGCGGCCGCAGCCAGCCGGCCTCGACCGCGTCGACGTCGGTGGCGAAGTGGCACCAGGTGTGCTCGCCGCCGATCGTCGCGCCCTGTTCCAGCAGGATGACGCGCAGCCGGGGCCGCAGGCTCTTCAGCCGCAGGGCGATCAAGCCGTTGGCCAGGCCGCCGCCCACCAGGACGACGTCGGCGCGTTGGGTCGGGGGCGCGGGGACCATGCTCCGCCTCTAGCATGATTGGACGAAGCTCAAGCGACTTCCTGCACGCGGCCGTGCGTATTGCGTGGCGTCCAGGGAGACGTTAGGCACGCGCAAACGGGAGACGCCCATGTCGCAAGCCAGAATCATCGACGGCAAGGCCTTCGCGGCCCGGTTGCGCGAGCAGGTGGCCGCCGAGGTCGCCGTCCTGAAGGCCGAGCACGGCCTGACGCCGGGCCTGGCCGTGGTGTTGGTCGGGGAGGACCCCGCCAGCCAGGTCTATGTGCGCAGCAAGGGCGAGCAGACCCTGGCCGCCGGCATGCACTCCGAAACCCATCGCCTGCCGGCCGAGACCTCGCAGGCCGAGCTGCTGTCGCTGGTCGAGCGGCTGAACGACGACCCGGCCATCCACGGCGTGCTGGTGCAGTTCCCCGTCCCCGACCACATGAGCCAGGCGGCCATCGTCGCGGCGATCTCGCCCGACAAGGACGTCGACGGCCTGACCGTGACCAACGCCGGCCGCCTGGCCAGCGGCCTGCCGGCCCTGACCGCCTGCACCCCGGCCGGCTGCATGGTGCTGCTGAAGGACGTGGTCGGCGATCTGAGCGGCAAGCGCGCGGTGGTGGTCGGACGCTCCAACCTGATGGGCAAGCCGATGGCGCAACTGCTGCTGGCCGCCGACTGCACCGTCACCATCGCCCATTCGCGCACCCAGGACCTGGCCGCCGTCTGCCGCGAGGCCGACATCCTGGTGGCCGCCGTCGGCCGGCCGCAGATGGTCAAGGGCGACTGGATCAAGCCGGGCGCGACCGTCATCGACGTCGGCATCAACCGCATCCCCAAGGAAGATGGCAAGACCCGCCTGGTCGGCGACGTCGACTTCGAGGCGGCCAAGGCGGTCGCCGGCGCCATCACCCCCGTGCCGGGCGGGGTGGGACCGATGACCATCGCCATGCTGCTGGCCAACACCGTTGCCGCCGCCAAGCGGTTGAACGGGATCGCGGACTAGCGGCCGGATCGGTTCGCGCCTAGCGGGTATCGAGCCCGATCAGGTCGCGGCGAGCAGGACATGGCCGCCCCGCTCGGGCGCTTGTCGCGCGACGACGGGCCAGTAGCGGCGGGCCAGGTCGGGCGGTCCGAGATCCTCGATGGCGACGAAACCCAGGTTCCGCAGCAGCGCGTGCAGGACGGCGGGCTCGAAATAGCTGAGCCAGGGTTCACCCAGCGCCGCCACCCGCTCGGCCCTCAGGACGTGCGCGGCGCGAGCCTCGTCCGAGAGCGCCGAAGGTGGGTCGGCATAGTCGAACACCACGGCCGAGCCCGGCAGGCCGCCGATCACCGCCAGGGTGGCGCGAACGGCTTGCGGCGTCAGATAGGGAGCCACGCCCAGCCACACGAAGAACGCGGGCCGGCGGTCGTCGAATCCAGCGTTTCGCAGACCATCCAGCAAGGTGTCGCGCTCAAAATCGACGGCGGCGTAGACCAAATCGCCTGGCGCGGCCACGCCGGCCTCGCCCAGTCGGCGACGTTTCCAGGCCTGGGTGGCGGGATGGTCGACCTCGAACACCCTGAGGCGGTCGGCGAAGGGGTTGCGATAGGCGAAGGTGTCCAGGCCCGCCCCCAGCACGACCAGTTGGTCCAGGCCGCGCCCCTCGACGGCGCGGGCCAGGGCGGTTTCCGCGAACGCCGAGCGGGCGGCGACGAAGGCCCGCATGGCTCGCCGTGCCGGATGGGCCAGAGCGTCGCGCGCGACCGTCTCGGCGTCGAGGCCCAGGATCGGCAGGGCCAGCGGGTCGGCGAAGATCCGGCCGCTCTCAAGCACCTGATGCGCGGCCCGGTGCGTCGCCGCCATCCAGGCCGTGCGGCTGGGTTCTTTCTCGATCATGCGGCGTCCCCGGTCGGTCCAGTCGTCGACATGGGAAGGCCAGGCGCGATCGGCGAGGCTCGACGCAAAGAAAAAGCCCCGGCGCTGGCCGGGGCTCTTCAGGTTGTTCGATGCAGGTCGATCAGCCGGCCAGATACTCCGCCACGCGGCCTTCCAGCTCGGCGGCCAGGACCTTGCCCACCGGATGTGTGTCGACCTTGATGTCGTCGCGCACGCAGGCCTTGATGGCGTCGATGTGGGCGTCGACCAGGAACATGGGGGCGGCCAAGCGGGTCGCCGGATCGTCGATCAGCTTGCACAGCGAGCCGGCCAGGCGGGTGATCAACGGAAATTCGTAGGTGGCCCCCAGGCCCTTCAGGTCGTGGGCGCGTAGGTAGAGGGTCTCGACCGTCTCGGCGGTCAGGCCCCGGGCGCGGACGTCCTGGCGGGCGGCCTCCAGCTTGACGATCTCGTCGTCCAGCCACTGGGCGAAGTTGCCCGACAGACTTTTCAGGGCGGCCTCGGCCTTGGCGATCGCCGCCATGTCGATCCCGCCTCGTCCCCCAACCTTGAGCTTGAGCATGTTCGGCACCTGAATCACTTCCGCGGCGGACTTGTTGGTCACGGACGCTTCTCCCTGAGCATTGGTCTGACATATAGGATCAAGGCGTTAACATTAGATGAGACGCCCGTTTCAATCTGACCAATGGGCCGGCAGTGCCCTGACCAATAATCCTCCGTGTTGTCAGGCCGAGAACTGCTCCGTCAGGACCCGCTCTTCTAAGCTTCGACCCGCGTCGAAGAGCATGGAGAGGCTGGCGCTGCTGTCCTCGGCGATGTGAACCTCAACGACGTCGCGAACTTCGAAATTATCGGCCACGGCGCTTACCGGTCTCTTATCGCACTCCAGGATCTCGAACGTCACCCTGGCGGTCTGCGGCAAAAGCGCGCCACGCCAGCGCCGGGGGCGGAAAGCGCTGATCGGGGTGAGGGCCAGAACCTGGGCCCCGATCGGGATGATCGGGCCGTGGGCCGACAGGTTGTAGGCCGTCGAGCCGGCCGGGGTGGCCAGCAGGGCCCCGTCGCAGACCAGCTCGCCCATCCGCACCTTGCCGTCGATGCTGATGCGCAGCTTGGCGGTCTGGCGGGTCTGGCGCAGCAGCGAGACTTCGTTGATGGCCAAGGCCCGGTGCTGCTTGCGGTTGGCGTCGATGGCGACCATGGCCAGCGGGTGGATCACGGCCCGCTCGGCGACGTTGATCCGCTCCAGCAGGCCATCCTCGCTGTACTCGTTCATCAGGAAACCGACCGAGCCGCGGTTCATGCCGTAGATCGGCGTCTGGCGCTGCAAGGTGTCGTGCAGGGTCTCCAGCATGAAGCCGTCGCCGCCCAGGGCGATGATCACCTGCGCGGATTCGTCGCCGACGTCGCCGTAGCGGCCGCGCAGGCGTTCCATCGCCTCCTGCGCCTCGGGGCGATCACTGGCCTTGAAGGTCAGGCGAGTCACGAAGGGCAGGGGCTGGAACATGCCGCCAAGAGGCTGGATCGGCGGCGGGTTGTCAAACCTGGGTTTTGGTATGAGCGCCTGGTGGTCGGCGCTCTCAAAAGCTTGTCATCCCGGACAAGCGAAGCGCCGATCCGGGACCGCCGGAAGCGCTGAGTTCACGCGCCGGTCCCGGATCTGCGCGCTACGCGCCCAGTTCGCCGTAGGCGGACCGCTCACGCGGCCCGAGGCGGGATGACAACGAAGGGGGCGAAAGTGGACGGTCCCGCTTAAGCAGCGCTGACGGCCCGGCGGAACGCCATGGCCGCGATGTCGGGGGCGAAGGGCCCGAAGGCGCCGCTGGCCTTGCGGGCCGCTTCGGCGCCGCCGCCGGGACGACCGCCGTTCAGCTCGCGCACATGGGCCAGGATGGTCGGGAACACGCTGCGGTCTATGCCCACGGCCGAGCAGGCCAGGGCCAGCAGTTCAGGACGGTCGCTGTCGACCGCTCGCCGCACCTGGCGCACGTCGAAGCGGCCCAGGCGGGCCAGGGCGAACAGGAACAGCGGCAGGCGGCGCTCGCGCAGCACCCGCAGCAGATAGCCCGGGCGAAGTTGGCCGGCGGAATCCAGCTTCTCGACCAGGGCCGCCTCCATCGCCTCGCGGTCCTCGGCTTGCTCGACGACGGGGCGGTCGACGACCTCGGCCGCGCCGGAATGGGCGCCGCGCAGGGCGGCCTCGACCGCGGTGGCCATCCGGTCGGGATCCAGCTGGAAACGGGCGGTCAGGGCGTCGCGCAGGGCGCGGCCCACCCACAGGTACAGCTGCTCGGCCAGGTCGCCGGACAGGTTGGGATGCCGGGCCAGGGGCGAGCGCAGGGCGACCACCTCCCGGGCCTTGTCGACCAGGCGGCGCAGGCCCTCGGGCGAGATCTGGGCGGTGGGGTTGGAGGCCAGGGCGGTCAGCACGGCCGACTCGTCCTTGGCCAGGATGGCGTCGACGACGGCCGGCGACAGCCGCGGGCGGCGGGCGATCTCGATCTGGTGTTCCAGCGTGGCCTGGACCAGCAGGCGGATCAGGTCGCGGTCCTGCAGGACGGGGCTGCGGGCGATGATCGGGCGGGCGATCTCGATCTCGTCCAGGGCCAGGATGTTGATCAGGGCCGGCGGCGCCCAGGCGGCGTCGGCCAGGCTCTGGGCCAGGCGGGCGCGGATGTCGCGCTCAGCCTCGACCACCAGGCTCATGAAGATCGAGTCGAGCAGGACCTGGACCTCGGGCGCGGTCGGGCGACCCTCGGCCTGGCCGGCGTCGCACATCTCCACGATGCCGGCGAGCAGGCGCTCGCGGTCGGCCGGCTCGCGGCTGCGGGCCAGGGACAGAAGCTGCGCGGTCTGGGCGGAAGGGCTCACCAGCCTCCTCGAAATCCGAGCTTAACCAAGACGGACCTTGGCGGCGTCAGATGAAAACATGCTTAAACAGGGGAATCACGCACGGACGATGAAAAGCGTCCCGATGCCGCAGGAAAAAGACCGTCGAGAAGACCGCCAGGGAGACGCAAGACGCATGGGCCAACCTCTGATCCTCGCGCTCGATCAAGGCACCACCAGCACCCGGGCCATCCTGTTCCAGACCGACGGCAAGCCGGTGTGCGACGCCAGCCGGCCGCTGCGCCAGAGCTATCCCCGGGACGGCTGGGTCGAGCACGACGCCGAGGAGATCTACGCGGCCTGCGTGGGCGTGTTGCGCGACGCGGTCGAGAAATGCGACCGCGACAGCGCCGACATCGTCGCCCTGGGGATCACCAACCAGCGCGAGACCGTGGTGGTCTGGGACAAGGCCACCGGCCGCCCGATCCATCCGGCCATCGTCTGGCAGGACCGCCGCACGGCCGAGGTCTGCGACCGGCTGCGCGACGAAGGCCACGAGCCGGCGGTCACAGCCGCCACCGGCCTGCTGCTGGACCCCTATTTCTCGGGCACCAAGATCGCCTGGATCCTCGACAAGGTCCCCGGCGCGCGCCGCCGGGCCGAGGCGGGCGAACTGCTGTGCGGCACGATCGACAGTTGGGTCATCTGGAGGCTGACTGGAAAAGGGGCGCACGTCACCGACGCCACCAACGCCTCGCGCACCCTGCTGTTCGACATCCAGACCCAGGACTGGTCGGACGAAATGCTGGCCCTGCTGGACGTGCCCCGCGCCCTGCTGCCGGCGGTGCTGGACTGCGCCGCCGACTACGGCCAGGTGACGCCCGACATCCTGGGCCGGCCCCTGCCGATCCGCGGCGTGGCCGGCGACCAGCAGGCGGCGCTGATGGGGCAGGGCTGCATCCATCCGGGGGAGATGAAGGTCACCTACGGCACCGGCGGCTTCATGCTGGTCAACACCGGCGAGGACCGACCGCGCTCTGCGTCGCGACTGCTGACCACGGTGGCGGCGCGGGTCGCTGGGCGGACGACCTATGCCCTGGAGGGCTCGATTTTCGTGGCCGGGGCCGCGATCCAATGGCTGAACGAGGGGCTGGGGGTCACCGGCGGCCCGCGCGGGGCCGAGGCCCTGGCCCGCTCGGCCCGAGCTGAGCACGGGGTGGTGGTGGTCCCGGCCTTCACGGGCCTTGGCGCACCCTGGTGGGACGCCGAGGCGCGGGGCGCGGTGTTCGGCCTGACCCGCGACGCCGGGCTGGCCGAGATCGCTCAGGCGACCTTCGACTCCTGTATCTTCCAGGGCCGCGACCTGATCGAGGCCATGCGGGCGGACGCCCCCTCGGCCTTCGAGGACGCCGCCCTGCGCATCGACGGCGGCATGGCCAAGAGCGCCTGGTTCAGCCAGCGCCTGGCCGACCTGACCGGCCTGCCCGTGCACCGCGCCCGCTATCAGGAGACCACCGCCCTGGGCGCGGCCCTGTTCGCCGGGGTGGGGGCGGGCGTCTACGGCTCGGTGGAGGACGCGGTGAAGGCGCGGCCGGAAGCGGAGGTGCTGACGCCGGCGGTGAGCGTCAATGTGCGTGAAGAGGCCTACGCCAGATGGCTGGATGCGCTGCCGAGGGTGCGTTCGTGAGCGAGGCGCCCGTCGTGACCTATCCCGCCGTCGGCCAGATCCACCGCCTTTCCCCCAAGCTCGACGCCGTCGTCGCGCCGGACGCGCAGATCCAGCAGCTGGCCGACGGCTTCGTCTGGGCCGAGGGGCCGGTCTGGGTGCGCGATGGCGGCTACCTGGTGTTCTCCGACGTGCCGGGCAACGTCATGTACCGCTGGAGCGCGGCGGACGGCGTCAGCGAGGTTCTGAACCCCTCCGGCTATGACGGTCCGCCCACCGACGCCTTCGCCGAGCCGGGCCAGAACGGTATGGCGCTGGACGCCGCCGGCCACCTGCTGGCCTGCGACCACGGCAACCGCGCCCTGGCCAGGATCGACCTGAAGACCCGGGAAAAGACCTTCCTGCTCGACCGCTGGCAGGGCAAGCGGTTCAACAGCCCCAACGACCTGGCCGTGGCGGCGACGGGGGCGATCTATTTCACCGACCCGACCTACGGCCTGAAGGGCCGCAACGCCTCGCCGCTGCGCGAGCTGGACTTCAACGGCGTCTATCGTCTGTCGCCGGACGGAACCTTGGACCTGCTGGACGCCGAGCTGACCTTCCCGAACGGGATCGCCCTGTCGCCCGACCAGAGCCGGCTCTATGTCTCGGTCTCGGATCCCGACGATCCCAAGCTGGTGGTCTACGACCTGGGGCCGGACGGCCTGCCGACATCAAAGGCGCTGTTCTTCGACGCCATGCCGTTGCGCGAGGCCGGCGGCCCGGGCCTGCCCGACGGCATGTGCCTGGACACCGACGGCCGGCTCTACGCCACCGGCCCGGGCGGTGTGCTGGTGCTGACGCCGCAGGCCGAGCTGATCGGGGTGATCGAGACGGGCACGGCCATCGCCAACTGCGCGTTCGGCGAGGACGGACGCACCCTGTTCCTGGCCTCGAACCACACCCTGGCGCGGGTGCGGCTGAAGACGACGGGGCTGGTGTGGTGAATCGGATGGGGACAGGCACATGTGCCTGTCCCCATCAGCACGCGCGCGCTACGGATTGGCGTCCAGGTACGCCTTCACCCGTCCAAACAGGTCCTCGAACATCGGCGTCGTCAGCCGGCCGGTGTTCGTGTTCAACCGCGAGCAGTGATAGCTGTTGAACACCCGGTAGGGCCCGGCCTGGAACTCCGTGCCATGGCCGGGAAGGCCGGCCGAGGCCTTCAGGCCCAGGGCCTTGAGCAGGTTGCGGCGCGAGACGTCGCCCAGGGTGACGATGGCCTTGAGGTTGGGGAACATCTCCAGCCGCGCGGTCAGGAACGGACGGCAGTTGTTCTCTTCACTGGTCTCAGGCTTGTTGCCGGGCGGGGCGCAGCGGACGGCGTTGGTCACCGCGCTGCCGATCAGCTTCAGGGAGTCGTCGGGCCGGGCCTCGAACTTGCCCGTGGCGAAGCCGTACTTGATCAGGGTGTCGTAGAGCAGGGTCCCGGCATAGTCGCCGGTGAACGGCCGGCCGGTGCGGTTGGCGCCCTTGCGGCCGGGGGCCAGGCCCACGACCAGCAGCCGCGCCTCATGGTCGCCGAACGACGGGGCCGGGCCGTTGAACCAGTCGGGATAGAGGTCCCGGTTCTCGCGGCGATAGGCCACCAGGCGCGGGCAGAGCGGGCAGTCGCGCGGCGGCTCGGCGGGCGAGGGCACGACCTCGCCGGGGATGTTGGAGTGCTGGCCCATGCTCAGTCTTCGTCGGCGTCGTCGTCGCGCCGTTCCGGACCCCGCGCCGGCTCGGTGACGAAGCGGGGCAGGGGGTTGGACCGCTGCGGCCGGCCGATGATGGCGCCCAGGTCGGCCAGGTCCACGAAGTTGTCGGCCTGACGGCGCAGGTCGTCGCTGGTCATCGGCGGCTGGCTCTTCATCGTCGAGACCACGGTGACGCGCCGGCCCTTGCGCTGCACGGCCTCGACCAGGGCGCGGAAGTCGCCGTCGCCCGAGAACAGCACCAGGTGATCGACGGTCTGGGCCATCTCCATCATGTCGACGGCGATCTCGATGTCCATGTCGCCGCGCCAGCGCTTGCGGCCCTGGCTGTCGGTGAATTCGCGGGCCGGCTTGGTCACCAGGGTGAAGCCGTTGTAGTCCAGCCAGTCGACCAAGGGCCGGATCGGGGAATACTCCTCGTTCTCGGCGATGGCGGTGTAGTAGTAGGCGCGCACCAGGATCCCGCGCTTGCGGAACTCGTCCAGCAGCTTGCGGTAGTCGATGTCGAAGCCCAGCGCCTTGGCGGCGGAGAAGAAGTTGGCCCCGTCGATGAACAGCGCCAGGCGCTCGGTCGGGTAGAAGGTCACGTGATCGGAATTCCTTGAAAAATCAGCACGATCAAAAATGGCTGGATGAAATCGCGGTGGTCGCCCTGGGTTGCAGTCTGCCTGGATCCTATCCGAGTCGCGAGGCGCTGTTGGAGGCCGCGCTCGCGGCCCTGGCGGACGAAGGGCTGACGGCGGCCGCCCGCTCGTCCTGGTGGACCTCGGCCGCTTGGCCCGACCCGACCGCGCCAGCCTATCTCAACGGCGTGGCCTTGGTCGAGACGGCGTTGGCGGCGGTCGACCTGCTGGCGGCCTTGCACCGCATCGAAGCCCGTTTCGGCCGCGTGCGCGCCGAGGCCAACGCCCCCCGCACCCTGGACCTGGACCTCATCGTCCATGGTCGGACGGTGACCGAGGCGGGATTGATCGTCCCTCACCCTCGGGCCCACGAGCGCTTGTTCGTGATGGGACCGCTGGCGGAGATCGCGCCCGACTGGCGTCACCCGGTCAACGACCGAACGGCGGCGGACTTGGCCGCGACGGCGACGGTGGGACGCGACGCGCGCCCCCAATGAAAGTGTAGTGCGATGCGCTACAAGTTCTTGCATGTGTAGCGTCATGAGCTACAATCTGTCGGGGAGGGCCGATGATCCAGAGTTGGAAAGGAAGGCTGATCCAGCAGGTCTTCGAAGGTGAAAGTCCCAAGGGCTTCCCCGGCGATCTCCTCGTGGTGACCCGTCGACGGCTGCAAGCGCTAGACGCCGCGACCCAGGTCGAGGATTTGCGCACGCCGCCCGGCAATCGTCTTCATCGACTGGTTCACGACAGGGCGGGCCAATGGTCGATCAGCGTCAACGACCAATTCCGGATCTGCTTCGAGTGGGGCGTCAACGGCCCCGAGAGCGTTGAATTCGTCGACTATCACTGATGTCGACCGACACGGGACAATAGGATGACTATCCGCGACTACACGACCTTCAAGACGCCGCTGGCCCACCCCGGCGAGCATTTGCGCGAGGACTATCTGCCGGCCTTCAATTTGTCGGCGGGTGGCTTGGCCAAGGCCATGGGCCTCAAGGATCGCAGTCGGGTGGAGCAGTTGGTACGCGAGCAACGATCGGTGACGGCCGATACGGCGTTGCGCCTTGGGCGCGTGTTCGGAACTTCGGCCGAATATTGGATGAACCTGCAAGCGCAGCACGATCTGTCGAAGGACGCGATCGCCAGTCGCGAGGCGCTCGCCGCGATCAAGCCGCTGAGCGCCGCCTAGCCGGGATTGTCGCCCGCCAACATTGCCAAACTTTAATTCGCGGCCCGCCGGCCTCGGCCCAATAGTCCGCCCCAAACTTCGCGCTGAGCGCGGCCGCCTCGCCCGGCGCGCGCCTTGGGGAAACTCTCGCATGTCCTTCACCCGTTCGCTGCTCGCCCGCGTCGCCGCCTGCGCGCTGCTGTCCGCCGTTTCCGCCTTCACCTCGGCCGCCTGGGCCGGTGACAAGAGCGGCGTCGACCAGACCAGCTTCGACAAGTCGGTCGCGCCGGGCAGCGACTTCTGGACCTACGCCAACGGCGAATGGATCAAGGCCCACCCGATCCCGGCCGACCGCAGCAGCTACGGCAAGAGCGCGGTGATGGTCGAGGAAGCCGCCAAGCGGACCGTCGACCTGATCCAGGCCGCGGCCCAAAACAAGGGCATGGGGGCCGGCGGCGCGGGCGACGGCCAGAAGGTCGGCGACTACTACGCCAGCTACATGGACGAGGCGGTGATCGAGGCCAAGGGGATCACGCCGCTGAAGGCCGACCTGGCCCGCATCGCCGCGATCAAGGACAGGAAGGCCCTGGCCGCCGTGCTGGGCGGCAATGTCCGCGCCGACGTCGACGCCCTCAATTCCACGGACTTCTACACCGACAACGTGCTGGGCCTGTGGGTCTCGCCGGCCTTCGACGACGCCAGCCAGTACGCGCCGTTCCTGCTGCAGGGCGGCCTGGGGATGCCCGACCGGCAATACTATGTCGGCGACGACGCCGCGATGCGGGAGGCGCGCGCCAAGTATGTGGCCCATGTCGCCAAGATCCTGACCCTGGGGGGCGTCGCCGACGCCGAGGCCAAGGCCAAGGCGGCCCGGATCATGGCCCTGGAAACCCGGATCGCCCAGGCCTCGGGCAGTCGCGCCGACAGCGCCGACGTCCAGAAGGCCAACAACAGCTGGACCCAGGCCGACTTCGCGACCAAGGCCCCGGGCCTGGACTGGAAGACCTTCTTCACGGCCGCGGGCCTGGCCGACCAGCCGCGCTTCATCGTCTGGCACCCGACCATGGTGGTGGGCCTGGGCAAGGTCGTCGAGACGGAGAGCCTGGAGACCTGGAAGGACTACCTGACCTTCCACCTGCTGGACCACTACAGCAACCTGCTGCCCAAGGCCTTCGTCGACGAGCGTTTCGCCTTCTACGGCGCGGCCCTGCAGGGCACGCCGCAACTGGCGGTCCGCTGGAAGCGGGGCGTCAACTCGACCAACGCCGTGCTGGGCGAGGCGGTCGGCCAGCTCTATGTCGACAAGTATTTCCCGGCCCAGTCCAAGGCTGAGGTCTCGGCCATGGTCGACACCATGAAGGCCGCCTTCGAAAAGCGCATCGACAGCCTGGATTGGATGGCGCCCGAGACCAAGGCCGAGGCCCATCGCAAGGTCGAGGTGCTGAAGGTCGGCGTCGGCTATCCCGACAAATGGCGCGACTATTCGGGCCTGACGATCGTGCGCGGCGACGCCCTGGGCAACATCCAGCGCTCGGAGGCCTTCGACTACGCGACGGCCAAGGCCAAGCTGGGCAAGCCGGTGGATCGCGGCGAGTGGGTGATGACCCCCCAGACCGTCAACGCCGTGAACCTGCCGATGCTGAACGGCCTGAACTTCCCGGCCGCCATCCTGCAGGCTCCCAACTTCGATTCCAGCTACGACGCCGCCGCCAACTACGGCGCGATCGGGGCCACCATCGGCCATGAGATCAGCCACAGCTTCGACGACCAGGGCGCGCAGTTCGACAGCCAGGGGCGCCTGCGCAACTGGTGGACGCCCACCGACTTCGACCACTTCCAGAAGGCCGGCGCGGCCCTGGCCCTGCAGTTCGACGGCTACAGGCCGTTTCCCGACCTGGCCGTGAACGGCAAGCAGACCCTCAGCGAGAACATCGCCGACGTCGCCGGTCTGTCGGCGGCGCTCGACGCCTACCACGCCTCGCTGGGCGGCAAGCCGGCCCCGGTGATCGACGGCCTGACCGGCGACCAGCGGTTCTTCCTGGCCTATGCCCAGAGCTGGCTGACCTATTCGCGGCCCGCTTCGCTGCGCCAGGCGCTGATCACCGACGGCCACGCTCCGGCTCAGTACCGCGCCTTGACCGTGCGCAACCTCGACGCCTGGTACGACGCCTTCGGGATCAAGCCGGGCGACGCGCTGTACCTGCCGCCCGATCAGCGGGTGAAGGTCTGGTAGGCGCGATCGGGTCGTGCGGGGGGAAGTCTGAATGGCCGCCATCGAGGTCAACCCCGACCACGTCCGCGAATTCGTCGATGCCGACGCCTTCCACGACTGGCTCTCGCGTCACCACGACAAGCAGAGCGAGGTCTGGATCAAGATCCACAAGGTCGGCTCGGGCCTGCCCTCGATCACCCCCAAGCAGGCGATCGACGTGGCGCTGTGCTGGGGCTGGATCGACGCGGTGCGCAAGGGCTTCGACGACAAGAGCTTCCTGCAGCGCTACACGCCGCGCGGCAAGAAGAGCGTCTGGAGCCAGATCAATGTCGACAACGTCGCGCGCCTGATCGCCGAGGGGCGGATGACGCCGCACGGCCTGCGCCAGGTGGAGGCGGCCAAGGCCGACGGGCGCTGGGACCGCGCCTACGGCAGCGGCAAGGGCCTGAAGATCCCCGATGACCTGCAGGCCGCGATCGACGCCAGTCCACAGGCCAAGGCGATGCTGGGCAAGCTCACCGAACAGAACCGCTTTTCCCTGGCCTTTCGCGTCCACAACATGAAGACGGAAGCGGGGCGCAAGAAGAAGATCGAGACCTTCGTCGCGATGTTGGAGCGCGGCGAAACGATCTATCCGCAGAAGCCGCGGTAGGATTAGCGAGCCGATCGCGGCGAGGTCCGAGTCGGGCGGAAGCGGTCATTCGCGTTTATGGAATCACGACCTGGGAGAGCTGCGGTGAAGACAATGGCCAGGGCCTTCGCGATCTGCGCGACTTCACTCCTCCTCGCCGTCTCGTCGGGCGTCGCCACTGCTACCGCGCAGGCGAGCCGCGCTGAGGCGGCGGGCCCGTCCGGTTTCGCGAGCGGCGCGGATGTCCAAGCGCAGATCCGCCAGATGCTCGCCGAGATGAAACCCGATCAAGGGTTCATGTGGCGACCCTTGGTCCGCGACGGCGCGACCGTGGCGGCGATCGAAATATGGAGGAAGCCGGGCCGCCCCGCCGTTCACCCCGCCGAAGCGGAATACGCGATCGTGCTGGAAGGCTCCGGCACGCTCGTTTCGGGCGGGGCCATGGTCGATTCAAAGGCCACCAACGCCAACCTGGTCGAGGGAAGCCGGATCGAGGGCGGCGCGACACGGCCGCTCGGTCCCGGCGACGTCATCCTGATCCCCGCGGGCGTACCTCATTGGTTCGGGATCACCGGCGACCGGCTGGTGCTCCTGGGGATCAAATTGCCCGGCGCGAAATGACCGATCCGGGGGAGCGGCTTGGCGTCCCGTTTTGGGGGGCTCGGACGTCGCTAGAATTTCCTAGCGCCGAAAACGGACCCCATGAACGGCCGTCATGGGTGATGGGCGAACATCGCGGCCCAACAAGGCGGCCTTCAACCATGCCCCAAGCTCCTATAGGCAGTTCAAGACTTCTTGGGGGGTGATATGATCGACATCTTGGCCGGCTCCGCGAGGCTTCTCCTGGGCGCCGCCATCGGCCTCGCCTTCGGTACGGCGCACGCGGAGGAGGGGAAGGCAGCAGGAAGCGCACCCAGATTTCGCATCCTTCCGGCCTGCACGGCGGCCCCTGTTTCGGAAGCCTGCCAACGCTCCCTTACGGTCACGCGCGCCGAGGCCGTCGTACACAGCGCGCCCGACCAGGCGCTGAACTACGAACTGTACGGTCAGACGATCGACATCACCTTCAGGGCATCCGAAGCCGAACCCGACTTCGTCTTTGGCGACGCCCCGTATCTGTGTTGCGACCTGCAAACCTTTCTGCAGCCCGTCGCGCCGAATGTATGGGGCATCTCGATCGAGGCGCCGAAACTGAGCGCCGCCATCCTGGAGTTGACGCTCGGCAACCTAGCCAACAGCCCCGCGCCGAAGCGCGCCTTTCAAGGTCCAGACGCCACCCATGTACTGGTGCGCTACCAGGACGGCGGGCTCGTTCCCCAACGACGCACAATCAATAGCCACTACCTCAAGGAAAGTCGCGATATTTACGAGTATCGAGGCCGCTTGTGTGAGCACAGCCTTGTGGGCTGTAAGGTGATCTACCTAGCCGACGGCGCTCAGTTCTCGATCTTCCTGAACAATAGTCCATCTCCGAAGGATCTAAAGGCTTTGGATCTAATGGTGATAGTCGGCATCGCCAACCCGAGCAAAGACGACCAGTTCGGCGGCAAGCGCACCGGTGAACTTCTAGCCGACGCTGGTGACAATCCTGACTTCGACGCGTTCGAGCGCTTCGTAACCGAAGAAGTCATCCCTTTCGTCGAGTCGACGCCGGTCCCGCGAACCGCGCGCTCCGTCGGCGGTTGGTCGAACGGCGGCGCTTGGGCTCTGTCGGTCGCGCTCGATCGCAGCGACCTATTCGGCAGCGCGTTGGCGTTCTCGAACGGAACTTGGCAACCGCCCAGCCGCGCCGCGCCGGCAAAGGGCCTGAAGGTCAAGTTCGGCGGCGGAACCTTGGAGCGCTCCCCCAAGATCTTCGAGGCGGACGCTCGTAAAGTGGCCGCAACGGGCGCCTCCCTGGACGAGCACTACGTGGTGGGAGGACACAGCATCTCAACCTGGAACGCGCTTTTCTGGTGGGCAATAACGCCATGAAAAATCGGATCGAGTCCGTCGTCGCAGAGGGGCGCCACTTGCAGGTGTTCTGAAATCCGGACACTTCAAAGGACCGCAACGGGGGCCCGGGTCCTCACCCGAAGCGACGCCTCAAAACGCCCAGCGCCACCGTAAGCTGACGCCCGGCGCCGTCCCGCTGGACTTCTCCGGCCAAACCCGGCATAAGCGCCCCCTCGCGAAAGCCGGGACTCTGCCGATGCGGCGTTGTGTAACGCCGCTCGAGACCCTATTTTGCGATAACCAAGGCTCATAGCCCGAGGAATTCATGGCCCGCGTCACCGTCGAAGATTGCGTCGAGAAGGTTCCCAACCGCTTCGCTCTGGTCCTGCTGTCCGCCCACCGGGCGCGCGGCATCTCGGCCGGCGCCTCGCTGCTCGTCGATCGCGACAACGACAAGAACCCCGTCGTCGCTCTGCGCGAGATCGCCGACGACGTGGTCGACCACGAGGGCCTGAAGGAACAGCTGATCACCACGCTGCAGCGCGTGGACGAGCACACCGAAGCCGAGGAAGAGGCCGAAACCCTCGCCCTGCTGGCCGATCCCACCCACATGCAGATGAGCGAACTGGAACTGGTCCGCGCCCTGCAGAGCGACCGCGACGGCGGTCAGGAGGAGCGGTACTGAGCCCCGACGGCGCAGACCCTCTCATTCTCGAAGCGGCGCCCGCCGCCGCTCCTTCCGAACGCGCGCCCGACGCTCCTCCATCGCCTGGAGGGGAATCGGGCGCGTCTTCGTCTGTGGTTCCGGCCAACGATCCCGCGCCGGCCCCGCCTCTTCCCTCAGGCAAGCCCCGCCAGAAATTCCTCCGCCAGTACGAGCTGATCGAGCGCGTCCACGCCTACGATCCGACGGCGGACGAAGCCCTGCTGAACCGCGCCTATGTCTACGCCATGCGCATGCACGGCAGCCAGACGCGGGCCAGCGGCGACCCCTACTACGCCCATCCGATCGAGGTGGCCGGCATCCTGACCGAATACCGGCTGGACACCGCCACCATCGTCACGGCCCTGCTGCACGACGTGATCGAGGACACCCCGGTCACCAAGGAAGAGATCGCCAAGCTGTTCGGCGACGAGATCGGCGAGCTGGTCGAGGGCGTCACCAAGCTGTCGAAGCTGGAGCTCCAGGCCGAGCACGCCCGCCAGGCCGAGAACCTGCGCAAGTTCATCCTGGCCATCTCCAAGGACGTCCGCGTCCTGTTGGTCAAGCTGGCCGACCGTCTGCACAACATGCGGACGCTGCATTTCATCAAGAGCCAGGCCAAGCGCGAGCGCATCGCCCGCGAGACGCGCGACATCTACGCGCCCCTGGCCCGCAACATCGGCTGCCACCGCATCTGCACCGAGCTGGAGGAGCTGTCCTTCGAGCACACCAACCCGGTGGCCCGCAACGCGATCATCCGCCGGCTGGACACCCTGCGCGCCGAGCAGGGCGGGGCCGTGGCCCTGGTCAGCCAGGAGATCGCCGCCCGCCTGGAATCGTCGGGCCTGCCGGCCCGGGTGTTCGGCCGCGAGAAGTCGCCCTATTCGATCTGGCGCAAGCTGCAGCGCAAGTCGATCGGCTTCTCCCAGATGTCCGACATCTACGCCTTCCGGGTGATCGTCGACAGCGAGGAGGACTGCTACCGGGCCCTGGGCGTGGTGCATCGCGCCTGGTCCAGCGTGCCCGACCGCTTCAAGGACTTCATCTCGACCCCCAAGCGCAACAACTACCGCTCGCTGCACACCACGGTGGTGGGGCCGCGCGGCATGCGCATCGAGATGCAGATCCGCACCGAGGCCATGGACCGGGTCAACGAGGAGGGCGTGGCCGCCCACTTCCGCTACAAGGACGCCTCCTACGGCCTCGACCTGGAAGGCATGGAGGCGGCGGGCGGCCGCGATCCCCTGGCCAACCTGCGCCAGCTGGTCCAGGTGCTGGAGCACGGCGGCGACGCCGAGGAGCTGGTCGAGCACGCCAAGCTGGAGATGTTCCTCGACCAGGTGTTCGTGTTCACGCCCAAGGGCAAGCTGGTCAGCCTGCCGCGGGGCGCCATGCCGCTGGACTTCGCCTATGCGGTCCACACCAGCGTCGGCGACACCTGCATCGGGGTGAAGATCAACGGCGAGCTCAAGCCGCTGCGCACCCTGCTCAACAACGGCGACGTGGTCGAGGTGGTGCGCGGCTCCAAGCCCGTGGTGCCGCCGGACTGGCGCTCGCTGACGGTGACCGGCCGGGCAAGATCCGCCATCCGGCGGCATATCCGCCAGACCGAGAAGGAAGAGTTCCTGCGCCTGGGCCGGGCCTCGGTGGAGCAGGTGTTCGAGCGGGCCGGCAAGAAGCTGAAGGACGTGTCGCTGCGGCCGATCCTCGAACGCTACGCCCTCGACACCGAGGAGGCCCTGTTCGACGCCGTCGGCCGCGGTCGCGTCTCGCCCAGCCAGGTGCTGGAGACGGCCTTCCCGGGCATGAAGGACACCGACGTCGCCGTGGCCACGGCCCGGCGCAAGATCGAGGGCGGCACGGCCGCGCGGCTCTATGTGCGCGGCGGCGGCCTGACCCCCGGCGTTTCCTTGCATTTCGCCCATTGCTGCAGCCCGGTGCCGGGCGACCGCATCGTCGGCATCCTGCGCGAGGACGGAGAGGGCCTCGACGTCCACACCATCGACTGCCCGAAACTGGCCGAGTACGAGGACCGCGAGGATCTCTGGCGCGACCTGAACTGGACGGCCGAGGCCGAGCGCGAGACGGTGTCCCTGGCCCGGCTGCACGCCACCATCGGCAATGCGCCGGGGGTGCTGGGCCAGGTCTGCACGATCATCGGCGAGGCCGGCGGCAACATCGTCAACCTGCGCATGCACCACCGGCAGAGCGACTTCTTCGACGTCGACATCGACGTCGAGGTCCGCGACGCCAAGCACCTGACCAACATCTCGGCGGCGCTGCGGACGTGCCCGACGGTGGAGACGGTGGACCGGACGCGGGGGTAGGGCGCGAGAGCCTTCCTATAGTCCCGTCATTCCGGGCCTTGTGCCCGGAACCCCTCGTTCAGCCGACGGTGAAACGCCTTGGCGCGCTGGCGCGCCACCCCTCCGCACCTGCGGCGGACAAAGGGGTTCCGGGCACAAGGCCCGGAATGACGGCCGAGATTAACCCCGCACCACCCCGTGCAGCGCCTTCAAGGTCCGCAGCAGACCCGCCGCGTCGCTCAGCGGCAGGCAACTGGGGCCGTCGCACAGGGCCTTGTCGGGCTCGGGGTGGAACTCCAGGAACACCCCGTCCGCGCCGGCCGCCACGGCAGCCTTGGCGATGATCGGCACGCCCTCGCGGCGACCGCCGGTCGAGCCGCCGGCGGTGCGCGGGTCGGCGCCGGGCAGCTGGACGGAATGGGTGGCGTCGATGGTCACCGGCACGCCCAGGCTCTGCATCTGAGCGATGCCCAGCATGTCGACCACCAGGTTGTTGTAGCCGAACGAGGCGCCGCGCTCGCACAGCACGATCTGCAGGTCCGGGGCGGCTTCGCGGGCCTTGTGGACGATGTTCTTGCAGTCCCAGGGGGCGATGAACTGGGCTTTCTTGACGTGCAGCCAGCCGCCGGCCGCCGCCGTGGCCCGCGCGGCCGCGACGATCAGGTCAGTCTGGCGGCACAGGAAGGCGGGGATCTGCACCAGATCGGCGACGGCGGCCACCGGCTCGGCCTGGTCGACCTCGTGGATGTCGGTGGCGATCGGCACGTCCAGCTTGGCCTTGATCTCGGCCAGCATGGCCAGGCCGTCCTTCAGGCCCGGGCCGCGATAGCTGGTGATCGACGAGCGGTTGGCCTTGTCGAAGCTGGCCTTGAACACATAGGGCAGGCCCAGCTCGGCGGTGATCGCCTTCAGCTCGCGCCCGACCTCCAGGGCCAGCTCGACGTTCTCCAGCACGTTCAGGCCAGCGATCACCGCCAGCGGCTGGCCCGCGCCCATCGAGAGGTTCCAGCGCTTGAGGGTGACGACGGACATGGCGGGTCTTCCTGGTTGGGTCGAGCGGTTGGCGCGAGCTTATGCCTTAAGCGCGGCGACCGCGTCGAGGGTCGCGGCGGTCAGGGGCGAGGGCAGGGCGTCCAGGGCGTACCAGCCCCAGTCGGCCAGGGCCTCGGGTTCCTGGATCGCCGGCTCGCCCACGCAGCCGTCGGCGCGGTAGGTCACCGCCACCCAGTGGCTGTCCTGCGCGATCATGTCGGTGACGCACAGCACCGGGCCGGCGACGATGGTGATCCCCAGTTCCTCGAGGATCTCGCGCTCGGCGCAGGCGCGGCCGTTCTCGCCCCAGTCCAGCTTGCCGCCCGGCTGGCCCCAGCAGCCGGCCTCGGGCGGGCGGCGGCGCTGGACCAGCAGGATCCGGCCCTGGGCGTCGAGGATCGCCGCGCCGCAGCCTACGCGGGGGCGGGGAGGGGGGAAAGAATCGTCGGACATGGCTCCTTCCCTACACCGGTCAGCGCGTCGCGCCAGTCCAGGGTCTCGGTGATCTTGGCGAAGGTCGCCGCCACGCGGTTCACCTCGGCGACGCGGCGGTAGATGGCGGCATGGCCGGGCTTGCTGGCGCGCAGAGCCAGCAGGTCCAGGTCGTCGGCCTTCTTCGACAGATTGGCCGAGGTCTCGATCACGTGATTGGTCATGGGGAGCCACCTTCCAGGTTGCTCATCGTTTCCGCGGTCGCGGATCGGCTGGTCGTCGGGAGTTTTCCACGCACGCCTTACGCCGGCGGTCGTCGTCGCGACTCACAGGGCGGCAACATGCGGAACCTGGGGCGACTCGTGTCCGCCTTACGCACGCGGGGACCCGACCATAGCGGCTGAGCTGCGCCGTTGTTCCCCTCAGGGGCGAGTTCGCCGTTACGCGGTTTGTAGACTCGCGCCGCTCCGCCTATATCCCCCTCTCATGACCAACGATGACGTCCTCGACGAATTCCGCGCCGCCGGCGCCCTGCGCGAAGGTCACTTCGTGCTGTCCTCCGGCCTGCACAGCCCCGTCTTCCTGCAGAAGAACCTGGTGTTCATGCGGCCCGAGCGCTGCGCGCGCCTGTGCAAGGCCCTGGCCGAGAAGATCGTGGCCACGGTGGGCCAGCCGGACGTCGCCGTGTCGCCGGCCGTGGGCGGCATCATCCCGGGCTACGAGACCGCCCGCTGGCTGAACGTCGCCTCGATCTATGTCGAGCGCGAGGGCGGGGCCTTCAAGTTCCGCCGCGGCTTCCACCTGGAGCCGGGCCAGAAGGTGGTGATGGTCGAGGACATCGTCACCACCGGCCTGTCGTCGCGCGAGTGCATCGCCGCGATCCAGGCGGCCGGCGGCGACGTGATCGCCGCAGCCTGCATCGTCGATCGCTCGGGCGGCAAGGTCGATGTCGGCGTGCCGCTGGTGTCGTTGTGCAGCCTGGAGGTCCCGGCCTATCCGGCCGACGCCCTGCCGCCGGAGCTGGCGGCCGTGCCGATCGAGGATCCGGGCAGCCGGCGCCTGAAGGGCTGACCGGCATGCTGCGGCTCGGCGTCAACATCGACCACGTGGCCACGATCCGCAACGCACGCGGGGCCAGCTATCCCGAGCCGGTGCGGGCCGCCGAACTGGCCCTGGCGGCCGGCGCCGACGGCATCACCGCCCACCTGCGCGAGGATCGGCGCCATATCAGCGACGCCGACATCGTCCTGCTGACCGACCTGTGCCTGAAGCGGGGCAAGCCGCTGAACTTCGAGATGGCGGTCACCGACGAGATGGTCGGCATCGCCCTGCAGGCCCGACCGCACGCCGCCTGCCTGGTGCCAGAACGCCGCGAGGAGGTCACCACCGAAGGCGGCCTGGACGTGGTGCGCGGCAAGGTCCGGGTCGTCGAGGCTGTCGCCCGCCTGCGGACCGTCGGGGCGCGGGTTTCGCTGTTCATCGAGGCCGACCCCGCCCAGATCCGCGCCTCGGCCGAGGCCGGAGCCCAGGTCGTGGAACTGCATACCGGCGCCTATTGCGACGCCGCCCGAGAGGGCCAGGCCGACCGCGCCGCCGCCATCCTGCAACGGCTGAAGGCCGGGGCCGAGCTGGCCGCCAGCCTGGGCCTGGAGGTCCATGCCGGTCACGGCATCGACTACGCCACCGTCAAGCCGATCGCCGCCATCCCGCAGATCGCCGAGCTCAACATCGGCCACTTCCTGATCGGCGAGGCGATCTTCGTGGGCCTGCCTCAGGCCATGCAGCGGATGCGGGCCCTGATGGACGCGGCCCGCCTGGAGGTCGCGGCGTGATCATCGGGATCGGCTCGGACCTGTGCGACATCCGCCGGATCGAGAAGTCCCTCGAGCGCTTCGGCGACCGGTTCACCCACAAGGTCTTCACCGAGATCGAGCGCAAGCGGTCCGAGCGCAAGCCCGACCGCGCTTCCAGCTACGCCAAGCGCTTCGCCGCCAAGGAGGCCTGCTCCAAGGCCCTGGGCACCGGCCTGAAGCGCGGCGTGCACCTGGCGGGCATGGGCGTGGTCAACCTGCCGTCCGGCAAGCCGACCATGGCCCTGACCGGCGGCGCGGCCGCCCAACTGGCCTCGATGGTTCCCGAGGGCATGACGGCGGTGGTCCACCTGTCGCTGACCGACGACCATCCCTACGCCCAGGCCTTCGTGATCATCGAGGCGGTGCCGGCGACCTGAGCCTAGGTCCTCCCCCTGTGGGGCAGGGCTATCGCATATGAAGAACGAAAGGTGGACGGCCTGAGCCGTGCGTCCAATCGAGACCAAAAAGGCAGGCTCGTGAGTCTGTTTGGATTCGTTTTGTTCGCCTTTTGGTAGAGCTTGCCTCGATCCAACGCGGGCTCTCGATAGGATGAATCCATATGCGATAGCCCTGCCCTGTGGGGGAGGTGTCGGCGCAGCCGACGAGGGGGGGAGTGTTCGTCCCTCGGCAGCATCCCCCCACCGGCCTTCGGCCGCCTCCCCCACAGGGGCAGGGCTATCGCATATGGAAGAACGAAGGGTGGACGGCTTGAGCCGTGCATCCAGCCGAAGCCAGAAGGTTGGCTCGCAAGCCCGTTTGGATTCGTTTTGTTCGCCTTTTGGAAGAGCTTGCGTCGATCCAATACGCGCTCTCGATAGGGCAAATCCATATGCAATAGCCCTGCCCACAGGGGGAGGACCAAGAAGCGCGGCCCCTGCCTTGCATCCCGCATCCCCAGACGCCGCCTACGGCGCCGTTCTGGGACGGGGAAAGCACATGGCCATCTGGAGCGATGCCGAGATCAGGGCGGGGCGCGGTCGCCAGCCGAAGCCCTGGCAGGAGCGGCCGCTGGCTTGGCTGGTGGTCGGCTGGGGCTTCTTCGCCCTGGTGCTGCTGGCGATCCTCGCCACATTTTGACCCCGGACTCCAGGATCAAGCTGGGCCACGCGCCGGTCGGGGCGCGACGTCGCGCCGCGCAAGCCATGAAGGCGAGTTAACGGGCGCTGCGCTTGCCCCCGTCGTAAACCCCGTCTAGCTAGGCGCGTCGGGTTCGCCCGCCGTCCATTCCGTCGAGAGCCCCGCAGCGCATGACCGAAGCCGCCGACACCGAAACGCCCGACGACAAGGCCGGGGCGGTCAAGGAGTTCATCGAGATCGTCAAGACGGTCGCCTACGCCCTGGGCATCGCCCTGGTGTTGCGGGTGCTGCTGTTCCAGCCGTTCACGATTCCCTCGGCGTCGATGGAGCCCAACCTCTACCAGGGCGACTACATCATCGTGTCCAAGTACAGCTACGGCTGGTCCAAGCACTCGATCCCGTTCAGCCCGCCGCTGTTCGACGGCCGCATCCTGGGAAAGGCGCCCACCCGCGGCGACATCATCGTCTTCAAGCTGCCGCGCGACCCCAATGTCGACTACATCAAGCGCCTGATCGGCTTGCCCGGCGACAAGGTCCAGGTGCGCGGCGGCGTGGTCTACATCAACGGCAAGCCCTTGCCACGCAAGGAACTGCCCTCGGCCCTGGTCGACACCGGCTACGGCACGGTCCGGGCCGGCCGCTTCGAGGAGACCAATCCCGAAGGCCGCAAATACGCCACCCAGGACTACGGCCCCGACAGCGACGCCGACAACACCGGCGTCTATGTGGTGCCGCAGGGCTGCTACTTCTTCATGGGCGACAACCGCGACAACTCGCTGGACAGCCGCTTCGACCCCGGCGTCTCGGCCTTCAAGACCGGTCCCGGCACGTGCAAGTGGGACTACGCCAACGACCAGTACATCGGCATGCAGGAAGGCGTCGGCTTCGTGCCGGCCGAGAACTTGGTGGGCCGCGCTCAGCTGATCCTGCTGTCCTGGAACGCCGACGCTCATCTGTTCAAGCCGTGGACCTGGTTCACCGAGGCCCGGCCGAGCCGCTTCTTCCGCGTCCTGAAATGACGGCCAAGAAATGACAGATAGGCGCGCCGTCGCCGTCGGCGAGCTGGAGCGCCGGATCGGCCATACGTTCCAGGATCGCCAGCTGCTGGAGCTGGCCCTGACCCACGCCAGCGTGGGCGACGGGGCCAAGAAGGCCGGCGACAACGAGGTGCTGGAGTTCATCGGCGACCGCGTGCTGGGCCTGCTGGCCGCCGAGGCCCTGGCCGAGCGCTTTCCCAAGGCCAAGGAAGGCGAGCTGGCCCCGCGCCTGAACGCCCTGGTCAGCCGCGAGACCTGCGCCCGGGTGTCCCGCGCCGCCAATGTCGGCCCGGCCCTGCGCCTGTCGGCTTCCTCCAGCAAGATCGGCGGCCGCGAGACCGACTCGATCCTGGCCGGCGCCGCCGAGGCCTTGATGGCGGCCCTGTACCGCGACAGCGGACTGGAAACCGCCCGGCGCGTGTTCCTGGACCTGTGGGCCGACGAGTTCGAGCGCGCCAACCAGGGCAAGCCCCGCGACCCCAAGACCGCGCTGCAGGAATGGGCCCAGGGCAAGGGCAAGCCGCTGCCGACCTACGCCGTCAAGGACCGCAAGGGCCCGGACCACGCGCCGGTGTTCACGGTGCAGGTGACGGTCGCCGGCCTCGACCCGGTCCATGCCGAGGGCCGCTCGCGCCAGGAGGCCGAGAAGGCAGCGGCCAAGGCGCTGCTGGAGCGGGAAGGGGCGTCGGGGGCCTAGATCCTCCCCCTGTGGGGGAGGTGTCGGCGAAGCCGACGGAGGGGGGGAGTGGTCCGATCGATCCGAAGTACCGCCGCCCGCCTACCAATCCCCCCACCGATCACTTCGTGATCGCCTCCCCCACAGGGGGAGGGGCTTTTTCGGCGCATCGGTGCTACACGCACCCGCAATGACTGAAACCACCTCCCCAAACCAAACCACCCGCGCCGGCTTCGCCGCCATCATCGGCGCTCCGAACGCCGGCAAGTCCACCCTGGTCAACCGCATGGTCGGGGCCAAGGTCTCGATCGTCACCCAGAAGGTCCAGACCACCCGCTTCCCCGTGCGCGGCGTGGCCATGACCGGCGACACCCAGATCGTCCTGGTCGACACCCCCGGCATCTTCACCCCGCGCCGGCGCCTGGACCGGGCCATGGTCCGCTCGGCCTGGAGCGGGGCCGAGGACAGCGAGGTGGTCGTCCACCTGGTCGACGTCCAGGCCGAGCTGGCCGCCCGCGAGCGTCGCGCCACCCCGGGCGAGCACCGCTCGGTGCAGGACGTCCAGACCATCATCGAGGGCCTGAAGGCCGCCAACCGCCAGGTGATCCTGGCGCTGAACAAGATCGACGGCGTCAAGCGCGAGACCTTGCTGGCCGTCGCCCACGACCTCTACGAGACCGGCGTCTATTCGGAAGTCTTCATGATCAGCGCCGGCACCGGGGCGGGGGTCGACGACCTGCTGGCCAAGCTGGCCTCGCTGATGCCGGAGGGGCCCTGGCTCTATCCGGAAGACCAGACCGCCGACCTGCCGGCCCGCCTGCTGGCCGCCGAGATCACCCGCGAGAAGATCTATCTGCGCGTCCACGAGGAGCTGCCCTACGCCGCGTCGGTCGAGACCACCGCCTTCGAGGAACGCCCGGACGGCAGCGCCCGCATCGAGCAGACCATCTATGTCGAGCGCGACGGCCAGCGGGCCATCGTGCTGGGCAAGGGCGGCGAGGTGATCAAATGGATCGGCAAGTCCTCGCGCGAGGAACTGGAAGACATCCTCGACCGCAAGATCCACCTGTTCCTGCACGTGAAGGTCAAGGAGAACTGGGCCGAGGAGCGCGGTCTGTTCAACGACATGGGCCTGGATTTCGACGTTTAAGGACCGCGGAGCCTTCGTCCGCAAATCTCCGTTGTCATCCCGGAAGCCTCGCAGAGGCTGTCCGGGACCCAGGGGACTGGGCCAGCGCGGTGCAGCCGCCCTGGATCCCGGCTCTCCGCTTCGCTACGGCCGGGACGACAACCCATTTGACGGGCCGACACCTCTTGACTTCGCCGCCCGCACCCTGTCCTTGAAACCAGAACAGACAGGGAATATCGCGCCGTGAGCAAGCTCGACATCGCGCCCGCCCAGGCGGCCTCGCCCAGCGTCGACCTGGACGCCTATTTCGCTCGCATCGGCTATGACGGCCCGCGCGAGCCGACGCTGGACGTGCTGCGCGCCCTGCACCAGAAGCACCCCGACGCCATCGTCTTCGAGAACCTCGACGTGCTGATGGGCAAGGCGATCAGCCTGGATCCGGCCGAGGTCGACGCCAAGCTGATCGCGGCCGGGCGAGGGGGCTATTGCTACGAGCAGAACGGCCTGTTCAAGCGGGTGCTGACGGCCCTGGGCTTCGAGGTCACCGGGCTGATGGCGCGGGTGCTGTGGATGGTCCCCGACCACCTGCCGCCGCGCCCGCGCTCGCACATGGTGCTGGCCGTGCGGGTTCCGGACGACGACACCGTCTGGCTGGCTGACGTCGGCTTCGGCGGCTGCGTTCTGACCGGGCCGCTGGCGCTGTTCTCCGACGCGGTCCAGGCCACGCCCAACGGCGATTTCCGCATCCTGCCGGTCGACGAGTTGGGCGGCGAGCGGCAGGTCCAGGCCAACCTCTCGGGCCGCTGGGCGGCGACCTACCAGGTGGCGCTCGGCGCCTGGGCCGACCAGGACTACGAGCAGGCCAACTTCTACACCTACGCCCATCCCAGCTCGCACTTCACCTTCAGCCTGACGGCCGGCCGCACCACGCCGACCGCCCGCTACGCCCTGAAGAACAACCGCCTGACCCACCGCGACGCCGGCGGCGCCCTGGTCGAGCAGCGCGACCTGTCGGCCGACGAGTTGGAAGCGACCCTGCGCGAGGTGCTGCGCCTGCCGGTCGAGCCCGAATGGCGGCCGCTGATCGAGACGATCGTGGGCTGGGGAACCCAAGCCTAGATGGAGTGGGAAGACGAAGCCTTCGTGCTGTCGGCGCGGGTCCACGGCGAGACCGGGGCGATCGTCGAGCTGTTGACCCAGGACCGGGGCAAGTTCGCCGCCCACGTCTCGGGCGCGGCCTCGCGGCGCATGAAGCCGTTCCTGCAGGCGGGGGCCAAGGTCATCGCCCGCTACCGCGCCCGGACCGGCGACCAACTGGGCGCGGCCAGCCTGGAGCCGATGGGCGAGGGGCCTTCGTCGCTGTTCGACGAGCCGCTGGCCCTGTCGGGCCTGTCGGCCGCCGCCGCGGTCGCCGCCGGGGCCCTGCCCGAGCGCGAGGCCCATCCCGGGGCCTTCCACGCCCTGGAGGCGCTGATCGCCGCCCTGGCCATCCCGGCGATCTGGCCGGCGGTCTATGTGCGGTTCGAGGCCGGACTGCTGCAGGACCTGGGCTTTGGCCTGGACCTGTCCCGATGCGCCGCCACCGGCGCGCTGGACGACCTGGTCTATGTCAGCCCGCGCACCGGCCGGGCGGTCAGCCGCGCGGCTGGCGCGCCCTATCACGACAAGCTGCTGCCCCTGCCGCCGTTCATGCTGTCGGCCCAGGGCGGACTGGTCGACGGCGACGTCAAGGCCGGGCTCGACATCACCGGCCACTTCCTCGAGCAGTTCGTGTTCCACCCGCTGAACAAGCCGCTGCCCCCGGCCCGGGTGTGGCTGCTGGACCGGCTGGGCGAGGCGGGGCGGTTGTGAGGACTGAAACCTCCCCGTGTGGGGGAGGCGGCCGAAGGCCGGTGGGGGGAGTGGTCCCGCATCAGCCAACTCCCCCCTCCGTCGGCTGCGCCGACACCTCCCCCACAGGGGGAGGATTTGAGCCCCGGACATCTGCTACTGTGCCTTTCACGCGTAACGAATCTCCCAGATGAACAAACCAGTCCTCCCCCCTGGCGGTCCCGGCGACGGCGATCGCATTCTCGACGAACCGCTGAGCGAGGCGCTGTCCAAGCGCTACCTGGCCTATGCGCTGTCGACGATCGGCTCGCGGGCCCTGCCCGACGTGCGCGATGGCCTCAAGCCCGTGCACCGTCGCGTGCTGCACGCCATGAACAACATGCGCCTCAACCCCGAAGGCGCCGCGCGCAAGTGCGCCAAGGTGGTCGGCGAGGTGATGGGTAACTTCCACCCGCACGGCGACCAGTCGATCTACGACGCCCTGGTCCGCCTGGCCCAGGACTTCGCCCAGCGGGTGCCGCTGGTCGACGGCCAGGGCAATTTCGGCAACATCGACGGCGATAACCCCGCCGCCATGCGCTACACCGAGTGCAAGATGACCGCCGCGGCCATGCTGCTGCTGGACGGCATCGACGAGGACGCGGTCGACTTCAAGCCGTCCTACGACGGCCAGGACGAGGAGCCGGTGGTCCTGCCGTCGGGCTTCCCCAACCTGCTGGCCAACGGCTCGTCTGGCATCGCCGTGGGGATGGCCACCTCGATCCCGCCGCACAATCCGGCCGAGCTGATCGACGCCTGCCTGCTGCTGCTGGGCAAGCCCGAGGCGACCACCGCCGAGATCCTGGAGCGCGTGCCGGGGCCGGACTTCCCGACCGGCGGCGTGATCGTCGAGTCCCGCGAGAGCCTGCTGGAGACCTACGAGACCGGTCGCGGCGGCGTACGCACCCGCGCCCGTTGGGAAAAGGAAGACACCGGCCGCGGCACGTACCAGATCGTGGTCACCGAGATCCCTTACCAGGTCAAGAAGTCCGACCTGGTCGAGCAGCTGGCCGACCTGATCGACAGCAAGAAGGCCGCCCTGCTGGGCGACGTGCGCGACGAGAGCGCCGAGGACATCCGGCTGGTGCTGGAGCCAAAGTCCAAGAACGTCGAGCCCGAAGTGCTGATGGAGAGCCTGTTCAAGCTCTCGGCGCTGGAAAGCCGGTTCCCGGTCAACATCAACGTGCTGGACGCCAAGGGCACGCCGGGCGTGATGGGCATCAAGCAGGCCCTGATCGCCTTCCTGGCCCACCGCCGCGACGTGCTGACCCGCCGGGCCCGCCACCGCCTGGCCAAGATCGAAGCCCGCCTGCACATCCTGGACGGCCTGCTGATCGCCTACCTCAATCTGGACGAGGTGATCCGCATCGTCCGCTACGAGGACGAGCCCAAGCAGAAGCTGATGGCAGCCTTCGCCCTGTCGGACATCCAGGCCGACGCCATCCTCAACACCCGCCTGCGCCAGCTGGCCAAGCTGGAAGAGATGGAGATCCGCCGCGAGCACGCCGAACTGGTGGAGGAGCGCGACGGCATCCTGGGCATGCTGGCCAGCGACAGGAAGCAGTGGGACCTGGTCGGCACGGGCCTGCGCCAGGTGCGCGCCACCCTGGTCAAGATCAAGCATCCGCACGACAAGCCGCGCCCCACCGGAGTGATCGGCCGCTCGATCTTCGAGGACGCGCCGGTGGTCGACGCCGACGCCGCCCTGGAGGCGATGATCGTGCGCGAGCCGATCACCGTCATCCTGTCGGACCGCGGCTGGATTCGCGCCGCCAAGGGCAAGATCGACGACCCGTCGGAGCTGAAGTTCAAGGAAGGCGACAAGCTGGGCTTCCTGGCCCCGGCCGAGACCACTGACAAGCTGCTGCTGTTCACGTCGGACGGCCGGTTCTTCACGATCAGCTGCGCCAACCTGCCGTCGGCGCGCGGCCATGGCGAGCCCGTGCGGATGATGATCGAGCTCGACGACAAGGTGAAGATCATCGACATGTTCCCGTTCAAGGCCGGGCGCAAACGCTTCCTGGCCTCGAAACAGGGCTACGGGTTCCTGATGCCGGAAGAAGAGGCCCTGGCCAACCGCAAGGCCGGCAAGCAGGTGCTGACGGTCGACTCGGCCGGCGCCGCCTTCTGCCTGGAGGCGACGGGCGACCAGATCGCGGTGATCGGCGACAATGGCAAGATCCTGATCTTCCCGCTGGAGGAGCTGCCGGAGATGCCGCGCGGCAAGGGCGTCAAGCTGCAGTCCTACCGTGAAGGCGGATTGCGCGACGCGATCTCGTTCACCACCGAGGGTGGCGCCTTCTGGATCGACACGGCCGGCCGTCGCCGCGACTGGACCGAGTGGAAGGACTGGATCGGCCGCCGGGCCGGCGCCGGCAAGCTGTCGCCCAAGGGCTTCCCGACGTCCAAGCGGTTCCGGCCCAAGTGATGTCGCCAATCTCTGTCATCCCGGACAGGCGCATGGCGCGCCGATCCGAGACCGACCCGAAGCGTCGTGCTTCCGTCGGTCCCGGATCTGCGCTTTGCTTCGTCCGGGATGACGGGGGTTGATGTGATGACCGGGATGTTCAGGCGCACCGCCAGCGCCCTGGCCGGCCTGCTGGGGCTGGCGGCGGCTGGTACGGCGGGCGCCGCGCCCTTGCCCATGGCCAAGCCCGAAGCCGCCGGGTTCTCGGCCGAGCGGCTGCGCAGGCTGGACGAGACGATGCAGACCCTGGTCGACCAGGGCCAGATCGCCGGCGGCGTCACCGTGCTGGGCCGCCACGGCCGGGTCGTGTCGCTGAAGACCTTCGGCAAGCGCAGCCTGGAGACCGGCGAGGCCATGCCCGCCGACGCCATCTTCCGCATCCGCTCCGAGACCAAGGCGGTCACCGGGGTGGCGATGCTGATCCTCTACCAGGAGGGCCGTTGGAAGCTGGACGACCCGATCACCGAATACCTGCCGGAGCTGGCCGACCTGCGGGTGGCCTCGGGCCTCGACGCCCAGGGACGGCCGATCCTGACCCCCGTCAGCCGCCCGCCGACCATGCGCGAGCTGATGACCCATACGGCCGGCTTCGCCTACGGCCTGGCCGACGATCCGGCCAGCCTGGCCGACCAGGCCTATTACCGGGCCGGGGTGCTGCAGTCCGACAGCCTGGACCACCTGGTGCGCAAGGTGGCCATGCTGCCGATGTACGCCCAGCCGGGGGTGATGTGGCGCTACAGCGTCGCCGCCGACCTGCAGGGGCTGATCGTCGAGCGCCTGACGGGCCAGACCCTGCCGGTGTTCATGGAAGAGCGGATCTTCCGTCCCCTGAAGATGAAGGACACCGCCTTCTGGGCTCCGGCCGAGAAGCTGCCGCGCCTGGCCGCGCTGTATGACGGCGATCCGGCCACCGGCAAGCTGATCCCGGCCAGCGAGGGACCGTGGCGCGACGTCTCCAGGCCGCCGGCCGCGCCGTCCGGGGGCGGGGGGCTGTTGTCCACCGCCGGCGACTTCGCGCGCTTCGCCCAGATGATCCTGAACGGCGGCGAGCTGGACGGCGTCCGCGTGCTGCAGCCCGAGAGCGTGGCGCTGATGCGGTCCAACCACCTGCCGCCCAGCTTCCAGGTCACCACCAACGGCACGACGGGCGTGCTGCGGCCGGACCAGAAGCCGTTCCCGTTCAGCGCGGGCATGGGCTACGGCCTGGACGTGGCCGTGGCGGTCGATCCCCACCTGTCGGGCGCGCCGGTCGGGCCCGGCACGATCAGCTGGGGCGGCAGCGCCGGCACCTGGTTCTGGATCGACCCGGCCAACGACCTGTTCTTCATCGGCATGATCCAGCGCCTGGGCGGCGTGGGCTCGGGCCTGGACGCCACCACCCGCACGGTGGTCTACCAGGCTTTGGAAAGACCGCCGGTCAAGGAAGCCCGGCTGAACTCTTCGTCGCGCTGAAGGATTACAAGTCCTTCACTTCGTGAATACGACGTCATGAAGCAGACGTAACGGGTCTTCGTGGAGAAGTTTGGCCAATCTACCTCTCGAAGGCGACGCGGACGGCGTCGCCAGGACAGGGGAGGCCGACATGGGCCGTTTCATCGCCAGGCTTTCGACGATCGCGGTGCTGGGCCTGGCGGCCCTGCCCGTGCTGGGCCTGACCCAGGCGGCCCAGGCCGCGCCGGCCAAGCCGCCGGTGCTGGCCACGATCCCGGTCGGCGACCTGGACCTTTCCCGTCCCGACGACGCCCACAGGCTCAAGGCCCGCATCGAGACCGCCGGCGAAACGGTCTGCGACGCCCGAGTCCGGGCCGAGCGCCTGGACCGCTGGTCGGCGAAGGCCTGCCGTATCGACATCCGCGACGAGGTCCAGTCCAAGCTGACGCGCAAGCAGGCCAGAGCCCTGCGCGCGATCGGCGGCTGACCTATCAGATCCTCCCTCCGGGGAGGTGGCGGGAGCGTCGGGCGCGCCACATGGCCCGGCCGTTCTATCCCTCAAAACGCTCACGGCGTCGCATGTCCCCACCCCCAAGGGGAGACGCCACGAGGCTCCCGCCGAGTTGTCGATGAAGTCGGGGGCGCCGAGGATCCCGCTCGCCGCGGCCGGGGACGCGCACTCACGGCAAGACACCGGCCGGTTTGCAGGGCGCTGGTTGTGAGCGCGTGTCCCCAACGGACCCGCTGAGTTTGGTGTTGAGGTCTCATGACGCCGTGGGTGGCGTTGGGGACATGCACTCACCCAGAGGCCGTGGATCG
>NZ_JAVDWJ010000023.1:0-53011 GCF_031457295.1 Caulobacter sp. BE254 | reverse complement strand
TCCGACCACGGCATCGCACAGCCTCCCGCCAAAACCGCGAGAACTGTTACCCATCTATCCGGGCTGGTCCGTCACCTCTCTATCCGGGCAGGACACGCGCTAGATGCTCCCCCTCTGGGGGAGCTGTCGCGTAGCGACTGAGGGGGCTTTCCGCCCTAGGCCCCGCACTTGGCCTGGACCCGGGTCGTCGCGGCCTTGGAGGCGATCGCGGACGGGGCCTTGGGGTAGCGCCGGGTCAGCTCGTCCAGGGTCTTGCAGGCGTCGGCGGGCTTCTTCAGGGCCACCAGCGAGCGCGACAGCTTCAGCACCGCGTCGGGCGCCCAGCTGGTCTGCGGCCAGCCGCGCACGGCGCCCAGATAATTGCCGGCGGCGTCGCCATAGGCCTCGCGCACGAACTGGGTCTCGCCCAGCCAGTAGCGGGCCTCCGGGGCCTTGGCGCTGTCGGGGAAGGCCTCGACATAGCCGGCAAAGGCCTGCTCGGCCCCCGCATAGTCGCCGTCCAGCAGCATCTGGCGGGCCGACTTGAAGGCGGCGGCGGGATCGGTCGAGGCCGGGGCCGGGGCGGCGGCCACGGGAGCGGCGGCGACGGCGGCGGCCGCGGCGGCGGCCTCCTGGTCGGCGATGCGCTTTTCCAGGGCGGCCAGGCGCTGGTCCAGCGCGTCGGCCCGGGCCTTCTCGGCGTCGTTGGCGCGGCGCGCCTCGTCCAGGTCGTGGGTCAGGCCCTCGTTCTGGCCGTTCAGCTTGGTCAGGGTCTGTTCCAGGTCGCGCATCCGCTCGGACATCGCCGCGATCTGGGCGTCGGTCTCGGCCGCCTGGACGACGACCGGCTTGCCGGTGTCGCGGCCCTGGAAGACGATCGCCCGCAGTTCGCGGACCACCTTCTCCATCTTGTCCAGCCGCTTGGCCGAGCGGTCGTCCAGCGGGTCGGGCATGGGGGTCTGGGCCATGGCCGGGACCGTGGTGAGCGCCAGAACGGCGGCGAGCAGAGCGGCTTTCAGCTTCATGTCGGCGATTATGCCCCGGTTGCGGACAAAAGTGCGGCCAAAGGCCAGAGCGTTGCGAGGATCGCCCCGACGGCGCGTAAAAACGTTGTCATCCCGGAAGCGCGGAGCGCTGTCCGGGACCCAGGGCGGCTGCACCGCATCGGCCGCTCACCTGGATCCCGGACAGCCTCTGCGAGGCTTCCGGGATGACAACGGGAAGAGAACCCCTCCCCAGCGAGGGAAGGGGAAGATCAACTACCGCGCGCCGTCGGTGATGGCGGTGCGGGCGTTGCGGTTCTTGGCCCAGGCGTCCTCGTTGGTGCCCGGGTCGATCGGGCGTTCCTTGCCGTAGGACAGGGTCTCGATGCGCGAGGCCGAGACGCCCTGGCCGGTCAGGAACTCGCGAACGGCGTTGGCGCGGCGGGCGCCCAGGGCCAGGTTGTACTCGCGGGTGCCGCGTTCGTCGGCGTTGCCCTCGATGCGCACCTTCACCGCCGGATAGCGGTTCAGCCACTGGGCCTGGGCCGACAGGGTCGGCTGGGCGTCGCTGCGGATGTCGTAGCTGTCGGTGTCGAAATAGACCCGTTCGCCGATGTTGATCACGAAGTCCTGCACCGTGCCCGGCAGCGGGCCCTGGTTGACCGGCGACTCCGGCGTGGCCGGCGCCTGGTACGGGGGAGGCGTGGGTTGCGAGGCTTCCGGCGTCGGCGCCGCGGGACCCGCGGGCTTCGGCCGCGAAGCACAGGCGGCGAGCGAGGCGGCCGCCAGACCGATCATCGCCAGTCTAGCGACCCGTTGGGTGTCGAAGCTCATCCAGTTTCTCCTCAAGTCCACGGCCAAGGTTCGTAGTTCTAGCGCGTGTGGCCTTCGCGGCGCCGCGCCAAATCGTACCTTGCACCTCACAATGGCGTCAGAATGTCGCACGACCACCTGGTTTCATCCGCCGCGTGAACGCCGGATGAACGACGATGAGGCAACGCGCCGCCATGGCAGAGGTTGCCTCAAAAGCGTGTGGATGGATGGCCCAAAACGCTCTGCTCGTCGTTCCCCGGGCCCCTCAGATATTGCCCAGAGCGTGACCGCACTCCGGGCAAGTTCGGAAAATGGGCAATGGAAACCGCCCCAAGCCGCCGGGCGCGCGCCTCAAATGCTCAACGGTGTAGAGCGTCGCGCGGCAGGCCCGACACCGCCTGGAGATCAGGTACAGCGTCGCCGGGATGAAGAGCAACGGGATCGGCGCCAGCGCAATCCACGCTGGCGCTCCGCGAGAGGCTAGAGCCACGGCCACAAAGGGGTATAGGGGCGTGGCGCACATCACCCCATAGCTCAGCATGAAAACGGCCTTGCGCATGGTCAGGTGATCAATCCAGCAGCGGCGACCAGGCGGGGTCCGACGCGGCGCCCTGATAGGCGGCGGGGCGCAGGATCCGGCCGGTGATGTCCACCGTCCACAGCCGCGAATTGCCGTTGGAGCTCTCGCGCGAGAACATCAGCACCCGGCCGTTGGGCGCCCAGGTGGGGCCTTCGTCCAGGTAGCTGGTGGTCAGCAGGCGCTCGTCGCCGCCGTCTGCCCGCATCACGCCGATGTGGAACTCGCCGCCGGTCTGCTTGGTGAAGGCGATGAAGTCGCCGCGCGGGCTCCACACCGGGGTGGTGTAGCGGCCGCCGCCGTACGAGATGCGGCGCACGCCACTGCCGTCGACGTTCATGATGTAGATCTGGGCCTGGCCGCCGCGGTCGGAATTGAACACGATCTTGCTGCCGTCCGGCGAGAACGACGGCGAGGTGTCGATGGCCGGGTCGGTGGTGATCCGCGTCGACGAGCGGCTGCGCAGGTCCATCACGTAGATGTCGGAATTGCCGCCCTTCTCGACCGAGAAGGCCACCTTGCTGCCGTCCGGCGAGAAGCGCGGGGCGAAGACCATGCCCGGGAACTTGCCGATGGTCTCGGTGCGGGCCGTCTCCAGGTTGGTCAGGTAGATGCTCGACCCCGTCGGCCGCAGCGCCATGTAGGTGATCTCCTGGCTGGTCGAGGAGAAGCGCGGGGTCATGACGATGTAGGAGCCGTCGGTCAGGTACTGCGGGTTGGCGCCGTCCTGGTCCATGATCGCCAGCTTCTTGACCCGGGCCAGCTTGGAGCCGCTCTCGGCGACGAACACCACGCGGGTGTCGAAATAGCCCTTTTCGCCGGTCAGCCGCTCATAGACCGCGTCGCTGATCTTGTGGGCCACGCGCCGCCAGTTCTCGGCGGTCGAGGTGAACTGCAGGCCCAGCAGCTGCTGCTGGCTGAAGGTGTCCCACAGGCGGAAGTCGACGCGCAGGGTGCCGTCGGCGCCGACCGTGACCTGGCCGTTGATCAGGGCCTGGGCCCCGGTGGCCTGCCAGTCGGGGAAGCGCGGCTGGACGTTCACGTCGGTCAGCTTGTCGGCGACGTTGCTGACGTTCAGCGGCTGGAACAGGCCCGAGCGCTCCAGGTTGCCGCTGATGACCTGCGAGATGTCGGCCCCGCGCCCGCCGCCCGAGAAGGCGGGGATGGCCACCGGCAGCGGCTTGACCGCGCCCTTGTCGATGTCGACCTCGATCTGGGCGCGGGCCGCGGTTGGCGCGAAGACGGCCATGGACAGGGCCAGGACGGCGGCGCTGGCCAAGGCGGCGGGCAGACCCGTGAAGACGGACTTGAGGTTCATGCTGGGCATCCTCCCTATCGCGCCGCGCAAGCGTCGCGCGCCTTGAAGTTCAAATTGAGTTGCTGGCCGTAATAGTCGGGCGGCAGGCCCTCGAACGGCGCCGACTGGTAGACCGCGCGGATCGCCCGGTCGGCGGCGGCCTTGACCACCGGGTCGGGCGAGCGTTCGGCGTCGGCGGCCGTCACCTGGCCGACGATGCGCCCGCCGGTGGCCAGCTTGAAGCTGACCTTGACCTGCACGGCCGCGCCGCCCTCGACCTCGCAATTGGGGTTCCAGCGGCGCTGGATCTCGTCCTTCATGCCGTTGATCGCCGCGGCCTGCAGGCCGGTCATCGCCCCGGCGCCGGGACGGGCCTGGGTGGCGGTCTCCGGACGGGTCGGGCCCTTGGCGGCGTTGGCCGTCGGCTTGCCGGTCGCCTTGGGCGTCTTGGCCAGGGTCTTTTCCAGCGAGGCGAAGAAGTCGGGTTCGGGCTTGGCCGGCTTGGGCGGCGGCGGCTTGGGGGTCGGCGGCTTGGGCGTCGGGGTCGGCGCGGGCGCGGTCTTCGGCGGGGCCGGGGCGGGCGTCGGCACCGGTGCTGGCACCGGGGCCGGCGGCTGCGGCGTGGCCTCGGGCGTCGGTTCCTCGGTCTGGGCCGTCTGGTCCTGCACGTCCTCGATCGCCGGCCGCACGTTGGTGGGGCCCTCGGTGACGATGGTCACCGGCACGCTCTCGCCGATGATCACCGGCTTGGACGGCTTCCACGGCCCGATCAGGATCGCGACCACCACCAGGACGTGGAGGCCGATCGACCCGACCAGGGCCGGGGAGAAGTTGGTCTTGTCGTCCCTAGGCGTCACCGGGCGACCACCTCACTGCGCCGGACGCAGGGCGCCCGCGTCGGAAGCGCCCGGGGTCTTGGCCGCGGCGCCCGAGGACGGGCCGCCGGTGTCGGTCAGCAGGTTGATCTTGGCGAAGCCGGCGTTCGACAGCGCCGCCATCACCTGGGCGACCGTGGCGTAGTTGGCCTTGCCGTCGGCGCGCACGAAGATCGGCTTGTCGTAGCCGTCGCCGGCGATCGACGAGATGCGCGGGGCCAGCTCGTTGAAGGGCACCTCGCCCTCGCCGATGAACACCGCGCCGTCGGCCTTGATCGACACCGTGATCGGCTCCTGCTGGTTCTGCAGGGCGGCGGCCTCGGTCTTGGGCAGCTCCAGCGGCACGCCGGCGGTCAGCAGCGGGGCGCTGATCATGAAGATGATCAGCAGCACCAGCATCACGTCGACCAGCGGGGTGACGTTGATCTCGGACAGGGCGCCCTTGCCCCGTCGGCCGCGGCGGCGACCGCGACGGCCGCCGGTGGCGAAGGCGTCGTTGGCGGACATGGCCATGGGGTCAGACCCGCTCGCTCAGACGGCGCTGGATGGCCGTCGACAGGTCGTCGGCGAAGTTCTCCAGCCGGCCGGCGTACTTGCCCGCATCGGTCGAGAACTTGTTGTAGGCGATATAGGCCGGGATGGCGGCGATCAGGCCGATGGCGGTGGCGAACAGCGCCTCGGCGATCGACGGGGCGACCACGGCCAGCGAGGTGTTCTTCGACAGGGCGATGTTCTGGAAGGCGTGCATGATGCCCCAGACCGTGCCGAACAGGCCGATGAACGGGCTGGCGGTGGCGACGATGGCCAGGCTGCCCAGGCCCTCCTCGGCCTTGCCGGTCTCGCGGGCGATCAGGGTGTCCATCATCCGGTCGATGCGCTGGATCAGGAAGGCGGCCTGGGCCTCGCCGATCGGCCCCTTGGCCTTGGCCTCGCGCCATTCCTTCAGCGCCGCCTGCAGCATGCGCGGCAGGGGATGGCGCGGATTGCTCCCGGCCTGGGCGGCCACCTCCTCCAGCCCCTGGCCCGAGCCGACCTGGTCCTCGAATCGGTTGGCGGCCCCGTTCAGGCCGGCGAAGCGGAACAGCTTGTCGATGATCACCGCCCACGAGCCCAGCGAAGCCAGGATCAGGCCGATCATCACCGCCTTGACCACCCAATCGGCCTGCAGGAACAGCGAAATGAAGGAAAAGCTCTGGGGGCCTGCGGCGGCGTCCATGCGGGGTCAGCTCCGTTGGGGCGTCAGTATCGTGGAAGGTGAATAGCGCACCTCCCGGGGTTCCGTTGCGCCTTACTGACATGAAGCGGGGCAATGGTGAAACTATGACGATAGGCGGACGGCCCGGTTTTTTGCGGGCCGCCGCGCCGGGCTTCACCCCGTCTCCCTCGCTGCACGTCCAACACGGCATGCCCGGACGGGCTCGTTCCGAAGCCGATCTTCCCGTCAACACCGCTGAACGCGCTGCGGAGCGGCCCCAGGGAAACCCAGGAAGCGTCCCAGGCGCTTCCAACCTGGATCCCGTCACCCTCCCGACGCCTGCCTCTTTGGCGGCTGCATCCGGGGTCCTCAAGGGCGGCTCAGGGCTTGTCGACGAAGGCCTGGACGAGTCGAACGGTTGCGGTGGGATTTTCCTGCATCACCCAGTGGCCGGAGTTCGGGATCAGCCCGGGGGTCACATCGGAAGCCGCGGCGCGCATGATGTCGGCCATTTGCGCGCCGAGACCCTTTTCGGCGCCCAACGCCAGCACAGGCGTCGCCAGTTTTCCGTGCGCGGCCGCCCACGCCCGATTGTCGGCCGCATCCTGGTCGAAGGCGCGATACTGCTCGAACGCGGCGTGCATCGCGCCGGGGCGCGCGTAGAGCGCGGCATAGTGGCCGCGCGACCGCTCCGTGAAGCGCGCCGGGTCCGCCGAAAACTCGTTCCAGAAGCGATCGAGATAGATCCGCTCGCGCCCCTTGACGAGCCGCTCGACGTCCGGGCCGCCAAAACGGAAATGCCAGGTCGCCGGACTCCTCGCGATCTCGTCCCAGGCGCCAATCCCGGGGATCGGCGCATCGATCACGACGAGCTTGGTCACCCGGTCCGGATATCTTTCCGCGAAGGCGAAAGCGACCATGTTGCCGATGTCATGCGCGACGACGTCGGATTCGCGCGACCTTCAGTGCGTCCATCAGCGCCGCGATGTCGGCGGCCTGGTTCATCTTGGAGAAACCGTCCGCCGGCTTCGACGATCGACCCATGCCGCGAAGATCCGGCACGATGACGGTATGGTTTCGGGCCAGGCTCGCCGCTAGCGGAGCCCACATGTCTCCACTTTCGCCAAAGCCGTGGATCAGGACGACCGCCGGTCCGCCGCCGCCGATGCGCACATGGATCGTCGCGCCGTTCGCTTCGATTTCCTGGGTGCGAAAATTCGGCCGCATAGGGCGGCTCCTGCGCCTGGGCGGGTGTGGACGCCGCCAGCAAGGCAGCCGCCACGCAGGCGAACGGGAACGTCGTCAAAAGGCGATTGGGCAAGCTCGTCTCCTCCGGCGAGCCGCTTTGTACGGCGCCGCTTCCTCACGTCGGTGTCTTGTCCGGGATGGCCTGCGGTCCTCCGGCGGACCACGCACCGGCAAGTCGGGTCGAGCCCGTTCAAGGGGTCACGACCTGACACCGCCGCTTGCGTCGATGATCGGCGCTCTTGCCGGCAAGGGGCGCCATCGCCGCGGGGCCTTTCCAGGTTGTTCCCTGGACGATAACGGCCGCCGCCTCCCCGCAACACCTATGCCTAGGTCGAGCCTGCCCAAGATCAAGGACCAGACCGACGCCGTCCCAAGGGCCTAGTCCACTCTGTCGATCGGCCTTGCCAGCCAAACCCGCGCCGCCCTTGGCGTTGCGGCGGACGGTGGACAATCCGCGGTCGATCAGCAGACCTTGAGCGCCGGATGCAGCGGGCGTCGGCGAAATCTAGGGCGTCGCCTCTAGCCACGGCGCCAGTTGGCCCAGCATCTCCGCCGTCGGCTTGCGGGGGCGACCGTCCAGGGTGATGCAGACCGCCTCGCCGGCCGCCTGGACGATCACCTGGTCGCCGCGGGTGATCTTCTGGCTGACATACAGGCGCGGGCCCTTGACCCGATCATAGGTGGTGCGCACCAGCAGGGCGTCGTCGATCCGGGCCGAGCGCCTGAAGTCCAGCTCCATGCGGATGATCGCGAAGGCGGTGTCGGCCGCGTGCAAGGCGGTGTGCGAGATGCCGATCCTGCGAAAGAAATCGCTTCGCCCCCGCTCGAAATAGCGCAGGTAGTTGGCGTGGTAGACGATGCCGGAAAAGTCGGTGTCCTCGTAATAGATCCGCACCGGCAGCTGGTGCTCGCGGCCGTCGAAGACGCCGGCGGTGGGTTCGATCATCCTGGGCTCCGGTCGGGCGCGGCGTATTGGGCTCTCGCCCTTGTAGTGCTATGTTCGTCCCATGAAAATCGAGCCGTCCCTGTTCGATGAGATCGACGACGAAGGGGAAGCCGCCGCCGACGCGCGCGCCGAGGCCGATGTCACGGCGGGCCGCGTGATCAGTCACGAGGCGGTCAGCCGTTGGCTGGCTTCCTGGGCGAACGGCGCGCCGACCTCGCCGCCCAAGGCGGGCGACTGAGGGATTGCGTCGGGTCATCTGGACAGCGGAAGCCATAGCCAATCTCGACAGCATCTTCACCTATGTCGCCGGCTTCAACGCGCCGGCCGCCGCGCGCTTGGCCCAGCGTTTGCAGACGGCGGCCAACAGCCTGGTCGAGCATCCCGAACGCGGCCGAGCCGCCTCGCGGGGCCTGCGCGAACTGGCCACGATCCATCCGTACCTAATCCGCTACCGGTTCTCGGACGAGGCCGTGGTGATCCTGCGCATCCGCCACGGCGCGCAGCGTCCGGACTGAGCTAGTCTTCCCCGAACAGCCCGCCCTGCACGATCTTCGGCGCCGAGACCGGCTCGGTCAGACCCAGGTGCAGATAGGCCTTGCCGCAGGCCATCCGGCCGCGCGGGGTGCGCTGGATGAAGCCCTGCTGCATCAGATAGGGCTCGATCACGTCCTCGACCGCATCGCGGGCCTCGGCGATGGCGTAGGCGATGGTTTCCACGCCGACCGGCCCGCCGCCGTAGTTGTCGATCATGGCCCGCAGGTAGCGGCGGTCCAGGCTGTCGAGCCCGCTCTCGTCGACCTCAAGTCTGGCCAGGGCCATGCCCGCCGCCTTGCGGTCGATGACGGTCGCGCCGTCGGCCGCGGCGAAGTCGCGGACCCGGCGCAGCAGGCGGCCGGCGACGCGCGGCGTGCCCCGGGCTCGCTTGGCTATCTCGTCCGCCCCGTCGTCCGACAGCGGCGCGCCCATCTTGCGGGCGGCGTGCAGCAGCACGTGGCGCAGCTCGGCCGGGGTGTAGAACTCCAGGCGGATCGGGATGCCGAAGCGGTCGCGCAGCGGCGTGGCCAGCATGCCGGCCCGGGTGGTGGCCGCCACCAGGGTGAAGGGGGCCAGGTCGATGCGGATCGAGCGCGCCGAGGGCCCCTCGCCGATCACCAGGTCCAGCACATGGTCCTCCATGGCCGGATAGAGGATCTCCTCCACGGTCGAGGGCAGGCGGTGGATCTCGTCGATGAACAGGACGTCGTTGGCTTCCAGGTTGGTCAGGATCGCGGCCAGGTCGCCGGCCTTGTTCAGCACGGGGCCGGAGGTGGCGCGGAAGTTGACGCCCAGTTCGCGGGCGACGATCTGGGCCAGGGTGGTCTTGCCCAGGCCCGGCGGGCCGAACAGCAGCACGTGGTCCAGGGCTTCGCCCCGGCCCTTGGCCGCCTCGATGAAGATGCGGAGATTGCCCTTGGCCTGCTCCTGGCCGACGAACTCGGCCAGGGTCTGGGGACGCATGGCGCGGTCGGACGCGGTGGGGATGGTCTCGCCGTGTTGGGGCTCGCCGGAGATGATGCGGGTCATATCCCCCCTCCGTCGGCTGCGCCGACACCTCCCCCACAGGGGGAGGATTTAGGCGCGCAAACCCTCCCCCCGTGGGGGAGGCGGCCCGAAGGGCCGGTGGGGGGAGTGTGACGAACGCTCACCGCCCCAGCTCCTGCAAACCCGCCTTGATCAGCGCCTGCACCGTGGCCTCCTCACCCAGCTTCGACGCCGCCGCCTCGACCACTCGCCGCGCGTTGACCTCGGCCACGCCCAGGCCCATCAGCGCCGCGACGGCGTCGCCGGTCGGGGCTGGCTTGGCGGGGGCCGACGGCGTCGACGGCGCGGTCATCAGCACCGGCCCGTCGGTGATCGGCTTGTCCTTCAGCTCGGTGACGATCCGCAGGGCCAGCTTGGGCCCGACGCCCGAGGCGCGGCCAACCGCCGCCTTGTCCTCGCGCGCCACCGCCGAGGCCAGTTCGGCCGGCGACAGCACGTCCAGCACCGCCATGGCCGCCTTGGGGCCCACGCCCTGGATGGCCTGCAGCAGCACGAAGGCCTTGCGGTCCTCGCGCGTCCCGAAGCCGTACAGCCGCAGGCCGGCGCTCTCGCTCCACTGGCTCTCGATGTGCAGCAGGGCCTCCTCGCCCAGGGCCGGCAGGCGTTGCAGGGTGCGCGAGCCGCAGCGCACGACATAGCCGACGCCCATCACGTCGATCAGCGCCTCTTCCTCGCCGACCTCGGCCACGGCCCCACGTAAGCGCCCGATCATGCCACCCTCCGGTTGGCGACGCGCAGGTTGGCGTGGGTGATGGCGACGGCCAGGGCGTCGGCGCAGTCGGCCGTGGTCTTGCCGGCGGTCGGCAGCACGCGGGCGATCATGAAGCCGATCTGGGCCTTGTCGGCCGCCCCGGTGCCGACCACCGCCTTCTTGACCAGGCGGGTTGAATATTCGGCCACCAGCAGGCCGGCGCGGGCGGGGGCGATCAGGGCGGCGGCGCGGGCGTGGCCCAGCTTCAGGGTCGACTGGGCGTTGGTGTTGAGGAACACCTCCTCGACCGCCGCCTCGTCGGGCCTGTGTTCCTCGATCACCGCGCAGATGCCCTCGAACAGATGCAGCAGGCGACTGGCGAAGTCGGCCTTCTCGTCGGGGGCGATCACCCCGTGGGCGACATGGCTCATGCGCGAGCCCTCGACGCTGAGCACGCCCCAGCCGGTGCGGCGCAGGCCGGGGTCGAGCCCCAGGATCCGGATCGGAATGCGATTCGCGTTCATCATGTGTTCTCGCACCATCGCCCGGATTCCGCCCGAAGAAAAGGCGCGGGACGCGGTCCAGCAAAACACGCGACTTGCCTAACGAAAGCTTAAATTTAGACGTCCCGAGCGCAGGATGTCCCCAACGGTTGTCATCCCGGAAGCCTCGCAGAGGCTGTCCGGGACCCAGGGGACTGGGCTGATGCGGTGCGGTTGTCCTGGGTCCCGGACAAGCGCTGCGCGCTTTCCGGGATGACAACGGGTGGAGGCTCAGGCCAAACTCAGCGCCGGGGCGCAGAACAGCCGGGTCAGCAGCAGGGCCTCGACGGCCGGGGCGTCGAGGCCGACGCAGAGCTCGGCGTTGGGCTCCCCATCGATCCGCTCCAGGCGGCCCAGGTGCTCGCCGTCGGTCAGCACCCGCAGGCGGGCGGGCTCGAAGACGAACAGCTCCGGGGCCACGACGCTGGCGGCGACCACCGCGTCGTGCGGGTGGCAGCCGTCCTCCACGCCCCAGACCCGCCGATGGAAGGCCATGTACGGTCCCATCGCCTTGTTCAGCCGCGCCGACAGCGGCGTGCCGCAGGCGGCCGAGCCTTCGGCCATGGCCCGGGCGGTCAGGGTGACCTGGGCGCTGACGTCCAGTGGCACCAGCCGCGGCATGACCCCGCGCTCCAGCACCCGGGCCAGGGCCTCGGCGTCGCTCCAGCTGTTGAAGTCGGCCCCGCCGGCCGCCTTGCCCTCGACGGAGAAGGCCCCGGCCATGATCGTCGGCCCCCAGCCGCGGAAGGCGCCGGCGTCCTCCAGCAGCCCCTGGGCCAGGTTGGTCAGCGGCCCCAGGAACAGACCGGCCACCTTGGCGCGGGCGCGAAAGGCCAGCAGGCTGCCGCCCTGGCCGCGATCCAGCTCGGGCAGCTTCCAGCGCTGGGAGAAGCCCGCGCCGTTCAGGCCGTCGACGCCGTGGGCCGGGCGCATCCGCTCGACCCGCCGCTTGGCCACCCCCGAGCCGGCGCCGATATAGACCTCGGCCGGACAGCCGGCCAGGCGCAGCACCCCGCGGGCGTTGGCGGCGGCCTGGTCGACATAGGTGTTGCCGAACACCGCCGAGACCGAGACGATCTCCACCGCGTCGCGCGAACGCGCCAGCATGGCCAGGGCCAGGGCGTCGTCCACGCCGCAGTCGGTGTCGATGTGCAGGCGCAGCGGCATGGCGACAGCATAGCGCGAGAGGGGCTGTCGCGAGAAGACGGCGTGGCGTCGCGCGGCTCATATACGGCGAGGATCGGGGATGACCGGCGACCGTCAGTCCTTGCGCGGCCGGATGGCGAACTCCAGCACGCGCGGGTCGGCGCGCAGGACCGCCGACAGCTCGTCCAGGCGCAACACGCCCCGGCCCGAGAACGGTCCCGACAGCTCGAACACCGCCCCGCCCTGGACCAGTTCCTGGCAGACCCGGGCGCCTTGCAGGTCGAAGGCCTCCAGCATGCGCCGCAGCTCGGCCCCGTCGATCACCGCCTCGCGGCGCGAGCGCACGACGATCTCGGCGAAGTTCTTCTGCGGCATGTGGCGGTCCAGCCAGCGGGCGGCGCTCAGCACCACCAGCGACAGCACCGTGCCGCCGACCGCCAGCTCGTACAGCCCCACCCCGAACAGGGTGCCGATCGCCGAGGTGATCCACAGCGAGGCCGCCGTCGTCAGGCCGTGCACCGAGGCGCCCTGCTGGAAGATCACCCCGCCGCACAGGAAGCCGACGCCGGTCAGGATGCCGTGGGCCATGCGGACCGGGTCGATGCGCACCACCTCGTTGGGCGCGCCCTGCAGCCAGGTGATCTGGTGCACGGCCCCCAGCATCAGCAGGGCCGAGGCCAGGGCCACCAGCATGTGGGTGCGCAGACCCGCCGGCCGGGCCCGATACTCCCGCTCGAACCCGATCGCCCCGCCGGCCGCCAGGGCGCCGAGGATGGGCAGGGCCAGTTGGAGAGGGGCGTCCATGCGGAGGGAACGGGTGAAGGGGGCGAGAAGCTCCCGCGCCGGGCCCCCTCCGGCCCTTCGGGCCACCTCCCCCAGAGGGGGAGGAGCTATCTCGGCGTAGATGCTCCCCCTCTGGGGGAGCTGTCGCGGAGCGACTGAGGGGGCTAACCCAGCTTCGCCACGTCCTCGTCGCTGATCTCTTCGTTCGAGTAGACGTCCTGGACGTCGTCGTCGTCGTTGAGCGCGTCGAGCAGCTTCATCAGGGTGGCCACGGCGTCGCCGGTGACCGGGACCTGGCTCTTGGGACGCCAGGCGATCTTGGTGTTGCTGGCCGGGCCGAACTTGGCTTCCAGGGCGGCGGCCACCTCGTTGAGGTCCTCGAAGGCGGTGTAGACCGTGTGGCCCTCGCCCTCCTCGTCCATGTCCGACACCACGTCGTCGGCGCCGGCCTCGATGGCGGCTTCCATCATGGCGTCTTCGCTGGCGGCCTTGGCCGGATAGCTGATCTGGCCGACGCGGTCGTAGTTGAAGGTCACCGAGCCGGTGGCCCCCATGTTGCCGCCCATCTTGGTGAAGTAGGAGCGGACATTGGCGGCGGCCCGGTTCCTGTTGTCGGTCAGCACCTCGACGATGATGCCGACGCCGCCGGCGGCCACGCCCTCGTAGCGGATCTCGCTGTAGTCGGCCGCGTCGCCCATCTGCGACTTCTTGATCGCGCGGTCGATGACGTCCTTGGGCAGGCTCTCGGCCTTGGCGTTGTTCACCGCCAGGCGCAGGCGCGGGTTCATGTTCGGGTCGGGCAGGCCCGCCTTGGCCGCCACGGTGATCTCCCGCGACAGCTTGGAGAACAGCTTGGACCGCGCGGCGTCGGCGCGGCCCTTGCGGTGCATGATGTTCTTGAATTTCGAGTGGCCGGCCATTCGGAGGCTCTTCTCTGGTCTGCGAAGTGAAAGGTAGGGCGCGCTTCTAGCGTCTGAAGCGGGGTATTGTCACCCCGCTTGCGCGGAACGGCCCTTCCTCGCCGGCCCGGATCGGGGACAGGCGCATGCGCCTGCCCCGGCCAGCCTCACGCCACCTTCAGCACGACCTCGATATTGCCGCGCGTCGCCTTGGAATACGGGCAGACCTCGTGGGCGGCGTGCAGCAGCTTTTCGGCCGTCTCGCGGTCCAGGTCCGGGGCGTTCAGCGTCAGGCGCGCGCCGACGTGGAAGCTGACGTCGTCCTTGATCAGGTCGACCTCGCTGTCCAGGCTGTGCTCGCCCAGCTTGACCCCCTGGTTGCGGGCCACCAGGCCCAGGGCCCCCAGGAAGCAGGCCGCGTAGCCGGCCGCGAACAGCTGCTCGGGATTGGTCCCCTCGCCGTTGCCGCCCATCGACTTGGGATAGCCCAGCGTGACGTCCAGGTGGCCGTCGTCGGTCTTGGCCGTGCCCTGGCGGCCGCCGACGGCGTGGGCGCGGGCGGTGTAGATGGCGTCGGTCATGGGAGGCTCCTTTTGCGAAAGTCCAAATGGACACATGGTAGGTGACAACGGCAACACACAACCAAAGCTTGACCTTGGGGCGCGGCGAAATACAACCTTGAAGAACAACACGCCCAGAGATCGCGCGATGGCCACACAACCAGCTCAACTCCCAAATCTCTATTGGGCGCAACTGAGACAGGTGAAAGCCGCCAGCGTTTACATGCGCCTTTATCGTAATCGCCTAGCCAAGCAGGTGCGCGCGATCGAACTGATCAAGGCCGTGAGCTCCAGCGGTGCAATCGCCGGCTGGGTAGTGTGGAAGGATTTTCCATTTCTCTGGGCGGGCATCATCGCCGCAGCGCAGCTGCTCGACGCCCTTAAGGGTGTTTTTCCATTTGCCAAGCTGCATCGCGCCGCCAGCGATCTGACCATCGCGATGGAGACAATCTGGATAGACGCCGATGCGGAATGGACCGACATCTACGCGGGGCGGCTGACCGACCAAGAGGTTAGCAAACGGCTGCAGAAACTACGCAAGCTGCAGCTGGACGCCGAACGTAAGCATTTCCCTGAAGGTTTCGAGCCCGACCCGAAGCTCATCGCGCTGGCGGAACAGGAAGCCGAAAGCTATCTTAGGATCACCTTCGATGACGAGGTCGCGCCGTGAACCCTAACGACCCTAAAGCCCCCAGCGGTGGACGCTTTGTCGAACGCGGTACGATATTTCCAACGTTCAAGGTGAATGTCCCTATGCCGGCAGGGACTGCACCAACCCGACCCGCTCCACCGCCTCAGGCCTCCAACAAGCCGCCGCGTCGCTAGGCGCCCTCATCACACCTCCGGCACCGTCTCCTTCAGCCTTCCCCCCACGCGGATCGGCTCGACGCGGACCGCCAGGCCCGTGCGGTCGTCGGTCTCGACGAACACCCCGCAGACCGTGGCCGGCCCCGAGGCGGGGGTATAGCGGCCGCCGCTGATCTTGGTGGTGAAGCGCCGCAGGGGCTCCTCCTTCTGGTTGCCGATCACGCTGTCATAGTCGGCGCAGGCCCCGGCGTCGGTCTGGTAGGCGGTGCCGCCGGGCAGGATCTGGGCGTCGGCGGTGGGCACGTGGGTGTGGGTGCCGACCACCAGCGAGGCGCGGCCGTCGCAATAGTGGCCCATGGCCATCTTCTCGGAGGTGGCCTCGCAGTGCATGTCGACCACCACCGCGTCGGCCACCTGGCCCAGCGGGGCCTTGTCCAGCTCGCGATCGGCGGCGGCGAACGGGTCGTCCATGGCGTCCATGTGCACCCGGCCCAGCAGGTTGATCACCATGATCGTCCGGCCGCCCTCGGTCTGGAACAGGTGGCTGCCCTTGCCCGGCGCGTCCGACAGGATCGGATAGTTGGCCGGCCGGATCAGGCGCGGCTCGCGGACGATGTAGGTCAGGGCCTCGCGCTGGTCCCAGCTGTGGTTGCCCAGGGTCAGGCAGTCGGCCCCGGCCTCGAACAGCTCGCGCGCGGTGTTCTCGGTGATGCCGAAGCCGGCGGCGGCGTTCTCGGCGTTGATGATCACGAACTCGAGCCCGAGTTGGCGGCGCAGGGCGGGCAGGTGGTCGGCCAGGCCGTCGCGGCCCGACTTGCCCACGACGTCGCCGAAGAAAGCAAAACGCATGAATTAGTCCTCTTGGACGGCGATATACTCGCTTTCCGTCAGGATGGCGTCCAATCGTTGGTCGTGCGGCTCATCGGGCAGGCCGTGTGTCTCCTGGCCCACATAGGCCAGGCCCAGCACGAAGACGCTCTTGTGGGCCCGCAGGGCCGCCAGCGCCCGGTCGTAATAGCCGCCGCCCTGCCCCAGCCGCCGTCCCTGGCGGTCGAAGGCCAGCAGCGGCGTGACCACCAGGTCGGGCTCGACGATCGGCTGCTCGGGGGGCGGAGCGACCAGGCCGATGGCGTCTCGGGCCAGGGCCTCGCCGGGGGTCCAGCGCCGATAGACCATGCGGCCGCCGGGCAGTTCGGGACCGACGCCCTCCACGCTCGGTAGGGCCAGGGTCCAGCCGGCGCTCGCCAGCCAGTCGACCAGGGGCAGGGCCGAAAGCTCCGAGCCCAGGCCGTGATAGACGGCCGCGACCCGGCCGCGCGGATCGGGGAAGCGCTGCGTCAGCGGCCCCCGGGCCACGTCGACGACCGCGCGGTCAGCCTCGGGATGCTCGCGCGCCAGGGCCTTGCGACGGTCGCGGACGAACACGCGCAGGGCGGTCTTGGCGGCGGCGGGATCGGCGATCGTCATGAAGCCCTCATCCAATCAGTTCGCGGTCAGCGCGAAACTGCACCCAGGCATGGATGGCGTACACGAAATCGCTGTGCGTCAGGGTCCCGGGATCGAGCCGGCGGGGAGACAGCAGGGTTGCGAGTTCGGCGTTGAAAAGTTGATAGTCCTCGCGCATCGCGCCGGCGCCAGGCAAGGGCGGCGCATCGCGGGCGCGATGGTCCGAAAGCCAGTCGCGAACACAGCGGATCGCCTCATCCGGATCGTTGCCGTGCGACTCGATGTCCTGGCCGCTGATATCCGAGAGGGCGGCGTCGTAGCGATGGCGATCGGCGTCCAGGATCAACGCACGCTTGCGGCGATGACGCGGCTCGCCGAGCAATCGGGCGCCGAGGTGAAGTCCAAGCTCCATCGGCATGTTGAACCGAGGCAACGCGCCCCGTTCGACCTCGACCCGCGACAGGTCGTGTATGCCCCAGTCGCACTCGCCGATCATCCGGGCGATCTTGTCGATGCGGATCTCGGCGCCGTCGGTCGAATCCAGCGCGCAACGAGGATGATAGCCTGACAAGACGATCGTGAAGACCATCGCCCGGAAGATCGGCTGGAAGTCGCTATCGAACGGACAGTTTATGAAGACGGATCGGGCCGCCGGAAACCTAACCCTTGGACGCGGCGTCACGCGTCGTATCGTTCATTGTCCGGAACCCTTCCCGGATGACCTCGGCGATCGCGGAACGTTTTCCGACCATGGGCTGGATCGTGATCCCCCGATACACGACAGCGCGATCCTGCCGGCTGACGTCGGCCTTCGCCGAGCGGGTGGTCGATGTCTTGCGCGCAGTCGCCATGACCGGAATTATGGCATGAAACAGAGTGAACAAGTGAAGAAAGGTGGCGGCGCCGTGAAGAACCGTGAAGACGTTTCAATCCACTCGAACCTGTTAGTTACAGGTGGGCCCCGTGTTCCCGCAGCCACGGCCACGGGAGGGAACAGGTCCCGATAGAGAGATTAAGGTCCCTGGGAATAGAAATCTTCGACGAGGGCCACAGCTGACCCGCCGAGAGGGAAGATAGGCGTTCGGGGCGTCGGGCGCCAGGGGGGCGTTGTCGCACGCCTCACGCTTTGCATTGGCAAGGTATGCAGAAGTCATACCGTTTGCTACAATCCCCGTTATGCCCGTCGTCAACAAACGCACCGTCAGCCTACCCGCCGAGCAGTCGAGCTACGTCGACCAGTTGGTGGCGTCCGGCAGCTATGCCTCGGCTAGCGAGGTGGTGCGGGCCGGCCTCAGGGCGCTGCAGGAACGCGACGCCGCCGTCGAGCGCTGGCTTCGCGAGGATGTGGCTCCCGTCTATGACGCGATGCAGGCCGCCCCTGGGCGGGGCATACCCGCCGCGGACGTCTTCGCCTCCATCCGCGCGCATCACGCCGATCGGCTGAAAAAGGCCTGACGTGACGCGAGCCGTCACCTTCGCGCCCGAAGCGCGGAACGACCTGTTCGAGCTCTACAACTATATCGCGGGTCGCGGCGCGCCCAACGCCGCCATGGACTATATCGCTCGACTGGAAGCCCGCTGCATGGCCTTGGCCGATTTTCCGGAGCAAGGTCGCCAACGGGATGACGTTCGCCCGGGCTTGCGCCTCCTGGGTTTCGAGCGACGGACGGCCATCGCCTTTCACGTCACGCCGTCCGAGGTGGTGATCGACCGGATTTTCCATGGCGGCCAGGACGTTCTGGCGGCGTTCGAGACCTGACGCTCCGACCGCTCAGCCCTTCACCAGCTCCCCCATCACCGCGCGCCATCCGCGCTGCGCCTCCGCCCCCGCCCGGTCGAAGGCGGCGCGCAGGTGGCGGGTCTGGGCTTCGGTGAGTTCGGCTTCCAGCTTGCGGCCGGCCTCCGTCAGGGCCAGCCGCTTGACCCGGCGGTCCTGGGTCGAGGCCTCGGCGCGAACCAGGTCCATCTCCATCAGCTGGCGCAGCGGCGCGTTCAGGGCCTGCTTGCTGACGGCCAGCAGGTCCAGCAGGCCGCGCACCGACACCTCGGGCCGGCGGCCGATGAAATAGAGGATCCGGTGGTGCACCCGCCCCAGGCCCCGCCGCTCCAGAATCCGGTCTGGACGATCGGTAAAGCCGCGATAGGCGAAATAGAATTGCTCGATCGCATCGTGCAGATCGGCCGATGGGGCAGGATTATCCAGGTCAACCATATTGACACAATAGGTCCGACGCGCTCATCGTGTCGATAGGTCAAGATCATTGACGCTGTTGAGAGGTGAGCCATGGCGCGGCTGTCGATGCGCAGTTCGGATATCAAGCCCTCGCCGGTCCGCGAGATGCTGAACGTGTCGCAGCGCCCGGGCATGATCTCGTTCGCCGGCGGCCTGCCCTCGCCCGAGACCTTCGCTGGCCTCGACCTGCCCCCGCCGCCGCGCGAGCTGCTGCAATACGGCCCCACCGAGGGCGAGCCGGCCCTGCGCGCCCGGATCGCCCAGGACCTGGCCGCCCTGGGGCTCGACACCGCGCCCGACCGGGTGATGGTGCTGTCGGGCTCGCAGCAGGGCATCGACCTGGCCGCCAAGCTGGTGATCGACGCCGGCACGGGCCTGGCGGTGGAGTCCCCCGCCTACCTGGCCGCCCTGCAGGTGTTCCGCTTCTATGGCGCCCGGTTCGAGATCATCGACCGATCCGCGCCCGGAGCCGGCTGGGGCGAGACGCCGCCGGCCACGGCCCCGCCCTCGATGGCCTACGTCATCCCCACCTTCCAGAACCCCAGCGGCCATTGCTGGACCGCCGAAGAGCGCGCGACCATGGCGGCGGCCTGCCAGGCCCACGACGTGATCCTGTTCGAGGACGACCCCTATCGCGACCTGGTCTACGAGGCCTGCGAGCGCCGGCCGGTCTGCGCCGGCCTGACCGGCGGGTCGTGGATCTACCAGGGCTCGTTCTCCAAGACCGTCGCCCCGGGCCTGCGCCTGGGCTACCTGACCGCCTCGCCCGACCTGTTCCCGCTGCTGGTCCAGCTGAAGCAGGCCGCCGACCTGCACACCAACCGGCTCAGCCAGTGGATGGTGCTGCAGTACCTGAACGATCCCGGCCGGGCCGAGCGGATGGACCAGGTCGCCGCCCTCTACCGCCGCAAGCGCGACGCCTTCGCCGAAGCCCTGACCCGCCATCTGGGCGACCGGGCGTCATGGTCCCTGCCGCCGGGCGGGCTGTTCTTCTGGCTGACGCTGCGGGACGGGATCGACGTCGAGGCGCTGTTGCAGCGCTGCGTCGCGCGCGGCGTGCTGTTCACCCCGGGCAGCCACTTCCTGGCCGAAGGCGGGGCTTCGCCCACCATCCGCCTGAACTTCAGCCTGGCCGAGCCGGAGGCGGCGGAACGTGGGCTGGCTGTGATCGCGGAGGCGCTGCGGGAGCGCTGACCCGCAGACGCGAGATGTCCCTCCCCCTTGTGGGGAGGGACAGGCTAAGTTACCCCTGAACCAGGGCTTCGATCTTCTCGGACGCCGCGTCCAGGGCCTTTATGGCGCGGATCTCGACGCGGGTCTGTTCGGTCTGCAGGCGGGCCAGTTCCGACTGGGCGTGGGCCAGGCGCAGCTTGAGGTCCGACAGCTCGTCGGCCAGCAGCAGGGCGCCCATCAGGAACAGCCGCGTCTCGCCCAGCTGGCCGACGTCCTGGCTGACCTGGCGGACCTGGCGGTCGAACAGGCGGGCGATCTCCAGCAGGTGGGCTTCCTGCCCGTCCTCGCAGCCGACGGTGTAGGGCCGGCCGTTCACCTGGATGGTCAGTTGGGCCATGGCTCAGGCCTCCCGTTCCGTGACGCCGTCATCTTGGTCGAGGTCGCCGAACAGGTCGCTCGCCTCGGCGCCCTCGTCCTGGTCGTCCTCGTCGTCATGGACGCCTTCGGTGATCAGGCTCTCGTCGCCCAGGGCGGCGCGGATCTCGGCGATGGCGCGGCCCAGGGCCTCGGAGGCCTGCTCGCCGGCCTCCTCCAGCGCCCTCTCGCGGGCCCGGGCGGCTTCGAGGTCGAGCGCCAGGCGCGCGGCCTTGGACTCCGCCTGGGCCTGGGCGTCGGCGTCGAACAGGCTGGGGTCTCCCGAGGTCGCGTCGGACGACGCGCTCGACGAGGCCGCCGCGGCGGCGGCCGAAAACGCGGCCAGGCGCGCGGTGCGCTCGGCCGTGATCTTCTGCTCCAGCTGGCTGACGGCGCGCTCCAGGCGGCGCGCGGCCAGTTCGAGGGCGTTCCCTTCGCCCGGGGTCATCGGCATCGTCCAACGGTCATGCAGCGCAACATATAGACTGCGGCCTGCTTCGCCACCCGCCATGGCGACAATTGGGCGACGAAACCGCGTGGATAACAATAGGTCATCCAATGTGAGCGCTCGCACAGGTTTCTTGGGGTTGACTTCCCCGCCCCGCACCGCAAAACGCGCTGCAAAATCAAGGTAACGCCGGTCGCCTCGGCCGGACGCTCGTTAGGAGAAAGACCTCATGGCCATTCGCGTCGCCATCAACGGCTTCGGCCGGATCGGACGTCTCGTCCTGCGTTCCATCGCCGAGCATGCGCGCCGCGACATCGAGGTCGTCGCGATCAACGACCTGGGCCCGGTCGAGACCAACGCCCACCTGCTGCGCTACGACAGCGTCCACGGCCGCTTCCCGGGCGTCGTCACCTCGGGCGAGGACTGGATCGACGTCGGCCTGGGCAAGATCAAGGTCACGGCGATCCGCAATCCGGAAGAGCTGCCGCACAAGGACCTGAACGTCGACATCGCGTTCGAGTGCACCGGCATCTTCACCGCCCGCGACAAGGCCGCCCTGCACCTGAAGGCCGGCGCCAAGCGCGTGCTGGTCTCGGCCCCCGCCGACGGCGCCGACAAGACCATCGTCTACAAGGTCAATCACGACGTGCTGACCGCCGAGGACATCGTCGTCTCCAACGGCTCGTGCACCACCAACGCCCTGGCCCCGGTGGCCAAGGTCCTGCACGACCTGGTCGGCATCGAGCGCGGCTACATGACCACGATCCACAGCTACACCGGCGACCAGCCGACGCTGGACACCATGCACAAGGACCTCTACCGCGCCCGCGCCGCGGCCCTCAGCATGATCCCCACCTCGACCGGCGCCGCCAAGGCCCTGGGCCTGGTGCTGCCGGCCCTGAAGGGCAAGCTGGACGGCAGCTCGATCCGCGTGCCGACCCCGAACGTCTCGGTCATCGACCTGAAGGTCGTGCCGTCGCGCGACACCACGGTCGACGAGGTCAACGCCGCCCTGAAGGCCGCCGCCGACGGCCCGATGAACGGCGTGCTGTTCACCACCACCGACCCGCTGGTCTCGTCGGACCTGAACCACATCGCCGCCAGCTCGACGGCCGCCCTGCCCCAGACCCAGGTCATCGAGGGCAAGCTGGTCCGCGTGCTCAGCTGGTACGACAACGAATGGGGCTTCGCGACCCGCATGAGCGACACGGCTCTGGAGATGGCGAAGTTCCTGTAAAGCGTAGACAAACCCCCGCCCTTCCAAGGGCGGGGGTTTTGCTTGGGCCATTCATGGCCCGCCCTCGTCCTTCGACAAGCTCAGGATGAGGGCTACTAACCGACCGTTCTCTTGAACCTCATCCTGAGCTTGTCGAAGGACGAGGTTCGACGCACCGCCCGCTCAGGATCAAACCCATGCCTTTCCGCACCCTCGACACCGCCGATCTCGCCGGCAAGCGCGCCCTGGTCCGGGTGGACTTCAACGTGCCGGTCGACGGCGGAGCGATCACCGACGACACCCGCCTGCGCGCCGCCCTGCCGACCATCCACTACCTGTCGACCAAGGGCGCCAAGGTCATCCTGCTGGCCCACTTCGACCGCCCCAAGGGCAAGGTCGTGCCGGAGATGAGCCTGGCCTTCGTGGCCGAGCCGCTGGGCAAGCTGCTGGAGCAGGACGTGGCCTTCGCCAGCGACTGCGTCGGCCCGGCCGCCGCCGAGGTCGTCAACGCCATGGAGAACGGCGGCGTGGCCCTGCTGGAGAACGTCCGCTTCCACGCCGGCGAGGAAAAGAACGACCCCGCCTTCGCCGCCCAGCTGGCGGAGAACGGCGACCTCTATGTCGACGACGCCTTCAGCGCCGCCCACCGCGCCCACGCTTCCACCGAAGCCCTGGCCCGCATCCTGCCGGCCTATCCGGGCCTGGCCATGCAGCGCGAGCTCGACGCGCTGGACGCCGCCCTGGGCAACCCCAAGAAGCCCGTGCTGGGCATCGTCGGCGGCTCCAAGGTCTCGACCAAGCTGGACCTGCTCAACAACCTGGTCGCCAAGCTGGACCGCCTGGCGATCGGCGGCGGCATGGCCAACACCTTCCTGTTCGCCCAGGGCCACGACGTCGGCGGCAGCCTCTGCGAAAAGGACCTGGCCGACACCGCCCGCCAGATCATCGCGACGGCGGAAAAGAGCGGCTGCGAGCTGCTGCTGCCGATCGACGTGGTCGTGGCCAAGAAGGTCGCCCCGGGCGTCGACGCGCAGACCCGCGACCTTTCCGAGGTCCAGGCCGACGACCTGATCCTCGACGCCGGCCCCAAGAGCGCCCAGCGGCTGATCGAAGCCATGGACTTGAGCCAGACATTGATCTGGAACGGCCCCTTGGGCGTTTTCGAGGTGCCTCCCTTCGACGAAGCGACCGTTTCGGCGGCAAAACACGCCGCCAAACTCGCCAAGTCGGGTAAGATCGTGGCCGTCGCGGGCGGGGGTGATACCGTGGCGGCGTTGAACCATGCCGGCGTTTCGGGCGATTTCACCTTCGTCTCGACCGCCGGCGGCGCGTTCCTGGAGTGGATGGAGGGCAAGACGCTTCCCGGCGTCGCCGCCCTCGAAGCCTAGGGCCGCGCGGACTGACGGAGGAAAACCGGACCACGGCGCGCCCACGCAGGCGGGCCGGGTCGACCATTCGGATCGCAGGGTCCGGACCATTGGGCAAAGAGCGCATCAGCGCCGGGCCCCAAAAACAAGAAATCACCCCAAACACTTCACGCTTGCAGGAGAACACCACGTGGCGAGGATCACGCTAAGACAGTTGCTGGACCATGCGGCGGAGCATGACTACGCGCTGCCGGCCTTCAACATCAACAACATGGAACAGGGCCTGGCGATCATGGAGGCGGCGGAAGCCGTCAATTCCCCGGTCATCATCCAGGCCTCGCGCGGGGCGCGCAACTATGCCCACGACATCATGCTGGCCCGGATGATCGACGCTCTGGCCGAGATCTATCCCAACATCCCGGTGTGCATGCACCAGGACCACGGCAACGGCCCGGCCACCTGCGCCACGGCGATCCAGTACGGCTTCACCTCGGTGATGATGGACGGCTCGCTGATGGAGGACGCCAAGACCCCCGCCACCTACGAGTACAATGTCGAGGTCACCCGCAAGGTGGTCGAGATGGCCCACGCCTGCGGCGTGTCGGTCGAGGGCGAACTGGGCGTGCTGGGCTCGCTGGAGAGCGGCATGGGCGAGGCCGAGGACGGCCACGGCTTCGAGGGGGTCCTCTCGCATGACGAGCTGCTGACCGACCCCGACCAGGCGGTGGAATTCGTCGAGCGCACCGGCGTCGACGCCCTGGCCATCGCCATGGGCACCAGCCACGGGGCCTACAAGTTCACGCGCAAGCCGGACGGCGACGTCCTGGCCATGAACGTGATCGAGGAGATCCACCAGCGCCTGCCCAACACCCACCTGGTGATGCACGGCTCCAGCTCGGTGCCGCAGGAGTTGCAGGACATCATCAACCAGTACGGCGGCGCCATCCCGCAAACCTGGGGCGTGCCGGTGGAAGAGATCCAGCGCGGCATCAAGCACGGCGTGCGCAAGGTCAATGTCGACACCGACAACCGCCTGGCCATCACCGGCGCGATCCGCAAGATCCTGACCGAGAAGCCGCACGAGTTCGACCCGCGCGCCTATCTCAAGCCCGCCAAGGAGGCCATGCGCCAGGTCTGCCAGGACCGCTTCGTGCAGTTCGGCTCGGCCGGCCACGCCGACAAGATCAAGCCGCTGCCCACCGCGGCCATGGCCAAGCGCTACGTGTCCGGCGAACTGAACGCCAAGTTCGGCGCGGCGGCCAAGAAGGCGGCGGCGGAGTAGGGCTTTCCGCTTTCGGGGATACGAAAGGGCCTTCCGGGGAGACCTGGGAGGCCTTTTTCGTTCGCGGCCCTCGGCGCGATGCTTGAACTCCACCGCCCCGTCGCTAAAAGTCCGCCACCTGGGGCTGAGTTCGGGGGCATGGATGTCGCGGGTTTTGGGGATGTGGGCGGTGCTGACGGCGCTGCTGGGCGGGACGGCGCACGCCGGCGCGGTGAAGCTGGACCCGGCCTCGGACTACGGTCTGATCGCGATCGAGGTCGAGCCGGGCGGACCGCAGGCGACGGCCAATGGCGGCTATGCCCTGAACATCGCGCGGTTCTCGCCGCAGGAACACGCCGCCACCGCCAACTCGTTCGGCGGCTGGGCCTCGCTGACCGGCGTGGGCAAGATGAACCAGGACCGCACCTACTACCTGGCCAAGGCCAAGCCGGGCAGCTACGCGGTCCTGAGCCTGTCGGTGAAGGGCTGGGGCGTCTGCTACAACGCCGACACCCGCACCTTCGACGTCAAGGCCGGCGAGGTCGCCTTCATCGGGCGCTATGATCCGCGCGACAGCTTGATGGAGCTCAATCGAGCAGTGCAATCGGGCCGGCTGCCGAGCATGGCCAAGGTTTCGGACATCAATTTCCTGTTCGACACCTCGCGCGTGGCGCTGACCCCGCCTGACCAACTGGAATCTTGGCGGCGCGAGTTCGAGGCCTGGCTGAAGTCCGAGCACCCCGGCGTGACCGCGCCGATCGCCGCCGCCCAGGTCACCGAGACACACTTCAACACCGGGCGCGACGCGTTGGGCCTGCGCCGGATCTGCGGCGGCTATTACGCCAAGAAGGACAAGCCTCCGAGCGAGGCCAAGGCGCCCTAGACCATCGCACGGTTCGCTCTAGCCGCCCGCCGGCGGATACACGTGCGCCTCGCCGTTCGGATCCTCGACCTCGCCATCGACGGCCAGGTAGTCGGGCCCAATCGGCACCTTGCCGTGGCCGTCGGGGATGTCGAGCACGTAGGTCGGCTGGCACAGGCCCGAGAACCGGCCGCGGATGGCGCGCATCAGGGCGCGGCCTTCCGCCACCGTGGTCCGCAGGTGGGCGGTGCCCGGGGCGTGGTCGCCGTGGTGCAGGTAGTAGGGCCGGATGCGGCTTTCGACGAAGCCGCGCATCAGGGCGCCCAACGTCTCGGGGTTGTCGTTGACGCCCTTCAGCAGCACGGTCTGGCTCAGCATCGGGATGCCGGCGTCGATGATCCGAGCGCAGGCGGCCCGCGCCGCCGGGATCAGTTCGCGGACGTGGTTGGCGTGCAGGGCGACATAGACCGTCTTGCCGCTGGCCTTCAGGGCCTGGACCAGGGCGTCGGTGACCGCCGCCGGGTCGACCGCCGGCACGCGGGTGTGGAAGCGCACGACCTTGACGTGGTCGATGGCCGCCAGCCGCCGGCCCAGGTCGTCCAGCCGCCGCGGCGACAGCACCAGCGGGTCGCCGCCGGTGACGATCACCTCCCAGATCTCCGGATGGGCCGCGACATAGGCGAAGGCGGCGTCTAGCTGGTCCGGGGTCAGGTTGGCCGCACCGCCGGGCCCCACCACCTCGCGACGGAAGCAGAACCGGCAATAGACCGCGCAGGTGTGGGTGGGCTTGAGCAGCACGCGGTCGGGGTAGCGGTGGACGATCCCCTCGACCGGGCTGTGAGCGGCGTCGCCGATCGGGTCGGCGACCTCGCCCGGGCCTTCCAGCAGCTCGGCCTCCGACGGCAGGAACTGGCGGGCGATCGGGTCGCCCTCGTTGGCCGGGTCGATCAGCTCGGCCATGTCCGGGGTGATCGCCACCGCATAGCGCGCCGCCACGGCTTCCAGGGCCGGCAGGCGCCCGGGGGCGATCAGGCCGGCCTCGGCCAGGGCGGCGGCGCTGCGAAGGGTGCGGACGGCGGTCATGAGGCCGGCGGTATGGCCGATTAGGTCCGCCGGCGCAATGCGACGGCCCCAGCGACATTCAAGGCCGTGCGTGGTCCTCGTCCTTCGACAAGCTCAGGATGAGGACCAGTTTACAGGCTCAGCAGTCGAAAACCTCATCCTGAGCTTGTCGAAGGACGAGGTTTTCGCCCCCGGAGCCGGACGTCGATCCACTTTAGCCGAGATCCTCCACGAACGTCCGGCGGCGGGTCTCCGCCGCGCCTTTCAGCAGTCGCCGGAAGGTCGGGCATTCCATGTGGCTGGGGGCGGGACAGGCGGCGGCGTGGCGCAGGCCGTCGCGTAGGGCGGAGAGGCGGCGGATCGTTCGGTCAAGGTCGTCGGCCTTGGCCGACAGCTGGGCGCGGTCCAGGCGCGGCCGGCCCGCCTCGTCGACCATGCCGGCGATCTCGTCCAGCGAGAAGCCGGCCGACTGGGCCAGGGCGATCAGCGACAGGCGCTCGATCACGCCGGCCTCGAACAGCCGCTTCAGCCCCCGCCGCCCGACCGAGGCGATCAGGCCCTTTTCCTCGTAATAGCGCAGCCGCGAGGCCGCCATGCCGGTCGCCGCGGCCACCTGGGCGATGTCGAGCAGTTTCACCATTGACCTCAAGTGAGCTTGAAGTCGTAGCTTGGTTCATGACCGAGGTGGAACGCAAGGAGGATCGCATGACCCAGCCGCAAGCCAACCAGGCCCAGGCCGAACTCTGGAACAACCAGGCTGGCCACAACTGGGTCGAGCAGAACGCCATGCTCGACCGCCTGTTCGCGCCGTTCGAGCCCTTGCTGGCGGACGCGGTCCAGGGCGCCAAGGCGGTGCTCGACATCGGCTGCGGGGCCGGCGCGACCACCTTCGCCGTGGCGCGGAGCCTGGGCGCGCAAGGTCGCTGCACCGGCGCCGACATCTCCGCGCCGCTGATCGAGCTGGCGCGGCGCAAGGCGGCCGAGACGGGCGCCGACAACGCCGACTTCCTGGTCGCCGACGCCCAGCAGCACGCTTTCCCGCCCGCCGCCTTCGACGCGGTGATCTCGCGGTTCGGGGTGATGTTCTTCGACGACCCGGTCGCCGCCTTCGCCAACCTGCGGCGCGCGGCGCGGCCGGACGCCAGGCTGGCGATGATCGCCTGGCGTAGCGCGGCGGAGAACCCGTTCATGACCGCGGCCGAACGGGCCGCCGCCCCGCTGCTGCCGGACCTGCCGCCGCGCGACCCCGCCGCGCCCGGCCAGTTCGCCTTCGCCGATCCCGAACGGGTGAGCGGGATCCTGTCGGCCGCCGGCTGGCGGGATGTCGACCTCCAGCCGCTGGACGTCGCCTGCGCGATGCCGGCGCCGGCCCTGGACATCTACGCCGCCCGCATGGGGCCGGTGGGCCTGGTGCTGCCGACCCTGGACGAGGATCGCCGGCGCGCGGTGGTCGAGGCGGCCAGGCGCGGCTTCGAGCCCTTCGTGGCGGACGGCGCGGCACGGTTCACCGCGGCGTGCTGGATGGTGCGGGGGCGGGGGTGACACCCTTAAATGCTGTCATCCCGGACAAGGCCCGCAGGGCCGCCGATCCGGGACCGCCGGAAGCGCTGCGTTCACGCGTCGGTCCCGGATCTTCGCGCTGCGCGCTCGTCCGGGATGACAACATGAGAGCGATGAACCCTACCCCGCCACCGGCGTCCACAGCACCTGGTCCACCCGCGAGGCGCCCGCCGCCAGCATCACCAGGCGGTCGAAGCCCAGGGCCGAGCCGGACGCCTCGGGCATGATCGCCAGGGCGGCCAGGAAGTCCTCGTCCAGCGGGTAGCGCTCGCCATAGACCCGGGCCTTCTCGTCCATCTCGGCCTCGAAGCGGCGGCGCTGCTCGCCGGCGTCGGTCAGCTCGCCGAAGGCGTTGGCCAGCTCGACGCCGCAGGCATAGAGCTCGAACCGCTCGGCCACCCGCGGGTCGCCGGGCTTGGGCCGGGCCAGGGCGGCCTCGGCGGCCGGATATTCGCAGAGGATGGTCGCCCGGCCGACGCCCAGGTTCGGCTCGACCTTCTCGACGATCACCCGGCTGAACACGTCGGCCCAGGTGTCGTCGTCGGCGACGCGGATCCCGGCGGCGCGCGCCGAGGCCGCCAGGGCGTCGCGATCGGTCTCGCCGCCCGATCCGATCGAGGCCAGCAGGTCGACGCCGGCGTGGCGCTCGAACGCCTGCGCCACCGTCACCCGCTCGGGCGCGGCGAACGGGTCGCAGGCCTGGCCGCGAAAGCGGAACTCCAGGGTTCCCGCCGTCTCCGCCGCCAGGGCCAGCAGGGCCGCGCAATCGTCCATCAGGGCCTGGTAGGGCTCGCCCACCCGGTACCATTCCAGCATGGTGAACTCGGGATGATGCAGCGCCCCGCGCTCGCGGTTGCGCCAGACCTTGCCGAAATCGAAGATCCGCCGCTCGCCCGCCGCCAGCAGCTTCTTGCACGAGAACTCCGGCGAGGTGTGCAGGTAGAGCTGCGCGCTGCCCCCCGAAAGCGTCAGGGCGGCGGTCTCGAAGGCGTGCAGGTGGGCCTCGTTGCCGGGCGAGACCTGCAGGGCCGCGGTCTCGACCTCCAGGAAGTCGCGGGCCTCGAACCAGGCCCGGAACGCGGCCTTGATCCGGTTGCGGACCAGCAGGAACGGCCGGCGGTCGGCGTGGTTTTCGGGCCGCCACCAAGGCGAGGAAGAGGCTGTCTGCACGGGAAACGCTCTGGTCGGGCTGGCGAACTTGGCGTGGATCGCTATAGGAGGGCGATATCTAACGCAATTCGCGGCCAAGGCCGCCGCGGGATCTAAGGACGCACTACGTGACTAAAGTCGCCGCCAGCTCGCTGAGGAAGGGTTCCGTCGTCGATATGGACGGCAAGCTCTACGTGGTCCTCAACGCCGAAAACATCCACCCCGGCAAGGGCACGCCGGTCACCCAGCTGAACATGCGCCGCATCTCGGACGGGGTGAAGGTGTCGGAACGCTACCGCACGACCGAGCAGGTCGAGCGCGCCTTCGTCGACCAGCGCAACCACACCTTCCTGTACCAGGACGGCGAGGGCTACCACTTCATGAACCCGGAAAGCTACGACCAACTCGTGGCCACCGAGGACGTGGTCGGCGACCTGGGCGCCTATCTGCAGGAAGGCATGACCGTCCAGCTGTCGACGCACAACGAGGTGCCGATCGCCCTGGAACTGCCGCGCACCGTGGTGCTGGAGATTGTCGACACCGAACCGTCGGTGAAGGGCCAGACCGCCAGCTCGTCGTACAAGCCCGCCGTGCTCAGCAACGGCGTGCGCACCATGGTCCCGCCCTATATCGCGGCCGGCACCAAGGTGATCATCCTGACCGAGGACGGTTCCTACCAGGAACGCGCCAAGGACTAGGCTTTCGGACCGGAGGGCGGCGAACACTTGCCCCCTCCGCGCCTCCGGCGCTCCTCCCCCAGAGGGGGAAGAGCTTCGCGCTTCCGGCTCCGCCCCCTATGGGGGCGGACAGACCGCGCAGCGGTCAGGTGGGGGCAAGTCGCTCACCACCGCAGCGCCCACTTCCCCACCACCGCGCCCAGCAGGCCCGTCCCCAGCACGCCCAGGGTGTACCAGGTCCCGACGAACACCATGGTGCTCTCGCCGCAGTGCAGGCCGTAGACCGTGGCCGCCACCCCGCCGGCGAAGGCGCCGGCCGCGAAGCCGGTCAGGGCCGGGCGGGTCGGGGCCATGCCGCGCAGCACCGCCAGGGTCGCCGCCAGCCCCGGGAGGGCCAGGGTGAGAATGTAGCGACAGCAGACCTTCCAGGATCCGCCCATCATCATCAGCCGCCGGTGCTCCGGATCGGCGGCCAGCCATTGGCCCAGGCCCATGCCGACGAACACCGCCAGCACCAGGGCCCCGAACAGCAGGGCCTTGCGCGGCGCGCCGTCGGGCCGGGCCAGACGCTCCAGCGCCCAGAAGCCCGCCACGCCCAGCAGGGCGGTATAGGCCGCCTTCATCCAGAACATCCGACCGGTCATCGCCTGGGCCAGGTCCTGGCGCGCGCCCAGCCAGGCCAGCACCATGACCAGGGCGGCCAGGGCCGCGGCCACGGCCACGCCGGCGAACCGGCGCTGCACCGCCCCGGCCGGAATGGCGCGCGGATCGGCCGCCAGCTGATCGATCAGATCATCCGTCCGCACGGCCGCGCATCCTTTCTCCAAGGCTCTTGAGCGCCCGGTGCAGGGCGACCTTGGCCGCGCCCTCCGAGACGCCGGCCCGCTCGCCGGCCTGGGCCAGGCTGAGACCCTCGATCTTGACGTCGCGCACCAGCTTGCGCTGGCGCTCGGGCAGGGTGTCCAGCGCCCGGTCCAGGTCCATGGCCGAGCCCGGCTCGGGCGCGTAGGCGGCCAGGACCTCGACATAGTCGTCGATCGGCACGGTGGTCCGCACCTTGCGCCGCCGCCAGTGGTCGATCAGCTTGTAGCGCGCCAGGGCGAAGGCCCACGGGGTGAACGGCTGGGCGCGATCATAGGTCGCGCGCCGCGTATGCACCGCCATCAGGGTCTCCTGCACCAGGTCCTCCACATCGCCGGGAGCGTCGCGCATGCGGCGCTCGAAATAGACGCGGAGCCGGCCGCCCAGCTGGGACAGCAGCAGCCGATAGGCCGGGGCGTCGCCGTCCAGGCCCAGCAGCATCAGCGCCTTCAGGGCGGCTTCGGTTTCCGTCACGCCTCCCCCTTGTTCGCGCGAGACGGGCCGATGGTTACACGCGCCCGTGCGCGGCGGGAAAGGGCTTTCGGCGCGAGGCGGTTTCCGGGCGTCGCATTTTTTGTTCGGATACCGGTGTAACCTTTGGCCGCCCCCGTCCGTAACTCCCCTTGACCGCGCAGGACGGGCCGACGAACGGCGCCGGGCGCGGCCAGAACCGACGAAGGAAACGTTCCCCATGAGCCTCGTGACCAAGACCCCCGCCCTCGCCCTCGCCGCCGTCTTCGCCCTGAGCGCCGGCGCCGCCATGGCCCGCGACGACATGAAGCCGGCCAAGGCCGAGATGGAAAAGTGCTACGGCGTGGCCAAGGCCGGCCACAACGACTGCAAGGCCGGCGCCGGCACCTCGTGCGCGGGCACCTCCAAGGCCGACTACCAGGGCGACGCCTGGAAGAAGGTCGCCAAGGGGACCTGCACCAGCATCAAGACCCCGAACGGCATGGGCTCGCTGACCCCGAAGGCTTAAGCGCTCCGTCCTCCTTCGTTGTCATCCCGGAAGCGCGTAGCGCTGTCCGGGACCCAGGGCGGCTGCACGGCTTCGGCCCAGTCCCCTAGGTCCCGGACAGCCTCTGCGAGGCTTCCGGGATGACAACCGCTATGCTCCCAGGAAGCGACCATGTCCCCCACCGCCGGCCTCGGCCTGAAACCGCAGCACTACGCCGACGCCCTCGCGGCCGAGGACGAGGGGCTGTGGTTCGAGGTCCATCCCGAGAACTACATGGCCGCCGGCGGGCCGCGCCTGCGGGCGCTGGCGGCGATCCGTCGCCAGCATCCGCTGTCGCTGCACGGGGTGGGCCTGTCCCTGGCCGCCGACGCCGATCCGGACCCGGCCCACCTGGCCGCGCTCAAGGCCCTGGCCGACCGGTTCGAGCCGTTCGTGGTCTCCGAGCACCTGGCCTGGAGCGCCTGGCGCGGCGTCCACCAGCCCGACCTGCTGCCCTTCCCCCGCACCCGCGCGGCCCTGGACCGTATCGCCGGCAATATCGGCCGCACCCAGGACGCCCTGGGCCGGACGATCCTGGTCGAGAACCCGTCGCTGTACCTGCCGCTGACGGGGCACGACCTCGACGAGACCGAGTTCCTGGCGCAACTGGCCCGCCGCACCGGCTGCGGCCTGTTGGTCGACGTCAACAACGTGTTCGTCAGCGCCAGCAACCTGGGCTACGCGGCCGAGGCCTATCTGGACGCCCTGCCCGCCGAGGCGATCGGCGAAATCCACCTGGCCGGCCATGGCCCCGATGAAGGCGGCTCGGCCCTGCTGATCGACACCCACGGCGCGCCGGTGGCCGAAGCCGTCTGGACGCTGTACCGCCGCCTGGTCGACCGCATCGGCCCTCGCCCGACCCTGATCGAGCGCGACGACGACATCCCGGCGTTCGCGGCGCTGATGGCCGAGCGGGACCGGGCGCATGGCATGTTGACGGGGACGCCGTTGGGGACAGGCCCATGCGCCGATCCCCGGCCGCTCCCAGCGGAGCCGACCCATGTCTGAGCTGGGCCAGTTTCAGGACGCCTTCGTCGCCGCCCTGGCCGAACGCAGCGCCGCACCGATCGCCGGCTGGCTGCCGAGCGGCGAGCCTGCCGGCCTGGCCGTCTATCGCAACACCATCGCCAAGGGTTGCGTCGACGCCCTGGCGGCCAATTTCCCGACCGTGGCCAGTCTGGTCGGCGACGACTGGTTCCGCGCCGCCGCCGCCCTGTTCGCCCGCGAGCATCCGCCCGCCAGCGCCGCCCTGCTGGCCTATGGCGAGACCTTCGCGGACTGGCTGGAACGCTTCCCGCCGGCGGGCGACCTGCCCTACCTGCCGGCCATGGCCCGGCTGGACCGGATGTGGACCACCGCCCTGTTCGCGCCCGAGGCCGAGCCCCTGGCCGCCGACGCCTTCGCCCTGGCCCCGGACGTCCTGGCCGCCGCCCGGCCGCGCCTGCATCCCAGCCTGGCCTTCGCATGGTTCGACAGCGGCCTGCCGGGCCTGTGGCTGGCCGCGCGCCAGCCCGAGCCTGGCGAGCTGGAACTGGCCGACGACCCGCAAGGCGTGCTGATCGTCCGACCGGCCGACACGGTGCAGACGCGCCCGCTCGACGCGGCCGGCCTCGCCTTCCTGACCGCCGCTCGCGACGGCGCGACCCTCGGCGAAGCGATCACCGCCGCCGGGCAGGCCGATCCCGTCGCCGACCTTGCCGCCCTCTTCGCCGCCCTAATCGCCGACGGCGTGTTCAGCGGCCTCGACCTTGGAGATCCCGCATGACCGACCAGAGTCTCGCCCCCGCCGCCGCGCGTCCCTGGAGCCGGCCGTTCGACGCCCTGGCGGCCGTGGCCCATCGCGCCCTGCCCGACGGGGCGCTGGCCCTGGTCGCCCGCCTGGGCATCGCCTCGGTGTTCTTCCTGTCGGGCCGCACCAAGGTCGACGGCGTCCTGCACATCACCGACGCGACCTATTCGCTGTTCGCCGACGACTACGCCCTGCCGCTGATCCCCTCGGACCTGGCCGCCCACCTGGCCACCTACAGCGAGCACCTGTTCTCGATCCTGCTGGTGCTGGGCCTGTTCACCCGGCTCTCGGCCCTGGCCTTCCTGGGCATGACCCTGGTGATCGAGGTGTTCGTCTATCCCGACGCCTGGAGCACCCACCTGTCCTGGGCGGCGATCCTGCTGTTCCTGGTCGCCAAGGGCGGGGGGAAGTGGAGTTTGGATCGGGTGGTGGGCCTGAAATAACCCTCTCCCAAAGGGAGAGGGCGAATCTACCATCCCCCGTACCGTGGCCCGAACCGATGCCGCAGGGCGTCGACCTCCTGCTCGGCGTCGCGGGCGGCCCAGTCGGCGCGGCGGCCGTCCTCCACCGCCTGGCGGCGCTCGGCGCGCAGGCGGTTCAGGCGGTCGCGCAGCTCGTGCTTCTGCTCGTCGTTCAGCTTGGGATTCTTCAGCTCGTCCTCGACGCCGCTCGCCTGGCGGTCGCGCTTCTCGGCGCGGTGGTCGGCGCTGTCGCGCTCCGACTCCGCCTGGCTGAGCCGCGAGACGGCGTCATGGACCAGCTGCCCGTCGGCATAGCCGACCAGGAAGTCGCGCTCGGCGTCCGGCGGGCAGACCCCGGCATAGCCGGCGCCGCGGCGCGCCTCGTCGAAGCCGCGGTCCTGGGTGCAATAGAGCCTCAGCCCCTGCTCGCGGGCGGCGAAATAGGGCGCGGCGTCGGGGACCACCCCGGTCTTGGCGCAGGCCTTGGCGTGCTCGTCCAGCCGGCTCTGGGCCCGGCCGGCCTGGCCGTCCTTGAAGCCGACGCCCGCCCAGTCGCCCTGCAGGCAGGCCTCCTGGCTCATGGTCGCGCAGCCGGCCAGGGCGGCGGTCGCCACGGCGATCCCCAAGGTCCAGAGACGACGGTTCATGTGAAAATTCCCCCAAAGACTTGGCTCGGAGGGAAGCTAGGGCTTGGCCGCCTGAACGCCCGCTGAACGACGGCGGACCGGCGTTATCCTAATGAATCGTCGCGCGACGCGGACGCTTCCACAGCTCCTCGGTCAGGGCGTTGGCGAAGCCCAGCCAGCCGAGATAGGGGCTGTTGAAGCCGGAGGCCGGGGCCACCAGCTTGCGGGCCTGCAGGGCGTAGGCGCCCGAGGCGGCCAGGGACGCGGTCGCGGCCCCAAGCTGCCCCCCGACGCGCTTGGCGCCGAGGGCCAGCCACAGGGCGTTGAAGCCCTGGACCAGGCTCCAGAGGGTGAGAGCCCGGGTGCGGGTGGGGCTGGACGGCGCGTTCCAGATGCGCAGCCCCGAAAGGGTCATGGCGATGAACAGCGGCGGCAGGATCAGACTGGTCAGCATCTTGGGCTGGTGGGCGACCGGCTCGTGCATCTCGGCGTAGCCGACCGCGTATTCCTCGTCGTCGATCATCCGCTCGTGCCGGCGGCCCAACACCGTCGACAGCAGGATCGCCCCGCCCGCCACCGCCAGGCCCAGGGCCAGCTGGGCGCCGGCCGAGGCGGCGGTGTCGGCCTTGGCGTCGATCTCGAACGACTCGCGGCCGGCGTGAGTCCGCCTCCCGTGGGATTTGCCGTTCGGGATGTGCATGGCGGAACTCCTCGCTAAACATGCTTGTAACCGCCTAGCTGGACCTTGGTTCCCAAGCGAGACAACGGTTTGTGAGGTCGCCATGATCGTTTTGCGCACCGCCCGTCCCGACGAGATCTTTCGGTCCTCCCCCTGTGGGGGAGGTGTCGGCGAAGCCGACGGAGGGGGATTGATCGGGAGGCGGCGGCTTCAAGGATCGCCCCCTAAAAAACTCCCCCCACCGATCGCTGCGCGATCGCCTCCCCCACAGGGGGAGGGTCTGCGCTCTTGCCTTTCGACCTAGGCCGGCAGTTCGCCCACGGCGCTCTGCAGGTAGTTCTGCTCGCCCAGCGCCTTGACCAGGCCCAGCTGCATCTCGAGGAAGTCGATGTGCTCCTCGGTGTCGCTGAGGATCTCGCGCAGCAGCTCGCGGCTGACATAGTCGCGGGCCTGTTCGCACTGGATGATCCCGGGGATCAGGGTCTCGCGGCCGCCCAGCTCGACCGACAGGTCGCTGGCCAGGCATTCGGGCACCGTCTCGCCGATCTTCAGCTTGTGCAGGTCCTGCAGGTTGGGCAGGCCTTCCAGGAACAGGATGCGGTTGATCAGCTTGTCGGCGTGCTTCATCTCGCCGATCGACTCGTCGTAGGTGATCTGGCCCAGGCGCTTGAAGCCCCAGTTGTCGTACATCCGCGCGTGCAGGAAGTACTGGTTCACCGCCGTCAGCTCGTTGGTGAGCACCGCGTTCAAGAGCCGGATGATGCCGGGATCGCCTTGCATGGCGGCCTCCTCAAAAGACTGGATTCGGCGCGACCGTGGTCTATCGGGGCGACGGCTTCAACCGCTATGTCTGCAAGTGTTTCTCAGCCTCACGGAAAAGCGTGAGACTGCTTCGCGATAACGGATTTTCGCGGTTTGCGGCCGATTATTCGGCGGCGTAGGCCAGGGCCTGGCGGTTGTCCTGGATCATCTGGCGCATCTCGCAGACGCACTTGGCGCACTGGGCCTGGCAGCCCTTGTGACGGAACACCTCGGCCGGGCGGGTGGCCCCGGCGTCGATGGCGGCGCGGACTTCCCGCTCGCGAATGCCGTTACAGTTGCAGACGTACAAGGAAGCCGGTCCCGCCGAATGATTGTCATTCTCATGTAGCCCAGGCGCGGAGCTTTTGCAACTGACTCGCAGTGCGACAAAGAGACCCTAAATCCTCCCCCTGTGGGGGAGGTGTCGGCGAAGCCGACGGAGGGGGGATTGGTCGGGGGTTGGCCGCACCCTGGGTCCTCGGTCCCAAAACTCCCCCCACCGGCCTTCGGTCGCCTCCCCCACGGGGGGAGGACCTTTGCCTCTCAGCCTCTCGCCCGTTCCGGCAAATCGGCGTAATCCGCACCCATGACCGACTGCCGCCTCTATCTGATCACCCCGCCGGCCCTGGACGACCTGGCCGGCTTCGGCCGCGAGCTGGCCGCCGCCCTGGACGGCGGCGACGTGGCCGCGCTGCAGATCCGCCTGAAGGACGCGCCGGACGACGTCATCGCCGCCGCCGTCCAGGCCCTGAGCCCCATCGCGCGCGCGCGCGAGGCAGCGGTGATCCTCAACGACCGGCCGGACCTGGCCGCGCGCCTGGGCTGCGACGGCGTCCATGTCGGCCAGAGCGACACGCCCTACAGGGAGGCCCGCCAGATCATGGGGCCCGGGGCGATGATCGGCGTCACCTGCCACGACAGCCGCCACCTGGCCATGGAGGCCGCCGAGGCCGGGGCCGACTACGTGGCCTTCGGGGCCTTCTTCCCGACCACCACCAAGGAGGCCCCGACCACCGCCGACCCGGAAATCCTGTCGATCTGGCAGGAGACCATGGAGGTCCCCTCGGTGGCGATCGGCGGGATCACCGCCGACAACGCCGCCGGCCTGGCCGCGGCCGGGGCCGACTTCCTGGCCGTCTCAGCCGGGGTCTGGAAGCACGCCGGCGGGCCCGCGGCCGGCGTCGCGGCGCTCAACGCCGCCATCGCTGAGGGGCTTGCAGCCCGCCAGGCCGCGCGCAACGGATAACGACGTTCGTGGAACTTGCCGCCCAAGCTTGACGGGCGTAACCTTCCCCCAAAGATAAGAAACGGGGAGGACGCCCATGCGGCGGCTTGGACTGTGTTGGCTTGGCGCAACCGTCCTGGGCCTGGCGACGGCGGTCGCCGGCGCGGCCCTGGCCGAGAACTGGAAGCCCTCGCCCGGCGAGGCGAAGACCTTCTACGACGCCGATTTCATGCGAGTGGACCAGGCGTCCGGCCTGATCGTGCTGCGCATCGCCGAGGGGCGACCCAACGGTCCCTACAAGGCGTGGCCGGCCAGCAAGGGGCCGATCATGGTCTTCGCCCTGGACTGCGCCACCGACAAGTGGATCGACCTGGGCATGGACTTCACCGGCGACCAGGGCCTGCCCAAGGGCTGGCGCGCGGGCGAGAAGATCGAGGACATCAAGGGCGCCGCCGGCGGCGCCGGCCGCGTGGCCTGCGAGACCAAGGACACCCTGCCGAAGGTGGCTTTGCCCTAAATCGCCCTCTCCCGGAGGGGAGAGGGAGGGGCCCGCGCGAAGCGTGGGAGGGTGAGGGGTCACGCCCTCAGCCGGAGCGCCGCGCCGATGGCCTCAGCCACGCCGCCGGGATCGGCCAGCACGACCTCGTTATTAAATCGCAGCACGCGGTAGCCGCAACGCTCGAGCACCTCCGTGCGCGCGGCGTCATGCTCGGCGCGATCTTCATGCGTCGGACCATCGAGTTCGACGATCAGATGGGCGTCACGGCAGACGAAGTCGGCGAAGTAGCGGTCGATCGGAACCTGGCGTCGGAACTTGAACCCATCGAGGCGGCGACCGCGAACGATCGCCCAGAGCTTCTCTTCGGCTAGAGTCTGTTGGCGGCGTAGACGGCGGGCGTTGGGGATCGGGCTCATCGCATGATGAGCGGATCAAAACAAGAACGACGCAAGTGGAGTAACCGGGGTTTCGCTTTTGGCGGCGTCACCCCTCACCCTCCCACCGCTACGCGGCGGGCCCCTCCCTCTCCCCTCCGGGAGAGGGTTCTAAGAATTCAGCCGCGCCAGCTTCTGCGGGTTGCGCATCGTGTAGACGGCGGCGATGCGGCCGTCGGCGATCTCCAGGCCCATGGTCTGGAACACCACGCCGTCGTGGCTGAGCACGATGCCGGGGGCGCCGTTGATCCGCGCCAGACGGGCGGTCGTGCCCTCGGGGGCCGGCCACTTCTTCTTGATGCCCATCAGCAGGCGCACGGCCTTCTCCAGGCCGGACACCGGGTTGAGGTTGGCGCTGACCACGCCGCCGCCGTCGGCGTGCATGACCACGTCCTGGGCCAGGATGCCGCGCAACAGGCTCTCGTCGCCGCTCATCGTCGCCGCCAGGAAGGCGCCCGTCAGGCGCTGCTCCTCCTCAGGGCTGGGCCGGTAGCGCGGCTTGCCGGCCTTGACGTGCTCGCGGGCCCGGGCGGCCAGCTGGCGGCAGGCCGCCTCGCCGCGGCCCAGGGTCTTGGCCACCTCGGCGAACGGCAGGTCGAACACGTCGTGCAGCAGGAAGGCGGCGCGCTCCAGCGGGGTCAGGCGCTCCAGGGCCAGCAGGAAGGCCACCGACAGGTCCTCGCCCAGTCGCTCATGGTCGTCGTCGACCACCGGCTCGGGCAGCCACTCGCCGACATAGACCTCGCGCCTCGCCCGCGCCGACTTCAGGCGGTCCAGGCACAGGCGGGTGACGACCTTGTTCAGGAAGCCGGCCGGGTTGGTCACCGCGTCGGCCTCCACCCCGCGCCAGCGGATCCAGGCGTCCTGGACCACGTCCTCGGCGTCGGCCCGCGAGCCCAGCATGCGGTAGGCGAGGCCCGTCATCGCCCCGCGCCGCGCCTCGAAGATGGAATCCTGTTCGCTCATGCCGTCCTCTTCTGGCGCCGAACGCACGAGCGCACCACCAGCAGGCTGACGATGGCCGGCAGGAACACGCCGGGGAAGTCGCGGGCCAGCAGCGGCCAGGGCAGGCTCGTCCCGCAGAACGGGGTGATCAGGTGGATGGCGGCGTGAAGGGTCAGGAAGGCCGCCGCGGCGATCGCGACGCCCAGCCCGCGCGCCGGGTCCCTCACCGCCCAGGCCATGGCCAGGGCGCAGGCCAGGTAGGCGGCCCCGATGTCGCGCACGAAGTGGTCGTTCAGCGGTCCGGTCTCGATCACCCCCGGCACGCGCGGATACCACCAGGCCGGGGCCAGCATCATCACCGCCCCGTTCAGGGCCAGCAAGGCCGGCAGCATCCATTTCGCCCAACTCATCGTCGTGGTCTCCGGGGTTTTGGAGACAGGACGAGGCAGGCGCGGCGGATGTGACATGCCTCTCATAAAGTAGTCTCCTGCCGGGATGACCGAAGCATCAGAGAAAGCTGAACCAGAATTTCGGCGCCGCATGTGGGCCTACTTCAGCGATCTCTGGACGCGCTTCGATCAGTCCGTCGAGCTGATCCCCGAGGCCGTCCAATATGCGAACGGAAAAGTCCCAGAACGCAGCTGCTGCCATCAGAACGCTGACCGTTGGATTGCAGAAAATCCGTCATACGAAGTGGTCCGTGGCTATGTGCGAGAGGGTTGCTTTTTTACTGCGCACTCAGTGGTTCGAGCACCGTCAGGTGCGTTGATTGACCTCACCAGCTCCAAGAGCCTTCGCTTCCTTGAACACGCGGGAGACAGCGCCTTCTGGGATTGGCTTCGGGTGAACGCGGCCCAAATCCCATGGCCTCTGAATGAGGCTCCGGAGCAGCCAGCACGACCTTCCCTTGATTTAGAAGGGCCCGACGTCTAGGTATCGCGCCCACTTTCCCGATCTTTCTATCCGCCCGCATGCATATCCCCCGCCGTCGCTCCCCCTTGGGCGACGCCGCGCAGGGGGAACTATGAGGAACACCCGCCTTGGCCACCGCTTCCGCCCTCCTGAACGTGATGATCGACGCTGCGCGCAAAGCAGCCCGCGGCCTGGCCCGTGACTTCGGCGAAGTCACCGAGCTGCAGGTGTCCAAGAAGGGTCCCGCCGACTTCGTCACCGTCGCCGACCAGAAGGCCGAGCAGGTGATCTTCGAGATCCTGGAGAAAGCCCGCCCCGGCTACGGCTTCCTGGGCGAGGAGCGCGGCCTGGTCGAGGGCACCGACAAGACCCACACCTGGATCGTCGACCCGCTGGACGGCACCACCAACTTCCTGCACGGCATCCCGCACTTCGCGGTCAACATCGCCCTGCAGCGCGAGGGCGAGGTGGTGGCCGGGGTCACCTACAACCCCATCACCAACGACCTGTTCTGGGTCGAGAAGGGCAAGGGCGCCTATCTGGGCGCCGAGAAGCGCCTGCGCGTCGCCGCCCGCCGTCACCTGGACGAGACCATCCTGGCCACCGGCGTGCCGTTCCTGGGCAAGCCTGGCCACGCCCAGTTCCTCAAGGAGCTGCACCAGGTCAGCCAGAAGGTCGCCGGCGTGCGCCGCTTCGGCGCGGCCGCCCTGGACCTGGCCTGGGTCGCGGCCGGCCGCTTCGACGGCTACTGGGAGCGCAACATCAAGCCGTGGGACGTGGCGGCGGGCGTGCTGATGGTCACCGAGAGCGGCGGCAAGGTCTCGACCATCGAGGAGCATGGCGACCCGCTGGCCGGCGTCTCGATCCTGGCCACCAACCAGGAACTGCACCCGCTGGTGCTGGAGCGGCTGCGGGCGGCGGCGGGGTAAAGCCAGCCCACGGGTCCAAAATGAAAAACGCCCCGGGTGCGAACCCGGGGCGTCTTCGTGTCGGGATGGACCCCCGCCTAGCGGCAGACGGTCCGTTCGTAGACCGAACCGCTCCAGCGGTCGTAGTCGCGGGTGGTCCAGCAGTCGCGGCCGTAGCCGTAACCCCGGCCATAGCCGTAGCCGTACGGGCGTCCGTAGCCGCCGTAGTAGCGCGGCGGGGGCGGCGGGGGGGCGTAGCCGTAGTCGTAGCCGCGGCGATAGTGGTCGTTGTTGTTGCCGGCGATCGCCGCGCCCAGGGCCAGGCCGACGATGCCGCCGGCGATGGCGACGCTGGCGTCGTTGCCGCGATGGTGGTGGCGGCCGCCGTAATAGTAGCCGCCGTGACGATAGCCTTGGGCCGAGGCGGCGGTCGCGCCGGCGACCATGGCCAGGGCCGCGACGCCCGCGGCGATGTGGCCGATCGTGGTCTTCAGATTGCGGGTCATGACGCTGTTCCTTCCTGGAGCAGGCGCTGGCTACGGCCCGTCTCCATCTTGCGGCCAGTGTCGGACCCGGCGGCTGAACGCAGGCTGAACGGGGCTTTCAGCTTCGGCGGCCGGCCCGCCGGGACTCAAATCCTTGAAGCCAGGCCGATTTATTCACCTTTCCGCGCGAGGCTGCGGGCGAGACGGCGCCCAGAACGGGCGACGCCAAGCTTGAAGGCGACCAGGCGATGTCCAGGAACGTGGCTTACGCGGCCGGCGAGGCCTTGCAGATCCTGTCGTTCGAAGTCGGGACCCAGACCTATGGCGTGCCGGTCGGCGCGGTCCGCGAGATCCGCGGCGTCACTCCCGCCACCCCGCTGCCGGACGCCCCGCCCTATGTGCGCGGCGTGATCAACCTGCGCGGCCAGGTGATGCCGGTCATCGACCTTTCCGAACGGCTGGGCAAGGGCGTGGCCGCCGACAGCGCCCGCCAGGTGATCATCGTGGTCGAGCACCATGACGACGTCGCCGGCCTGCTGGTCGACGCGGTCTGCGACAGCTTCATCGTCCCGGCCGAGGCCATCAGCCCGCCCCCGCCGCTCGGCGAGGACGCCGCCTCGCCCCTGGTCGCGGCGGTGATCACCACCGAGGCGGCCATGATCGTGCTGCTGTCGGTGGACGCCATCCTGCCCGAGCGCAAGGTGGCGATCGCGGCATAAGATTTCTCCTCCCCCGTGCAACGGGGGAGGTGGCGGCGAAGCCGACGGAGGGGGCGTCCCCGCCGCCGCGATGCCCCCTCCGTCACGGCGCGTATTCGCGCCGCGCCACCTCCCCCGCTTCGCGGTGGAGGAGAGCCCTCGAACATTTGTTCGAACACCCCTTCCTTCGCCCCCCGCCCGCCCGCTAGGGTCTCTCGAAACGAACCGGGGAGATCGCCGATGAAGGCCGCCGTTCTGCGCGAAGTGGGCCAGCCGCTCCAGATCGAGGAGGTCTCGATCGGCAAGCCGGGCCCGCGCGAGGTGCTGATCCGCACCAAGGCCGCCGGGGTCTGTCATTCGGACCTGCACTTCGTCGAAGGCTCCTATCCCCATCCCCTGCCCGCCGTGCTGGGCCACGAGAGCGCCGGGATCGTCGAGGCGGTCGGGTCGGAAGTCCGCACGGTCAAGGTCGGCGACCACGTGATCACCTGCCTCAGCGCCTATTGCGGCCACTGCGAGGTCTGCCTGACCGGCCATATGAGCCTCTGCATCAGCCCCGAAACCAAGCGCGCCAAGGGCGAGGAACCGCGGCTGTTCCGGGAGGACCTGTCCGGAGCCGGCGACACGAAGATGGCCCAGTTCCTGAACCTGTCGTCGTTCGCCGAGCAGATGTTGGTGCACGAGCACGCCTGCGTGGCCATCCGCCGCGACATGCCGTTCGACCGCGCCGCCCTGATCGGCTGCTCGGTGATGACCGGGGTCGGGGCGGTGATCCACACCTCGGGCGTGCGGCCCGGCGAGACCGTGGCGGTGATCGGCTGCGGCGGCGTGGGCCTGGCCACCATCAACGGCGCGGCCATGGCCGGGGCCGGCCGGATCATCGCCATCGACCGCATCCACAACAAGCTGGAGCTGGCCAGACAGTTCGGGGCCACCGACGTGATCGACGCCGGGGCCGACGACCCGGTCAAGGCCGTGCAGGACCTGACCGGCGGCGGCGTCCACCACAGCTTCGAGGCCATCGGCCTGAAGGTCACCGCCGAGCAGGCGTTCAAGATGCTGCGTCGGGGCGGCACCGCCAACATCATCGGCATGATCCCGGTCGGCACGATGATCGAGCTGCACGGCCCCGACTTCCTGGGCGAAAAGAAGATCCAGGGCAGCTTCATGGGCAGCAACCGCTTCCCGGTCGACATGCCCCGCCTGGTCGACGCCTATATGGGCGGCAAGCTGAAGCTGGACGAGCTGATCTCGCGGCGGATCAAGCTGGAGGACGTCAACTCGGCCTTCGACGAGCTGAAGCGGGGCGAGCTGGCGCGGTCGGTGATCGTGTTCGATTGAGGCGCGCGCAGCGCTCCTGGTCCCCAACGGTTGTCATCCCGGAAAGCGCGCAGCGCTTGTTCGGGACCCAGGGCAGCCGCACCGCATCAGCCCAGTCCCCTGGGTCCCGGACAGCCTCTGCGAGGCTTCCGGGATGACAACGCTTAGGCGCCATGGCATCCGAAACACCCCACGCCTCCACCGAGACTCCCCATGGCCCGCTACGACTTCGCCTCCGATAACGTCGCCGGGGCCATGCCGGAAGTCATCGCCGCGATCGTCGCCGCCAATGACGGCACGGCGTCGGGCTATGGGACCGACCATGTCAGCGCCGCCGCCGCCGACCGCATCCGCGCCCTGCTGGACGCCGACGCCGAGGTGCGGTTCACCGCCTCGGGCACGGCCGCCAACGCCTTCGCCCTGACCTGCCTGGCCCGGCCGCACGAGGCGGTGCTGGCCCACGAGCACGCCCACATCTGCACCGACGAGACCGGCGCGCCGGGCTTCTTCGGCCAGGGCGTGGGGCTGGTCGGCCTGCCCGGCGCCTCGGGCAAGATCGCCCTGCCCGGGCTGGAGCTGGCCCTGAACGAGTCGGACGTCTCCTACCGCCAGCCGGCGGCCGCCCTGTCCCTGACCAACGCCACCGAGTACGGCACGGTCTATTCGGCCGACGACCTGGCCGCCCTGATCGCGCCGGTGAAGGCCAAGGGCTACGGCGTCCACCTGGACGGCGCGCGCCTGGCCAACGCCGTGGCGGCGGGCTTCGACCTCAAGCGCGTGGCGAAGATCGGCGTCGACATCCTGGTGATCGGCGGGACCAAGGCCGGCTCGACCCCGACCGAGGCCGTGGTGGTCCTGGACAAGGCCCTGGCCCGCCGCCTGGACGCCCGCCTCAAGCACGCCGGCCAGCTGGTCTCCAAGGGCCGGTTCCTGTCCGCGCCGTGGCTGGGCCTGCTGGGCGAGGAAGCCGACGGCGGCCCCTGGGCGGCCCGCGCGGCCCACGCCAACGCCATGGCCCGCAAGCTGGCCGCCCTGATGCCCTTCCCCCTGCGCCATCCGGTCGAGGCCAACGGCCTGTTCGTCGACATGGACGACGCGGCCCTGGAGCGCCTGCGCGAGCGAGGCTGGTTCGTCTACCGCTTCCTGGACGGCACGGCCCGCTTCATGTGCTCCTGGGCGACGACGCCGGAGATGGTCGAGGAACTGGGCGAGGCGCTGAAGGCGGTGGCTTGAGGCCGATCGAGAGTCCGACCCGGGGGCCGAAAAACCTCGTCCTTCGACAAGCTCAGGATGAGGTTTTCGACTGCGACGCCCACAAAATGGTCCTCATCCTGAGCTTGTCGAAGGACGAGGGCCACGCACGGCCTGGAAGCTCGATCCGCCCTGCGCCATCCGCACGTTAGAACGCCCTACCGCACCCGCGTGTAGTCCAGCCGCACTGCCTGGGACTCCCGCCCGTCGCGCGTCTCGTAATAGGCGTAGGTGAAGTGGTCGTCGTCCTGGCGCGTCAGCACCTCGCGCAGCGGGATCGACTGGCCCAGATGGTCGAAGTCGGGCGTTTCGCCGACGAAGGTGTAGCGCCCCGCCGCGGCGTCATAGGCGCCCCGGGCGACGATCAGGCCGGTGAAATTGACGTCCATCCAGGTGCTGAAGAAGGTCTTGGCGGCCGTGTCGTAGCCGATATAGCCCAGGCCTTCGAACGGCTTGTCCTGACCGGCGATCCGCAGATCCTGCCGCAGATGGCGGCCGTCCAGCACCATGGCCAGGTCGGCCTCGCCCTGGTCGATCACCGGCGGCTTGTCGGGGCTGGTCCAGTAGCTCTGCTTGACCGTCCAGTGGCCGGCGAACCGAGCCAGGGCCGCATGCTCGGCGCCGAGCGGCGCGGCCTGAGCCCCGGCGCCCGTCGCGATCCCGACCATCACCGCCGCCACGGCCAGCGCCGCCTTGAACCCGATCCTCATGATCCGCGCCTCCGATTGAACACCAAGGCAGAGGTGCGCGGGGACGCCGGCGGCCGCAACTACCTGGCGGGTCAGCGCAGCTCGCCGGCGGCCAGCCGAGCGCAGACCTGGGCGGTGTGGTCGTCGGCCGGGAACGCGCAGTCGATGCGCAGCTCGTCCAGCGTCACGTCGCGCGGGGCGGCGAAGGTGGTGATGGTCTCGAAGAAGCGCAGGGGGCCGGCGCGGCTGTCGAACACCATGGTCAGCACGGGGTCCGGCTCGGCGCCCGGCGCGCGCAGCCGCCAGGCGGCCGGCACGTCGGGATAGCGCAGGATGTCGTCCAGCAGCCGGCGGAGCGCCGGGTCGTGGGGCGAGGCCATCATCTCGTCCTGCAGCTGGCGCACGAACTTGGCCGCCACCTCGGGCCAGTTGGCGATCACCGGACGAAAGTCGTCGGGGTCGAACACCTGGCGCAGCAGGTTGGTGTGCGGGCTGGACCGCCCCTCCATCAGGAAGGCGTTGACCCGCATGGCCGCGTCGTTGGCGGCCAGCACCTCGAAGCGGCGGCTGATCACGAAGGCGGGATAGGGCTCCTGGTGGCGCAGGATCAGGTCGATCGCCTGGCCCAGCGACCCCATCGAAGGGCTGGCCAGGGCCCGCTCGCCATATTGCGGGGCGTAGCCGGCGGCCAGCAGCAGGGCGTTGTGCTCGCGCAGCGGCAGGTCCAGGGCGTCGGCCAGGCGCGCGATCACCTCGCGGCTGGGCTGGGTGCGGCCGATCTCGATGAAGCCGAGGTGGCGGGCCGAGACGCCGGACTCGTGGGCCAGGTCCAACTGGCTCATCCGCCGCGACGCGCGCTGCTCGCGCAGCAGCACGCCGATGGCCGGGCGCCCGTCCGGATGACGTTTCGGTGCGGGCGCGGCGGTCATGGCGATGTCCTCAGGCGTCGGGACCCAGATCTGGGACCGGCTCGGAAGCTTGTCCAGTCTCGGCCGGCCGCCGCCCGCCGTCGCGCACGATCTTCTCCTCGGCCGTGCGCACCATGCGGCGCTGGTCGTGGAAGCTCGCCAGCTGGGCGCAGGCGGTGAAGAAGCCGCCGGGCCGGCGGGTGTCGATGCCCTCGGCCAGGGTCAGCAGATGGACGCCGGCCGCCTCCAGCCGCGCCAGGGCCTCCAGCAGGTCGACCAGGTGGGCGGCGAAGGCGTGCAGGTTGATCACCGCCAGCACGTCGCCGGGCTTCATCGCCGCCAGGGCCTGGTCCAGCCCCGGCTTGTGCACCGCCAGGCCGTAGCAGCGGTCGTGGAACAGCTGGTCGCAGCCGGCCTCGAACAGCCGCTGCGACTGCGGCCCGTCGATCACCACGCCCCTGACGGGCGGAACCCTGAGATAGCCGACCATGCGCATGGGCCGCTGTGTGGCGAAGATCGCGGCGCGAGGCTAGACCCTAAGCGCATGAACGCCGGGGATAACCCCGCCTCTCTTCACCCTCTCCCAGACGGAGAGGGAGGGGCCCGCCGCGCAGCAGTGTGAGGGAGGGGGTTACGCCGTCGCCGATTTCACTCCGCGCCCTGCCGGCGCGCCGGCCGACTCAGAACCCCCTCATCCTCCCACGACTTCGTCGCGGGCCCCTCCTTCTCCCCATGGGAGAAGGTGATCACCGGCGCCTTGTCGCCGCTCCTGACGACGACGCCCAGCATCGCCGCGATCTCGGCCGCGGGCTTGGGGCGGCTGATGAAGTAGCCCTGGATCTCGCCGCAGCCCTGGCGGCGCAGCTCGTCCAGCTGCTCCACGGTCTCCACGCCCTCGGCCGTGGTGGTGATGCCCAGGCTGGCGCCCAGGTCGAGCACGGCCTTGATGATCGCCAGGGCGTCGGCGTCGTCGAGGATGTCGCGCACGAAGGTCTGGTCGATCTTGATCTTGTCGAACGGGAAGCTGCGCAGATAGCTGAGGCTGGAATAACCCGTGCCGAAGTCGTCCATCGAGATCCGCACGCCCAGGGCCTTCAGGTCGTGCAGGATCGACATGTTGCCGGCCGTGTCCTGCAGCAGCACCGACTCGGTGATCTCCAGCTCCAGCCGCTGGGCGGCCAGGCCCGAAGCCGCCAGGGCCGAGACCACGGTGGACACCAGATGCCGGTCGCGGAACTGGGCCGGCGACAGGTTGACCGCCAGGCGCACGTGGTCGGGCCAGCCGGCGGCCTCGCGGCAGGCCTCGCGCAGCACCCACTCGCCCAGCGGGTTGATCAGGCCGATCTCCTCGGCCAGCGGGATGAAGTCGGCCGGCGAGACCATGCCGCGCGCCGGATGGCGCCAGCGTAGCAGGGCCTCGCAGCCCATCACCCTGTCGACGCCCAGGCTGTACAGCGGCTGGTAGTAAAGTTCGAACTGGCCCTCGGCCAAGGCCAGGCGCAGGTCCAGCTCCAGGGCCCGGCGGGCCTGCAGCTGCTCGTCCATGGCCCGCTCGAAGAAGTGGAAGGCCCCGCGCCCGTCGGCCTTGGCGCGGTAGAGGGCCATGTCGGCCTTCTTCAGCAGCTCGTCGCTGTCGGCGCCGTCGTTGGGCGACACGGCCACCCCGACGCTGCCGCCGATCATCACCTGGTGGCCCTGCAGCGCGAAGGTCTCGGCCAGGGCCTCGACGATGCGGCCGGCCAGGCGCGTGGCGCCGGAAAGGTCGGTCAGGCCGCACTGCACCACCGCGAACTCGTCGCCGCCCAGCCGGGCGACGGTGTCGCCGTCGCGCACGCAGGCCCGCAGCCGCTCGGCGGCGGTCTTCAGCAGGGCGTCGCCGATCGGATGGCCCAGGGTGTCGTTGACGGTCTTGAAGCGGTCCAGGTCGATGCAATGCACCGCCACCAGGTCCTCGCGCCGGGCCGCGCGGCCCAGCGCCGCGGCCAGGTCCTTCTGGAACAGCAGGCGGTTGGGAAGATCCGTCAGCGGATCATAGTGGGCCAGGCGGGCGATCTGGGCCTCGGCCCGCTTGCGCTCGGCGATGTCCTCGGAGACGCCCAGCAGGTATTCGGCCGTTCCGTCGGGGCCGGGAATGGCGATCTTCTTGGTGCGCAGCAGGGCGACCGAGCCGTCCTTGCGCGGCACGTGGTCCTCCTCGATCACCCGCACCTCGCCCGACGAGATCACCTCGGCGTCGCGCTCCCTGTATATGGCGGCTTGCTCTGCAGGATAGAAGTCGGCGTCGGTGCGGCCGATCATGTCGGCGCGGGCATGGCCCAGGATCTTCTCGCCGGCCCGGTTCAGCAGCACATAGGCGTGGTCGTCGGCCCGCTTGACGAACACCATCGACGGGATGGCCTCGACCACCGCGGTCATGAAGGTATGGGCCTGGTCGGCGCTGGCCTTGGCGGCGGCCAGGTCGGCGACGCCCCGGCGGTTGGTCTCGTTGGCCGCCTGCAGCAGGCCCAGCACCGTGCCGACCCCGAGATAGCGGCCGCCGTCGGTGACGATGAAGCCGCGCAGCAGGTCGCTGGCGCGGTAGGACAGGCTGTCGCTGGTGAAGGCCGCCAGCTCGACCTCGGCCTCGACCACCAGCGGGTCGCGGTCCATCAGCACCGAGATCGGCCGCAAGGCGTAGAGGGCCCGGCCGTATTCGGCGGCCATGCGCAGGAAGAAGGCGTTGCGCTCGACCAGGCCGATGGGGCGGTCGTCCGCGTCCAGCACCGGCACGATCAGGGTGTCGGGCTCCTCGCGGAACCGCTCGTACAGCGTCTTGCCCAGGGTGTCGGCGCGGGCCGGAACCAGGGAAGAAACGGTGTCTCGCAAGGTGAACATGGGTACGCCTCCACTCGCGGCTGGAGGGACCATTTCTGACCTAACGACTGGCTAATCCGCGGTCGCAAGCGTGGCTATTTCACGAAAACTTCGCGGCGGCGTCACAGTGTTTGCAGGGGTGTTTACCGTGTCTTGGGGCGGGCAAGCGAAGACGACGCGTGAAGACCCTCCCCCTATGGGGGAGGCGGTCCGAAGGACCGGTGGGGGGAGTCTTGGGCTCGTTCGATCCGGGTACGGTCAATGGCCGATCACTCCCCCCACCGTCGCCTTTGGCGACGCCTCCCCCACAGGGGGAGGATCTCTTCGGACTTTCCTAGTGCACCGACACGCCCAGGCGGTTCCACAGGTTGATCATCGCGATCACCGTGGTCAGGGCGCTGGCCTCGACGTCGGTGAAGTGCTCGCGCAACGCGGCGCGCAGGGGGCCGAGGTCGGTGTGGGTCGGCAACTGGGTCAGGGCCTCGGTCCAGGCCAGGGCGGCCTTCTCCTTGGCGGTGAAGTCCGACACGTGGCTCCAGACCGTCAGGCGGTCCAGCCGCTCGTTGGTCTCGCCGTCGTCGCGGGCCTCCTTGGAGTGCATCTTCACGCAGAAGGCGCACTGGTTCAGCTGCGAGGCGCGCAGCTTGACCAGGTGCGTCAGATGCTTGTCGATCCCCGCGCCCACCGCCGCGGTCTCGGCGGCGATGAAGGCCTGGTAGACGGCCGGCACATTGATGTCGTGGCGGAAGGGGGCGGTTTCGGCGCTCATGGTCTTGTCCTCGATCTGGGCCCGGTGTTCGGGCTTTCGGGAACAAGACGAGACGACCTGGACCGTTGTGACATGGCCGCGAATTTTTTCGCTAGACGCCGGCCAGGTCGGTACGCGCGAAGTCGTCGCCGACATAGAGCAGCGGGCAATCTCGATCCCGCGCCGTCACGTACGAAAAGCAATCGCCCCAGTTCAGACCCGCGGGATGCCGTCCCTTGCCCCACCGGGCGTAGGCTTCGGCGACGCGACGGGCGAACGCTTCGGACACCGGCACGATTTGCGGCCCCAAACCGTCGAGCAAGATCGACATCTCGTCGGAGACGCCGCGGCGGCCTGCTACGACAAGAGCCTCCGACAAGGTGACGGCCGAGATCACGAGGTCTGGCTCGCTCCGGAGGACGGCTTCGCACCGGTCCGCCGGCGGCTCGTCCAGGGCGATCGCCATCAGGGCCGAGGTATCGACCGCGATCATTCCGGCAGGCCGTCGTCGCCGTACAGGAAATCCTGGCTGCGCGCGGCTGACGGTCCCGGGGTCGCCTTGGCCCGGCCGGCCTTGCGGACGCGTTCTATGAGTTCGCGACGCGAGGCGACATCGCCGCGTTGGCGGACGGGCGCCAGGCGCACCGCGGGGTGGCCGTGCCGGGTCAACACGACCTCCTCACCGGCCTCGGCGCGACGCACCAGATCGGTCAACTGGGCCTTGGCGTCGGTGACGGAGATTTCCACTACGGCACGTTCCGGACCATTGGATGGACCATAAGATGGTCCTGCAGCCGATGGCCGTCAATCTTCGCCGGATGGAAGGCCTATTGCAGGCCTTCGCGGCCGATGGCGTAGAACCGCGCGGCGCGCTGCTTCTTCAGCTCGGCCGGCGACAGCTTCATTAGGGCCTTCAGCTCGTCCTCGACCGCGTCGCCGACGGCCTCGATGGCGGCGGCCGGGTCGGAATGGGCCCCGCCGGCCGGCTCCTCGACGATGCGGTCGACGATCTTCAGCTGGATCAGGTCCTGGGCGGTGATCTTCATGTTGGCGGCCGCGTCCTTGGCCCGGGCGCCGTCGCGCCACAGGATCGAGGCCGCGCCCTCCGGCGAGATCACCGAATAGATCGAGTGCTCGAGGATCAGCACCTTGTTGGCCCCGGCCAGGGCGATGGCCCCGCCGCTGCCGCCCTCGCCGACGATGGTGGCGACCATCGGCGTGCCCAGCACCAGGCCGCGCTCGGTCGAGCGGGCGATGGCCTCGGCCTGGCCGCGCTCCTCGGCCCCCAGGCCCGGATAGGCGCCGGCGGTGTCGACGAAGGTGATGACCGGCAGGTTGAAGCGCTCGGCCATGTCCATCAGCCGCACGGCCTTGCGATAGCCCTCGGGGCGGGCCATGCCGAAATTGTGCTTCAGGCGGGTGGTGGTGTCGTGACCCTTCTCGTGGCCCATGACCACCACGGGCACGCCGCGGAACCGGCCCAGGCCGCCGACGATCGCCTGGTCGTCGGCGAACTTGCGGTCGCCGCGCAGCTCGACGAACTCGTCGATCAGGCCGGCGATGTAGTCCTTCAGGTGGGGCCGCTCGGGGTGGCGGGCGACCATGGTCTTCTGCCAGGCGTCCAGGCCCGCATAGGCTTCCTTGCGCAGCTGTTGCGCTCTGTCGCGAAGCGCCTGGATCTCGCTTTCGAACGCGCCGGGGCCCGCCGTCTCGGAAAGCCGCGACAGCTCTTCGATCTTGCTTTCCAGATCGGCGATGGGTCGCTCGAAGTCGAGATAGTGCGCGGCCATGGGTCTCTTAACGTCGCCGTTGCGGAAAGGTGGCGAACCTAGAGCGCGATAACGCAAAACGAAACCGCTTTTGGCGCTTCGGCCTCGAAATCGGCCCAGAAGCGTCCCACGCGCGGGCCGGTCCTGCGACTCGTCGTCGCAGCGACACCTTGGCCGTGTGGGAACCCCTTTTGCGTCCCAGGGATTCGTCCCCAGGAGAGTCTCGTCTGAAAACCGATGGTTACTGGTTAATCGCGGGGTTCTCGCCTATATCCTCCTGGTCGGCTTAGAACCAAAGCCGGCGCCCGCGGCCCCGCCCATCGAATATGGACCCGGTCCCGCCTGATGCGAACGGACGTTCCCATGCAGGTGTTCACCTTCTTCTGTGTCGAGCCGGATGGCTCGGTGCCGCGCTTCGACGTCACCCCCTGCCCCGACGACCAGGCCGCGCGCCGTCGCGCCGAAGAGCTGGTCGGCGTCCATCGCGGTTGCGACACCGTCGAGGTGTGGCGCGGGGCCACGCGCCTATTCGAGGTGACCTCGGCCCAGCGGGCGGCGGCCTAGGTTTTCATCGCCACAATTGTCATCCCGGACGAGCGCGCAGCGTGAAGATCCGGGACCGACGCGTGAACGCCGCGCTTCCGGCGGTCCCGGATCGGCGGCCCTTCGGGCCTTGTCCGGGATGACAGGCGGATGAGTGATAAATCCGTGCAAGGCGGCTCCGCTTCACGGTAGCAAGTGGGAAACCATCGGAGTCCGCCCATGATCGTCGCCCTCGCCCGCCCCTCCGCCATCGCCGACGACAGCGGCCACGGCGGGGTGCAGATCCTGGTCACCGCCGGCCCCAGCCGTTTCGCGGCCGACCTGGGCCCCGTGGACGGCGGACTGGACATCGGTCCCAATCCCCACGACCTGGTCGCCGCCGGCCTGGCGGCCTGCACCACCCAGACCCTGCGGCTCTACGCCCGGCGCAAGGCCTGGGCGCTGGGCGCGGTGCGCGTGGAGGTGACCTGGCGTCGCGACCCGTCCTCGCAGCCGGCCGACCTGTTCGAGCGGACGATCACCCTCTCCGGCGACCTGGACGACGCCCAGCGCGCCCGGTTGATGGAGATCGCCGAGGCCTGTCCCGTGCACAAGATGCTGGTGGCGGGGTCGCGGGTGGTGACGTCGGTGGCGGCGTAACCCAGCCCCTCCCCCTGTGGGGGAGGCGATCGCGAAGCGATCGGTGGGGGAGTTTTCGGATCGTCGATCCTGCCTATGTCCGACGCCCGATCACTCCCCCCTCCGTCGGCTGCGCCGACACCTCCCCCACAGGGCAGGGCTATCGCATATGAGCAAAGAGCTCGAAGAAGAAGGCTTGCCG
>NZ_JAVDWJ010000022.1:0-54790 GCF_031457295.1 Caulobacter sp. BE254 | reverse complement strand
CGGCGTCGTGGCCAAGATCGTCGAGTAATCGATCGGTCTCAGCGACTAGCTGACTAAGCGAAGGCCCCGGAGAGCGATCTCCGGGGCCTTTTGCTTTGGGGCCTTTAAGGCTTCGCCGCCCTGGGCGCGGTCGTGTCCCGACCGCCCTGGTGCAGGACCAGGGCCGTGGCCGCGGCGTCACCGGTCTGGGTGAAGCTGATCTGGGCGTCGACGATCTTGAGGAAGAACTCGCCCGGCGCGCTGGGATAGATCGGGGCGGGACCCTGGTTCGTCCCCTGGCTGATCAGTTGGTCGCCCTGGCGCGTGATCGTCAGGGTGAAGGTCGGCGACAGGACATAGGCGCCGACATAGCGATCGAGCGTCGCTGTCGGCAGGGTGATCGCCTTCGGCGGTCGCCAGGTTCCCACGCATAGCCCGGCCAGGTTCTCGGCTATGCTGTTTGACGGCGAGCCGCCGTAGTTGGCCAGGACGATGGCGACGACGCCGTCCTTGGGATAGCGGCTGATGCCGGTGCTGAAACCGTTGATGCCGCCGCCATGAGAGACCTGGTCATGCCCGGCGACCGGTTTGATCCCCCAGCCGAACCCGTAATGGTTGCCATAGTCGGTGAACATCGCCTGCCGCGAGGCCGGGGTCAGGATCTCGCCCTCGGTCAGGGCCCGGTCCCAGATTAGCAGGTCGCCCGTCGTCGAATAGAGCGAGCCGGCCGCGTAGGGCAGGGTCATGTCCAGATAGTCGGCGTTCTTCCAGCCGTCCTTCGTGGGCTTATAGCCAGAGGCGCGGTGGCGCAGGATCACGCCGGAGACGTCGTAGCCGGTGTCCTTCATGCCCAGGGGCGTGAAGATGTGCTTGGCCACGTAATCGGCGTAAGTCTCACCGGACACCTTCTCGATCACATAGCCGAGCAGTATGTAGCCGGTGTTGTCGTAGTTGTATTTCGTGCCTGGCTCGAACTCGAGCGGCATGTCGCGTGTCAGCTTGATGATCCCGTCCGGGCTCAGCGGCGACATCGAACTCTTTTCGAAGAAGCCGGGCAGGGCGGTGTAGCTGGGAATCCCCGAGGTGTGGGTCAGCAGGTGCTTGATCGTCACCTTCGACCAGGCGGCCGGGGCGTCGACATAGTATTTCGAGATCGGATCGTCGACCGACAGCTTGCCCTGGTCGACCAGTTGCAGGATCGCCGTGGCGGTGAACTGCTTGGTGATCGAGCCGAGGCGGAACTTGGTGTCGGCGGTGTTGGGGACATCCCATTCGCGGTCGGCCGCGCCGAAGCTCTCGCGCCAGACCGGTGCGCCGTCCTTGGCCACCAGGATCGAGCCGCTGAAGCTCTGGGCCTCCAGATAAGACTTGATCAGGTCTTGCGCCTGTCTGGCGAAGTCGGGCGTGGGGCAGGTCGGCGCGGCGGCCAGGGCCGGACTGGCCAGCAGCAAACTCGCCGTTCCCAGCAAGAATATCGAGCGCTTCATGAAATGTCCCCCCTGTTGACGAGGGACGATCGCAGGCGGCGAGACGAAGTGCAATTTAAGGATGCGTAACCTGGAGCAAGCCGCGCGATGCCCTACGCCGTCGTCACCGGTTCGGCCAGATAGGCGTGGATCGCCGCCACCACCTGCGCGCCTTCGCCGACCGCCGCCGCCACGCGCTTGACCGAGCCCGCCCGCACGTCGCCGATCGCGAATACGCCGTGGCGGCTGGTCTGCAAGGGCGGATGGCCTGGGGCCAGGTCCTGGCCGGTCCGCACGAAGCCGTGGTTGTCCAGCTCGACCCGGCATTCGCTCAGCCAGGTGGTGTTGGGCGCGGCGCCGATGAACAGGAACAGGTGGCTGATCTCGCAGCGGGCCTCCTCGCCGGTGTCGAGGTCGCGGTGGCGAATCGCGCGCAGCTGGCCGTCCTCGCCTTCCAGTTCGACGATCTCGTTGCGGGTGACGATCTCGATGTTGGGCAGGCTCTTGATGCGGTCGATCAGGTAGCGCGACATGCTGGCGTCCAGGCTCTTGCCGCGGATCAGCAGCCAGACCTTGGCCACCTGGCTGGCCAGATAGACCGCCGCCTGGCCCGCGGAGTTGCCGGCCCCGACCAGGGCCACCTCCTGGCCGGCGCACAGCTTGGCCTCGAGCGGCGAGGCCCAGTAATGGACGCTGCTGCCCTCGAACTGGTCCAGGTTGGACACCTCCAGCCGCCGATAGCGCGCGCCGCTGGCGATCACCACGGTCTTGGCCTGGGTGGTCTCGCCGCTGACCAGTTTCAGGTGATAGCCGCTGAGGCTCCCGTTTTCTTTCGCATCACCATCGCAGTCCAGGCTGGCCACCTCGTCGGGGATGGCCAGGTTGGCGCCGAACTTCTGGGCCTGGTTGTAGGCGCGGGCCATCAGGGCCATGCCCGAGACCCCGGTGGGGAAGCCCAGATAGTTCTCGATCCGGGCCGAGGCCCCGGCCTGGCCGCCGAACGCCCGGGTGTCGAGCACCAGCACCGACAGGCCTTCGGACGCGGCGTAGACCGCGGTGGCCAGGCCCGCGGGGCCCGCGCCGACCACGGCCACGTCGTAGACGCGGTCCGGGTCCAGGTCGCCGACCATGCCGATGCAGCGCGCCAGTTCGGCGTTGGACGGATGGCGCAGCAGCTGGCCGCCGGGGCAGAGCACGATCGGCAGCTCGGCCTCGTCGACCGAGAACCGCTCGATCAGCACCTTGGCGCAGTCGACGACATCCGGGTCCAGGTGCTTGTAGGGATGGCCGTTGCGGCCCAGGAAGCCGGACAGGCGGATGACCTCGCCGTCGGCGGCGCGGCCGATGATCACCGGGCCGCCGGCCCCCGTTTCCAGCAGCCCGACCCGGCGCAGGATCAGGGCCCGCATGATCCGTTCGCCCAGCTCGGCCTCGGCGACCAGCACCGCGCGCAGCCGCTCGGGCTTGATCCGCAGCACCTCCAGGTCGGTCAGGGCGTGGACGTCGACCAGAGAGGGGCGGTTCGACAGCTGGGCCAGTTCGCCGATGAAGGCGCCGGGGCCGTGCTCGGCGATCACGTGAGTCTCCTCCATCGCGTCGCGACGGGTGACCTGGGCGCTGCCTTCCAGCACCACCATGACCCCGGGCGAGACCTCGCCGGCCTTGGCCAGCACGGCGCCGGCCCTGGCGTGGGCGATGTCGCCGAAGCGGCGGATGCGGTCGATCTCCTCCGGGCGGAGGATGGGAAACATCTGGTCGCGGCGGGTGTCGATGATGGCCATGGCCCTAGAGTGCGTCAGGATCGTCGCGCGGTCATCCGTCGTGCGTGAAGGATTTTGTATGTTCCTGCCGTCGTGAGCCGTTCGCCGGCTTCCGGGTTTGGCTATGCGGGCGCCTAGGCGGTAGACTTCGCCCATGTCGAAAGCCGCCGCTCAACGTCGTTCCGCCGTCCAATGGCGGGTCGGGACCGGGTCCCAGACCATCGCCCGCGCCACGCCGCAGGAAGTCGCCGTGGGCCTGTCGTTCGATGGCCGGCCGCACACCGTGCTGATGGCCACGCCCGACGACGTCGCGGACCTGGCGCGGGGCTTCACCCTGACCGAGGCCGTGGCCCGCGCCGAGGACATCCTCGAGATCGAGGTCACCGAAACCGACCTGGGCCTCCTGGCCGACGTCAGGCTCAAGCCCGGGACGCTCCAGCGCAAGGCGCGGCCGCGCACGCTGGAAGGACGGTCCAGCTGCGGGCTGTGCGGCGTGCAGCGACTGGCCGACGCGGTGCGGCCGCTGCCGCGCCTGGACGGCGGCGCAAGAGTGTCGCACCAGGCCGTGCAGCGGGCCGTCGACGCCCTGGACGACGTCCAGGCCCTGGGCCGCCTGACCCGGGCCACCCATGCCGCGGCGTTCGCCGATGGGGAGGGGGCGCTGGTGCTGGTCCGCGAGGACGTCGGCCGCCACAACGCCCTGGACAAGCTGGCCGGGGCGATGGCGCGCGAGGGGCGCGAGGCGTCGGGCGGCTTCGTGCTGGTCACCAGCCGCTGCTCGTTCGAGATGGTCGAGAAGACCGTGCGGATGGGCTGTTCGATCCTGGTGGCGGTCTCCGCGCCCACCGACCTGGCGATCCGCCGGGCCGAGGAGTCCGGCCTGACCCTGGCGGCCCTGGCCCGCGCCGACGGCCACGCCGTCTTCACCCATGCCGAGCGCCTGCTCGACGTCGTTCCGGAGCCTGCGTGATGACCGACCGCAACCCCAATGCGGGCGTGCCCGGCATCCATCGCTACGACAACGCCGCCGGCGGCTGGGGCGCGCTGAAGGCGGTGGCCGGGGCGCTGAGCGACCAGGCGACGGTGATCGAGGGCGGCAAGACCCTGCTGCGCGCCAACCAGCCCGAGGGCTTCGACTGTCCCGGCTGCGCCTGGCCCGACCCCAAGCACACCTCGTCGTTCGAATTCTGCGAGAACGGGGCCAAGGCCGTGGCCTGGGAGGCGACGTCCAAGCGCGCCACGCCGGAGGTGTTCGCGGCCCACACGGTCACCGAGCTCCTGACCTGGAGCGACCACGCCCTGGAGGACCTGGGCCGGCTGACCCATCCCATGGCCTACGACCGTGCGACGGACCGCTATCTGCCCATCGCCTGGGACGACGCCTTCCAGCGCACCGCCGACGCCTTGCGGGCCCTCGACCATCCGGACCAGGCGGAATTCTACGCCTCGGGCCGGGCCTCGAACGAGGCGGCGTTCCTGTTCCAACTGCTGGGCCGACGGGTGGGGACCAACAATTTCCCCGACTGCTCCAACATGTGTCACGAGCCGACCAGCGTCGGCCTGCCGGACTCGATCGGCATGGGCAAGGGCTCGGTGACGCTGGAGGACTTCGACCACGCCGACCTGATCCTGTGCTTCGGCCACAACCCCGGCACCAACCATCCGCGGATGATGACCACCCTGCGCGACGCCTCGCGGCGCGGGGCGACGATCCTGGCCTTCAACCCGCTGAGGGAGCGGGCGCTGGAGAAGTTCGCCGCGCCGCAGGATCCGGTCGAGATGGCGACCCTGTCCTCGACCCCGATCGCCTCGGCCTATTACCAGGTGGCGATCGGCGGCGACGCCCTGGCGGTGCAGGGGATGATGAAGGCCGTGCTGGCCCTGGACGCGGCGAGCCAGGGTACGGTCCTGGACCGCGCCTTCATCGCCGAGCACACCGAAGGCTTCGAGACCGTCAAGGCCGTGGTCGAAGCGCTGGACTGGGACGAGATCGAGGCGGGCTCGGGCCTGTCGCGCCCCCAGATCGAGGAGGCGGCCCGGGCCTATGCCGGCGCCAAGGCCACGATCCTCTGCTACGGCATGGGCCTGACCCAGCATCGCTCCTCGTCCAGCACCGTGCAGCAACTGGTCAACCTGCTGCTGCTGAAGGGCAATATCGGCCGACCGGGGGCGGGGATCTGTCCGCTGCGGGGCCATTCCAACGTCCAGGGCGATCGGACCGTGGGGATCTGGGAGAAGCCCTCGACGGCGTTCCTGGACGCCATGGACCGGGTGTTCGCCTTCAAGTCGCCGCGCGAGCACGGGCATACCGTCGTCGAGACGATCGCGGCCATGGAGGCTGGGCGGACCAAGGTGTTCGTCGGCCTCGGCGGCAATTTCGCGGTCGCCGCCCCCGATCCGACCCGCACCTTCGCGGCGATCCGCAAGGTCGGACTGGCGGTCCACGTCGCCACCAAGCTCAACCGCACCCACCTGCTGCACGGCGGCGAAAGCCTGCTGCTGCCGTGCCTGGGCCGCACAGAGATCGACGTGCAGGCCGGCGGTCGCCAGGCCGTGACGGTCGAGGACTCGATGTCGATGGTCCACGCCTCGCGCGGCCTGAACGCCCCGGCCTCGGACCAGTTGAAGTCCGAGCCGGCCATCGTCGCCGGGATTGGGGCGGCGCTGTTCGGGCCGGACGACATCGTCGACTGGCCGGGCCTGGCCGCCGACTACGACCGGATCCGCGACCTGATCGAGGCGGTCTTTCCCGAGGCCTTCGCCAACTATAACCAGCGGGTGCGCCAGCCCGGCGGCTTCCGCCTGCCGGTCCCGCCGTCCGACCGGGTCTGGAAGACGCCCAGCGGCAAGGCCCAGTTCCTGGCCCATCGCCACGACGGCCAGGACGCCCGGCGCGGCCAGGCCGACGTCCTTCTGCTGACCACCCTGCGCAGCCACGACCAGTACAACACCACCATCTATGGGACCAACGACCGCTATCGCGGGGTGTTCGGCCGCCGCGACGTCGTCTTCGCCCATCCCGAAGACATCGCCGCCCGCGGCCTGAAGGCGGGCGACCGCATCGACCTGACCGCGGCTTTCGACGACACCGGACGGCGGGCGGTGCGCGGCTTCACCCTGGTCGAGCGCGACATCCCGCGCGGTTGCCTGGCGGCCTACTATCCGGAGGCCAACGTGCTGGTGGCGCTGGAGGACCACGACCATCGCAGCGGCACGCCGGCCTACAAGTCGGTTCCCGTGCGGCTGGCCGCCCACGTGGGTTGAAAGCGGCGGACGTCGACGGCGCCGCTTCGATTGCGGCCGGATCATGACAACCGGGTCATGACCTCGAATTAAGTCGTTTCTCGATAAGGGCGCGGTTAGCTTTCCCTCAACAAACGCTTTGCTTCGAGGGAATACCGATGCGCGCTCTTCTGCTCCTGGCCACCGCGGCCGCCGCCCTGGGCTTCGCTGGAACCGCCGCCGCCGATCCGTCCGTGAAGATCAAGGACGCCGTGGCCCGCGTGGTCGTGGTGCCCGAGGCGCGTGGCGACGTGAAGGTCGAATTCCTGACCACCAACAAGAGCCTGCCGCTGGACATCCGCAGGAACGGCTCGGACGTGACGGTCGACGGCGGCCTGCGCCGCAACCGCATCAACGGCTGCAACACGGTGATGGGCAAGATCGTGGTCCACGTCCGCGGCGTCGGCGACGTGAAGTGGGAGGACATCCCGCAGATCGTGGTCCGCGTGCCGATGGACGCCGAAGTGGGCGCCGCCGGCGCGGTGTTCGGCAGCGTCGGCCGCACCGACCACCTGGAACTGTCCAACGCCGGTTGCGGCGACTGGACCGTGGCCAATGTCAGGGGCAAGCTCGAGTTGAGCCAGGCCGGCTCGGGCGACACCAAGACCGGCAGCGCCGGCTCGGCCGAGATCAACATCGCCGGCTCCGGCGACGTGAAGACCCAGGAGATCGGCGGCGACCTGGAGGTCAACATCGCCGGCTCGGGCGGCGTCACCGCCGCCAGCGTCAACGGCAAGCTGGAGGCCAATATCGCCGGCTCGGGCGACGTGACCGTCAACGGCGGCCGCTCGCGGTCGGTCGAGGTCAGCATCATGGGCTCGGGCAATGTCGACTTCGGCGGCGAGGCCGACACGGCCGAGGTGTCGGTCGCCGGCTCCGGCGACGTGAGCATCGCCAAGGTCAACGGTCCGGTCCACAAGTCGGTCGCCGGCTCCGGCGAGGTGAACATCGGCCGCTAGGGCGGGCGCCCGGCCTCGTCAACATGGTGGATCGGCCTGGCCTCTCCGGGCTAGGCTGGTCGCCGTGTTGATGGGGCAAGCGGCATGATCCTGCGGACTTTGGTGTTGATCGGCGCGCTGGCGCTGCCGGCGGTCGCGCAGGCCGCGGCCTTCAAGCCGCTCTATCGCGATCCGATCACCGACGGCGCGGCCGACGTGTCGATCGTGTTCGACCAGGCCCAGCGCGAATGGGTGATGTTCTACACCAACCGCCGGGCCACGATGAAGAGCCCCGACCCCAAGGACGTGGCCTGGGTCCACGCCACGCCGATTGGCATGGCGGTGTCGAAGGACGGCCTGGCCTGGGCCTACAAGGGCGTGGCGAAGATTCCCGCCGCCTGCACGGGCCAGACCCTGTGGGCGCCGGAGCTGTACGCCGAAGCTGGCGTCTACCACATGTGGCTGACCGTGGTGCCCGGCGTCTTCCACCGCTGGGGCGAGGCCGGGGCGACCGCGCGGATCGTCCACCTGACCAGCAAGGACCTGAAGGCCTGGACCTGCGGCGACACGCTGGACCTGGGCTCGGACCGGGTGATCGACGCCAGCGTGGCCAAGGTCGGCGACCGCTATCGCCTCTGGTACAAGGACGAACACAAGGGCAGCCGGATCGTGGCGGCCGAGAGCCCCGACCTCGTCCATTGGACGCCGCTCGGCGACAAGCCTGTGGTCGACATGGGCGCCGAGGGGCCCAAGGTGTTCCGCTGGAAGGACGCCTGGTGGATGGTCGCCGACGCCTGGAAGGGCCTGATCGTCCTGCGTTCGGACGACGCGGAGGCCTGGACCCTGCAGCCGGCGCGCCTGCTGGAGCAGCCGGGAACCCAGGCCACCGACACCGCCAAGGGCCAGCACCCCGACGTGGTGGTCAGCGGGGGCAGAGCCTTCCTCTACTATTTCGTCCACCAGTCCAATGAACCGCGGGCCAAGGCCGACCCCTATTACGGCCAGCGGACCGTCATCCAGGTGGCGGAACTGAAGGAAGCGGACGGCGTGCTGTCGGTCGACCGCGAGGCGCTGGTCGAGCAGGGGCTGGTCGCGCCGAAGTGAGCCGGGTTCGGCGAACCGTGCTTACGTCATATATATAAAGTGAAACGCCCCGGAGCCTGAGCTCCGGGGCGTTCCTTTGTCCACCGTAGGGCGAACGGCGGCCGCTTAGCGGACGCCGAAGCCGAACAGGGTGTCGGCGTCGATCAGGTCGGCGCCCGAACGGTCGCGGGTCTTCAGGCTGCCGCCGAAGGTGTAGCGGAAGCCGACCTTCACGGCTTCGGCGTTCAGGTCGGCCAGGTCCTTGGACTCGGTGTGGGTGTACTTGCCGAAGGTCGACCAGCCGGTGTTGGCGAACTTGTATTCGCCGCCGACATTGACGTCCCAGATGTCGGCTTCCAGGCCGGCGTCAGCGTCCAGCTTGGAGTAGCCGGCGCCGGCGTCCAGACGGAAGTCGTCCGAGACGAAGTAGCGAGCTTCGCCGCGCACGGCGTACAGGTCGGCGTCCAGGTCGTTCGACTGGCCGTAGGCGACCAGGCCGTTCAGGGTGACCTTGTCGAAGTACTTGGAGGCTTCGGCGCCGACGGCCCACAGGGTGTCGTTCGACGGACGCGACAGGGCGGCGAAGCCGCCGACGCGCACGGTGTCGCCGGCGACCAGGGTCGTGGCGTGAGCGGCGGTCGAGGCGACGGTTTCGTCGCTCAGGTCGTTGTCATTGACCGAGACGTTGCCGTTCAGGGTGACGGTCCAGGCGCCGGTCGGGATGGCGACGTTGCCGTCGACCTTCACCGAGGTGCCGTCGGCGTCGATGCCGGTGGCCTTGACGTCGCTGTAGTTCACCGCGGCGCCGATCGAGCCGACGTTCTGGGCGAAGGCGGGAGCCGAGACGGCCAGCGCCAGGACGGCGGCGGCGGCAAAGAGTTGGGTCTTCATAGTGGGTAATCCCCTTACTGTGTGGCCTCGATCGGCGGGCGGTCGTTTGGGGAGGGCCGCCCGTCCGTCGAGGAGCGGCGGATCTATGGAGCTTCGGCCAAGGCGGCAAGACCGGACGGAACGGTCGCTAGAGCATTGATGCAGTTTTATGACACTTGCGCGACCGGGTTAACGTGCCTAACGCGCGCACTCGCCCGATCATGTTCATGCGCCGTGTTTTGAGCTTGTTTCGCATGACGGTGTTATATTCGACTAAGCTCTGCCAACTCCGCTCATCCGGTGAAAGCAGAGGAAGTGGGCGCCGCCTCGGGCGCGGGATCAGGCGCGGCGGGCGCCGGGCTTCGGCCGGGACGAGCGGATCAACAGGGGAGGGCGGGGAGGTCCGGCGGCCCGTCCGAAACCCGCGCCGAACCGCTTGACGAAACCGATTCCCGCACGTAAAAGCCCCCCTCTGTTGGACCGGCTGTGAGCTTTCGAGCTCAGACGCGGTTCGCGAACGACTGCCGATCGCGCCTTTTGGGGCGCAGTTTTCAGTCACAGGCCCTCTCGGGAGACCGGGCGGGCCAATTTGTTTTGCGGACGCTGCGTTCGGACCCCTCGCGGGGACCGAGTTGGTCTTTGAAATGGTTCGAGACGCGGGCGCAGCCCACTAGGAAACCGAGCGATATGGATCGTCAGAACATCCGCATCCGGCTCAAGGCCTTCGATCACCGCGTGTTGGATCATTCCACGCGCGAGATCGTCAATACGGCCAAGCGCACGGGTGCGACGGTACGGGGCCCGATCCCCCTGCCCACGCTTATCGAGAAATTCACGGTCAACCGCTCGCCGCACGTCGACAAGAAGTCGCGCGAGCAGTTCGAGATCCGCACGCACAAGCGCGTTCTCGACATCGTTGATCCGACTCCGCAGACCGTGGACGCGCTGATGAAGCTCGACCTGTCGGCCGGCGTCGACGTCGAAATCAAGCTGTAAGGAGGGCCGAACAGATGACTCTCCCCGCTAATCGTACTGGCGTGATCGCCAAGAAGCTGGGCATGACCCGCTTCTTCGATGAAACCGGACAGCACGTCCCGGTCACCGTCCTGTCGCTGGACGGTTGCCAGGTCACGGGCCAGCGCACGGTCGAGAAGGACGGTTACACCGCCCTGCAACTCGGCGCCGGCGCCAAGAAGCCCAAGAACACCTCCAAGGCCCTGCGCGGCCACTTCGCCAAGAACGCGGTCGAGCCCAAGCGGATCGTCGCCGAATTCCGCGTCGATGAAGCCGCTCTGATCGATGTGGGCGCGGAATTCACCGCCGACCACTACGTTCCTGGCCAGAAGGTGGACATCCAAGGCATCACCGTCGGCAAGGGTTTCGCCGGCGCCATGAAGCGCTGGAACTTCGGCGGTCTGCGCGCCACCCACGGCGTCTCGGTCTCGCACCGTTCGCACGGCTCGACCGGCAACCGCCAGGATCCGGGCCGTACGTTCCCGGGCAAGAAGATGGCCGGTCACCTGGGTCAGGAAACCGTCACCACCCTGAACGTCACCGTTTGGAAAGTGGACGTCGAACGCGGCCTGATCCTGGTCAAGGGCGCCGTCCCCGGCTCGGAAGGCAGCTACGTCAAGGTTCGCGACGCGATCAAGAAGGCCGCTCCGGCCGACCTGCCGCGTCCGGGCGCCTTCCGCAAGGCTGGCGAGGCTCCGGCCGCCGCCGCTGAAACCCCCGCTGAGGAAGCCCCCGCGGCGACGACCGAAGAGGGCGAAGGCTAATGAAACTCGACGTCATCAAACTGGACGGCGGCAAGGCCGGTTCCGTTGATCTCGACGACGCCATCTTTGGCATCGCCGACATCCGCGGCGACATCCTGCAGCGCGTCGTCACCTGGCAGCTGGCCAAGCGCCGCTCCGGGAACCACAAGATTCAGGTCCGCAACGAGGTCTCTCGTACGGGCAAGAAGATGTACAAGCAAAAGGGCACCGGCTCGGCTCGTCACGGTTCGCGCCGTGCGGCTCAGTTCGTCGGCGGCGCCAAGGCCCACGGCCCTGTCGTCCGTAGCCACGCGTTCGATCTTCCCAAGAAGATCCGCGCCATGGCTCTGCGCCACGCGCTCTCGTCGAAGGCCAAGTCCGGTTCGCTGGTCGTGCTGGACAGCGCCGTTCTGACCGATCCGAAGACGGCCGCCCTGCGCGCCAACTTCGAGAAGATCGGCCTGAAGAACGCCCTGGTCATCGCGGGTCCGGAAGTGGACGGCAACTTCAAGCTCGCCGCCCGCAACATTCCGAACATCGACGTGCTGCCGAACGCCGGCCTGAACGTCTATGACGTGCTGCGTCGCCAAACGCTCGTCCTGACCAAGGACGCGATCGAGGCGATCTCGGCCCGTTTCGCTGAGAAGGAAGCCGCCTGATGGCCGCAACCGCCCGCCACTACGACACGATCCTGTCGCCGGTGATCACCGAGAAGGCCACCCTGCTCAGCGAGCAGAACAAGGTTGTCTTCCGCGTGTCCGCCGATGCGTCGAAGGACGAAATCGCCGCCGCCGTCGAAGAGCTGTTCAAGGTCAAGGTCACCAAGGTCAACACCCTGGTCACCAAGGGCAAGACCAAGCGCTTCCGTGGCATCATCGGACGCCGTTCCGATGTCAAAAAAGCCATCGTGACCCTGGCCGAAGGCCAGTCGATCGACATCACGACGGGGCTCTAATCAGATGGCCTTGAAGCACTTCAACCCGACCAGCCCCGGCCAGCGCGGCCTGGTGCTGATCGACCGCAGCGAGCTCCACAAGGGCCGCCCGGAAAAGAAGCTGGTCGAAGGTCTGACCAAGTCGGGCGGTCGCGGCGGCAACGGCCGCATCGCGGTCCGCTTCCGCGGCGGCGGCGCCAAGCGCCTCTACCGTCTGGTCGACTTCAAGCGTCGTAAGCAAGGCACGGCCACGGTCGTCCGCCTCGAGTACGACCCGAACCGCACCGCCTTCATCGCCCTGATCAAGTATCAGGACGGCGAGCTGGCCTACATCCTGGCCCCGCAACGCCTGAAGGCCGGCGACGAAGTCGTCACCGCCGACAAGGTCGACGTGAAGCCGGGCAACGCCTCGCCGCTGCGCACCCTGCCGATCGGCACGATCATCCACAACGTCGAGCTGAAGCCCGCCAAGGGTGGTCAGATCGCGCGTTCGGCTGGCGCCTACGCCCAGCTGGTGGGTCGTGACGCCGGCTACGCCCAGATCCGCCTGAACTCGGGCGAGCTGCGCATGGTGCTCGACAGCTGCATGGCCACCGTCGGCGCCGTGTCGAACCCGGACCACATGAACGAAAACCTCGGCAAGGCCGGGCGCGTTCGTCACATGGGCCGTCGTCCTCACGTCCGCGGCGTCGCCATGAACCCGGTCGACCACCCGCACGGCGGTGGTGAAGGCCGCACCTCGGGCGGCCGTCACCCGGTGACCCCGGCTGGTAAGCCGACCAAGGGCGCCAAGACCCGCGTCAACAAGGCCACGGATAAGTTCATCATCCGTTCGCGCCACAAAGCGAAAAAGGGCCGCTAAGCCATGACCCGCTCCGTCTGGAAAGGCCCGTTCGTCGACGGGTACCTCCTGAAGAAGGCCGACGCCGCTCTCGCGTCGGGCCGCAAGGACGTCATCAAGACCTGGTCGCGCCGCTCGACCATCATGCCGCAGTTCGTCGGCCTGGTGTTCGGCGTGCACAACGGTCAAAAGCACGTTCCCGTCTCCGTGTCGGAAGACATGGTCGGCATGAAGTTCGGTGAGTTCGCACCCACCCGCAACTTCCCCGGCCACGCCGCCGACAAGAAGGCGAAGAGGAAGTAGGCCATGAGCCAAGCTAAACAACCTCGCCGCCTGCCGGCCAATGAAGCGATGTGCAAGGTTCGCACCTTGCGCACCAGCGCCCGCAAGCTGAACCTGGTTGCTCAGTCCATTCGTGGCCTGAACGTCCAGCGCGCTCTGAACGAGCTCGAATTCAGCCACAAGCGTATCGCTCAGGACGTCCGCAAGGCGCTGTACTCGGCCATCTCCAACGCCGAGAACAACCACAACCTCGACATCGACTCGCTGGTCGTCGCCGAGGCCTATGTGGGCAAGAACCTGGTGATGAAGCGCTTCTCGCCGCGTGCTCGCGGTCGGGCCACGCGCGTTGAAAAGCCGTTCTCCGAGATCACCATCGTGGTCCGCGAACTGGGTGAGGCCGCCTGATGGGTCAGAAAGTCAATCCGGTCGGGCTGCGGCTCGGCGTAAACCGTACCTGGGACAGCCGTTGGTTCGCCGACGGCGAGCAGTACGGCAAGCTCCTGCACCAGGACCTCGCGGTCCGTGCGATGCTGAAGAAGCGCCTGTATCAAGCCGGCGTCTCGCGCATCATCATCGAGCGTCCGCACAAGAAGTGCCGCGTCACGATCTATGCCGCCCGTCCGGGCGTCATCATCGGCAAGAAGGGCGCTGACATCGACAAGCTCCGCAAGGACCTGTCGGTGATGACGGAAGGCGAGGTTCACCTGAACATCGTCGAGATCCGCAAGCCCGAAACCGATGCGCAGCTGGTGGCCGAGTCCATCGCCCAGCAGCTCGAGCGTCGTATCGCGTTCCGTCGCGCCATGAAGCGGTCGATCCAATCAGCCGTCCGTCTCGGCGCCAAGGGCATCCGCATCAACGTGTCGGGCCGCCTCGGCGGCGCGGAAATCGCGCGGATGGAATGGTATCGCGAAGGTCGCGTGCCGCTCCACACCCTGCGGGCCGACATCGACTACGGTTTCGCGGAAGCCAAGACCACCTACGGCATCATCGGCGTGAAGACCTGGATCTTCAAAGGCGAAGTGCTGGAGCATGACCCGATGGCGCTCGACAAGCGTTTGGCTACCGAATCCGGCCCGGCCGGCGAAGGTGGCGGACGCGAGCGCGGCGATCGTCCCGACCGGGGCGACCGCGGCCGTCGCGATCGGGGCTAAGGATAGAGCGCTATGCTGTCACCGAAAAAAACCAAGTATCGCAAGCAGTTCAAGGGCCGTATCCACGGCACCTCGAAGGGCGGCACCCTGTTGAACTTCGGTTCGTACGGCCTGAAGGCCGTCGAACCTGAGCGCATCACGGCTCGCCAGATTGAAGCTGCTCGTCGCGCCATCACCCGCCAGATGAAGCGTCAAGGCCGCGTCTGGATCCGTATCTTCCCGGACGTGCCGGTCACCGGCAAGCCGGCCGAAGTGCGGATGGGTAAGGGCAAGGGCGCCGTGGACCACTGGGCCGCTCGCGTGGCTCCGGGCCGCATCATGTTCGAAATCGACGGCGTGCCGGACGATATCGCGCGCGAAGCCCTGCGCCTTGGCGCCGCCAAGCTGCCGATCCGTACCCGCGTCGTCACCCGCATCGACGCTGGTGCGGCTCTGGAGGCCGAAGCGGCATGACCAAGATCCAAGACATCCGGGGCATGACTCCCGACCAACTCGCCGAGCAGCTGCTCAACCTGAAGAAGGAGCAGTTCAACCTGCGCTTCCAGGCGGCGACCGGTCAGGTGGAAAAGACCCACCGCGTCGGCGAGATCCGCAAGGAAATCGCCCGCATCAAGACCGTGCTGCGCGCCAAGGCCGCGGCTTAAGGAGAACGATATGCCCAAGCGTATCCTCGAAGGGGTTGTCGTCTCCGATAAGGGCGACAAGACCGTAGTGGTCAAGGTTGAACGGACCATCGTTCACCCGCTGCTGAAGAAGATCGTGCGTCGGTCCAAGAAGTACCACGCGCATGATGAGAGCAATGCGTACAAGGCGGGCGAAGTGGCCCGTATCATCGAGTGCGCTCCGAAGTCCAAGCTGAAGACCTGGGAAGTCCTTCCCAAGGCTTCAGCTTAATCTGGAAGGTTTGAACCATGATCCAGATGCAAACTAACCTGGAAGTCGCCGACAACTCCGGCGCCCGCCGGGTCATGTGCATCAAGGTGCTGGGTGGCGCAGGTCGTCGCTACGCCAGCGTCGGTGACGTGATCGTCGTGTCCGTGAAGGAAGCCATTCCGCGCGGCCGCGTGAAGAAGGGCGACGTGCTTCGCGCCGTCGTCGTTCGCGTGAACCAAGGCATGAAGCGTAAGGACGGGTCGCTGATCCGTTTCGACAAGAACGCCGCGGTCATCGTCAACAAGCAGAGCGAGCCGGTCGGCACGCGGATCTTCGGCCCGGTTCCCCGTGAACTGCGCGCCAAGAACCACATGAAGATCATCTCCCTCGCCCCCGAGGTGCTGTAATGGCTGCCAAGATTAAGAAGGGCGACCGCGTTGTCGTCCTGGCCGGCAAGGACAAGGGCAAGCAAGGCGCCGTGATCCAGGTTCTCCCCAAGGAGAACCGCGTCCTGGTGCAAGGCGTGAACCTGGTTCAACGCCACACCAAGGCCACCCAGGCTGATCCGCAAGGCGGCATCAAGAGCAAGGAAGCGACCCTGCACGTCTCGAACGTGGCTCTGGTCGATTCCAACGGCAAGCCCACCCGCGTCGGCTTCAAGATCGAAGGCGACAAGAAGGTGCGCGTCGCCAAGACGACGGGCGAGGTGATCAATGGTTGATCAAGCTTACGAGCCGCGGCTGAAGACCGAATATCGCGCGCGCATCCGCGCCGCGATGAAGGAGCAGTTCGCGTACACCAACGAGATGCAGATCCCCAAGCTGGACAAGATCGTCCTGAACATGGGTATCGGCGAGGCCGTGGCCGACTCCAAGAAGGCCCAGACCGCGCTGAAGGATCTGATGGCCATCGCCGGCCAGAAGCCGGTCGCCACGAAGGCCCGCAAGTCGATCGCCGGCTTCAAGCTGCGCGAAGGCATGGTGGTCGGCGCCAAGGTGACCCTCCGCAAGGACCGGATGTACGAATTCCTCGACCGCCTGGTCACGATCGCGCTGCCGCGCGTGAAGGACTTCCGCGGCCTGAACGGCAAGAGCTTCGACGGCCGTGGCAACTACGCCATGGGCCTGAAGGAGCACCTGGTGTTCCCGGAAATCAACTATGACCAGATCGAACAGATCTGGGGCATGGACATCATCGTCTGCACCACTGCGAAGACCGACCAGGAAGCTAAGGCTCTCCTGAAGGAATTCCAGTTCCCGTTCACGAATTAAGAGCGGGCAGGGAAACACACCATGGCCAAGAAAAGCGCCGTTAACCGTAATCTCGCGGTCAAGGCCCTCGTCAAGCAATACGCCGACAAGCGCGCCGCGCTGAAGGCGATCGCCAACGACGAAAGCCTGCCGCTGGAAGAACGCTTCGAAGCCCGCCTGAAGCTCGCGAAGCTTCCGCGCAGCTCGTCGGCTGTTCGCATTCGCAACCGCTGCGAAGTGACCGGCCGCCCGCGCGCCTACTATCGCAAGCTGAAGATGAGCCGGATTGCTCTGCGCGAACTGGGTTCGCAAGGGCAGATCCCCGGCCTCGTCAAGTCGAGCTGGTGAGGACGATCAGATGTCGATGAACGATCCCCTGAGCGATATGATCGCTCGCATCAAGAACGCCGCCACGCGCAAGCGCGCCAAGGTCGCGACGCCGGCTTCCAAGCTGCGCGCCCGCGTCCTGGACGTGCTGGCCGACGAAGGCTACATCCGCGGCTACTCGCTGGTCGAGAAGCCCGGCGCGTTCCCCGAATTCGAGATCGAGCTCAAGTATTTTGACGGTGAGCCCGTGATCGCCGAGATCAGCCGCGTGTCCAAGCCTGGCCGTCGCGTCTATTCGTCGATCAAGGACCTGAAGCCGATCAAGAACGGCCTGGGCATCTCGATCCTTTCGACGCCGAAGGGCGTCATGTCGGACTCCGCCGCACGCGACGCTAACGTCGGTGGCGAAGTCCTCTGCCGCGTCTACTAGGCGCGGGAGGGAACAGAGCATGTCACGTATCGGTAAGAAGGCCGTCGCGATCCCCTCGAACGTGCAAGTCACGATCGACGGGCAGACGGTCACGGTGAAGGGCCCCAAGGGGCAACTCGCCTGGACCATCGCCGAAGAGATCGCCGTTTCGCAGGAAGGTTCCGACCTCCTGCTGGCGGCGCGCGATGAGAGCAAGCGCGCCAAGTCGATGTGGGGCCTGTCCCGCACGCTGGTGGCCAACATGGTGCAAGGCGTCACCACGGGCTTCGAGGAAACCCTCGAGCTGGTGGGCGTCGGTTACCGCGCCGCGATGAAGGGCACCGCGCTCTCCATCCAGCTCGGTTTCTCCCACGATGTGGACGTCGAGGCTCCGGCCGGCGTCACCTTCGCGGTGCCCAAGCAGACCGAAATCAAGATCGCCGGCGCTGACAAGCAGGCGGTTGGCGAGATTGCCGCGAAGATCCGTCGCATTCGTCCGCCGGAGCCCTACAAGGGCAAGGGCGTGCGGTATGCTGGCGAGAAGGTTCGCCGCAAGGAAGGCAAGAAGAAGTAAGCCATGGCGCTCTCACCTCGCGAATCCGCCGTGCGTCGTGCCCAACGCACCCGCACCCGCCTCAAGGCCCTGTCCAACGGTCGTCCGCGTCTGTCGGTCTTCCGTTCGTCCAAGAACATCTACGCCCAGGTCATCGATGATGAACGTGGCGTGACCCTGGCTTCGGCCTCCACTCTCGAGGGTGAAGGTTCGGCCAAGGGCGCGGACAAGGACGCGGCCGCCCTGGTCGGCAAGCTCGTCGCCGAGCGCGCCATCGAAAAGGGCGTCAAGGACGTCGTCTTCGATCGCGGCGGCTACATCTTCCACGGACGGGTGAAAGCCCTGGCCGACGCCGCGCGCGAAGCCGGCCTGAACTTCTAAGGGAAACATCATGGCTCGTGGTGACCAACAGCGCGGAGAAGGCGGCCAACGCCGGGACCGTCGCGACCGCAACGCCCCCGAAGAGCGGGTCGACAGCGACATCGTCGAAAAGCTCGTCCACATCAACCGCGTCGCCGCCACCGTTAAGGGCGGCCGTCGCTTCAGCTTCGCCGCTCTGATGGTCGTCGGCGACCAGAAGGGCCGCGTCGGCTACGGTCATGGCAAGGCGCGTGAAGTGCCCGAAGCCATCCGCAAGGCGACCGAAGAAGCCAAGAAGACCATGGTCCGCGTCCCGCTCCGCGAGTCGCGCACCCTGCACCACGACGGCTACGGCCGTTGGGGCGCTGGCAAGGTCATGATGCGCGCCGCCCCTCCCGGCACGGGCGTCATCGCCGGTGGTCCGATGCGCGCGGTTCTCGAAACCCTGGGCGTCCAGGACGTGGTGGCCAAGTCGACGGGTTCCAGCAACCCGTACAACATGGTCCGCGCCACGTTCGAGGCCCTGAAGGTTCAATCGTCGCCCCGCCAGATCGCCGCCAAGCGCGGCAAGAAGGTCGGCGACATTCTCGGCCGCCGCGCCGACGGAGCCTCGGCTCCGGACGCCATCGAGGGCTAAGACATGGCTACGCAAACCAAGACCGTGAAGGTTCGCCAGACCGGCAGCCCGATCCGCCGCAACGCCGTCCAGCGCGCCACGCTCGCTGGCCTGGGTCTCAACAAGCTGGGCCGCGAGTCCGAGCTGGAAGACACCCCCTCGGTGCGCGGCATGATCCGCAAGGTCCAGCACCTGCTGGAAATCGTCGAGTAGGTCTGCTACGAGACGTCGAAATCGCCACCCCGGTGAAAGCCGGGGTGGTTTTCGTTTGAAGTTTCTTTGTTTTCAAAAGCCGAGTCCGGCCGCTGGCCGGGCGCAGATCTCCAAGGAGAGGCACACATGACCAAGCTGAATGAACTGGCTCCGGCCCCCGGCTCGACCAAGGGCCGCATGCGCATCGGCCGCGGCCCGGGTTCGGGCAAGGGCAAGACCGGTGGTCGCGGCGTGAAGGGCCAGAAGGCGCGCTCGGGCGTCGCCATCGCCGGCTTCGAAGGCGGCCAGATGCCGCTGCACATGCGCATGCCCAAGCGCGGCTTCAACAACCCCTTCCGCCTGGAGTTCGCCGAAGTGAACCTGTGGCGCCTGGAGCAGGCCGTGGCCGCTGGCAAGTTCAAGGCCGGCGCCGAGCTGGCCGCCGCTGACCTGGTCGCCGCCGGCGTGATCCGCCGCGAACTGGACGGCGTGAAGCTGCTGGGCAAGGGCGAGATCAAGACCGCCCTGAAGCTGACCGTCTATTCGGCGACCGAAGCGGCCATCAAGGCCGTGGAAGCCGCCGGCGGTTCGGTGACCGTGACCAAGAAGGCCAAGGCGCAAGCCGAAGCCTAAGTCCATAGCGTCATCCCGAATCCGGCGCGCCAAGCTCTTGGACGCCGTCGCCGGGATCGCGGACAGGGCAGGGGAGACCCCGCCAGGTGCGCAGTTTCCCATCGGGATGACAGAATAACGAGGCTCGCCGTGACATCGCGGCGAGCCTCACCTATGTACGGCTCCGTACTCGGGCCTTGTCCGGCCCCGGCGATTCACCGCCGACCGGACTGGCTCGAATTTATGCTTGGAGCGCGATCAAGGCCGCGGACGCGGCGCGCGCTCTCGACGTGGGGATTTGAATGGCCTCGGCCGCCGAACAACTCGCAGCCAACATGAACTTCGGGTCCTTCCAGAAGGCCACCGAACTTCACAAGCGCATCTGGTTCACGCTCATCGCCTTGATCGTCTACCGGCTCGGCACCTATGTGCCGATCCCGGGGATCAATCCGGAAGCCTTCGCCGCGGCGTTCTCGCAGCAGTCGAAGGGCATCCTGGGCATGTTCAACATGTTCTCGGGCGGGGCGGTGCAGCGCATGGCCGTGTTCTCGCTGAACGTGATGCCCTACATCAGCGCCTCGATCATCGTGCAGCTGATGGGCTCGGTGTATCCGCCGTGGGAGAAGCTGAAGAAGGAAGGCGGCGAAGCCGGCCGCAAGACCCTCAACCAGTACACCCGCTACCTGGCGGTCATCCTGGCCATCGTGCAGTCGTTCTCGATCGCCGTCGGCCTGCAGAGCCAGCCCAACATGATCGTCGGCGGCATCGCCCCGGCCTTCTTCATCCTGTCGACCGTGGTGGCCCTGACGGGTGGCACCCTGTTCCTGATGTGGCTGGGCGAGCAGATCACCAGCCGGGGCGTCGGCAACGGCGTGTCGCTGATCATCTTCGCCGGCATCGTGGCCGCCCTGCCGCTAGGCGTGGTGCAGATGTTCACCCAGGTGCAGACCGGCGCGATGTCGGGCTTCGCCCTGTTCGCCGTGGCCGTGCTGGCCGTGGCCGTGATCTTCTTCATCGTGTTCATCGAGCGCTCGCAACGCCGGCTGCTGGTCCACTATCCCAAGCGCCAGCAGGGCAACCGGATGATCGGCGGCGACACCTCGTTCATCCCGCTGAAGCTGAACACCGCCGGCGTCATCCCGCCGATCTTCGCCTCCAGCCTGTTGCTGCTGCCGACCACGGCCATGGGCTTCCTGGCCACCGCCAACCTGCCCAACTGGCTGCAATGGCTGCCCAGCGTCGTGGGCGCCCTGCAGCACGGCCAGCCGCTGTTCATGGTGCTGTACGCGGCCCTGATCATCTTCTTCTCGTTCTTCTACACCTCGGTGGTGTTCAATCCGGACGAGACGGCCGAGAACCTGCGCAAGTACGGCGGCTTCATGCCGGGCATCCGTCCGGGCAAGCGGACGGCGGAGTATCTGGACTACGTCCTGACCCGCCTGACGGTGATCGGCGCGGCCTACATCACCGCGGTCTGTATCCTGCCCGAGCTGCTGATGAGCAGCATGGGCCCGACCAAGTTCGCCCTGGGCGGCACCTCGATCCTGATCGTCGTGACCGTGACCATGGATACAGTCGCCCAGATCCAGTCCCACCTGCTGGCCCACCAGTACGAAGGCTTGATCAAGAAATCGAAGCTGCGCGGCGGCAAGGGGCGCTAACCCCTTCCGGCGCGACGTAAGGCAGGAACGCGGAAGCCGGTTTGTCACAAACCGGCTTCCGTTTTCATCGAACCCACTCTAGGTCTGGGCGGACGCGGGCGGCAGACCCGCGGAAACGCAGGAAGCGCATTGATGAACTTGATCCTGTTCGGGCCGCCTGGGGCGGGCAAGGGGACCCAGGCCAAGCGCCTGGTCGAGCAGCGGGGCATGGTCCAGCTGTCGACCGGCGACATGCTGCGCGCCGCCATCGCCTCGGGCTCGGACCTGGGCCAGAAGGTCAAGGGCGTCCTGGACCGTGGCGACCTGGTCACCGACGAGATCGTCATCGCCCTGATCGAGGAGCGCCTGCCCGAGGCCGAGGCGGCCGGCGGCGCGATCTTCGACGGCTTCCCCCGCACCATCGCCCAGGCGCAGGCCCTGGACACCATGTTGGCCAAGCGGGGTCAGAAGATCGACTCTGTTCTCCGACTCAAGGTAGACGAGCCCGCCCTGATCGAACGCATCACCAAGCGATACGCCGAGCAGGGACGGTCGGACGATAATCCCGAGACCTTCGTGAATCGCCTGGACCGCTACAACGCCGACACCGCGCCGCTGCTTCCCTACTACCGGGAGCAGGGCAAGTTGTCGGAAGTCGACGGCATGGGCACCGTGGAAGCGGTGGCCGGCTCCATCGACGCCGCGCTTTCGGTCGTGGCTTAAGACTTCGTTGGAATCCTCTCGATTGAGCGGATTCCGCCATTGACGGATGCGCAACTATCCCTATAACGGGGCGCTTCCGCGAAAGGGCGCGATCTGTGCGCGCCGGACTGGGTCGAAAGACCGGGCCGGGCGCGCCGTTCGCGTCTTTAGTGCGTGACTAGGAGAACATTAGACGTGGCCCGTATCGCAGGCGTCAACATCCCGACGAACAAGCGCGTTTTGATCGCGCTTCAGTACATTCATGGCATTGGCCAGAAGTCCGCTCGTGACATCGTCACGAAGGTGGGCATCGATGACGCCCGCCGGGTCAACCAGCTGACCGACGCCGAAGTGCTCGCGATCCGTGAAACGATCGACAAGGACTTCACCGTCGAAGGCGACCTGCGCCGCGAAAATTCGATGAACATCAAGCGCCTGATGGACCTGGCCTGCTATCGCGGCCTGCGTCACCGTAAGGGCCTGCCGGTCCGCGGTCAGCGCACGCACACGAATGCTCGTACCCGCAAGGGTCCGGCCAAGCCGATCGCCGGCAAGAAGAAATAAGGTAGCCTGACGATGGCCAAGGAACCGGCTCGCGTTAAAAAGCGCGAACGCAAGAACATCACCTCGGGCGTGGCGCACGTGAACGCCTCGTTCAACAACACCATGATCACCATCACCGACGCTCAAGGGAACACCATTTCCTGGTCGAGCGCCGGCGCGATGGGCTTCAAGGGCTCGCGCAAGTCGACCCCGTACGCCGCTCAAATGGCAGCGGAAGACGCGGGCAAGAAGGCCGCCGAGCACGGTGTGAAGACCCTCGAGGTCAACGTGTCGGGTCCGGGTTCGGGCCGTGAGTCGGCCCTGCGCGCCCTTCAGGCCGCCGGCATGACCATCACGACGATCCGCGACGTGACGCCGATCCCGCACAACGGCTGCCGTCCGCCCAAGCGTCGTCGCGTCTAGTACTATCAAGACCCAATTCTCCATCGCCGGCTGCGAGATTCGCGGCCGGCGAGCCGCGTTCAAGGGATCGACCACGTGATCGAAAGAAACTGGAACGAGCTGATCCGTCCTGAGAAGCCGCAAATCGAGACTGGCGCCGACGCGACCCGCAAGGCTCGCATCGTGGCTGAGCCGCTCGAACGCGGCTTCGGTGTGACGCTCGGCAACGCTCTCCGCCGCGTCCTGCTCTCCTCGCTTCAGGGCGCCGCCGTCACCGCCATCCAGATCGATGGCGTCGTACACGAATTCTCCTCGCTCGAAGGCGTCCGCGAAGACGTCGTCGACATCGTTCTGAACATCAAGCAGCTGGCCGTGCGCATGCACGCCGAAGGCCCCAAGCGCATGACCCTGCGCGCCACGGGCCCCGGCCCGGTGACCGCCGGTCAGATCGAAACCCCCGCCGACATCGAGATCCTGAACCCCGACCACGTGCTGTGCACGCTGGACGACGGCGCTTCGGTGCGGATGGAGTTCACGGTCAACACCGGCAAGGGCTACGTCCCGGCCGACCGCAACCGTCCGGAAGACGCGCCGATCGGCCTGATCGCCGTCGACGCCCTGTACTCGCCGGTCAAGCGCGTCGCCTATCGCGTCGAGCCGACCCGTCAGGGCCAGTCGCTGGACTATGACAAGCTGATCCTGGAAGTGGAAACCAACGGCGCGGTCACGCCGGTGGACGCGGTGGCCTACGCCGCCCGCATCCTGCAAGACCAGCTGCAGATCTTCATCACCTTCGAAGAGCCCAAGGCCAAGACCGCCGACGAGGCCAAGCCGGAACTGCCGTTCAACCCGGCCCTGCTGAAGAAGGTGGACGAACTGGAACTGTCGGTCCGCTCGGCCAACTGCCTGAAGAACGACAACATCGTCTATATCGGCGACCTGATCCAGAAGACCGAAGCCGAGATGCTGCGCACCCCGAACTTCGGCCGCAAGTCCTTGAACGAGATCAAGGAAGTGCTGGCCGGCATGGGCCTGCACCTGGGCATGGACGTGCCGAACTGGCCGCCCGAAAACATCGAAGACCTGGCCAAAAAGTTCGAAGACCAGATCTAAGAGTAACTGAGTACCGCGCTTAATCCGGGCCGCTCTTTCGCAAGAGCGGCCTGGGCCTTTTGAAGCCGCAACAGCGGTGGAGGGCCTCGGCGCTTCGTTCTGAACCCGGCCGGGACGCCGCTGGGATTGGTGACAATCAGCGCACTTTTCCGCGCTTCAGCGGGCCACGGCCCAGGAGACACTACAATGCGTCACGGTAAGGCTCACCGTAAACTCGGTCGTACGTCCGCTCACCGCACCGCCATGTTCGCCAACATGTCGGCCTCGCTGATCAAGCACGAGCAGATCGTCACCACCCTGCCCAAGGCCAAGGAACTGCGTCCGTTCGTCGAAAAGCTGGTCACCCTGGCCAAGCGCGGCGACCTGCACGCCCGTCGCCAGGCCATCTCGACCGTCCGCGACGTCGAGCAAGTCGGCAAGCTGTTCGCCACCATCGGTCCCCGCTACAAGGACCGCCAGGGCGGCTACATCCGCGTCCTGAAGGCCGGCTTCCGCTACGGCGACAACGCTCCGCTGGCCGTCATCGAGTTCGTCGATCGCGACGTCTCGGCCAAGGGCAAGGACTCCGGCCCGGTGTTCTCGAACGACTCGGACGACTAGGATTTTCAGCCTTGGCTGACGAAGAGGCCCTGGAGCGATCCGGGGCCTTTTTTGCGTCCGGGCCGCCGCGCCAGGTTGCAGCGGGCTCCGTTGTCGCTTCCGGTAGAGGTTTGTTCACCTCGTCGCCCCATCCTTCGCCGTTAAGGCTCTCGGGGGAGGGATCACGATGAAAATTTCCGGCGTCATGCGCACGTTTGGCGGCGCGCTGGCCGTGGGCGTGGTCCTAGCCGGCGGCCTGGCCCTGTTCGCGATCGAAGGCCTGAGGGTCGGCGGGCCGCTGTTCCGCCAGATCGTCGACAACAAGGACATCGTCGCCGACATCCTGCCGCCGCCCCTCTACGTGGTCGAGGCCGATCTGGTGGCCACCAAGCTGGTCGCCCACCCCGAGACGGTGGACGCCGCCGCCGACAAGCTGGCGGCCCTGCGCAAGGACTACGACACCCGCCGCGCCTATTGGACGACCGCGCCGATCGATCCGGCCATGCGCACGCTGCTGGTCGACCAGTCCGCCGCACCGGCCATGGAATTCTGGCGCGAGATCGACCAGGAGATTCTGCCCGCCGTCCGGTCCGGCGACCTGGAGCGCGCCCGGCGGGGCCTGGCCCGGGCCGACACCGCCTACGAGGCCCATCGCGCCGTGATCGACAAGGTGGTGGTCATGGCCAACCACGACGCCGCGGCGGTCGAGGCGCGCGCCGCGGCCCAGACCCGTCTGGCCTTCGCTCTGCTGGCCGGGGCGGGCGCGCTGATGCTGGTGGTGGTCGGCGGCGGGATCGTCCTGATGAGCCGCCGCATCGTCAAGCCGATCCAGGCCATGACCGGCTTCATGGGCCGGCTGGCGGCCGGCGACTACGATCGGGCCGTGCCGTTCGCCGGGCGAGGCGACGAGATCGGCGAGATGGCCAATTCGGTGGCCGTGTTCCGCGAGGCGATCGTCGCGCGGCAAGCGGCCGAGGACCGGATCGCGGTCGAACGCGACGAGACCGAGATCGCCAAGACCCGACACGACACCGAGCGGCGGACCGAGGAGGCGGGGCGTCTGCAGGTTGTCGAAGCCCTGGGCGCGGCGGTGGCCCGGCTGAAGGCCGGCGACCTGACGGCGCGCCTGGAGACGGCGTTCCCCAGCGCCTACGAGCGGCTGCGCGGCGACTTCAACCGGGCGATCGCCGGGCTCGAGGCGGCCATGGTCGAGGTGGTCGAGGGCGCGGGCGGCCTGCGGGCGGGAGCCGGCGAGATCCGGGGCGCGATCGAAGACCTGTCGGCCCGCACCGAACGCCAGGCCGCCAGCCTGGCCGAGACCGCCGCCGCCGTGGGCCAGGTCAGCGCCAGCGTCAGGCGCACGGCCGAGGGCGCGACCGAGGCCAACGCCGCCGTGACCGACAGCCGGGCGGTCGCCGACCGGTCCAGCCAGGTGGTCGGCCGCGCGGCCCAGGCCATGAGCCAGATCGAGAGCTCGTCGGCCAAGGTCTCGCAGATCCTGGGCGTGATCGACGAGATCGCCTTCCAGACCAACCTTCTGGCCCTGAACGCCGGGGTCGAGGCGGCGCGCGCCGGTGACGCCGGCCGCGGCTTCGCGGTCGTGGCCCAGGAGGTGCGGGCCCTGGCCCAGCGCTCGGCCGAGGCGGCCAAGGAGATCAAGGGGCTGATCTCGGAGTCGTCCGACCATGTGCGCTCGGGGGTGACCCTGGTGGGCGAGGCTGGCGAGGCGCTCGGCGACATCGTCGAGCGGGTGGGGCTGATCGGCGGCCTGATGGAGCAGATCGCCCAGTCCAGCCGCGAGCAGGCCGCGGGCCTGGCCGAGATCGACCAGGCGGTCGGCCAGATGGACCAGGTGATCCAGCAGAACGCCGCCATGGCCGAGCAGGCCACCGCCGCCAGCCGCGGCCTGGCCGACGACGCCGTGCGCCTGGAGGCCCAGGTCGAGCACTTCCAGGTGTCGGGCGGGCAGGGCGCCTGGGCGGCCGCCTAAGCCGACCGGTTGCCGAGGACGACAACTGCGGCTGCGAAGCCGAACATCAAGTCGTGCATGACCACCACGAGCCAGAACATGCCGGGCTCGCGGTCGCGCTCGATATACCAGGGCTTGCCAAGCGTGCGGATGGGCAGGGCGATCCGCCGCCGGACGATGGCTTGGTAGACGGTCCACGCGATCCAGCCACAGACCGCCAGCCCCCATATCCATCGCACGGGCGTCAACGCCTACTCCTTGGTCAGGTCCTGGCGGCGGAACAGCGCCACCGCGCCGGCTGCCAGCACGATCAGCCAGGCCAGCAGCAGCACCAGCGCCAGGCCTGCGGGGCCCGCCTCGGGGCGCACCTCGTCGGGGGCGGCGACGAAGCCCTTGAGGATGCGGCCCGCATAGGCCGGGATCGCCAGGCTCTTCCAGGTCGTGGCCTGCATCGTGGCGGCCAGGGTCGACTGCACGAACACCACCACCAGGCCAGCGATCACAGCGCCCATGGTCGAGCGGGTGACGACGCCGACCAGGCCCGCCAGGGCGCCGACCAGCATGACCTCCAGCCAGGTGATCACGAAGACGCCGGCGAAATGGCCGAGGAAGGCCGAGCCGTTGGGCGGGGCGACCAGGGCGGCGTGGTTGACGACGCTGCCGAACAGGCCCGCCAGCACCGACGTGAAGGCGGTCAGCAGCAGGCTCCAGGCCGCGACCTCGGCGAAGACGATCAGCTTGGCGGCCAGCAGGTTGACGCGGCTGTTGCGCGGGGTGAGCAGGCGCCAGGTCTCCCAGCGATAGTCGCCGGCGAAGATCGCCGCCGCGCCGATCAGCAGGAACAGGGCGGTGAACGGTCCCGACGCCCCGGCCACGGCGCCCATGGCCCGGTTGGCCAGGTCGGTCGTCTCGCCGGGAATGGTCCGGTGCAGGACCGCGCGGGTGAAGACGTCGATCCCCATGCTGAACAGCATGGAGACCAGGGGCGCGAAGCCGAAGCCCCAGAACAGGGCGGTCCGGTCGCGGGACAGGCGGAAGCGCTCGGCGGCGATGGCGTCAGCGAGCATCGGCAAGATCCTTTGGGCCAAGCGCGCCGAGATAGGCGCTCTCAAGGTCGCCCTCGCGCCAGCGGGCCTCGGTGATCTCGACCCCAGCCTCGACCAGGGCGCGGATCAGGGCCGGGGTTTCGGCGCGCAGCACATCAGCCAGAACGGCGTTGGCGCCGTCGGGCTCGCCCTTGGCGCCGAGCACGGCCAGGGCCTTGTCGATGGGCGAGACGGTCAGGCGCAGGCGCGGCTTGCCGCCGGTTAGGGCCTCGACGTCGCCCTCGGCGGCCAGCTTGCCCTTGGAGAAGATCGCCACCCGGTCGCAGACCCTGCGGACCTCGTCCAGCTGGTGGCTGGCCAGGATGATCGTCACGCCCTCCTTGTCGGCCAGGTCGCGGATCAGGGCGCGGATCTCCTGGATGCCGGCCGGGTCCATGCCGCTGGTCGGCTCGTCCAGGATCACCAGCTCGGGCCGGGTGAAGAAGGCCGCGGCCAGGCCCAGGCGCTGCTTCATGCCCACCGAGAAGGTGCCGGCCTTGCGGTCGGCGGCGCCGCCCAACCCGACCCGCTCGAGCCAGTAGTTGACGTCGGCCGAGCCTATCGCGCCGCTTTCCATGGCCAGCATCCGCAGCACGTCGCGGGCGGTCAGATAGGGCGGATAGCGCGGCGTCTCGATCATCGCCCCGACCCGGCGCAGGGATGAGGCCTGGCCGGCCGGGGCGCCGAACAGCCGCGCCGTCCCGCTGGTCGGCCGCACCAGGCCCAGGGCGATCCGGAACAGGGTGCTCTTGCCCGCCCCGTTCGGACCCAGCACGCCGAACACTCCGCCGGCCGGGATGCGTAGCGACAGGCCGTCCAGGGCGCGCACCGCGCCATAGGTCTTGACGAGGCTCTCGGCCTCCAGGGCGAAGCTCATGCGCGACAGGTTCCGGCGGCGGTCATGCGGGGCGACTCCCTGAAAGTTGCGGCGACTATGGCCGGGCGGGCCTCCCTCGCCAAGTTAAGTCGCCGACAGACATGGCGAGCCGTCACAAGCCTGGGCTATAGGCGAGCGTCCCAGTACGAGGTGTGCGTGATGGTCATTGTGTGTCGGTGGATGGTCCTGGCCGCGGCCCTGATGCTGGCGACCTTCGCCACGTCCTCGCGGGCCGAGGCGGCCAAGAGGCCGTCGAAGCCGGGCCTGACCATCCTGATCTCGCTGGATGGCTTCCGGCCCGACTATCTGGACCGGGGGAACACTCCGGTCCTCAACGCCCTGGCGGCCGACGGCGCACGCGGGGCCATGCGGCCCTCGTTCCCGTCCCTGACCTATCCGAACCATTACACCCTGGTCACCGGCAAGCGGCCCGACCACCACGGCATGGTCAACAACACGCTGGAGGACGAGGCCATCCCCGGCGGCAGCTTCAGCATGTCCAACCACGCGGCGGTCGGCGACGGGCGCTGGTGGGACCAGGCCAGGCCGATCTGGGTCAGCGCCGAGCAACAGGGCGTGCACGCCGGCATCCTGTTCTGGCCGGGCTCGGAAGCGCGGATCGACGGCGTGCGGCCCAGCCGCTGGAAGGTCTTCGACATGAAGGTCTCGTCCAACGACCGGGTCGACACCCTGCTGTCGTGGATCGACGCCAAGGCCCCGCCGCTGGGTTTCGCCACCCTCTATTTCGACCGCGCCGACACCGAAGGCCACCACCACGGCCCGGATTCGCCGGAGGTGAACGCCGCCGCCGCCGAGGTCGACGCCGCGATCGGCCGGCTGGTGGCGGGCTAAAGGCGAGGGGACTGTACCGGACCACCAACCTCGTCGTCGTCGCCGACCACGGCATGGCGCCCCAGCCGCTGAGTGGCCTGGTCGAGATCTCGACCCTGGTCGACCCGGCCAAGGTCAAGTTCGTCAGCACCGGTTCGATCGTCGGCGTGCGCGCCTTGCCGGGGTTCGAGGCCGAGGTCGCGGCGGCGATGCTGAAGGCCCACCCGCATCTGACCTGCTGGGAGAAGGGCCAGATCCCGGCCCGCTACGGCTACGGGACCAATCCGCGCGTGCCGCCGATCGTCTGCCTGGCCGACCTGGGCTGGTACTTCGTCACCGCCAGCGCCCTCAAGAAACGGCTGGAGGAGCATCCGCGCGACGGCGGGGCCCACGGCTACGACCCGTTCGACCCCACCATGCGGGCGGTGTTCGTGGCCCACGGTCCGGCCTTCCGGCGGGGCGTCGTGCTGCCGGTGTTCGACAATGTCGACGTCTATCCGCTGCTGACCCGCCTGATCGGCGTCAGGGGCGACAAGGGCGACGGCGCGCTGGGCCCGGTGAAGGCGGCGCTGCGGTAGGCGATCACCACTCGATCTTGTCGGGCGCCCGGCTGGGCAGGGCGATGGTCAGGGCCAGGTTCAAGACCTCACAAGGGGGTTTCCCCATGCTGACGTCGTGGACCACCGCATCCGGACGCGGGGCGCGAGGCGAGCCGTCATAGGTCAGGACGTGGAGGTGATAGCCGCGGCCGCCGTGCTCGTAGATCATCACATAGCGGTCCGACAGACGGGCGGCCGAGGCGAAGCGCCGCCAGGGGCCCGGGCCGACGTCGGACGCGCTGAACGGACCGCCGGCGGGTGAAAGCTGGATCTGGCGCGCGTCGAGCGCGCGCGTCATCGCCGGCGGCAGGCCAGCCAGATCGGCGATCGGTTCCGCGCCGGCGACCAGTTGGCAAACGGCTGGCGAAGGGGTGGGCGCGTCAGCGAGCATCATGATGGCAACCTCCTGATCCAAACAACCTTGGGGCGTGCTCTCGGCAGGATTGTGGCGCCGCTTGCGCAAATAGTTTCGATATGCGTTAAATATTGCGGAAATCGGAAAACGGAGCTTCGCCATGATCCGCAGCGCCCTGACCTCGGCCCTCTGCTATCGCGACCCCAAGGCCGCGCTGAAGTTCCTGGAGGCCGCGTTTGACTTCGAACTGGTGATGCTGATCGAGGACAACGAAGGCAACCTGGCCCATGCCGAGATGAGCTTCGGCGACGGCCTGGTGATGATCGGCAATGAGTGGACCGCGCAGCACAGGAGCCCGGCCTCGATCGACGGGTTCAACACCCAGAGCGTCCACATTCACCTGGAGGGCGACATCGACGCCCACTGCGAGCGGGCGCGGGCGGCCGGAGCCGAGATCCTGATGGAGCCGGCCGACCAGTTCTACGGCGACCGCACCTATCGCTGCCGCGACCCGGAGGGCCATTTCTGGACGATCGGCGCGCCGGTCCGCGCGGTCAGCGTGGAAGAGGCCGAGGCGGAGTCCGGCCTGAAGGTGGTCAAGGGCTGGGCGTGACTCCCGACGATTTCCGCCGCCTGGAGGCGACCTCGTCATGAGCGCCTCGCTCGACGTGACCCTAGCGGCCCTGGCCGACCCGCATCGGCGGGCGACCGTCGACCTGCTGCGCCAGGGACCGCGCCGGGCGGGCGAGCTGGCCCAGGCCGCCGGCCTGTCGGCCCCGGCCATGAGCCGCCACCTGCGCGCCCTGCGCCTGGCCGGCCTAGTGGAGGAGACCCATCCGCCGTTCGACGCCCGGGTGCGGGTCTACGCCCTGCGGCCCGGGCCGATGGCCGAGCTCAAGGCCTGGGCCGAGGCCGCCGAGGGTCTGTGGAGCGACCAGCTGCTGGCGCTGAAGGCGCATGTCGAGGGAGGCGGCGGGTGAGCTCCAAGATCCTGGTCGCCCTGCGCATCAAGGCCGCGCCGTCGCGGGTTTTCGAGGCGTTCACCGCCGACATCGGCGCCTGGTGGAGGCCTAATCCCCTATTCTCGTTCACCCCGCGCTCGCCCGGCGTGCTGGCGTTCGAGGGGACCGGCCAGGGCGCCCGCCTGGTCGAGCGCCTGCCGTCGGGCAAGGTGTTCGAGATCGGCCCCGTCCGCGTCTGGGCGCCCGGCGAGCGGCTGGTGTTCGGCTGGCGCCAGGCCAGCTTCGCGCCGGGCATGGACACCGAGGTCGAGGTCCGCTTCGAGCCGGCAGGAGACGAGACCCGGGTCACGGTCGAGCATCGCGGCTGGGATACGGTGCCGACCGAGCACGTGGCGCGCCATCGCTTCCCGGACGCCGTCTTCCTGCAGCGCCACGCCGAATGGTGGCGCGCGTTGCTGACAAGTCTCGCCAGCCGGGCGGCTATGGACGTAAAAGAACGCGCCAGGGAGGGCGACGCATGACCAAGGCCATCAGCCGAAACCACCGACAGGCCGCGCTCGGCTTCATCTTCGTCACCGCCTGCCTGGACGTGCTGTCGCTGGGGGTGATGATCCCCGTGCTGCCCGAGCTGATGAAGCGCTTCAACGGCGGCGACACCGCCTCCACGGCCCTGTGGGTGGTGCTGTTCGCCACCACCTGGGGCGTGATGCAGTTCTTCTGCTCGCCGATCCTGGGCCTGATGTCCGACCGCTGGGGCCGCCGCCCGGTGATTCTGACCTCGATCTTCGGCCTGGGGGTGGATTTCCTGTTCATGGCCTTCGCCCCAACCCTGTGGTGGCTGTTCGTCGGTCGGGTGTTCAACGGCATGACGGCGGCCAGCTTCTCGACGGCGGGAGCCTATGTCGCCGACGTCACCAAGCCCGAGGAGCGGGCCAAGGGCTTTGGCCTGATGGGCGCGGCGTTCGGGGTGGGCTTCACCTTTGGCCCGGCCCTGGGCGGCTGGCTGTGGCAGTTCGATCATCGGCTGCCGTTCCTGGTCTGCGCGGGCCTGGCCCTGTGCAACTGGCTGTACGGCTTCTTCGTGCTGCCGGAATCGCTGCCGCCCGAGAAGCGCGTCCATCGCTTCGACTGGAGCAAGGCCAATCCGCTGGGCTCGCTGAACCTGCTGCGGAGCAAGCCCGACCTGCTGGGCCTGGCGGGCGTCGGCTTCCTGTTCCAGCTGGCCCACAACGTGCTGCCCAGCGTCTTCGTGCTGTACATGGGCTTCCGCTATCACTGGTCGACGGCGGTGATCGGCCTGACCCTGATGGGCAGCGGCATAGCCGGCATCCTGCTGCAGAGCTTCGTGGTCGGGCCGGTGGTCAAGCGGGTGGGCGAGCGCGGCGCCCTGCTGATCGGCCTGTTCAGCGGCTGCGTCGGCTTCATGATCTATGGCCTGGCGCCGACGGGCTGGCTCTATCTGTGCGGCCTGCCGATCTTCGCCTTCACGGGGCTGATCCAGCCGGGGCTGCAAGGGCTGATGACCCGCCGGGTTCAGCCGTGGGAGCAGGGCCAGCTGCAGGGGGCGAACTCGGCCATGATGGGCGTCACCGCCATCGTCGGGCCCTCGCTCTACCTGCTGCCGTTCTCCTGGGCGGTCCGCCACGACGCCACGGTGCACCTGCCCGGCCTGCCGGCCCTGATCGCCGCGGTCCTGCTGCTGGCGGCCACGGTGCTGGCCATCCGCGTGGCGCGGCCCGTGGCGGTGGAACCGAGCGTCGCCTGACCGTCTTTGAATAGCGGCGGGAAGGGCCTGGCGCCGAAATCCCGGACCTTGGCCGCCATCAATGCGCCCGAAAGCTCGGCTGATCTCGCGGGCTGCAATTCACGGAGTCGCCCAACAACCATGCGATCCTATCGCGTCGTGCTTCCCGCCCTGGCCCTGCTGGCCGCCTGCTCGCCGCAGGGGCCCTCGAAGGCCCAGACACTCCCCGATCTGGCCCAGCCGACCCGCCGGGTCCCCACCGACCCCGGGTCGATGAAGGCCTCGTTCTCGCCGGTGGTGAAGAAGACCGCCCCGGCCATCGTCAACGTCGCCAGCAAGCGCGTGGTGCGCCAGCAGGCCGATCCGTTCTGGGACTTCTTCATGGGCGGCGGCGGCGGGGCGCCGCGCGAGCAGGTGCAGGGCTCGCTGGGCTCGGGCGCCATCGTCCGCGCCGACGGGGTGATCATCACCAACCACCACAATATCGAGAACATGAGCGACGTCACCGTCCAGCTGGCCGACCGCCGGGAGTTCCCGGCCACGGTGCTGCTGGACGACCCGCGCTCGGACCTGGCGGTGCTGAAGATCGACACCAAGGGCGAGCGCCTGCCGGTGATCGCCATCGACGACCAGGAGCAGCTGGAGGTCGGCGACCTGGTTCTGGCCATGGGCAACCCGTTCGGGGTCGGCCAGACCGTGACCAACGGCATCGTCTCGGCCCTGGCCCGCACCGACGTCGGGGCCGCCGAGTTCGGCAGTTACATCCAGACCGACGCGGCGATCAATCCGGGCAATTCCGGCGGTCCGCTGGTCGACATGGATGGCGACCTGATCGGGGTGAACACCTTCATCATCTCGCGCTCGGGCTCGTCCAGCGGCGTCGGCTTCGCCATTCCCGCCGCCGTGGTGCGCCAGGTGGTCAACGCGGCCCTGGGCGGCGGCCATAGCGTGGTGCGGCCCTGGCTGGGGGTGAAGGGCCAGCCGGTGACCGGCGACATCGCCCGCAGCCTGGGCCTGGCCACGCCCCGCGGCGTGGTGATCTCCGACGTCTATCCGGGCGGCTCGGCCGAGCGGGCAGGCGTCCGCGACGGCGACGTGATCCTGTCCATCGACGGCCAGGCGGTGAACGACGAGGGCGGCGGCGCCTTCGCCATCGGCACCCACAAGATCGGCGACCGGGTCCAGGTGCTGATCAATCGCAACGGCAAGGAACAGACCCTGACCCTGCGCGCCGAGGCCGCGCCGGAAAGTCCCCCCCGCGACGAGCGGGTGATCAAGGGCCGCAATCCGTTCGACGGCGCCACCGTGGTCAACCTGTCGCCCGCCGTGGCCCAGGAGCTGGGCGCCGACCCGTTCGCCGCTCGGGGCGTGCTGGTCACCCAGGTCGGTCAGGGCTTCGCGCTCAATGTGAACCTGCGTCCGGGCGACCTGATCCGCGAGGTCAACGGCCGGGCCATCAACACCACCGCCGATTTGGCGGCGGCGTCCAAGGCAGGGGCCGCGACCTGGACCATCACCATCGAGCGCAACGGCCAGCGGATTACGGCGCGGCTCAGGGCTTAGGCGAGCGCGGCGGCCGCGAGAGCGGCCGTCACGACGCTTGTTGCGGGCCGGCGGAAGCGTTACCGTCTCCCGGCTGGTCACGCGAACCCTGGAACGTGTCATGACCTATGTCGGAAGCTGCTTCTGCGGCGCGGTCCAATTGGAAGCCGTCGGCGAGCCCGAGGCCATGGGCTATTGCCATTGCCGCTCGTGCCGGTCCTGGTCGGGCGGGCCGGTCAACGCCTTCAGCCTGTGGAAACCGGACGCCGTGCGGGTCACGTCGGGCTCCGACGAGGTGGCGACCTACCAGAAGACCGCGTTCAGCCAGCGGCGATACTGCGCCAAGTGCGGCGGCCACCTGATGACCGACCATCCGACCCTGGGGCTGGTCGACGTGTTCGCCGCCACGCTGCCGACCCTGGCCTTCGCGCCGGGCGTGCACGTGAACTACGCCGAAACCGTGCTGCCGATGCGCGACGGCCTGCCCAAGCTGAAGGACTTTCCAGCCGAGTTCGGCGGTTCCGGCGAGGCGATGGCGGAGTAGGCGGCGCTTGGGGCGCGTCGACATTCAAGCCTGATCGCCAAGGCTCTTCATCGCCGGTTGAATCGAGTGTTCCTGCCACAGGGGCGTGGTCACGCGAGACCGACGGTTGTTGGCCGTGGCAATTTGAAGGCCTGGAGACGCCTACTGCGCCGGCTTGCGCTCCGCACGGACTTTCGCGCCGCGCCCGGTCAGAGTCAGTCCGCTCGGGTCGAAGGTGACGTCGAGGTCGCCCGTAAAGGCGTAGAAGCGGTCCGTGCCGTTCGGCAGCCAGTAGACTGATGGCTGGTCATCGACCTGGGCCGCCAAAAGGTTGTCGAACCCTGGCTTGACGGTCAGGGTGCGGCCATCCGGCAGTGCATATGCCCCGACGTAGTGCGCAAGCGCGCTTTGCGACAACGGCACGTAAGGCAAGTCGACCGGTACGGTGGGCGGCAACACGAAGCGGAAGCCGTCGAGCATCAGGTTCGGATAGTAGGAGAGATGGTTCTCGCCCGCATAGGACTTGGCTTGCAATGTGACGCCCGGACTTGCCTTGAACGCAGCGGTCAAGGCGGTGAAGCCCTGCCCCATAAAGCGCTTCTCGGAGACCGTGGAATCCTCTGCGCCCCCGACGGCCAGGAAGACCCTCTGGCCATGAGCCCTGGCTGTTGCCTTGGCGATCCGGTCCACGAGGCCGGGATCTCGCGGAACCACCACGCTGCCGATGATGTAGCCGGCGAAGGCGTTGGGATTGTCCGCGAAGACGTTGGCGGCGAACACGCCGCCCAGCGAATGACCAAACAGCACGGCGCTCGCAGGATCGGCCGGGTACTTCGCCTCGATGAACGGTTTCAGGTCCTGAAGCAGAAACGCCTCGAAGACCGCGCCGCCGCCGCCCAAGGTTTTCCCGTCCACGGTGAAGGGATGGTGCGTGAAGTCCTGGTTGCGGGAGGACGGCTGGCCGGGGGCGAGACGCAGGCTGACGACGATCGCCGGCGCCATCATGGCCCGCCCGCCGAGAAAGACGCTGTTCGACCCGGCCAGTCCGTAGCCGCCGTCCAGCGCATATATCGCCGCGAGCTTCTGGCCGGGCAGGAAGACCTTGGCCTCGGGGAGTTGGACGGTAACCTCGTAGTCTCGCCCCAGGCGGTCAGAGTGGACGACGAACCTCGTTGCGCCCTGCTGGGTTATGGGCGCTTCCGAGACGACCGTCAGGGGATCGGCGACCGCCGTCGACGCCAGCGCGGCAACGACGATCGACAAGCATGCCGCCAAAGTCCGGTGCATAGCCCCTCCCGCATCCTAAGGTGAAGCTGGAGGCCTCTGGTGTCTGAAAGGTGGCGCTAGCCCGACGATTATATGGTGTGGAGCGCTGGCTAAGGGCAGGAGAAAGATTAGGTCGCGGGCTGTTCGACTCCCAGGGCGTAGAATGTAGGTACGCCCCTAACCCTTGATCTTCGAAGCCACCGACCAGGTGTGGCCGAACGGGTCGACGAGCTGGCCGTAGCGGTCGCCCCAGAACTGGTCGGCCAGCGGGAAGCGCACCGTCGCCCCGGCCTCGACGGCCCGGTTCCACCAGGCGTCGGCGTCGTCGACTTCCAGGTGCAGCGTGACGGCCGAGGGCGGAACATAATCGCCATGCGCCATTTCGCTGAAGTGGTCCGACAGCATGACCCAGTCGCCGTTGATCAGCAGCCGCGAATGCAACAGGCGCTCGCCGTCTTCGGCGGTGTTGCGGAACACCTCCTGCGCCCCGAACGCCCGCTTGTAGAAGTCCACGGCCGCCTTGCCGCCGACGACGGAAAGATAGGGGGTGACGCCGGTCGTCGGACCCCGGGCGGGATCGCCTTCGTTGGTCATGGTGGTTCCTCCCACGATTAAGTAAACCTACTCCATGTCCGATCTTTTCCAAGCCGCCGGCCTGACGCCCCACGCGCCCAGCCCGCTGGCCGACCGCCTGCGTCCCCAGACCCTCGACGAGGTGGTGGGCCAGGAACACCTGCTGGGCCCGGACGGTCCCATCGGCCGCATGGCGGCGGCCCGTCGCCTGGCCTCGATGATCCTGTGGGGGCCGCCCGGCACCGGCAAGACCACCATCGCCCGCCTGCTGGCCAAGGCCGGCGGCTACGAGTTCATGCAGATCTCGGCGGTGTTCTCCGGCGTCGCCGACCTGAAGAAGGCCTTCGAGCAGGCCCGCGTGCGTCGCTCGGCCGGCCAGAGCACCTTGTTGTTCGTCGACGAGATCCACCGCTTCAACCGCGCCCAGCAGGACGGTTTCCTGCCGTTCGTGGAGGAGGGGATCGTCACCTTGGTGGGGGCCACCACCGAGAACCCGTCGTTCGAGCTGAACGGCGCCTTGCTGTCGCGCTGCCAGGTCTTCGTGCTCAAGCGGCTGGACGAGGACGCGCTGGAGGCCCTGCTGGTCAAGGCCGAGACCGCCGAGAACCGCAAGCTGCCGCTGGACGGCGACGCCCGCTCGACCCTGATCGCCATGGCCGACGGCGACGGTCGCTACCTGCTGACCCTGACCGAGACCCTGCTGGCCATCGGCACGGACACGCCGCTGAACCCCACCCAGCTGGGCCAGTTCTTGCAGAAGCGCCGCCCGGCCTACGACAAGAACCGCGAGGAGCACTACAACCTGATCTCGGCCCTGCACAAGTCGGTGCGCGGCAGCGATCCGGACGCGGCGCTCTACTGGCTGGCGCGGATGCTGGAAGGCGGCGAGGATCCGCTGTTCATCGCCCGCCGCCTGGTGCGCATGGCGTCGGAGGACATCGGCGCGGCCGACCCCCTGAGCCTGCTGCTGACCACGGCCGCCAAGGACGCCTACGACTTCCTCGGCAGCCCCGAGGGCGAACTGGCCCTGGCCCAGGCGGTGGTGCACATGGCCAGCGCGCCCAAGTCCAACGCCGTCTACAACGCCTACAAGGCCGCCCGGCGGCTGGCCAAGGAGACGGGCAGCCTGACGCCGCCGGCCCACATCCTCAATGCGCCGACCAAGCTGATGAAATCGCTGGGCTATGGCGACGGCTACGCCTACGACCACGATGTCGAGGGCGGGGTCTCGGGCCAGAACTACTTCCCGGACGGCATCGAGCGTCCGACCCTCTACGATCCCAAGCCGGTCGGGGCCGAGGCCAAGGTCAAGGAGCGGCTGGACGCCTGGAACCGCCTGCGGAGAGACGGCAAGTGAAGCTTACCCCCGCGGTCCGCGTGACCGCCGCGATCGCCCTGGTCCTGCTGCTGGCCGGCGCGGCGCTGCTATGGCTGGCGGCGACGACGCCCTGGCACACCGACTCCAGCGCCTATTTCGCCGACCTCCGGAAGCTGCGCGCCACGCTCTATTTCGGCCAGCCGGACGCCGAGGCGTTCAAGGCGGCCACCCTTCGGTTTGGGGCCCTGCAGACCCAGTACGCGACCCGCAAGTGGCTGTACGCCGACCTGGCCTACGCCTGCTTCAGCCTCGGCGCCTGCGCGGCGGTGGTCGCCGGCCTGACGACGCGGTTCGGGGCGCGGCTGCTGCGCACGCAGAAGAACGCGCTGGTCGTGCTGGGCGTGACGCTGCTGGCCCTGGCGGCCACCCTGGCCGGGCTGGCGGCCGACCCGCTGCACCGGTTCTATCGCGAGCAACTGCCCGAATGGTCCGACGCCCTGGAGATCCCGCTGGCCGGGGCGCTGGTGGCGATGATCCCGATCGCGACGATCACCCTGCTGCTGGTCGCGCCGCCGCTGATCTTCCGCCGCCGGGCCAGCGGGCCGCTGCTGGTCTTCACCCGTCCGCCGCACTGGCCGTCGATCGTGGCCAACGCGGTCTACGCCCTGCCGCTGGCCTTCGCGGTGTTCCTGCTGACCAGCTTCGCCTCGCGCGGCGGCTGGGCCTTGGCCCCGGCGGGGCTGATGCTGCTGTGGCTGTTCCTGAACGGCCGGGCGCTGTGGATCGCGCCGAAAGGAGAGGCCGCATGAGCCGCCAACCTCCCGGCAAGGCGGACCGCCGCCCGCCCGGCGTGGCCAAGCCCAAGGCGTCCGACATACCGGTCGCCCTGACCCCCGAAGAGGTCGAATTCACCAAGTCGCTGGTGATCCACGAGGACGACAGCGTCTTCGTGCTGAACAAGCCGGCCGGGCTGTCCAGCCAGGGCGGGCGCATCCGGGCCCATACGCTGGACGACCTGCTGTGGGCCCTGGCCCGGCGCGACCGGCCGCGGCCGCGCCTGATCCACCGCCTGGACCGCGACACCTCGGGCGTGATCCTGACCGCCCGAACCAAGCCGGCCGCGACCTTCCTGGGCAAGGCCCTGATGGGCAAGCGGTTCCGCAAGACCTATCTGGCCATCGTCACGCCCGGCGCGCCCGAGCCGCGCGGCGGCCAGATCGACTCGCCCCTGCGCCGCGAGTCGATTGGTCGCGAGGCCTATATGCGGGTCTGCGCGGCCGACCATCCCGACGCGGAGGCCGCGCGCAGCCGTTATCGGACCCTGGCCTCGACGGAAGGAGCGGCCCTGGTCGAGCTCTCGCCAGACACCGGCCGCATGCACCAGCTGCGGGTCCACATGGCCTCGATCGGCCGGCCGATCGCCGGCGACAGCCGCTATGGCGGGGCGCTGATGCTGGGCGGGGCGCCCGTGCCGCGCCTGATGCTCCACGCCGTCCAGCTGGTCTTCCCGCATCCCGAAGGCGGCGAGCGGCGGATCAGCGCGCCGATCCCTGACGACATGCGCGCGGTTTTGGATAAGCTGGGCCTTGAGCTTCCCGACCGGGCCGTTCCGGAACAGGGGCGCCCGGAAAGCCGTTAAGCCTGGCAGGAGAATTCGCCATGAAGCGCCACAAGACCAAGGGATTGATCGCACTCGCCTTTTCCGCCGTCCTGCTGGCCGCCTGCGCCACCACGCCGACGCTCTATGCGCCGCAGACGGCGCCGCGCGGGGCCGGCTATTCGGAGTATCGCCTGGAGGCCGGCCGCTACCGCGTCACCTTCCAGGGCAATCCCGGCGCGCCGGTCAACCAGGTGTCCGATTACGCCCTGCTGCGCTCGGCCGAACTGGCCCTGCGTGACGGCTACGACTGGTTCCGGGTGGCCGACCGCGTGACCCAGCAGACCGGGTCGGGCGGCGGCTCAAGCCTGTCGATCGGCGGCGGCTCAGGCAGCTATGGCCGGCGCAGCGGGGTCGGGCTGGGCGTCGGCACCAGCTTCAACCTGGGCCCGGGCCCAGCCGTCAGCAGTTCGATGGAGGTGGTGTTCGGCAAGGGCAAGCCGCCGAGCGGCGCCGACGTCTACGACGCCCGCGCCATCGTCCGCACCGTGGGGCAGGGACGGGCGGCGGTTTAGCCCGCCGCCTTCTTCGTCCCGGTCGCCGCGACCGGATAGGCCGCGCGCAGGGCCGCGTGGGTCAGGCCCGCGGTCTCGGCGGCGGCGAAGTAGCCTTCCGCGGGCAGGCCCTGCAGGGCGACCATCGGGGCCAGGCCCCGGGCGTCGCGCCCGAAGGCCATGATGTCGGCGGCGATCTTCTCGGCCGGGCCGGCCAGGTCGCTGGCGTCCAGGGTCAGGCCGTGCAGGCGGGCGTCGCGCAACACCCGCAGCGCTTCCTTCTCCGGCGGCACGCGGGCGATGACGCCGCGGGTCAGGGCCTTCAGCAGGCCCACCACTTCCAGCAGGCGGCCGGCGGGGGTGCCGCGCGTGACGTCGACCAGCTCCATCATTACCCCGCCGCGCAGCAGCGCCAGGGACAGGCCGGAGGTGCCGGTCAGCATGTCGCGGCCGCGCTGGGTGCCCAGGGTGCGGAACGAGGCCGGCACGATCAGGTCGGGCCGGTCGTGGCCCTGCGAGGCGCGGGCGAAGACGGCGGCGTATTTCAGCGCCGCCTCGTCGATGAAGGCGGCGTCGCGGTCGGGCAGGCGCGAGACGGCGCGGGCGCTGATCTGCTTGCCCGAGCCCAGGTGGGTGACCACCGGCTCGATGCGCACGGCCGTGGCGATGTTGCGCTTGAGGCTGATCACGTGCTCGAGCGTGAAATCGACGCGCAGGGCCGCGCCGCCCGCGGTGGTGAAGGCCACGGGCGTGCGCCGGGTCTCTTCCAGCGGATCGATGTCGAAGCGGATGGGCGAGCGGATCGAGTCGCGGCGGGCCCGCGCGGCCAGCACCACGGCCGCGTCCACCGGACGGCAGACCAGACCGCCGGCCTCCAGGCCGATCACCGACCGCACGCCCAGGTCGGTGGGCTCGGCCGCGCCCAGCAGGTGGGTCAGCACGTCTTCCAGGATGCGCACGCTGGTCGCCTGGGCCGCCAAGCCGTGGTCGTTGTTCATGGCGATCAGGAAGTCTTCCTCGCCGATCCGGGCGCGCAGGTCGCTGCGGTCCAGGTGCTCGGCCAGCTTGCGCTCGACATAGGTCCAGACGTCGACGCGCTTCTTGTCCCACCAGTCGCCGGCCCAGCGGCGGATGGCCTTGACGCTGATGACGTTCACCGAGCCGCGGGCGATCAGCTCCGAGCCAGCCAGGCGCTGGAGTACGGGGCCGCTGAGAGCCAGGTGCTCGTTTCGGTCGTCACTATGCATCGAATCGAAGGGCATGTTCGCCTTGGCGCGGGAGGAGCCCATAGGATGCATTTTACAGCCTTAATGGTCGGTGCAGGAACACGGTGTGCAAACGAGGTTACCGTAACGCGCTCAAACGTTAAGATGCCCATTTTCCGGGCCTTTTGGCGACATTCGAAGGCCGCTTTAAGGCCCTCCAGGGCAGCGTAAACCATGATGACGGCGGATCGGCGTTAACCCTTCGCCGAACTTGCTGGCGAAACCCGCTTTCAGGCGCGGCTTGGCGTTCGCGGCCGCGCGGCGCATAAGGGCGCGATGACCAAACTCCTCCTTGTCGCCGCCGGCGGCGCCTTGGGCTCCGTCGCTCGCTATCTCGTGGGAATCCAGGCCCTGCGCCTGTTCGGGTCGAACTGGCCGTACGGCACCTTCATCGTCAACCTGACGGGCGGGCTGCTGATGGGGCTGCTGGCGGCCTGGCTGGTCCTGCGGGGCGGCGCGCAACAGGAACACTGGAGGGTGTTGCTCGGTGTCGGCGTCATGGGCGGCTTCACCACCTTTTCAGCCTTTTCGCTGGAGACCGCGCTGATGATCGAGAAGCGCGCCTACGCCCAGGCCTTTACCTATACGACCGCCAGCGTGATCCTGTCCGTGGCGGCCATTTTCGCGGGCCTCTTGATCGCCCGCAGGATCTTTTCGGCATGAAAGAAGTACGTACGATCTATGTGGACGCCGGCGAAGACGGCGTCCGCCTGGACCGCTGGTTCAAGCGCCGCTGGCCGCACCTGAACCATATCCAGCTGAACAAGCTGTTCCGCTCCGGCCAGGTGCGGGTCGACGGCTCGCGCGCCAAGGCCGACACCAAGCTGGCGGCCGGCAGCCAGATCCGCGTGCCGCCGCTGCCGGACGCGCCCGATCCGGCCGACAAGGGCAAGCTGTCGCCGCGCGACATCGCCTTCGCCAAGTCGCTGGTGCTGTACGAGGACGAGGAAGTCCTGGCCCTGAACAAGCCCGCCGGCCTGGCCGTGCAGGGCGGCACCAAGACCACCCATCACATCGACAAGCTGCTCAGCGCCTGGGGCGAGGGGGTCAACCGGCCCAAGCTGGTCCACCGCCTGGACCGCGACACCTCCGGCGTGCTGCTGCTGGGCAAGACCCCCGGCGCCGCGGCGCGGCTGTCGGGAGCCTTCGCCAAGCGCCGGGCCCAGAAGACCTACTGGGCCATCGTCGCCGGCAATCCGCACCCCACCGAGGGCGTGATCGAGCTGCATCTGGCCAAGCGGGGCGTCGGCGATCGCGAACTGGTGGTGCCGGCCGAGCCGAAGGATCAGGACGCCCAGCCGGCCGAGACCGAGTACGTCTCGATCAGCCGGGCCGGGCCGCGCGTCACCTGGATGGCCCTGCGCCCGCACACCGGCCGCACCCACCAGCTGCGCGCCCACATGAAGGCCATCGGCCACCCGATCCTGGGCGACCCCAAGTACAGCGACGACAAGTCCACGCCGCTATCGGAAGGCCTGAAGCTGCAGCTGCACGCCCGCTCGATCATCCTGCCGCACCCGACGGTCGGCACCCTGGCCATCGAGGCGCCGCTGAGCCCGGAGATGAAGGCCGGCTTCGCCAAGTTCGGCTTCTCGGAGGACGAGGCCGAGTACGATCCGTTCGCGCGGCGGCAGACCAGGCGTCGCTGAGGCCCCCTCGGCCCCGCCGGCGAACGGTCAGACCAGGCCCGTCACGGGCCTGGCGTCCGCGCTGTCAGGAAAGACCTTGGCTTCCAGGGCCGCGCGGTCGACGCCCATGTGGTCGGCCAGCACGCCCTTGAACAGGCCGCGCATGTCGAGGGTGGGGCGCACGTCACGGTTCTCGAACAGAGCCTCCTGCTTCAAGGTGGGCCAGTCGCCGACGATGCCGCCCGGCTTGAGGCCGCCGCCCAGCACCAGGGCGGTCGAGCCGGTGCCGTGATCGGTGCCGCCCGTGCCGTTGACCCGGGCGGTGCGGCCGAACTCGGTGGCGGCGACCACGACGGTGTTGCGCCATTCGTCGCCGAGGCCGGTGTTCAGCCCGTCGAGCACGGCGTCCAGATAGGACAGGCGGCTGTTGAGCTGGCCGACCTGGCCGGCGTGGGTGTCCCAGCCGTCCAGCGAGATGGCGGCGATGCGCGGCCCGCCCGGCTGGACCATGAACCCCGCCAGGGTCGCGCCCAGCTTGCGCGCGGCCTCGCGGGCCTGGCGCTGGCCGGCGATCGCCTGGGCGCCGGGGGCCACGGCCGGCGGCGCCATGACCAGCGGCGTCCCCGAGGTGTTCACCGCGTTTTTCCACATCGCCTTGGGCGCCATCGATGCGGCGTCGGCCGACACCGGGACGGGCGTGGGATTGAGCGCGGTCATCGCCGCCTGGGCCATGGCCTCGGTCTCCAGGCCGCGTGCGAAGGCCGGACCCATCAGCGGGTCGGCCTTGTAGAGGTCCTGCAGAAGGGTGGGCAGGCGGGCGGTCTCGTCGACGCCCTTGCCCGGCGACCAACTGGCGGCCTGGACCTTGCCGCGCAGGATCAGCGGCGCGGTGGCGCCCACCGACAGGCCCTCGACCTTCGACGGCCCCATGACCTCCAGCGTGCGGTTCAACCAGCCGGTATTGACGCCGTAGACCTGGGCCGCGCCGGTCTCCAGCACGTCCTGGGCCTCGAAGTGCGAGCGGGCCCGGTCGGGACTGGCGATGGCCGGGGCGATGCGGGCTTGGCCCTTCAGCGCAAGGGCGTGCACCGACTCCAGGGCCGGATGCAGGCCGAAGGTCCCGTCCAGCTTCAGGGCCTGGTCGGGCGTCACCGCCACCGCGCCGCGCAGGGCGGCGTAGTCGGGATCGCCGACCGGCGGGCTGACGGTCAGGCCATCCATGCCGCCCCGGCAGATGACCACCACCATCTTGCGCCTGGCCATCGGCCCGTCTTCGGCGGCGAAGGCCGAGCCGCCCAGGAAGCTGACGGAAACGCCTAGGCCGGCGGCCTGGACCAGAAGCGATCGACGCGAAATCGGGGCGTTCATCGGCGTTGGAACTCCGGGCTCATCAACAGCAGGGCCATGGCCTCGCGGCGGGTTTCGGCCCGGGCCACGGCCTTGGCGACTTGCGAGCTCAAGCGCGCGCCCAGGGCGGTCTGGGCCAGCAGGTTGGGGTCCAGGCGGTCGGCGACCACCGCGGCGAAGCCCTCGCTGAACCGCAGGCGCTTGATCAGGGCGTCGGGCGCGCACCAGACCTGGGCTTCGTCGGGCCAGCCCTTGGGGGAAGGGGCCGAGAACGGCTTCTGGCCCAGCCCCGTCAGCACCGGCGCCAGCTTGTCGATCCCCGACGGTTGGGCGTCCACGGCCCGCCAGGTCGAGATGGCGAACTCGTAGGGGGTCTTGAACTTGGCGGCCGCGGGCTCCCAGGCCTCCGGCGCGGCGACCAGGGCGCGGGCCATCTCGTCCAGTCGCCCGCCGCTGTCGAGATAGGTCTTCCGCAACCGGGCTACGAGGGCCGGCGGCGGGGTGTCGCTGACGAAGTGGGCGGCCAGCTTGGTCGAGACGTGGTGGGCGGTGTGAGGGCTGGCGGCCAGGTCGCGCATCACCGCCAGGGCCTGGGCCTGGCCCTCCTGCGGATAGCGCCGGCCCATCACCGTCCGCGCGCCGGGCTCGTGGGCGTTGTCGCGGAACAGGAACTGGTGCGGGGTCGGATCCTGCGGCCGTCCGACGCTGAAACCGGTCATGGCCCGGGCGAACTCAGTGACGTCGGCCTGCCTGTAGCGGGCGTCGACGCCCACCGTGTGCAGTTCCATGATTTCGCGGGCCAGGTTCTCGTTCAGGCCGCCGGCCTTCTTGCCGGTCTTGCGCTGGTAGGCCGCGGCCTTGCTGTCGGGACCGACCGACTGGGCCTGGTCGAGATAGAGCAGCATGGCCGGATGGGTGGAGGAGGCGATCAGCAGGTCCTCGAACCGGCCGAAGACATGGGGTCGGATGGCCTCCTGCTCGAACGGTCCGGCCACCGAGGTGACGGCCAGGCTGGTGGACGAGACGGTGAAATGGTTGGCCCAGAACAGCGCCCAGCGCTCGCGGAACGCGGCGTCGGTCGTGGCGCCCAGCCGGGCCCGGGCCAGGAAGTCGTCGCCGGCCTGGTCGCGCAGGTCCTTCTGGAGGTCCTTGACCGGCAGGCTCTTGGGATCCCCTCCCATTTCTTTTTGGGCGGCCTTGGCGTCGCGCTTCTGCATCTGATAGTCGGCGACCTCGGCCAGGCGCTGGGGCGAGCCTTCGCCGCCCTGCGGCTGGTCGGCGCCTTCGGAGCGGATCTGGGCGGTCAGAAAGCCGCGCGGATCGTTCCGCGCCGCGTCGATCTCGCCGGGGCGCGCGCCCAGGCCGAACCGGGTCGCGGCGATGGCCGCCATCATGTCGTTGGAAGGCAGGCTCACGCCGCTACTCTCCCTTGCATCGCCCGCTCTTGCCTTGCGCGCGTTGATTGCTCATTCAACGGCCTGAAACCGATGTTTTGATGTCTGGACTGAAAAGAAGTTCCGCCTTGGTCGACAAGCCCGATCTGCTGCAACGTCCCCGCCGCTTCTACAAGGTCGCCACGGCGGGCCCCGCGGAAGGTGGTTTCGCCGTGCTGCTGGACGGCCGCACGCCCAAGTCGCCGGCCAAGTCGCCCCTGGTCCTGCCGAACCAAGCCCTCGCCCAGCTGGTCGCGGCCGAATGGGAAGCCCAGGTCGAGGTGATCGATTCCACGGCCATGCCCGCCACCCGCCTGGCCTTCACCGCCATCGACCGGATCCGCGAAACCCGCGCCGAGGTGGCGGCCGAGGTCGCGGCCTACGCCGGCTCGGACCTGCTGTGCTACTGGGCCGACCATCCCACGCCCCTGGTCGAGCTTCAAAAGCGCGACTGGGGCGCCCTGCTGGACTGGGCCAGGGCCGAACTGGACGTTCATCTCAAGCCAGCCTCAGGCGTGATCCACACGCCGCAATCGCCGGCCGCCCTGGCCACCGTCGAGGCCCTGGCCCTGACCCTGGACGACTTCGCCCTGGCGGGGGTCGCCTATGGCGCGGGCCTGTTCGGCTCGACGGTCCTGGCCCTGGCCCTGCGCGCGGGCAAGGTTACCGGCCGCAAGGCCCTGGACCTGTCGCGGCTGGAGGAGATCTTCCAGGCGCAGACCTGGGGACAGGACGCAGAGGCCGCCGCCCGCGCCGCGGCCCTGGCGGTCGAGGCCCAGGTGCTGGAGCGCTGGTTCGCCGCGCTGCGGCGCTGAGTGTCTCCCAAACGTTCGGGCGCCGGGCTGCCTCAGCGTACGCCTTGCCACGGAAAGCTCGCGCCATTAGGGCTCGGCCCATAAGGTGGAAAAACCGCCCAGTGAACGAGCAGGGGAGCGTCCGCGTGCAGCATATTCTCGAGGAACTGGATCGTCGTCGCGATCACGCCCGGGCCGGCGGCGGCGAGGGGCGGGTGGCGGCCCAGCACGCCAAGGGCAAGCTGACGGCGCGGGAACGGATCGACCTGCTGTTGGACGAAGGCTCGTTCGAGGAGTTCGACATGTTCGTCGAGCACCGGGGCACCGAGTTCGGCATGGCCGAGCAGAAGGTGCCCGGCGACGGGGTGGTCACCGGCTGGGGCACGATCAACGGCAAGGTCGTCTACGTCTTCTCCAAGGACTTCACGGTGTTCGGCGGCTCGCTGAGCGGGGCGCACGCGGCCAAGATCGTCAAGGTCCAGCGCCAGGCCATGAAGGTGGGCGCGCCGATCATCGGCCTGTTCGACGCGGGCGGAGCGCGCATCCAGGAGGGCGTCGACAGCCTGGCCGGCTATGCCGATATCTTCCTGGAGAACGTCATGGCCTCGGGCGTGATCCCGCAGATCAGCGTGATCATGGGCCCGTGCGCCGGGGGCGACGTCTATTCGCCGGCCATGACCGACTTCATCTTCATGGTCCGCGACACCAGCTACATGTTCGTGACCGGGCCGGACGTTGTAAAGACGGTGACCAACGAGGTGGTCACCGCCGAGGAGCTGGGCGGCGCGCGGGTGCACGCGGCCAAGTCGGGCGTGGCCGAAGGCGCGTTCGACAACGACCTGGAAGCCCTGACCCAGGTGCGCCGCCTGGTCGACTTCCTGCCCGCCTCCAATCGCCAGCCCGCCCCCGAGCGCCAGAGCTTCGACGACCCCTATCGCACCGAGCCCAGCCTCGACAGCCTGATCCCCTCCGATCCGGGCAAGCCCTACGACATCAAGGAACTGATCCTGAAGATCGTCGACGAGGCCGACTTCTTCGAGATCTCCAGCGAGTGGGCCAGGAACATCGTCTGCGGTTTCGCCCGCATGGACGGGACCAGCGTCGGGGTCGTCGCCAACCAGCCCCAGGTGCTGGCCGGCGTGTTGGACATCGACTCCTCGCGCAAGGCCGCCCGCTTCGTGCGGTTCTGCGACGCCTTCAACATCCCGATCATCACCCTGGTGGACGTGCCCGGCTTCATGCCCGGCACCAAGCAGGAGTACGGCGGGCTGATCAAGCACGGCGCCAAGCTGCTGTTCGCCTACGCCGAGGCCACGGTTCCGAAGATCACCCTGATCACCCGCAAGGCCTATGGCGGGGCCTATGACGTGATGAGCTCGAAGCACCTGCGCGGCGATTTCAACTACGCCTGGCCCACCGCCGAGATCGCGGTCATGGGCGCCAAGGGGGCGGTGGAGATCATCTTCCGCCAGGAAGCCAAGGACCCCGACGCCCTGGCCGCCCGCGAGGCCGAGTACAAGGACCGCTTCGCCAACCCGTTCGTGGCCGCTTCCCGCGGCTATATCGACGACGTCATCATGCCCCACGGCACCCGCAAGCGCATCGTCCGGGCGCTGAAGAGCCTCAAGGGCAAGCAGCTCCAGAACCCCTGGAAGAAGCACGACAATATCCCGCTGTAGGATCAGGCTCATGAGATCGACGCCTTGGTTCCTTGCGATCGTCGGATTGTCGATGCTGGGTGGGTGCGCGACCCAGGTCGCGCCCGCGGCCCCGCCGATGAGCTGGGGCTATATCGCGGCTTCCGATCAAGAGCCGGCGCGGCTTGCCTATGGGGTCGACGACTCGGATGAGATCGGGATCGTCTTCATCTGCGACCAGACCAAGGATCGAGTCGAGTTCATCATCCCGGCGGTCGAGGGACATGATGTCCCGGTGATGCATCTGCGCGGCGGCAAGGTCGCCCGGCGTTTCGAGGCGCTCGCGCCGGAAGGCGACGGTTCCGACGACCTCGCGCATTTCCAGGCCGGAAGGCGCGATCCTGTGCTCGCGGCTTTCGTGGCGACGGGGAGTCTCGCCCTGAATCCCTACGGAACGTTTGTTTCGCACGACGCTCGAACCGCCGCCGAGCGGGCGGCCGTCGCGACCTTCGCCAAGGCCTGCGGTCTGGGGTGACGCCGGTCCTTCGAGGCTCGCTGCGGGGCGGCTCGGATGGGAGCGTTGTGCGAGGCGGAGCCGAGCCTCGCAGGACGCACGACGTGAGACCTTACTTCACCACGTCCATCCTCACGCTCAGCGTCCCGTCCGGATTGCCCGGCGACTTCGGGGCGCCGCCGAACGCGCCGGCGTAGGCCGGGGCCAGCAGGCCCTGGAACGTCGAGGCGGGGACGACGACCTCGTAGTCGCCCTCGGCATAGGGGCCGACCACATAGGGGTCGATCAGCGCCGTCAGCCCGCCGATTTTGCCCGGGATCGTCGAGGGGGCCAGGACCAGCACCGTCTGGTTCCACTTCGGACAGGCGAACATGTCGTTGAGGGGCGTGGCGCCCGCGCGATGGGTCTTGGCCTGGGCCACCGCGTCGCAGATCGCCTTGTCCAGGACGGCCATGTCGGCGTCCGGGCGGAACAGCGCGTTGGGCTGGATCTCGCGGTTGGCGACGTTGTCCCAGATCAGGGTCGAGCCGCCGTGGTTGGGGTGGGCGCCGCCTGTGTCCTCGAACCACAGGGCGCGCAGGCCCACCAGCGGCGCGCTGTCGACGGCCAGGAACCACTGGCTCTGGCGGGTGTAGGGCCGCCACGGGAACTTGCCGTCCGAAGCCTTGCGGTCGGCCGCGGCCTTGGCGGCGAAGGTCTTCAGGCCGGCGGTTTCGCGGTCGTAGAGCAGGGCGTGCAGGGCGGGATGGCTGGCGATCTCGGCCGGCAGGCGCAGGGCGACCTTGGCCGCCTCGTCGGACTGGTCGAAGCTCAGGGGCCGCGCCATCGGCGCGGGCGCCGCAGCCTTCGGCGTGGTGACGGACGCTTCGACGGGCGCCTTCGGCGGCGTGGCGGGTTTGCGCTCGCAGGCCGCCAGCGCGACGACCAGGCCGAGGACGGCGAAGGCTTTCATGGACAGCATGGACATCCCTCCTGAACGCCGCCCCCGCCGGCTGGCTCCACCCTGCCTGGCACAACCCGAGCCGTCCATGCGCGCTTTGCCGGGGCCGGCCCCCGTCGCCATCCGGCGCGAACAGGGTTAGATCGACGGCGGACCAGGCGAGGGGCGGAGCATGAAGCAGCGGGGATCATGGTTGTTGCTGGCGACGAGCGCCGTGTTGCTGGGCGCGTGCTCGACCCTGGGTCCGGCGCAGGGACCGGCGCCGGCCGGCATGAAATGGAACGCGTTCGCCACACCCGACGCCGAGCAGCGACTGGCCTACGGCCTGCCCGACAGCGACGTGGTCGGCATCATCTTCTCGTGCCGCCGCAAGACGACGAGCGTCGGCTTCTTCACCAACCTGGCCGACGGCAAGCCGGGGTCCGGGACGGTGCGCTTTCGGTCCGGCAAGGCCCAGGGACGGTACGCCGCCACGCTGGCAGCCTCCGAGATCACCGACGGCCTGGACGCGATCGGGCGAATCCCCCTGGCCGACCCGGTGCTGGCCGCGTTCGAGAAGACCGGCCTGATCAGCCAGATCGAGGACAAGGCCTATCCGCAGGACGCGCGCACGTCGGCCGAACGGGCGGACATCAAGCGCTTCTTCGGCTTTTGCCGGGGCTGACCGGCGCTTATCGCGCCCTCCGGGGCCGGGCGAGGAGCTTTCGATTGACGCCCGGCGAGGGCGCCCCTCAAATGCCCCCGCCCGCGTCGGGGTGGACAGCAGGTCGCGACCCGCGAGATGGACGACCACGCCGCCTTTCTCCAAAGAGTCGAGGCCCTGCGCGCCGGGGTGGATCGGCGGCTGGCCGAACTGGCGCCGGCCGTGGGCTCGGCGCCCGACCGTCTGGTCGAGGCGGTGCGCTATTCGCTGCTGGCTCCGGGCAAGCGCTTCCGCCCGATGATGACCCTGCTGGCCGCCGCCGAGCTGGGCGCGCCCGAAGGGGCGGCGCTGGACGCGGCCTGCGCGTTCGAGATGATCCACGCCGCTTCGCTGATCCTGGACGACCTGCCGTCGATGGACGACGCGGGTCTGCGCCGGGGCCTGCCGACCATCCACCGGGCCTTCGACGAGGCCACGGCGATCCTGGCCGGGGTCGGGCTGCTGAACCAGGCCTATGCGGTGATCGCCGCCGACCAGGGTTTGCCGGCGCCGTTGCGCGCCGACCTGGCCGGCCGCGCCGCCCAGGCCGTGGGGTTCTCCGGCCTGATCGCCGGCCAGGCCCGCGACCTGTTCGACCGCGACCAGCTGCGGGACCCCGCGGCGCTGGACCGGCTCAACCACGAAAAGACCGGCGTGCTGATCATCGCCGCCGCCCAGGGCGGGGCGCTGGTGGCTGAGGCCCCCGAAGCGGCGGTCGAGGCGATGGGCGTCTTCGCCCGCCATGTCGGCCTGGCGTTCCAGATCCGCGACGACCTGATCGACGTCCAGGGCTCGGCCGAGGCGGCCGGCAAGGATGTCGGCAAGGACGCGGCCATGGCCACAGTGGTCTCGACCCTGGGTCCGGCGGGCGCCCGCCAGGTCATGGAGGAGCACCTGGCCAAGGCCTCCGCCGCCCTGGTACAGGTCGGCTGCGGCGACCTGCTGGGCCGCTATGTCGGCGAGCTGTTCGCCCGCCGCAAGGCGGCGGCGTGACGACCGAAACGGTTTCGCCGGCCCCCATCGTGACGGTCGGCGGCGTGGTCCACGCCTATGGCGGCCAGCCCGTGCTGCGTGGCGTCGACCTGGCGCTGCGCCCCGGCGAGATCTACGGCCTGCTGGGTCCGAACGGGGCCGGCAAGACCACCCTGATCCGCGCGATCTGCGGCCGCATCCGGCCCGACGGCGGCGCGGTGCGGCTGAACGGCCGCGACCCCGCCCGGATCCCCGCCGCCCGCGCCGGACTGGGCCTGGTCCCGCAGGAGATCGCCCTCTATCCGAACCTGACCGTGGCCGAAAACGTCGAGACCTTCGCGGTGCTGGCCGACGTGCCGCGCGCGGGCCTGGCGTCGGCCGTGACCCGCGCCCTGGCCCTGACCCGTACGACCGATCGCGCCCAGGTCCTGGTCAGGCATCTGTCGGGCGGCTATCAGCGCCGGGCCAACATCGCCGCCGCCATCGTCCACCAGCCCAGCCTGCTGATCCTCGACGAGCCGACGGTCGGGGTCGACCAGGACGCCCGCGAGGCCTTGGACGCGGTGATCCGGGGGCTGCGCGACCTGGGCGTGGCTGTGCTGATGACCACCCACGACCTCGACCAGGCCGGAGCCCTGGCCGACCGGGTAGGCTTCCTGCGCGAGGGCGAACTGGTGCTGGAGGGCGCGCCCCGGACCCTGGTCGCCGAGGCGTTCGGCGCCCGGATGGAGATCCTGGTCCACCTGGCCGAGGCGATCGCCGCCGACGACGAGATCCACCTGATCGCCGAGGGGTTGGAGCGCACGCACCAGCCGACTGTCTGGACGCGGCTGGACGCCGACGGCTATGCGGCGGCGGGCCGGCTGGACAAGCGCCTGCGCCAGGCGGGGCTGATCCCGCGCGAGATCCGGGTGCGCGAGCCGTCCCTGGCCAATCTGTTCGCCCTGGTCGCCGACCGGAAGCAGGCGGCGTGAGGCGGTCCGCCTGGAAGATCGCCGCCATGGTGCGGGTGATGGCGCTGGACCTCTGGCGCGACCGCGGCGCCCTGCTGATGACCTTCCTGCTGCCGCCGCTGGTGTTCCTGATCTTCGCCTCGGTGTTCGCCGGGACGACGGGCGACGCCATCCAGCTGAAGCTGGCGGTGGCCGACACGGCCCGCACGGCGGATTCGGCCCGGCTGGCGGCGGCGCTGGTCCGCTCGGCCGAGGTCCGCGCCGAGATCGCGCCGACGGCGGCCGAGGTGCGGCGGCGGGTCAAGGCCGGCCAGGCCGACGCCGGCCTGGTGATCCGCGCCGATCCGGCTTCGGCCGACAAGCCGTTCCTGATCGTCGCCGATCCCAGCCGCGCGGTGGCCGCACCCCTGGCCCAGGCCCGCGTGCAGCAGGTGCTGGCCGACGCCCTGCCGGACGTCACCCTGCGCCGGACGATCACCCAGCTGGAGCCCGCCCTCGGTGGCTTCACCGACGAGCAGGTCGAGAACGCCGACAGCGCCGCGGCCCTGATGCGCCAGGACCCGACCCACGACGACGGCGGCTTCTTCGAGCGCGAGGCGGTCAAGGACGCCAAGGTCGGCGGCGGAGTGATCGCCTATTACGCTGGGGCGGTGATGATCCTGTTCGCCCTGTTCTCGGCCATGCAGGGCGCGCTGGGCCTGATGGACGAGCAGAGCACGGGCGTGGCCGACCGGCTGCTGGCCGGCACGGCGGGCATGGGGCCGGTGGTCAGCGGCAAGTTCCTGTTCCTGGTCGGGCAGGGGACGGTCCAGGCCCTGCTGATCTTCGCCACCGCCCAGGTGGTCTACGGCGTGGCGGCGATCCAGCATGCGGCCCTGTGGCTGCCGACCACCCTGGCGGCCAGCGCCTGCGCGGCGGGCGTGGCCCTGGGGCTGGTGTCGGTGTGCCGCACGCGCGAGCAGGCCCAGATGCTGTCGACCTTCGTGATCCTGGTCCTGGCGGCGATCGGCGGCAGCATGGTGCCGCGCTTCCTGATGCCGCCCTGGCTGCAGGCGGTGGGCTGGTTCACCCCGCACGCCTGGGCCATCGAGGCCTATCAGGCCATCCTCTGGCGCGACGCCGGGGTCGGGGCGGTGTATAAGGCCTGGTGCGTCCTGGCGGCCGTGGGCCTCGCCGGCCTGGCCCTGGCGCACGTGCTGGCGCGCCGGATTCGGCGATAGACGGGAAGACGATGGCGACCCTTGGTCTGCACCTGGCCCTGTTCCTGGCGGCCCTGGCCTTCATGGAGGGCTTCGCCTGGGTCATGCACCGCTACGTGATGCACGGCTGGCTGTGGGCCTGGCACCGATCGCACCACGAGCCGCGCACCGGGATGTTCGAACTCAACGACCTGTTCGCGGTGGTGTTCGCGGCGCCGGCCATCGTGGCGATCTATTTCGGCGCCAACGGCGTTCCGTGGCTGCTGCCGATCGGGCTGGGGATCACGGCCTATGGCGCGATCTATTTCGTGTTCCACGACGGCATGGTGCATCGGCGGTTCAGGGTGCCGGCGGGCAAGTCGCGCTACTGGAAGCAGCTGATCCAGGCCCACCGGATTCATCACGCGGTGCACACCAAGGAAGGGGCGGTGTCGTTCGGGTTCCTGCTGGCGCGGCCGGTGCGGGAGCTGAAGGCGAAGCTGCGGGCGCGAGGTGTCGACGCCTAGGCGATCAGAAAGAAGGCGGCGAACGGCCGCGTAGGGGAGGGGACCATGACGCGGATAACGACCGGGACGCCCTGGCACCTGTGGCTGGTGGGCGTCGTCGCCGTGCTGTTCAACTGCATCGGCGTCTTCGACTTCGTGATGAGCATGACGCGGGGCGCGGCCTACATGGCCGGCGCGGGCATGACGCCCGAGCAGATCGCTCACTACCAGCAGATGCCGGCCTGGATGACGGTCGACTGGGCGATCGGGGTGTTCGGCGCGCTGCTGGGCTCGGTGCTGATCCTGCTGCGCAACAAGCTGGCGTGGCCTGTCCTGGTCGTGTCGCTGGCGGCGTTCCTACTGAGCCTGGCCTACACTTATCTGCTGACGGGCGGCGGCAAGATCATGGGCCAACAGATGGCGATCACCAGCGCGGTCATCGCTGGGCTGCTGGCGGCCTTCACGGGATATGCATGGTGGATGACCCGGCGTGGGGTGCTGCGGTAGGGTTCGCCTTTCTAGGTCCTCCCCCTATGGGCAGGGCTATCGCATATGAGCAAAGAGCTCGAAGAAGAAGGCTTGCCGCCAGCAGGCGATCTTCATTTTGCGTGAGATGGACTTGGTGTCGG
>NZ_JAVDWJ010000021.1:0-57211 GCF_031457295.1 Caulobacter sp. BE254 | reverse complement strand
TTCTATCAACAGCCCATCGGCCTCCTCGATCACCGGGGCCAAAAACTGTTACCCATCCAACCGGGCTAAACTGTTACCCATCTATCCGCTGGACAGCGGACCAGATCCTCCCCCTCTGGGGGAGGTGGCCCGAAGGGCCGGAGGGGGCAGGGCGGCGGCCGCATGATCACATCCTTCCCATCCTTCACCGCCGCCCTCGACCGCCGCCTGCGCTCCAACGCCGCCGCGCCCCTGGCGGTGGGCTTCTCCGGCGGCGGCGACAGCCTGGCCCTACTGATCCTGGTCCTGGACTGGGCCCGGGCCCATGGCCGCCCGGTGCTCAGCCTGACCGTCGACCACCAGCTGAACCCCGCCAGCGCCCGCTGGACGGCCGAGGCGGTCGCCAAGGCCCGCGCCCTGGGCGCCCAAGCCCAGGCCCTGGCCTGGACCGGTCCCAAGCCCGTCTCCGGCCTGTCGGCCGCCGCCCGGGCCGCCCGCCACGCCCTGCTGGCGACCGCCGCCCGCGAGGCCGGGGCGGGGGTCCTGCTGCTGGGCCACACCGCCGACGACCTGGCCGAGGCCGCCCTGATGCGGGCTGAGGGCTCGACCGTGCCCGACCCCCGCGACTGGTCGCCGTCGCCCGCCTGGCCGGAAGGGCGCGACGTGTTCGTGCTGCGGCCCTTGCTGTCGGTCGGGCGCGGCGAGATCCGTGGCTGGCTGGCGGCGCGGGGCGAGACCTGGCTGGAGGACCCGGCCAACGACGATCCGAGGTCGGCGCGGGCCCGGGCGCGGGCGCATCTCTCCTCCCCCGCCCAGGCGGGGGAGGTGGCGGCGAAGCCGACGGAGGGGGCGTCGCGAAGCGGCATGACGACAGCCCCGGACGCCCCCTCCGTCACGCCGCTTCGCGACGCGCCACCTTCCCCGTTTCACGGGAGAGGAGAGGGCTGTCTCGTCCTGCCGCGCGACGCGCCGGCCGCCCACGTCGCCGCCGCCTGCCTGTGCGCGGCTGGAACCGCCCAGCCGCCGCGCGGCGAACGGCTCCAGCGGCTGGTGGACCGGATCCGGGCGGGCGAGACCTTCACCGCCACCCTGGCCGGGGCGCGGATCGAGGCGGCGGGGGAGGGCGTGTCGTTCTTCCGCGAGCCCGGCGAGGCGCGGCGGTCAGCAAATCCTCCCCCCATGGGGGAGGTGTCGGCGAAGCCGACGGTGAGGGGAGTGGTCGAGCGCCCGACGGCTCCCCCCACCGACCCTTCGGGTCGCCTCCCCCACGGGGGGAGGGGTGATTTGAGGCTGCCGGTCGGCCAATCGATCGTCTGGGACGGCCGCTACGAAATCACCGCCGTCGAGGAAGGCCTGGTCGTCCGCCCGCTACAAGGCCTGGCCGCCCGGCTGCCCGCCGCCCAACGCCAGGCCCTGAAAGCCCTGCCGCCGGCCGCCCGCCCGGCCCTTCCGGCCGTCGTCGACCCGGAAGGCGGCGTCAGTTGCCCGATCCTTGCAGGGGCCAAAACGACACGGGCGCGTTGTCTTGTGGCGGATCGTTTCGAAGCGGCGACAGGCCGTGTCGATCAAGAGCCCGCGACATGATATCCCCGCGCGTGGCGAAACCGGCCGGACCGTCCTATCTTGGAAGGTCAGAGACATCGTTGGGAAGACAACGCGTATGAATTTCAAGACCCTGGGCATCTGGGCGGCGATCGTGCTGGTGGTGGTGGCGGCCTATGGCGTCTTCAGCCAGGGCGGCCGCGCGGGCGCCGCCGGCGAGACCAGCTATTCGCAGCTGCTCAAGAACATCGACAGCGGCGAGGTCAAGAAGGCCAACATCAACGGCGACGTGGTCAAGGTCGAGCCGAAGACCGGCAAGCCCTACAGCGTCAACATCCCGACCAATTCCGAGGACCTGGTCAAGCGTCTCGAGGCCCGCAATTCCGAGATCGTCTACCAGAAGGGCGGCAACATCCTGGTGGGCGTGCTGTTCCAGATGCTGCCGATCCTGCTGCTGATCGGGGTGTGGATCTTCTTCATGCGCCAGATGCAGGGCGGCACCAAGGGCGCCATGGGCTTTGGCAAGTCCAAGGCCCGGCTGCTGACCGAGAACAAGAACCGCGTGCTGTTCGACGACGTCGCCGGCGTCGACGAGGCCAAGGAAGAGCTGCAGGAAGTGGTCGAGTTCCTCAAGGACCCGGCCAAGTTCCAGCGCCTGGGCGGCAAGATCCCCAAGGGCGCCCTGCTGGTCGGTCCTCCCGGCACCGGCAAGACCCTGATCGCCCGCGCCGTGGCGGGTGAGGCCGGCGTGCCGTTCTTCACCATCTCCGGTTCGGACTTCGTCGAGATGTTCGTCGGCGTCGGCGCCAGCCGCGTGCGCGACATGTTCGAGCAGGCCAAGAAGAACGCTCCCTGCATCATCTTCATCGATGAGATCGACGCCGTCGGCCGCCATCGTGGCGCCGGCCTGGGCGGCGGCAACGACGAGCGCGAGCAGACCCTGAACCAGCTGCTGGTCGAGATGGACGGCTTCGAGGCCAACGAGGGCATCATCCTGATCGCCGCCACCAACCGTCCCGACGTGCTGGATCCGGCCCTGCTGCGTCCGGGCCGCTTCGACCGCCAGGTCGTGGTGCCCAATCCCGACGTCATGGGCCGCGAGAAGATCATCCGCGTGCACATGAAGAACGTGCCGCTGGCCGCCGACGTCGACGTCAAGACTCTGGCCCGCGGCACCCCCGGCTTCTCGGGCGCGGACCTGGCCAACCTGGTCAACGAGGCGGCCCTGACCGCCGCGCGCAAGAACCGTCGCATGGTCACCATGCACGACTTCGAATACGCCAAGGACAAGGTGATGATGGGCGCCGAGCGTCGCTCGATGGCCATGAGCGAGGACGAGAAGAAGCTGACGGCCTATCACGAGGGCGGCCACGCCCTGGTGGCCCTCAACGTCGCCGTCGCTGACCCGGTGCACAAGGCCACCATCGTGCCGCGCGGCCGGGCCCTGGGCATGGTCATGCAGCTTCCCGAGGGCGACCGCTACTCGATGAGCTACGACATGATGACCTCGCGCCTGGCCATCATGATGGCCGGCCGGGTGGCCGAGGAGCTGATCTTCGGCAAGCACAAGATCACCTCGGGCGCGTCCAGCGACATCAGCGCCGCCACCAGCCTGGCCCGCAACATGGTCACCCGCTGGGGCTTCTCCGACGAGCTGGGCACCGTGGCCTATGGCGACAACCAGGACGAGGTGTTCCTGGGCCACTCGGTGGCCCGCACCCAGAACGTCTCGCCCGACACCATGATCAAGATCGACACCGAGGTCCGTCGCCTGGTCAAGGGCGGCGAGGACGAGGCTCGCCAGATCCTGACCGAGAAGCTGACCGAGCTGCACGCGGTGGCCAAGGCCCTGCTGGAGTTCGAGACCCTCAGCGGCGACGAGATCATCAACGTCATGAAGGGCATTCAGCCCGTCCGCGTCGAGGACGAGAGCAACAAGATGCCGACCGGGCCGGTGGCCTCGGTGCCGGTCTCGACGGGCCTCGTCGCCTAGGCCTGGAGCCCACGCGGCAGCACCAGGAAAAGCCGGACCGGTTCGCCGATCCGGCTTTTTCTTCGCCGGTTGCTTTGCGTCCGGAGCGGGCGCCGCTAGCCTGCGCCCTGGCCGCGAGCGCGCGGCGGGGGAGGCATGACATGAAGACGGCGATCATCGCCCTGGCGACCGCGACGGCGCTGCTGATCGTGGGCGGGGCCGGAGCGGCCCAGACCCAGGCCCAGGAGATCCACAAGGGCGGCATGACCGGCCCCGAAGTGGCGGCCTGGCTGCAGAAGGGCGGCTACAAGGCCGAGCTGACCAAGGATTCGTCGGACGATCCGCTGATCAACAGCGCCGCCGACGGCCAGACCTTCAAGATCTATTTCTACGACTGCGACGAGGCCAAGCGCTGCAAGGCGCTGCAGTTCTCGGCCGGCTTCGACCTGAAGGAGCCGCTGAAGCTGGAGAAGGCCAACGAATGGAACCGCAAGAACCGCTATCTGAAGGTCTATCTCGACGACGACGGCGACCCCTACGTCCAGTACGACGTCAATGTGAACGCCGGCCGCACCATGGCGGGCCTGGACGACGACTTCGGCGTCTGGACGGGGATGATCGGCAAGTTCACGACGTTCATCGACTGGTAGGGGTCGCGCCGCGCAGCGCCAGCTGGGTGAGAAGCGGCGCCGCGTGATGCGGCCCCCAGTGGTGTTCGTAGGCGAAACGCCATTCCCAGAGCGCCGGCCTTTCATGACCCAGAGCTAGAAGCTGAAGCCAGCGATCGAACTCCTCGGCGATTTCGCAGACATTGTCTGGCGCATAGCCGAGGTCCGCTTCTTCTTCTTGGCGGTAGTCGGTCAGGGCTGGGAAGCGCCGCTCGGCGTGGTCAAGCCAGTCGCCGGCCGGCGGAGGGCGCTCGTCCAGTTCGTTCTCGGCGTCGGATAGCACAGGCAGCTCGGTCGCTTCGGCCAAGGCGACCAGGACCGAGACCTTTTTGGCCAGATCATCAAGCGAGCCCTCACCTTCCGCCGCGACGAAGGCTAGAAAGTCCCGGCTGAGCGTAATCCACGCATTCGGGTCGATCGCGGCGAGTGAGGACGACATGCCCGTATCAATCCCCCGCGTCATGGGGATCGTCAATGTCACGCCCGACAGCTTCTCGGACGGCGGGCGGTTCCTCGACCGCGCCGCCGCCCTGGACCAGGCCCGGCGGCTGATCGACGCGGGGGCCGACATCCTCGACATCGGCGGCGAAAGCACCCGGCCCGGCGCGACGCCCGTCCCCGCCGCCGAGGAGATCGACCGGGTCGTTCCGCTGATCGAGGCGATCCGCGCGGCCAGCGACGTGACGATCTCGATCGACACCATGAAGCCCGCCGTGGCCCGCGCCGCCGTCGCCGCCGGGGCGAGCCTCTGGAACGACGTCGCCGCCCTGCGCTTCGCTGCCGACGCGCCGGAAACCGCCGCCGAGCTGGGCTGCGAGGTGGTGCTGATGCACATGCTGGGCGAGCCGGGGACCATGCAGGACGACCCGCGCTACGGCGACGTGGTCGCCGAGGTCGAAGCCTTCCTGCTGGCCCGGGCCCTGACCGCCATGGCGGCCGGCGTGGCCAAGGAGAAGATCTGGCTGGACCCGGGCATCGGCTTCGGCAAGACCCCGGCCCACAACCTGGCCCTGCTGGCCGCCCTGCCGCGCTTCGTGGCCCTGGGCTATCCGATCCTGCTGGGCGCCAGCCGCAAGCGCTTCATCGCCGCCCTGGACCCGCAGGGCGCCGACCCCGCCGCCCGCCTCGGCGGTTCGCTGGCGGCTCACCTGCACGCCGCGGCCGCCGGGGTGGCGGCGGTGCGGGTCCACGACGTCCGCGAGACGGCGCAGGCGCTGGCGGTGTGGGGAGCGATCGGGGGCGGGTAGGGCTCTAGGGACGGATCTCGCCCCATCCGAGACCTTGACGCACAGGGTTCGGCCCGGCCGATTTCGGGCTCAAAGGTGGCCGCTTGCTCTAGACTTTTGTTTTCACATCACTTTTGCGGAAAACCGGCGTCCACTTTTCCGCGCGATGCTCTAGGAGGCGCCCGCCGGCAAGCGCACAAGGGCGTCCTCCGGCCCAAGCAGGCGTCCGTCCTGCGCGCGCAGCTCCAGTTTTCGCACCGGAAGCCCCGCCTTCTTGTCGACGAGGAGCGCGCGCGGCTCGTCAGCGTCGAAGAAGAAGTCGTCGCCCCATTGCCGCAGGGCGACAAGCAGCGGAAACAGCCCTCGGCCTTTCGCGGTCAGCACATATTCCTGGTGCGGGCCGCCATCCGAGGCAGGGACCACCTCCATGACGCCGTGCGCCACCAAGCTGCGCAGGCGAGCCGCGAGGATGTTCTTGGCCAGCCCCAGGCTTTTCTGAAACTCCCCGAACCGGCGCAGACCGTCGAAGGCGTCGCGGACGATCAGCAAGGACCACCCGTCGCCGATGGCGTCCAGTGGCCGCGCGACGCCGCACGACGCGTCCCTGTGACTTGTTCTCTTGACCATCGTGGTCCGCTTTTCGGCTTCGTCCCTGGCCTAGATACCGGTTGCAATATGAAACCTCAAGCGATATGCGATTGTGGTTTCAAGTTGAAACTTTGAATGTCGAGGCCTTCATGATCCGATCCGACGCCACCTTCGGCGGCGCCTATCCCTTTGCGCCGCATTTCACCGCCGCCCCGGGCTTCCGGATGCACTATGCCGACGAGGGGCCGCGCGGCGGCGAAGTCGTCTTGTGCCTGCACGGCGAGCCGACCTGGGGCTTCCTGTTTCGCCACCTGATCCAGGCCTTGAGCCCAACGTACCGGGTGGTCGTTCCGGATCACATGGGCTTTGGAAAAAGCCAGACGCCGCCGGGGCGCAGCTATTGGCTGCAGGACCATGTCGACAATCTGGAGCGCTTTGTTCTGGCGCTGGATCTGGCCGAAATCACCCTTGTCGTGCACGATTTCGGCGGACCGGTGGGGATGGGGCTGGCCGCCCGCCATCCGAACCGTATCCGTCGCGTGATCTCGGTGAACGGCCCGACCCCGTTCGGGCAGCCGGATCTTTTCGAGCGCGTCGCAGCGAACGCCAGCGTCTCCCCGTGGTTTCAATGGATCGCCAAGGCCGAAGCGGACGGCAGCCTGGACGCCGTGCTGGGACAGCTCGGCTTCAACGTTCTGAGCACGCTGAAGCTCAACGGCTTTGAAAACAACCAGATCATCACCGACGCCTGGCTCGAGGCCTATGGCGCGCCCTTCGCGACTTCCGCCGATTGCCTCGGGGCGATCGGCTGGGCCAAGGGCTTCGCCACGGGCGCGCACAGGTTCGAGACGCCAAGCCCGGCCGCCGTGCGCGCGATCCGCGACACGCCCGCGCTGGCCATCTGGGGAGACGCCGACCGCACGCTTCAAGCCGAACACTTCCTGCCGCTCTTCAGCGCGCTCTTCCCGGCCTCGCCGGTCAAGCGTCTGGCCGGCGTCGGGCACTATTGCACCGAGGACGCGCCGGACTCCGTCGCGGCCTTGGTCTCGGAATTTATCCGACAGACCTGAAGCACGGCCAGACGCCAGAGCAGGCTCGCCATCAAGATTTCAAGGCGCGGCCTCGCCGTGGCGGGGGGCGGTTCGACACTCCACGTGCGCCGCATCTCACAGCCGTCCGCGCCGTCCGCCCTTGAGCTTGTCCAGCGCACGACGGGCGTGTTCGGCCTGAGCCGCCATGGGGGCGGCCATGGGGGCCACCATGGGAGCCGCGACGGGCGCGAGGGCCTCGGCCAGGGTCGGCGCGATCGCGGCCGACAGCGGCGGGGCGGGGGACCGCGCGGCGCGGGCCATGGGCACGATCAGCGCCACCTTGCGGGCCATGGCGGCCAGGTCGCCGATCGCCTTGGCCTTGTCGCGGATCTTTCGGATCTCGGCCGGGTCGTGACTGCGTTCAAGGCTCGCCCAGGCTGCGTCGAGGGCGGCCATGAGCTTGGCTTGCATCGCCTGGCACCAGGCGATGGACGGGGCGGGGGTGTGGGTCTGGGTTTGGGTCATGCCGCTAGTGTGCGGCCGTCCTGGAGGGTGGGGATCGGAAACGCGCGTTTTTGTGTAGGGCGTTGATAAGGCTTGTGTCTGTCCAGCGAAGTGCGGGGATAGACGCGGCGACCCTCCCCTTGCTCCAAGCCAAAAAGGACTGTCATCCCGGACAAGCGCGGCGCAGCCGGGCGCCGATCCGGGACCGCCGCAAGCTCGGAGTTCACGCGTCGGTCCCGGATCATCGCGCTACGCGCCGGGTTCGCCGACAGGCGGACCGCTCGCGCGGCCCGAAGGCCGGGATGACAATCGCTTTGGGTCGTGGGCGCTGGCCCGGCTCCTTCGCGGACGAGGGGCTAGGCCTGTGGATAACTTTGGTCGCCTACCCCGCCGGCAGGGCGTCGGCCAGGTGGCAGGACTTGCCGGCCGTCAGGTTCTCCAGGGCGACCACCTCCAGGCCGTTGCCGTCCTCGCCCTGGACCTCGACATACTCGCCGATCACCTCGACATAGACCGGCGCCTTCAGGGTCTTCAGGCGTTCGCGCAGCTTGGCGACAGGCTTGTCCGCCTCGCCCTCGCGGTCGCGCAGCACGTAGCGGTTCTGGACCAGATCGCAGCGGGTCAGGATCACCTGGTCCTTTTGGACGTCGACCGTGCCGATATAGAGGTCCTGGGCCAGGGCCGGAGCAGCGGCCGCCATGAACACGGCGCAGAGGGCGGCGAGGACGGGCTTACTGGCCATTTTCGATCATCTCGAAGGTGTAGCTGCAGCCGGCCAGGGTCTTGCCCGGGTGCGAGGTGACGGTGGAGACGTTGAGGGTGACGCGGGTCTTGTAGGTGAAGCCGCCGGCCTGGCCCTTGTCGGTGGTGGCCGAGATCTCGCGCTCGCCGAGGAACTTGGCCGGCAGGTCGATCGCCGGCTCGATCTCCAATTGCTTGGCCAACGGGTGAGGGTCGGCCTCGTCCAGCACGGCCATCAGGCCGGCGCTGTTGAAGACGATGTGGCGGGTCTGGCGGCCGAACACCGTGATCGGGGCCTTGAGCGCATAGGCCTTGAGCATGAAGTTGGCGGTCTTCTCCTCGGTCAGGCCGAAGTGGGCCCGCGCCTGGGCGGCCTCGTCGCCGACCAGCCAGAAGGCCAGGGCGTTGTACGACGGCACGTCGTAGGTCCGGCACTCGATCAGCTTGGCCAGGTCCAGGGTCGCCGGGTCGATCCCGTCGCCGCCGGCCGCCTGGGCCAGGGCCGCGACCGGCGCGCAACAGGCCGCGCCGACCAGCGCGGCGCAAAGCAGTCTTCTCATCGGCAACCCCACCAACACAACTTGGCAGTGAATACGCGCCGGATACGGTGAAGGTTCCGGAGCCGGATCGAGAATGTCGCGGCCTTTCCTACGGACGAGGCGTCGGCCACGCCCTCAAGGCGCCTACCCCCCACCCCCGACTCCCCGCTAGAACCTCTGCATGACGAAAGCGCCACATCGCGGTCGCGTGCTCGTCCTCGCCGGATCGGATTCCGGCGGCGGGGCGGGGATCCAGGCCGACATCAAGACCATCACCGCCCTGGGCGGCTACGCGGCCACGGCGATCACCGCGATCACCGTCCAGAACACCCTGGGCGTGACCGCCGTGCACCCGATCCCGCTGGAGATCGTCGAGGCCCAGGCCCGCGCCGTGCTCGACGACATCGGGGCCGACGCCTTCAAGACCGGCATGCTGGGCGACGCCGCCACGGTCGAGGTCGTGGCCCGGGTGCTGGACAGCGCGAAAAGCATTCCGGCCGTCATCGATCCGGTGATGGTCGCCAAGGGCGGGGCCGCGCTGCTGGCCCAGCCGGCGGTCGGGGCGCTGAAGAGCCTGCTGGTGCCGCGCGCCGCCCTGCTGACCCCCAACGCTCCTGAGGCCGCCGCCCTGACCGGACTGACCGTCGAGACCACCGATGACCTGCGCCGGGCCGGCGAGGCGCTGCTGGAGTTGGGCGCCCACGCGGTGCTGATGAAAGGCGGACACATTCTTGAGGGAAACGGGCCGGGCGAGCGCGTCGTCGACCTGCTGATCACCCGCCAGGGCGAGACGGCCTTCGAGGGCGAGCGGATCGACACCCGCCACACCCACGGCACCGGCTGCACCCTGGCCAGCGCCTGCGCCGTCGGCTTCGCCCAGGGCCTGACCCTGACCGAGTCGGTGGCCCGGGCCTGGAACTACGTCCACGAGGCCATGCTGCGCGCGCCGGGCTTTGGGGCCGGGCACGGACCGCTGGACCATGCTTGGGTGGTGCGCAAATGAGCGACCTGCAAGCCCGTCTCGTCGAGATCATCCGCGCCACGCCCACCACCTTGCAGGTGCTGCGCACGGTCCGCGACCTGGACCTGCCCGACGGCATGGTGTTCTCCGGCGCGGTCTACCAGCCGGTCTGGAACCACCTGACCGGCCGGGCGCCCGACTACGGGATCAAGGACTACGACGTGGCCTATCACGACGCGTCCGATACCTCCTACGAGGCCGAGGACGTCGTGATCCAACGGGTGGCGGCGGCGTTCGACGAGCCGCTGAGGAGCCTGGTCGAGGTCCGCAACCAGGCCCGCGTGCACCTGTGGTTCGAACAGAAGTTCGGGGCCGACGAGCCCTACCCGCCGCTCGAGTCCAGCGCCGACGCCCTGAAGCGCTTCGTGGCCACAGCCTTCTGCGTGGGCGTGCGGATGGAGGCCGACGACACCCTGTCGGTGTTCGCCCCGTTCGGACTGGAGGACCTGTTCGCCCTGCGGCTGCGGCCCAATCCCCTGCGGGTGAAGGGGGCCGGCGGCTGGGCCCGCACCACCGGCTCGGCCAAGGCCCGCTGGCCGGAGATCGTGGTGGAGGGGGAATAGGGGCTTCTCCCTTTTCCCCACCGTCATCCCGGGCCTCGTGCCCGGGAACCCTCTGTCCGTCGCAAGCGCGGAGGGGTGGCGCGCCGGCGCGCCATTTCGCTTCACCGTCAGCTGAACCAGGGGTCCTGGGCACAAGGCCCGGGATGACGAACGTCTTGAATGCGCGGCGGCAAAACATTGTCACCCGTGACAATGTTGCCTTTGATCCCGTGACGCCTTGCTCCTACGACCGCGAAAGCCGTCATTTCCAGGAGCTCCCGCCATGCGCCAGTGGACCATCGACGCCTTCGCCTCCGGCCCGTTCAAGGGCAATCCGGCCTGCGTGGTCGAGCCGTTCGAGGCATGGCCCGACGCCGCCTGGATGCAGGCCCTGGCCGCCGAGAACAACCAGGCCGAGACGGCCTTCCTGCTGAAGACCGCCGATCCCGCCCGGTTCGGCCTGCGCTGGTTCACCCCGGCCCTGGAGGCGCCGCTGTGCGGCCACGCCACCCTGGCCAGCGCCCATGCCCTGTTCCAGGAAATGGGCGTCGAGGTTCCGCTGCTGAGCTTCGACACCCTGTCGGGCGAGCTGACCGTACGCCGGGTCGACGGCGTGTTCGGCGGCGCGGGGCTGGAGATGGACTTTCCGGCCGATCCGCCGACGCGGGGCGAGGCCGGACCCGACCTGGCCAGGGCCCTGGGGGTGACGCCGATCGAGGTCTGGGCGGGGCAGTACCTGCTGGCCGTGGTCGCCGACGAGGCGACGGTGCGCGGGCTGTCGCCGGACCTGGCCCTGCTGGGCGCCGTCGGCGGCGGCCTGGCCAAGGGCGGGCCGGGCCAGGTGATCGTCGCCGCCCTGGCCGATCCCGGCCGGGACTACGCCGTGGTCAGCCGCTTCTTCGCCCCGGCGGCCGGCATTCCCGAGGACCCGACCACCGGCTCGGCCCACTGCATGCTGGCGCCGCTGTACGGCGACAAGCTGGGCGTGGCGGCCTTGCGGTTCCACCAGGCCTATCCCGGACGGGGCGGGGACCTGGACTGCGAAAACCGCGGCGCGCGCGTTCTCCTGCGCGGCCGCGGCTTCACGATGGTGGAGAGCCGGCTGCGGGTAGCGCCGGCCCTCGTCTAAAGCATCGCGCGGAAAAGTGGATGCCGGTTTTCCGCAAAAGCGATGCGAAAACAAAAGTCTAGAGCAAGGCGCGCGAACCCTATATCGCGCGGCTTGCTCTAGGGCCTAGTAGCGACGGCCGTCGCGATAGTCGCGGCCGTAGCCATAGTCGCGGTCGTGGCGCTCGTAGCGGATCTGGGCGCTGATGCGGTCGAAGCGGCGATCCAGGTCCTCGCGCTCCCAACGGTTCAGGCCGTCGCGACGATAGCGGGCCTCCAGGCGGGCGGTGTCGCGCAGCTCGCCCTTCAGGCGCCAGGCCTCGTTGCGGGTCAGGCCGCCGCTGCGGATGCCGCGGTCGATGCGGTCGTCCAGGCGGGCGACGCGGTCGCCGCCATAGCCGTAGCCGCGGTCGTAGCCGCGATCGGGGCCGCGGTCGTAGCCATAGTCCTGGGCCGAGGCGACGGCGGGGACGGCGGCGGCGATGGCCGAGACCGCGGCGATCGAAAGCAGAATCTTTTTCATCGTACGGTTCCTCTTGAAGATGTCCGGCGCCGACGAGGCGACGTTGGACACAAGAGACCACACGGCGGCTGAAGCGGTCCTGAGCCGCCCGTTATGTTGCGTTCAGGTAGGTGAACCATTGCTCCCCTCTGGGGGAGCCATTGCGCAGGACCGAAAAACGGCTGTCATCCCGGACGAGCGCGCAGCGCGAAGATCCGGGACCGGGGCGTGAACGCAGTGCTTGCGGCGGTCCCGGATCGGCGCTCGGCTCCGCCGAGCTTGTCCGGGATGACAGGTTTTTTCAGAGCAGATCCATAGGCGATCGCCCCGCGCAAAGCGGAAAGACCTAGGCCGCGGCGACCTTCGCGCCTTCGCGGCGGGCGGCGGCGACGGCGGTCTCGATGGCGTCGTAGAGCTTGGTCACCTCGATCGGCTTGGCGACGTGGCCGTCCATGCCTGCGGCCATGTAGCCCTCGACCTGGTGGACCAGGGCGTTGGCGGTCACCGCCACGATCGGGATGCGCTTGCGGCCCTCGCCGACCTCGAGCGCCCGGATGGTGCGGGCCGCCTCGACGCCGTCCATCACCGGCATGTGGATGTCCATCAGCACGATGTCGAAGCCGCCGCGCTTCCAGGCCTCGACGCAGGCGACGCCGTCGGCGACCAGCTCGACCTCGGCGCCCAGCGGGGCCAGGACGGCGGCGATGACCTTCTGGTTGGTGGGGTTGTCGTCGGCGGCCAGCACGCGCAGGCGGCGCTCGGACTCGATCGGCGGCGGCGCGGTTTCCTCCGGCGCGGGGGCGGCCGCCTCGCCGCGCGGCATGGCCACCACGACGGTGAAGGTCGAGCCCTGGCCCTCGCGGCTCTGCACGTGGACGCCGCCGCCCATCAGGGTGGCCAACTCGCTGCAGATCGACAGGCCCAGGCCCGAGCCGCCGAACCGCCGGGTGGTCGAGCTGTCGGCCTGGACGAACTTGTCGAACAGGCGCGGCAGGGTCTCCGCATCAATGCCGATGCCGGTGTCGACCACGTCGATGCGCAGGCCGCCACCGTCGTCGGCCGAGGCGAAGCGCACCGAGACGCTGCCCTCCAGCGTGAACTTCAGGGCGTTGGACACCAGGTTGCCGAGGATCTGGCGCAGGCGGTCGACGTCGCCGCGCCACGAGCCCAGGGCTTCGGGCGCGACGAACACCCCGAACTCCAGGTTCTTGGCCCGGGCCTGGGTGGCGTAGGTTTCGCGGACCGACAGGGCCAGGCTGGCCAGGTCGAAGTCGCGCTCGACCAGGTCCAGGCGGCCGGCCTCGATCTTCGACAGGTCCAGCACGTCGTTGAGCACCGACAGCAGCAGGGCCCCCGATTCGCGGATCACCGACAGGCGCTCGCGCTGGGCGGCCGACAGCTCGCCCATGGCCATCACCTCGGTCATGGCCAGCACGCCGTTCAGCGGCGTGCGGATCTCGTGGCTCATATTGGCCAGGAAGTGCGACTTCAGGACGTTGGCGGCGTTGGCGTCGTCGCGGGCCTTGACCAGTTCGGCCATGGCCCCGCGCAGCTCGTGGTCGTTGATCTCCAGCCGCGAGACCAGGTGGTTGAAGCTGGCGGTCAGGCTGTGGAAGACGTCGTCGTCGGCGGCCTGCTCCACCGGCTTGAAGCGACCGTCGGCGGCGACCTCGCGCATGGCGTTGGACAGGCGCTCCATCGGCTTGGTCATGCGGCGGGCCAGGCCGTTGGCCAGCAGGATCGCCAGGCCGGCCGAGCCGAAGAACAGGGTGCCGGTCAGGGCCAGGTCGCGGGCCATGATGTCGGTCAGGCTGGGGCGGCGAGCCGACAGGGCCAGCGACCCCACCTGGCGCGAGCCCAGCTTGATCGGACGGACCAGGGTGTCGACCTCGGCGTCGTCGGCCGCGCCGATCTGGGCGACCACCTGGCCATGCATGTCGGTCAGGCGCACGGACGCGACGTTGGGCGCCTTGGCCACCGCCTCGAGCGCGCGGTAGGCGCCGACCGTGTTGTGGTCGGCCACCGGCGCGGCGGCCCCCGCGGCCACCATCTGGACCAGGATCTCGTGGTTCGTCCGGGATTCCTGGCGCGCGACGCTCCACTGCTGGAGCATGAAGCACAGGCACGCCGCCAGCAGCGCGACCACTGTCGTGGTCAGCGCGACGGCCGCGATTCGCGCCTGCAGGGGCGCGTGCGTCGCGACTCCGGAGTTGCGGCTGTCGTCGATCATTTCCCGTCCCAGGAGAATCCCAGGGGTCCACCTTCGCTCAATCTTCCTAACGCTTCGCTTCCAAGGTGCCGACCCCCTGCGACAAAACAACGTTAACGGGCGTTTCTCATTGCTTTCTTCTTAACTTTTCGTTTACCTCTATTTTTAGTCTTTCATTAAGGAGATGGGGCGTGGAAAAGGTTTTTGTTGTCAAACGTGTGGCCGCCAAGCTGCATAGCACCGAGGCCGCGATCGACACGGCCATGGTGCAAGTCGCCGAAATGATGGGCGAACTGGTGCAGGCTCGTAAGGATCTGGGCCTGTCGGCGACCGTCGCCGCCGGCGCCTCGGCCAAGATCGCGGCCGCCGTGGCCGCGCTGTCGGAAGCCCGCACGGCCATGGTCGATGCGCACGGCCAGCTGGATCAGACCCGCCTGCGTCTGGGTGTTCGCACCAAGATGTTCGGCTGGGACGCCAAGGAAGGTTCCGCCCAGGTCGCGGACGATCGGTCGGACGAGCGCCTGTCCGAAGCGAGCTAAGCAATATTGCAAGAGTTTAATCCCTAGGGTCTCTAATTCGCGCTAGAGACTCTAGGGATGCATGTTCAGATCGCGCCTCTTCTGGGATGGGCAGCCACCTTGTTGGTGTGCGGTTTGGCGTGGGCCCGAGGCGGCCCGCCCGAGCGCTGGGGCAGTCTCATCGTATTGGTGGGCGCCATTGTCTATCCGCTGATTCAACTGTTCCTGCCGGCGCCGTCCAGGCCTGGCGTCTATCTGCTCTGCGAAGGCCTCTACGGCTTCAGCTTCCTTGTGCTGGCCTTGCGCTACACTAGCCCGTGGCTGGGCGGCGCGATGCTGCTGCAGGCGATCCAGTTCAGCCTGCACGCCTATTATATCATCGGCGAAAAGCCGCATGACCGCACCTACGGCATGGTCAACAACCTGAACTCCGCCGGCGTGCTGGTCTGTATCCTGTTCGGCATCTTCGCCGCGTGGCGCAAGCAGGCCCGTACGGCGAAACAGCTCCACGCGGCAAGATAATTGCCAGCCGCGGGTGATTCGCCCGTTCCGCCGCAAAATCTCTCCTTGCCTTCCCCGTCGAAAAAGAGTTTGTCGCCGGCGGGCCACGCCCCCCCAACGGGGCGCTGTCCATCTGTAAGGATGGGAGACATCGCTATGACCACCCTCGCCAAGCCGGCGATCCGCCCGGCTCGCCCCGAGTTCTCTTCCGGCCCCTGCGCCAAGCGCCCTGGCTGGACCCCCGAAAATCTCAGAAACGCCGTCCTGGGCCGGTCGCACCGCTCCAAGCTGGGCAAGGGCCGCCTGAAGGCCGCCATCGACCAGACGCGGCAAGTGCTGGAAGTCCCCGCCGACTTCCTGATCGGCATCGTCGCCGGTTCGGACACCGGCGCCGTCGAGATGGCGATGTGGTCGATGCTGGGCGCTCGCCCGGTGCAGGTCATGGCCTTCGAGTCCTTCGGCAAGGACTGGGTCACCGACGTCACCAAGCAACTGAAGCTGCCGAACGTCGAGGTGCTCGACGCCCCCTACGGCCAGCTGCCTGACACCGCCAAGGTCGATCCGGCCAAGGACCTGGTCTTCACCTGGAACGGCACCACCTCGGGCGTCCGCGTCTCCAACGCCGACTTCATCAGCGCCGACCGCGAGGGCGTCGTGATCTGCGACGCCACCAGCGCCGCCTTCGCCCAGGACCTGGACTGGACCAAGCTCGATGTCGTGACCTTCTCCTGGCAGAAGGCCCTGGGCGGCGAGGGCGCGCACGGGATCCTGATCCTGTCGCCCCGGGCCGTGGCACGCCTGGAAAGCTACACCCCGGCCTGGCCGATGCCCAAGCTGTTCCGGATGACCAAGGGCGGCAAGCTGGCGGCCGACATCTTCGAGGGCGCGACCATCAACACGCCGTCGATGCTGTGCGTCGAGGACGCCCTGGACGCCCTGAAATGGGCCGCCTCGATCGGCGGCCTGGAAGCCATGCAGGCCCGCGCCGACCAGAACCTGGCCGTGCTGGCCGACTGGGTCGCTCGCACCCCTTGGGTCGAGTTCCTGGCGGCGACGCCGGACATTCGCTCCAACACCTCGGTGTGCCTGAAGGTCGTCGATCCCGCGATCGCCGCCCTGCCGGACGACGCCCAGGCCGACTTCGCCAAGAAGCTGGCCAGCCTGCTCGAGAAGGAGGGCGCGGCCCTCGACATCGGCGGCTATCGCGATGCCCCGGCCGGCCTGCGCATCTGGTGCGGCGCCACCGTCGAGGCCTCGGACCTCGAGGCCCTGACGCCCTGGCTCGACTGGGCCTTCGCCACCATCTCGGCCGAACTGGCCGCCGCTTAACAGCCTAGCTTTACTCCCCCCTCCGTCGGCTTCGCCGACACCTCCCCCACAGGGGGAGGGTCTTAAACGAGGTCCTCCCCCTGTGGGGGAGGCGGCGCGAAGCGCCGGTGGGGGGAGTTTTCAAACTTCTCCGCAAGGAATCCCCCACATGACCGCTCCCCGCGTCCTCATCGCCGACAAGCTCAGCCCCGCCGCCGTCGACATCTTCAAGAACCGCGGCGTCGACTTCGACATCAAGGTCGGCCTGTCGAAAGACGAGCTGATCGCCGTGATCGGCGACTATGACGGCATCGCCATCCGCTCGGGCGCCAAGCTCGACAAGGACGTGATCGCCGCCGCCAACCGGCTGAAGGTCATCGCCCGGGCCGGCATCGGCGTCGACAATGTCGACATCCCCGCCGCCACCGCCAAGGGCGTGGTGGTGATGAACACCCCGTTCGGCAACTCGATCACCACGGCCGAGCACGCCATCGCCATGATGTTCGCCCTGGCCCGCCAGTTGCCGGCCGCCGACGCCAGCACCCAGGCCGGCAAGTGGGAGAAGAACCGCTTCATGGGCGTGGAGCTCTACGCCAAGACCCTGGGCCTGATCGGGGCCGGCAATATCGGCGGCATCGTCGCCGACCGGGCTCTGGGCCTGAAGATGAAGGTCGTGGCCTACGACCCCTTCCTCAGCCCCGAGCGCGCCGTCGAGATGGGCGTCGAGAAGGTCGAGCTGGAAGACCTGCTGGCCCGCGCCGACGTCATCACCCTGCACACCCCGCTGACCGACAAGACCCGCAACATCCTGTCGGCCGAGAACCTGGCCAAGACCAAGAAGGGCGTGCTGATCGTCAACTGCGCCCGCGGCGGCCTGGTCGACGAGGTCGCCCTGCGCAAGCTGCTGGACGACGGCCATGTGGGCGGCGCGGCCTTCGACGTGTTCGTCACCGAGCCGGCCAAGGAAAACCCGCTGTTCGGCAGCGACAAGGTCGTGGCCACCCCGCACCTGGGCGCCAGCACCAGCGAGGCCCAGGAGAACGTGGCCCTGCAGGTGGCCGAACAGGTCAGCGACTACCTGCTGACCGGCGCGGTGACCAACGCGCTGAACAGCCCCTCGATCACCGCGGAGGAAGCCCCCAAGCTGAAGCCGTTCGTGGCCCTGGCCGAGAAGATCGGCGCCCTGGCCGGCCAGATGGTCGATTTCGGGATCAAGGCCATCGACATCGCCTTCGAGGGCGAGGTCTCCAAGCTGAACGTCAAGCCGATGACCTCGGCCGCCCTGGCCGGGATCCTCAAGCCGATGCTGGCCGAGATCAACATGGTCTCCGCGCCGGCCGTGGCCAAGGAGCGCGGCATCACCGTCTCGGAGAGCCGCCAGGAGGTCAGCCCCACCTATGACAGCCTGATGCGCATCACCATCACCACCGAAAAGGGCAAGCGCGCCTTCGCCGGCACCGTGGTCGCCGGCGCCCCGCGCGTCGTCGAGGTCAAGGGCATGGAGCTGGACGCCGGCTTCTCGCCGGCCATGCTGTACATCAACAACCTGGACAAGCCGGGCTTCATCGGCGCCCTGGGCATGCTGCTGGGCGAGGCGGGCGTCAACATCGCCACCTTCAACCTGGGCCGCGTCTCGGCCGACGAGGACGCCATCGCCCTGGTCGGCGTCGACCAGGCCCCGGACGAGGCCCTGCTGGCCAAGATCCAGGCCCTGCCGCACGTCAAGGAAGCGCGAGCGCTGACGTTCTAGAGCCCGGACCCTTCTCCCCTTGCGCGAGAAGGTGGCCTGCGTAGCAGGTCGGATGAGGGGGTTCTCAGACGTTCGAAGCCGCGTTCGGTCGAAAGGCTGGGCGCGGTTTTCGCGTTCATCGACCCCTCATCCGTCGGCTTCGCCGACACCTTCTCCCGCAAGGGGAGAAGGAAGAGCGTGCAGATCCCATGCATTCCGCAAGGCGATGCGCCCAAGACGTCGTCCGGCCATTTTCAAGCCTCACCGGACCGGCTAGGTGCGGACGTCCCAGTCAGGAGCTTCGATGTCCCTCCGCGCCCGCAAGATCAACCGCCTGGTCTTCATCGTCTTCCTGACCGCCGCCGCCTACGCCCTGGCCAAGGCCCTGCTGCCCGACAACGACAGCATGGGCCTGATCCCCTGGGACAAGGCCAAGCACTTCCTGGTCTTCTACGTGCTCAGCATCCTGGCCAGCCTGGCCCTGCCGCAGAGCCGGCTGCACCGCATCGGCCTGGTGATCCTGGCGTTTGGCGGGGCGATCGAGATCCTGCAGGCCTTCGTCGGCCGCGACGCCTCGTGGTTCGATCTGTTCGCCGACGCCTGCGGCATCAGCGCCGCGTTCGGACCGATGCTGGTGTCGCGGTGGTGGCGGGCCGAGGCGCGGTTCTAGGCCTGCGCCCCCGGCGCGTCATTCCAGCGCATCCCTGAATCGCGACCCGGCTCCGCTTGACTCTCCACGCCTGGAGGGTCAGAACAAAAGTGGAACATTGGAGATGCAGGGATGCCCGGGGCGAGGCCCGCCCTTTCGGTTTTGAGAGCCCAGATCGCCGCCCTGGAGGCGGGGACTCGGACTCCGCCTCCCGTCCTGCCGTTCGGGGATCCGCGCATCGACGGCTGCTTTCCGGCCGGCGGCCTGCCGCGCGGCGGCTGGCACGAGGTGGGCGGGGCCGGGCTGGAGGAAGAGACCGGCGCCGCCCCCGCCGCCTTCGCGGCCCTGATGCTGCGGCCGCTGGCGGCCCAGGGCGCGGTGGTCTGGGTGATGCGCCGCGCCGACCTGCACGCGCCCGGCCTGGCCGGCCTGGGCTTTCCCACCGGCCGGCTGATCCAGGTCCGGGCCCGTGACGAGGCCGAGGTGCTGGCGGTGCTGGAGGACGCCCTGGCCACGGTCGGGGTGGCCGCCGCGATCGGCGAGGCGCAGAGCCCGGACCTCAAGGCCGGCCGCCGCCTGCAGCTGGCCTGCGAGCGGCGCGGCGCCACCGGGGTGCTGCTGCGACGACGGCCCTATGGCGGTCCGGCGGGCAAGGCGCGCGAGGTCTCCGGCGCGGCCGCCCAGACCCGCTGGCGGATCGCCGCCGCCCCCAGCCAGCCGCCGCCGGGCCTGCCAGGCCTGGGCCCACCGCGCTGGCGGGTCGAACTCGAACGCTGCCGGGGCGGCCGTCCCGGCGCCTGGATCCTCGAACAAGCGGAGGCCGCCGATGGCCCGCATCCTTTCCGTCTGGTGTCGAAGTTGGCCGATCACGACGTGGGCGAGGAAGAATACCGTCGCACCGCCTAGTCCCTCCCCCCGTGGGGGAGGCGACCGCGCAGCGGTCGGTGGGGGGAGTGATCGGAAGGTCGATCTTGCCGGTGGCCCAGGCCGCAAAACTCCCCCCTCCGTCGCCTGCGGCGACACCTCCCCCATGGGGGGAGGAGCCCCCGTCGCCCTGGTCGCCACCGAGGGCGGCACGCGCCGCCTGGCCGCCGTCGACGACGCGGCCGCGGCCCTGGGCCTGCATGTCGGCCAGAAGGCCGCCGACGCTGCGGCCCTGGTCCCCGACCTGCTGACCGCCGACCACGACCCCGACGGCGACCGCGCGGCGCTGGAGATTCTCTGCGACTGGTGCGTGCGCTTCTCGCCGGCCGTGGCCATCGACGGGCTGGACGGCCTGTTCCTCGACGTCGAGGGCGTGTCGCACCTGTGGGGCGGCGAGGGCCCGATGCTGGACGACCTGCTGACCCGGCTGGAGCGCTGGGGGGCGCCGGCCCGGGGGGCGATCGCCGACACCCCCGGCGCGGCCTGGGCCCTGGCCCGCTACGCTCCCGACCGCACCATCGCCCCGCCCGGCGGCCAGGGCCCGTTGTTGGCCCCGCTGCCGGTGGCGGCCCTGCGGCTGGACGAGGCGGCCCAGGCCCAGCTGCCGCGCCTGGGCCTGTTCCAGGTCGGCCAGTTGCTGGCCCTGCCGCGCGCCCAGATGGCCCGGCGGTTCGGACTTTCCGCCGTGATGCGCATCGACCAGGCCCTGGGCGCGGCTCGCGAGGCCCTGGCTTTCCGCCGCCCCGCCACCCCGTGGTTCGACCGCCTGGCCTTCTTCGAGCCGATCAGCGCCCTGTCCGACCTGGAGCGGGTGACCGGCGACATCTGCGCTCTGCTGTGCGCCCGGCTGGAGGCCGAGGGGCGGGGGGCGCGGCGGTTCGAGCTGGTCTTCCACCGCCTGGACGGCAAGGACCAGCCGGTGCGGGCCGGCCTGTCGCGTCCCGGCCGCGACGCCGCCCGCATCGCCAAGCTGCTGAAGCCGAAGCTGGACACGGTCGATCCGGGCTTCGGGATCGAGGTCGTCACCCTGTGGGCCGCCGAGGTCGAGCCGCTGTCGACCGCGCAACGGACCCTGGACGCCGACGACGGGGCCGGCCTGGAGGAGGGCCTGGCGCCGCTGGTCGACCGGCTGGTCAACCGCCTGGGCGAGGACCGGGTGTGGCGGGCCGATCCGCATCCGAGCCACGTGCCGGAACGTGCGGTGGTCCGCCGCGCGCCGCTGGACCCCCGGCCGGAAGACGCCTGGGACCCGGACCGTCCCCGGCCGACCCGTCTGCTGCGCCGTCCCGAGGCGATCGAGGTGCTGGCCAAGCTGCCGGACGACCCGCCGGTCCGCTTCACCTGGCGCGGCCGCTCGCGCCGCGTGCGCCTGGCCGAGGGCCCCGAACGGATCGGCCAGGAATGGTGGCGCAAGGCCTTCGACGAGGTCGGGCCGGGCAAGGTGCGCGACTATTACCGGGTGGAGGACGAGGCGGGCGAACGGTTCTGGATCTTCCGGGCCGGCCTGTACGGCGACGGGGAGAAGGCCCCGAAGTGGTGGTTGCATGGCCTGTTCGGGTAGCCGCGTACTTGCCCCCTACGGGCCTTCGGCCGTCTTCCCCCATAGGGGGAAGAGCCAAGCCGCTGGCGCCGAGCGCGAGGCTCCGCCCCCTATGGGGGCGGACAGGCCGCGTAGCGGCCAGGTGGGGGCAAGTGTGCGCCCATGACCATCCATGCCTACGCCGAGCTCCAGGCCACCACCAACTTCTCGTTCCTGCGCGGCGCTTCCCACGCCCAGGAGCTGATGCTGACCGGCCAGGCCCTGGGCCTGAGCGCCGTGGGGGTGGTCGACCGCAACAGCCTGGCCGGGGTGGTGCGGGCCTGGACGGCGGCCAAGGACCTGCAAATCCGCGCCCTGACCGGCTGCCGGCTGGACTTCATGGACGGCACGCCCAGCCTGCTCTGCTACCCGTCCGACCGCGAGGCCTTCGCCCGCCTGACCCGCCTGCTGACCGTGGGTCAGCGCCGGGCCGAGAAGGGCGAATGCCATCTGTCCTGGGAGGACTTCCTGGAGCACGCCGACGGCCAGTTGGCCCTGGTCGTGCCGCCGGCGAAACTGGACGAGGCTTTCCAGGTCGACCTCGACCGCATGGCCGGTGAACTGCGCGGCCGGGTCTGGCTGGCCGCCAGCCGGGCCTACGCCGCCCAGGACCTCAAGCGCCTGTCGCGGCTGGCCGAGCTGGCCCGCGAGGCCGGCGCGCCGATGGTCGCCACCAATGACGTGCTCTATCACGGCCCCGAGCGGCGGCCGCTGCAGGACGTGATGACCTGCATCCGCGAGGGCTGCACGATCACCGAGGCCGGCTTCCGCCTGGAGGCCAACGCCGAGCGCCACCTCAAGACCCCGGCCGAGATGGCCCGGCTGTTCGAGCGCTGGCCCCAGGCGGTGGAGCGCACGCTCGAGATCGTCGAGCGCATCGGCTTCGACCTTTCGCACCTCAAGGAGCAGTACCCCGACGAGCCGGTGCCGCCCGGCAAGACGGCCATGCAGCACCTGACCGACCTGACCTGGGCGGGCGCGGCCTGGCGCTATCCGAACGGGGTTTCCGACAAGGTCGCCGACCAGCTGCGCGAGGAGCTGCGGCTGATCGCCAAGATGGACTATCCCAACTATTTCATCACCGTGCACGACATCGTCCGCAAGGCGCGGGAGATGGGCGTCCTGTGCCAGGGGCGCGGTTCGGCGGCCAATTCCTCGGTCTGCTTCTGCCTGGGGGTGACCTCGATCGACCCCACCGAGCACCGCCTGCTGTTCACCCGCTTCATCTCCGAGAACCGCGGCGAGCCGCCGGACATCGACGTCGACTTCGAGCACGAGCGGCGCGAGGAGGTGATGCAATATGTCTATGAGCGCTATGGCCGCGACTATGCCGCCATCTGCGGCACGGTGATCCATTACCGCCCCCGCAGCGCCATCCGCGACGTCGGCAAGGCCCTGGGCCTGACCGAGGACATCACCGCGATCCTGGCCAACACCGTCTGGGGCAGCTGGGGCGACGGCCTGCCCGACGAGCATATCCGCCAGACGGGCCTGGATCCGCAGAACCCGCAGATCGCCCGCGCCATCGCCCTGGCCACCGAGCTGCTGCAGTTCCCGCGCCACCTGTCGCAGCACGTCGGCGGCTTCGTCCTGACCAAGCGGCGGCTGGACGAGACCGTGCCGATCGGCAATGCGGCGATGAAGGACCGCACCTTCATCGAGTGGGACAAGGACGACATCGACAGCCTGGGCCTGATGAAGGTCGACGTGCTGGCCCTGGGCATGCTGACCGCCATCCAGCGGGCGTTCGGCATGCTGCGCGCCGACCATGGCCTGCCGATCACCGACCTGGCCGACATCCCCACCGAGGTGAAGGGCGTCTACGACATGCTGTCCAAGGCCGACAGCGTCGGGGTGTTCCAGGTCGAGAGCCGGGCCCAGATGTCGATGCTGCCGAGGCTCCGGCCCAAGGAATTTTACGACCTGGTCATCGAGGTGGCGATCGTGCGGCCCGGTCCGATCCAGGGCGACATGGTCCATCCCTATCTGCGCCGACGGCAGGGCCTGGAGCCGGTGGAATGGCCCGCGCCCTCGCCGGAACACGGTCCGCCCGACGAGCTGTTCGGCATCCTGGGCAAGACCTTCGGCGTGCCGCTGTTCCAGGAACAGGCCATGAGCCTGGCCATCGAGGCCGCCAAGTTCACCCCCGACGAGGCTGACGGCCTGCGCAAGGCCATGGCCACCTTCAAGCATGACGGCGACCCGGCTCAGTATCGCGACAAGTTCGTCGAGGGCATGGTGTCGCGCGGCTACCAGCGCGACTTCGCCACGCGGTGCTTCAAGCAGATCGAGGGCTTCGGCTCGTACGGTTTCCCCGAAAGCCACGCGGCCAGCTTCGCCAAGCTGGTCTATGTCTCGGCCTGGATCAAATGGGCGTGGCCGGACGTGTTCTGCGCGGCCCTGATCAATTCCCAGCCGATGGGCTTCTACCAGCCGGCCCAACTGGTCCGCGACGCCCGCGAGCACGGGGTCGAGGTGCGGCCCCCGGACGTGCTGATGAGTGACTGGGACTGCACGCTGGAGAGCGGAGCGCCTTCCTCCCCCTTCATGGGGGAGGTGTCGGCGAAGCTGACGGAGGAGGCTCGGCGCCCGGACTCAATGCGGCGACTCCCCCATCCACCAGCTTCGCTGGTCCCCCTTCCCCACAAGGGGGAAGGAAAGACGCGAGAGGACAAGATCTTCAATCCCGACACCCGTCCGCATTGGAAGGCCGTCCGCCTGGGCCTGCGCCAGATCAAGGGTCTGAAGAAGAAGAAAAGGCCGGAGGACGCCGATCTCGACGCCGACCTGGTCATGGCCGCCCGCGCCGCCGGCGCCCGGACGCCCGCCGACTTCGCCCGGGCCGGGGTTTCCCAGCGCGCCCTGGAACTGCTGGCCGAGGCCGACGCCTTCGCCGGGGCGGGCCTGTCCCGCCGCGACGCCCTGTGGGCGGTCAAGGGGCTGAAGGGCGAGGTCAAGGTCGACAGCCAGGCGCCGCTGCTGGCCGGCCTGCCGCTGTTCGAGGACGCCGTCGCCCTGCCGGCCATGGCCTTGCCCCAGCAGGTGGCCGAGGACTACCGCACCACCAGCCTGTCGCTGAAGGCCCACCCGCTGCGGTTCTTCCGGCCGCAGCTGGACCGGCTGAACGTCACGCCCGCCGAGCGGCTGAAGGGCGTCCGCGACGGCCGCCGGGTCAGCGTCGGCGGGCTGGTGCTGATCCGCCAGCGGCCGGGCACCGCCAAGGGCGTGGTGTTCCTGACCCTGGAGGACGAGACCGGCGTGGCCAATGCGGTGGTCTGGAAGGACTGTTTCGACGCCCACCGCCGCACGGTGATGAGCGCCTCGTTCCTGGTCGTCCACGGCAAGGTCCAGGCCGCCGATGGCGTCATCCACGTGGTGGCCGAAAGCTTCACCGACCTGTCGGCCGAGCTGGCGCGGATGAAACAGGACCCCGAGGCCCCGGCCCCGACGGTGCGGATGCGGACGTCCGGACGACTGCAGCGCAGCCGGGATTTTCATTGAGATCGCATGTCGCGCAGGACGATCAGCCAAACGCCAGGACGGCGAAGTCGATGAAGCTCCGCAGCTTGGGAGTCATGCGGCGGTCGGGCGCGTACAGGATGTGCAAGGGCCGAGCGGGCGCGGTGTAGTCGGGCAAGACCTCGACCAGCCGGCCGTCTTCCAAGGCCGGCTGCAGGAGTTCGACCGGTTGCAGCAGGATGCCGAGGCCCGCGAGCGCCGCGTGCAGCAGCGGTTCCCCATGATCGACCATCAGACGACTCGTCACCGGCACGACGATGCGCCCTTCCGGGCCGTCAAACGTCCAATGGGTCCGCAGTTCCGTATGGGCGAAGCCCAGACATTCGTGTTGCTGGAGGTCGCGAGGCGCCAGAAGCGGCGGCGCTTCGGCGAGATAGGCCGGCGCCGCGCAGAGGACGAGCCGATAGGGCGCCAGGGCGCGCCCGACCAGACGGCTGTCGGCCAACGCGCCGACGCGGAAGGTCGCGTCATAGCCCTCGTCGACCAGATCTATGGCGCGGTTGTTGAGCGTTAGATCGACGGTCACCTGCGGATGATCGCGGAGGAACTCCGGTAACCGCGGCGCCAGGGCATGCATGCCAAAGCTGACCGGCGCGTTGATCCGAAGCCTTCCCGTCGGCGTCGCCAGGGCTTCGGCCGCCAGGCCTTCCGCCGCCTCGACGTCGGCCAGAATGATCTTGGCTCGGTCATAAAAGACCCGTCCGAAATCCGTCAGGCTCTGGCGACGGGTCGTCCGATGAAGCAGTTGCACTCCAAGGTGGGCCTCCAGCTGGCCGACCTGTTTGCCGACCAGCTGCGGTGAAATCCGCAACGCCTGGGCCGCGGCGCTGAACGATCCAAGCTCCACCGCCCGGATGAACACCCTCATCGCCGCGAACCGATCCATTGGAAGCTCTGCGTTTCTACTGTCCGTCCAAGGCTACCATTATTCGGCAGCTGGTTTTCGATTACCAATGTGCGCCGTCGGCCAAATGAACGAGCCGCCCATGCCGAGGTTCGAAATGTCGTCAGACGCCGCCCACTTGTTCATCCGTCGCTTCACGGACTTCATAAATTCGGGCGACCCGAACCTGGCGCCGGCGCTGGTTTCGCCGGACGCCATCTTCCACGCGCCCGGCGTACCGGCCCCGCTGCTCGGTCCCGACGGCTATCTGCAACTCCTGGCGATGCTCCGGAGCGCGTTTTCGGATGTGCGATGGGTGCTGGAAGAAGCGGTGGCCGAAGGCGACACGATCGCCGCCCGCTTCGGCATGAGCGGCACGAACGACGGCTCCTTCATGGGCGCGCCGCCGACCGGCAAGGCCTTCCAGGCCACGAGCATGGGATTCTACAAACTCTCGGGCGGAAAGATCGTCGAGGAGCGCGGCCTTCCCGACATGCTGTCGATCCTCCAGCAGATCGGGCTCGTCCCTCAACCGTCATAGCGGCGAAACACGGTCGGCGTCGGGCGTTGCAGTCATGGGCGAGTGAGCGGTCTCATCCCAGGTCTCTGGCCCGGTCTCTGGCCCGGTCTCTGGGTAGACTCCGCGCCCCCCGCCTGCTACATGCCGCGCCTTCGTCCCAGGACCCTGTCCCGGGGCGTGCTCGTCGTTAGGACGAGATCAAATCCGTGGGAGGGCCGCCAGCCCGCACCACGGCCAACCAGCGAAGGCCGCTAAACCCGGCTTTCTTGAGAGGATACAATGGCTAAGAAGATCCTGGGCTATATCAAGCTCCAGGTGAAGGCCGGCTCCGCCACGCCTTCACCGCCCATCGGCCCCGCACTGGGCCAGCGCGGCGTCAACATCATGGGCTTCTGCAAGGAGTTCAACGCGCGCACCGAGAACGTCGAAAAGGGCACCCCCCTGCCGACCGTCATCACGGTCTATCAGGACAAGTCGTTCACCTTCGTCACCAAGACCCCCCCGGCGACGCACTATCTGAAGCAGATCACCGGCCTGAAGTCCGGCGCCAAGCTGACCGGTCGCGAGACCGTCGGCGAAGTAACCCGCACCCAGCTGCGCGAGATCGCTGAAAAGAAGATGAAGGACCTGAACGCCAACGATCTCGAGGCCGCGGCCAAGATCATCGAAGGCTCCGCCAAGGCCATGGGCCTGAAGATCGTGGAGGCCTAAGACCATGGCCAAGCAACCCAAGCGCATCCAGGCCTGGACCGGCGATCGTGAAGCCGCCCACGCCGTCGCCGACGCCATCGCTCTCGTGAAGGCCAACGCCAAGGCCAAGTTCGACGAATCCGTCGAGATCTCGGTCAACCTCGGCGTCGACCCGCGCCACGCCGACCAGCAGGTCCGCGGCGTCGTGAACCTGCCGTCGGGCACCGGCCGCGACGTCCGCGTCGCCGTCTTCGCCAAGGACGCCAAGGCGGCCGAAGCCGTCGCGGCGGGCGCCGAGCACGTCGGCGCCGAAGACCTGTACGAAAAGATCGCCGGCGGCTTCATGGACTTCGATCGCGTCATCGCGACCCCGGACATGATGGCCCTGGTCGGTCGCCTCGGTAAGGTGCTGGGCCCGCGCGGCCTGATGCCGAACCCGAAGGTCGGCACCGTGACCCCGAACGTCGGCCAGGCCGTGAAGGACGCCAAGGGCGGCGCCGTCGAGTTCCGCGTCGAGAAGGCGGGCATCGTCCACGCCGGCATCGGCAAGATCTCGTTCTCGGACGAAGCCCTGCTGATCAACGTCAAGGCCCTGGTCGACGCGCTGAACAAGGCCAAGCCGTCGGGCGCCAAGGGCGTCTATGTGAAGCGTATCGGCCTGTCCTCGACGATGGGCCCGGGCTTCAAGGTCGACGTCGCGTCGATCACCGCCTAAAGCCTTCGACTGACCAAAGCGAGCGGGCGCTGGAGCGATCCAGCGCCCGCTTTGCGTTTGGGGCTGAGTTGTTGATGTGTCTAGCCGATGTTATCTTTCGGCTAGACGGAGGTTTCCGATGCCCTTCCATGTTCGCGATGCTGAAGCCGACGCCATGCTGCGGCAGTATGCTGAAGACAATCGTGTGGGTATTACCGACGCCATCAAGTTGGCAGTTCGAAAGGCGCGCGAAGCAGACAGGAAGGCGAGCGATGAGAAGTTGGCCCGCATGCGGGCCATCAGCGACCGCATCGCCCGCCTACCGAATACTGGCCTAAAGGCAGACAAGGCCTTCTTCGATGAACTCTCGGGCGACTGATGTTTGTCGACGCGTCCGCACTCTGTGCAATCTTGCTAGGCGAGCCTGAAAGGGATCTCCTCGAACAGCGCTTGGCCACTGTCGATGGGACGATCACATCGGCTGTCGCGGTTTGGGAGACAGTGCGTAGCTTGGTCCGGGCCAAAGCTATCGAGGTAAACGATGCTCGTTCTGAGGTGGAACTCTATCTGATTTCCGCCGAAATACGCGTCGTATCTATTGGACATTCGGAGGCTGGAGCTGCGATCGATGCCTTCGCGCGCTTTGGCAAGGGGCAACATCCCGCCAAGCTCAACATGGGCGATTGTTTTGCTTACGCCTGCGCGAAAACGCGAGGTGTTCCGTTGTTGTTCAAGGGTGACGATTTTCCACTGACCGATATCGAGCGCGCTTGATGCCGGTAGAAAAGCCCGACGTCGCCGTGGTCGGCGGCGGGCCGGCCGGGCTGATGGCGGCAGAGGTGCTGAGCACGGCGGGGCTGTCGGTGACGGTGTTCGAGCGCATGCCGACCTTGGGCCGCAAGTTCCTGATGGCCGGGCGCGGCGGGCTGAACCTGACCCATTCCGAAGACTTCGAGCGCTTCGTCGGGCGCTACGGCGCGGCGAGCGAGCGGCTGCGGCCGATGCTGGAGGCCTTCACCCCGGCCGACCTCACGGCCTGGGCCGAGGGCCTGGGGCAGGCGACCTTCGTGGGCAGCAGCGGCCGGGTGTTCCCCAGGGCGCTGAAGGCCTCGCCCCTGCTGAGGGCCTGGATTGCGCGGCTGGAGGCGGGCGGCGTGGCGCTGAACCTTCGCTCGAGCTGGACCGGCTGGACCGCGGCGGGAGAGCTGGCTTTCGAGACGCCCGACGGGCCGCGCGCCGTCCGGCCCCGCGCCACGATCCTGGCCTTGGGCGGGGCCAGCTGGGCTCGGCTCGGCTCGGACGGCGCCTGGGCTCCTCGGCTGACAGCATGCGGCGCGGCCGTGGCGCCGTTCCGGCCGGCCAATGTCGGGTTCGACGTGGCCTGGACGCCGGTGTTCCGCGAGCGGTTCGCCGGGACGCCGCTGAAGAACGTGGCCTTGGAGTTCGAAGGCCAGGTCTCGCGCGGCGACGCCCTGGTCGCGGGCTACGGCCTGGAGGGCGGGGCGGTCTATGCCTTGTCGGCGGCCCTGCGCGATGCGGTCGACGCCCATCGCCGGGCGACGCTGGACGTCGACCTGCGGCCCGACCTGTCCTTGGCCCAACTGACCGCGCGGCTGTCCCGGCCGCGCGGCGGGCAGTCGCTGTCGAGCTGGCTGCGCAAGGCCGCCCACCTGTCGCCGGTCGAGATCGGCCTGCTGCGTGAGGCGCATGGCATGGCCTTGCCCGTCGCGCCCGACGCCCTGGCCGCGGCGATCAAGGCCGCGCGGGTCGTGCTGACCGGGGCCCAAGGCCTGGAGCGGGCGATCTCCAGCGCCGGCGGCCTGGCCTTCGAGGCGCTGGCCGGGCTGGAACTGAAGGCCGCGCCTGGCGTGTTCGTGGCCGGCGAGATGCTGGACTGGGAAGCCCCGACCGGCGGCTACCTGCTGCAGGCCTGTTTCGCCACCGGCGTGGCGGCGGCGCGGGCGGTGGCGGAACGGTTGAGCTGACGCCCTGCGTCCTTCGAGGCCCGCTGCGCGGGCGCCTCAGGATGAGGATTTCAGAGCCAATCCAAGGTCCTCATCCTGAGGTGCGAGCCGAAGGCGAGCCTCGAAGGACGCACGAGTCTTCAGGGTTTCATCGCCGCCCGGATCCTGGCCGCCGCCGCTTCGATCGCCTTGGGGTCGCCCCGGGCGTTCTCGACGAACATCAGCGGCTTGCCGGCCACGCGCGGGATGACGTGGATGTGCAGGTGCGGCACGCTCTGGCCGACGCCGTTGTTCTGGACGATCGTGAAGCCCTCGACGCCCAGGCCGTCGACCTGGGCCTGGCCGACCCGGGCGGCCACGGCCATGAGCCGGCTCAGGTCGGTCGGCGAGACCTCCAGCAGGTTACGGGCCTTGGAGGTCTTGGAGATCACCAGCACATGGCCCGGCTCGGCCGGGGCGTAGTCCATGAAGGCCAGGACCTGGTCGTCCTCATAGACCTTGGGCACGGCGATCTCGCCGCGCAGGATCTTGGCGAAGGGGTTGGCCTCGTCATAGGCCGCCTTTAGCGGGATCCCCGGCGTGCCGACCTGGGCCGAGGCCGGGTCGAACTGGCCCAGCCAGCGGATCACCTCGGCCTCCAGGGCGATGCGGCTGTCGGAGAAGCTGTGGTCGGTGTCCATGTAGGTTTCGGTCAGCGCCCCCTTGGGCGCGTCCTGGGCCTGGGCCTGGCGGGCGGCGGCGGCCAGCTTGCGCGTGGTCGGCGCCCCGGCGTGCTCGGCCCCGATCATCAGCACCGGCCGGTCCGCGATGCGGGCGCTGAGCGCCTCCAGGTCCAGCTTGGTCGAGGTGGTCTCGATCTCCTTGGCCAGCAATTCGGCGCTGGTTCCGGCCAGGGGCGGGGTGCTCGAGCGCAGGTCCTCGAGCGCCGCCTCGCGCTTGGCCGGATCGACGAGGTCGGCCTTCTGCTTGCCGATGTCCCAGGCGTCGATGAGGATCGCGCCCGCCGCCTTGGGATCGGCGGCGACGGCGTCGGCGGCCATGAAACCGCCCATGCTGTGGCCGGCCACCACGATCCGGGTCGGATCGATGCGGTACTGGGCGAGGTTGGCCGGGTCGCGCAGGAAGGCCAGGGCGGCCTCGGCGTCGGCCCGGCTATTGGCGAAAGAGAACTTGCCGGGGCTGCCCCACGAGCCGCGATAGTTGACCCGCATCACGTTCCAGCCGGCCCGGCGCACGGCCTGCATCAGGTCGATATTGGTCTCGTTGCCGGGAAAGCCGTGCAGCATCAGCATCGTCGGGTGCGGCTGGTCGCCCGAGGCCAGGTACATCATGGCGTTGACTCGCACGCCGCCGGTCGGGACCGTGAAGACGGCCATGTCGGCCGGATGGGTCGGATCGCGGACCGGATCGGCGATCACCGCCTTGGGGATCGGCAAAAAGCGCGGCTCGGCGCGGGCGGGCGCGGCGAGGCCGACGAGCAGCACGGCGGCCAGGCTGGCGGCGAACAGGCGCTTCATGGATGGATCCCCGATTTCGATTGTCCTTGTTATCCAGGAAATGACGGGCGAGGCCAGAGCTTCTCCGCTCCCGCGAGGCGGATGGGTTCAGGTGGTGACGCAGTTTGAATCCGGGAGTTAGCAAGCGCGCTATGCCTTCGGTTTGCGCCCGCCTCCCTTGCAGGTTGGGCATACCTCGGGCGTAGACTTTTTAGCGTGAGGTGCCGCTGGCCTACGCGCTTCAGCAAGTTGTCCGGTTCCACTGCAATCGGGACAACGGTCGTCCTCTTGTTGTGGACTCATGGGTGCATCCCTTCTCGTAGGATCGCGCGATGGCAAACTAGGGCGATGCAATCGATGCTCAACGCGGCCTAGACGGGTCACCGTCCTCGAAGAACTGGGTCGGGTTGTGATTCATCGCCCAATAAATATCGCGGTTCGCGGGAACGGTCTGTGGCGCGCGCTGCCGCGCGATGTCTACGAGCAAGTTGGAGCACATTCCCGACAATATAGCGGCGTCAGGGTATTTCGACTTTAGGACGAAGTTTAAGAAATTGGCCTTCTGATAGGCGTGTTCTCGGTCGCTGGTCAGTACTTCCATAAGAAAGTTAGCCAATTCTACTTGAACGCGGATGGCTCGCTGATAGGCCTGGAAGAACCAGCACGCGAGAAACGCCAAGATGAATGAGAGGATTGCTAGCAGCATGCGCGTCACTCCTTGCGGTCCGCAAGGTCCGCTTCGTCTCAGCGCATATCAAGGTGTCATTTCTAACTGCGTCACCACCTGGGTTCATGCCCTGTTGAAATCCCGCCGCAAACCGTCTATACGCCGCCCCTTCTCCGCTGGGCTCGCCCGGCGGCGATCCTGTTTGAGAACTGCGGGGCGTGGGGTCACCAGCGCCATAATCGAGGAAGAGCCCTTCCTCGCCGTCGGGAGACAGGGATGGACAAGACCACGCAATTCCTCCTTCCGGGATGGGACGCGCGGCTGACTTTCCTTGGAACAGGCTTGATGCAACTCGCGTGCGGGAGCGATCCCGCGTGGGACGCGCATCTGGCTGCCGGAATGGTCCGGCCGCTGTAATTGAGTAGGAGACCGCAATGGACCGCGCTCAAAAGCAGGAGTCGATCGAGGCGCTGAAAAGCGTGTTCGCCGGCGCCGGCGCTGTCGTCGTGACCCACTATTCGGGCATGACCGTTGCGGAAATGACTGAACTGCGCGCCCGCCTCCGCAAGGAAGAGGGCACGTTCCAGGTGGTGAAGAACACCCTGGTCCAGAAGGCGCTGGACGGCTCGATCGGCGAAAAGGGCGACGCCCTGTTCACCGGCCCGGTCGCCATCGCCTTTGGCAAGGATCCTGTCTCCGCCGCCAAGATCGTCACCCAGTACGCCAAGGAAAACGACAAGCTCAAGCTGGTCGGCGGCATCCTGGGCCAGACGAACGTTCTGGACGAAAACGCGGTGCGGGCCCTGGCCACGCTGCCGTCGCTCGACCAGATCCGTGGCAAGCTCATCGGCCTGATCCAGGCTCCGGCGACCAAGATCGCTGGCGTCCTGCAGGCCCCGGCTGGCCAACTGGCTCGCGTCTTCAACGCCTATGCGACCAAAGACGCCGCGTAACGGTCATCTCCGCATAAATCCCTCATCCTCTAAGGAACTTACCCATGTCCAAGCTCGAAAAGCTGGTTGAAGAACTGTCCACCCTGTCGGTCCTGGAAGCTGCTGAGCTCTCCAAGCTGCTCGAAGAAAAGTGGGGCGTCTCGGCCGCCGCTCCGGTCGCCGTCGCCGCCGTTGGCGGCGCTGCCGCCGCTCCGGCCGAAGCCGCCGAAGAGCAAACCGAGTTCACCGTTGTCCTGACCGCCGGTGGCGACAAGAAGATCAACGTGATCAAGGAAGTCCGCGGCGTCCGTCCGGACCTCGGCCTGAAGGAAGCCAAGGACCTGGTCGAAGGCGCTCCGCAGAACGTCGTCGAAAACGTCTCCAAGCAAGTCGCCGAAGAGATCGCCAAGAAGCTGACCGAAGCCGGCGCCACCGTCCAAGTGAAGTAATTCACGCCCGCGCCCAAGTCTTCGGAGGAGGGGGTGGGGGATTGAGCCGGCGTCAGCTCTCTGACGCACAAGTGACGGCCCCGGAGGGAAACCTCCGGGGCCGTTTGCTGTTGGGCGGACGGGGCGGGCAGCTACCAGGCCAGGCCGAAGCTGCCGCCGCCCATCACCTTGCCGCCGGCCGCCGAGACGCCGACGTTGAAGGCGGCGCGGTTGCTGAAGTCGCGGCTGTAGCCGGCGGCCACGCCGGTGCTGCCGCCATAGGTCCCGATCCCCAGCACCAGCCGGTTCTGCAGGCCCGCGCCGCGTCCGGCGCTGTTGCCGGCCATGGTCGCGAAGGCCGCGCTCATCGCCCCGACGTCGTCGAGCCGGGTCTCCAGCCGGTCGAAGCGCTGGTCGTTGACCTGGCTCCAGGCGGCCAGCTTGGTGTCGGTATAGCTGTTGGCCGCTGTCAGGGTCTGGGCCGATTTGGTGTCGGTATAGGCGTTGGCCTGGATCCTGGCGGCGGCGGCGGCCTGCTCCGCCTGGGCGTCGGCATGGGTGTTGGCGGCCGTCAGGGTCTGGGCCGACTTGGTGTCGGTATAGGTGTTCGCGGTCGCCAGGGTCGCCGCCGTCTTGGTGTCGGTATAGGTGTTGGCCGTCGTCACGGCCTGGGCCGACTGGGTGTCCGTATAGGCGTTGGCCGTGGTCAGGGTTTGGGCGGAGGCGGTGTCGGTGTAGGTGTTGGCCGCCGCCAAGGCCTGGGCCGAGCGGGCGTCGGCGTAGCTGCCCATCAGGTTGGCGGTCTGCAGCAGTTGTGACACGTTGACGGCGTCGTTCGCCCCGACGCCGTTGGCGACATTGACCACCCGCCGCCGGGCGCCGACCGCGCCGACCGAGACTGTGCCGATCTGGTCGGCGACGGAGCCGATGCCCAGCGCCACCGAATTGTCCGCCGAGGCGACGGCGCCGCTGCCGATGGCGACGGCGGCGTCGCCCGAAGCGTTGCTCGTGGCCCCCAGGGCGATGGCGCCGTCCCCCGAGGCGCTGCTGCTCGCGCCGGCCGCGAGGCTGTATCCGCCGCCGGCGGAGGCGAAATTGCCGACCGCCGAGGACGCCTGGCCGGCGGCCGAGGCGTTGGCGCCGACCGCCGTCGCGGCGATCCCGCTGGCGACCGACGATCCCCCAAAGGCGGAGCCGCCCAGCCCGGCGGAGCTTTGGGAGCCATAGGCCGAGGCGTAGTTGTCGCTGGCCGAGCTGCCGACCCCGGTGGCCGTGCTGCGAAAGCCGGTGGCGTGGCTGTCGCTGCCGATGGCCGTGGTCGCGAAGCCCGCGGCCTGGCTGCTCGCGCCGAACGCGCTCGCCTGGTCGCCGCTGGTCTGGCTGGAATAGCCGAAGGCCGAACCTTTCTCGCCCGGGGTGGTGGAATTCACACCGAAGGCCGATCCGTAATCGCCGGTCGCCTGGCTGTTGAATCCGTTGGCCGTCGCGCTAAGGCCGGAAGCGATGGCGCCAAACCCCGTGGCGGTGGCGCTGTTCCCCGTGGCGGTCGCGGTGCCGCCCAAGGCGGTGGAGCCGAAGGTCGACGCGTTGGCCTGGACGCCCAGGGCGACGGCTCCTCCACCGGTGGCTGTGGCGTCCTCGCCGATCGCCGTGGCGTCCGAGCCGGTCGCTACGGAGCCCTGGCCGCAGGCGAGCTGATGGCCGACGTTCTCCACGCAGCTGGCCGGTGTCGCTGGCGCGCTCACCGTCTGGGCGCGGGCGCCGCCAAGGGCCGAGCCCACCGCCAGGGCCGCCAGGCCGCCGACCAGCGCCAGCCGTCGGCCGCCGCTCTTTCTCAAGCTCCGCAAAGTCATTTCGCCCCTCCATTGTGCAATCGGCATGATCGTCTGGAGGCTAGCGAAGGCGGGGATGGTCAGGCTTGGACTCCGTGATACTGTTTCATGGTCCCTGTGACACCACGGGACCGAGGGGGCGACATGGCTGAGGGCGCGGCCGTGGGAGGAATCTGGCGGTTCTCGAGCGACGACTTCCCGGAGGAGCGTCGGCTCAACCTGTTTCGCGAAACGCTGGAGCCTGTCCTGCCGTTCGCGATCGAACCCGTGCACGGCGCGCGGTTCTTCAACGCGGTCACCTTGATGGCCCTGCCCGGACTGGACGCGGCCGTGGGGGTCAGCGAGGGGGCGGTGTTCCATCGCACCCGGCCGCTGACCCGCCAGAGCGACGACCTGACCCTTTGCGTCACCCGCGACGGCCGCTCGAGGATCTCCCAGCGCGGGACCGACATGGTGATGGAGGACGGCGACGCCTTCCTGGGCGCGGCCGACGTCGTCTCCACCTCGGGACCTCTTGAAGGCGCGGTCGGGTGCCTGACCCTGCGCCTGCCCCGCCAGGCGTTGGCGGCGTCGGTTCTGGACATCGAGGCCGCCTTCGTCCGTCCGATCCGGCGGGGAACCGAGGCGCTGCGCCTGATGGCGGGCTATATGGGCGTGGTCCGTCAGGCGGCCGACAGCGGCTCGATCGGCGTTCAGCGCCTGGTCGCCTCGCATGTCCAGGACCTGGTCGCCCTGGCCCTGGGCGAGACGGCCGAGGCCGGAGAGATCGCGCGGGGCAGGGGGCTGCGCGCCGCGCGGCTGCGGGCGATCAAGGCCGACGTGCGGGCCCATCTGCGCGAGCGCGACCTGTCGGCCGAGACCGTGGCTCGCCGCCAGGGCGTGTCGCCCAGCTATGTGCGCAAGCTGTTCGACCTGACGGGAACCAGCTTTTCGGCCTTCGTTCTGGACCAGCGCATCGCCTGCGCCCACGCCATGCTGCGCAACCCCCGCTTCTCAGGTTTGGGGATCAGCGCCATCGCCTATGACGTGGGATTCGGTGACCTGTCCTATTTCAACCGCGCGTTCCGCCGCCGCCATGGCGCGACGCCGTCCGAGGCCCGGCGAGGAGAGGCGGGCTGAAGAGCGCCATCGCCGTGGAACCGTCGTCGGGCGACCTGTGTTCCTTGTTCATGCTCAAGTTGGCCGCGATCCTGCTGGTCCTGATGATCGTGTTCGGCGTGCTGGGCTTCGTCGTCGACGTGGCCGGCGCCCTGGCCAGGATCGCGTTCTTCGTCTGCCTGGTCGGCGTGGCGCTTTCGCTGGTCGGCAAGGCGCTGCGGCGCGACTGACCCATTGATGCTATCAATCTTGTTGACGCTGGCCGCCCGCATCTCTAGCCATGCCGCCCAATAGATAGCGGTAACATTTGTGGGGAAGCGATGGATCGCCTGAACAAGGGCGCGCGGCGCTGGTCGGCTGGACTGGTCTCGGGCCTGGCCTTGAGCCTCGCCACGGGCGTTCTGGCCAGCCTGGCCGCGCCGATGGCCGTTCAAGCCGCGCCGATGGCGGTGATGGACCGCAACGGCTCCTATGTCTCGGTCGAGACCTACGCCCCCAACATCGTCCGGGTGACCATCAGCCAGGACAAGGATCTGGCCGCGGCGGCGCCCGGCTACGGCTTCCTGGCTGACAGCGATGTCAAGGGTTGGCGTCATGACCAGAAGGCCGGGGCCGACATCTTCACCTCCGGCGCCCTGTCGCTGGAGGTCGTCGCCCAGCCCTGGCCGGGCGCGCCCAGCCAGATGGACCGCTACTTCGCGCCGGCCCTGCCGCCGGTCTCGGTCAAGGTGCGCAAGGCCGACGGCTCGGACCTGGTGGCGATGAACGGCTGGGAAATGTCGCCGCACGTCGTCAACGGCGAGAAGACCTACCAGGCCGGCGCCAGCTTCTCGACCAGCGCCGACGAGCACTTCTACGGCCTGGGCCAGAACCAGGAGGGGATCCTCGACCTGCGCGGCCGGGCCATCGACTGCAAGCACCACTATGACGCCCCGCACGGCGAGACGGTCTGCGTGCCGTTCCTGGTCTCCAGCAAGGGCTACGGCGTCCTGTGGGACAATCCCTCCGACACCAAGGTCTATCCGGCCGTCAACGGCCGCACCCTGTGGCAGTCGAACGTCGGCGAGCGGGTGTCGTTCTTCGTGATCACCGGCAGCTATGACGAGATCTATGCCGGCTACCGCAAGCTGACCGGGGTCACGCCGCTGCCGCCCAAGGCGGCCTTCGGCTACATCCAGTCCAAGGCCCGCTACGAGACGCAGCAGCAGATCCTCGACGTCGCCAAGGGCTATCGCGACCGAGGCTATCCGCTGGATATCATGGTGCTGGACTGGTTCTACTGGACCCGGATGGGCCAGATGGACATCGATCCGGCCGCCTTCCCCGACCCGTTGGCGATGAACAAGGAACTGCACGACAACGGCGTGCACAGCATCATCAGCGTCTGGCCGCGCTTCGAGAAGGAAGGCCGCTACTTCAACTACCTGGCCGACAAGGGCTGGCTGCTGAAGGACAAGGACGGCAAGGTCGTCGACGGCCTGCCGTTCCGCAGCGACCGGGCCGGGGCCCTGATCGACAGCACCAACCCGCAGGCGCGCGAGTGGTTCTGGGGCAAGATCCGCGACAACATCGCGTCGAAGGGCTTCGACTGGTTCTGGCTGGACGAGACCGAGCCGGACCTGGTGCCGGACGGCTATTTCTATTCGATCGGTTCGGGCGACCGCTATCACAACCTGTTCCCGCTGGTGCACACCCAGGGCGTGGCCGAGGGCTCGCGCCGCGACCGGCCCGACAAGCGTAACCTGATCCTGGCCCGGGCCGCCTATATCGGCGCCCAGCGCAACGGCGGCCTGTTCTGGTCGTCCGACATCCAGCCGACCTGGGACGCGCTGAAGCGCCAGGTGCCGACCGGCCTGAACTTCACCGCCTCGGGCTTCGCCTATTGGGGCAACGACATTGGCGGCTGGCAGTGGCTGCCGCAGAGCACGACGGCGACCAAGGCCCCGCTGCTGGACCCGTCCGACGCCCGCGCGGTGGTCGGCCAGAACAACGACTATCCGGAACTGCTGGCCCGCTGGTTCCAGTACGGGACCTTCACCCCGACCCTGCGGGTGCACGGCATGCGCAAGGACACCGAGGTCTGGGCCTATGGCAAGCAGGCCGAGGCGGTGATCGCCAAGTACCTGAAGCTGCGCTACGCCCTGATCCCCTATCTCTATTCGATGGGCCATTCGACCTATGAGACCGGCGCGCCGTTCATGCGCGGGCTGTTCATGGACTTCCCCAACGATCCCAAGGTCGTCAACCTGGGCGACCAGTACATGTTCGGCCCGGCCTTCCTGGTGGCGCCGATCACCGACCAGGGCGTCGAGGACCGCGACGTCTACCTGCCGGCCGGCGCCGACTGGTATGACTACTGGACCGGCAAGAAGTTCACCGGCGGCCAGACGATCAGCGTCCATGCGCCGATCGACACCATCCCGCTGTTCGTCCGGGCCGGCTCGATCATCCCGATGGGCGCGCCGATCCAGAGCACGGCCACGCCGCAGACGATCAATGCGGTCAAGGTCTATCCGGGCCGCGACGCCGACTTCACCCTCTATGACGACGACGGGGTGACCAACGCCTACGAGAAGGGCGTCGGCAAGACCGTCAAGCTGCACTGGGACGACAAGGCCGGCAAGCTGACGGCCACGGGCGACAAGGGCCTCAGCGCCCAGGCGCTGGCGGCGGTGCAGGTGGTTTCGGCCCGATAAGCCGTCGCCCAGCCCGCCCTTCAGGGCGGGCTGGGAGCCGAGCTTCAATCGTGGACAAGCCTCTCTAGCGTCCCGTTGTGGCACGAGACTTGCAACCCTTCGGCGAACTGCGAAGGGGCGAGCATGACCATTTCAGGGATTTCCGGAGGCTATTCGGGCTACGGCAATGTCGGCCGCGGCTCCGCCGTCGGCGGACCCAAGATCGAAGCGCGGAGCGATGTGGACTCCGTCCGCGAGAAGGGCCTCGTCGCCTTCGCCCGGGACGCCAAGAAGACGGCTTGGGAAGAAAAGCTCAAGCAATGGCGGGAGGAGGCCATGAAGGCCATGGGTCTCACCCAGGACCGCCTCGACGCCATGCCGTCCGAGCAGCGCTCGGCAGCGTTGAAGATGGTCGAGGAAGCCGTCCAGCAGAAGATCAAGGACGCCTTGGAAAGCGCCCGCAAGCAGGGCAAGGACGGCGTCTCGGTCCCTCAGTTCGTGGACATGAGCGTCTAGGAACTGTGGGTCGTTGACGATCTTGGGCCGAATTCCTCGTCCTTCGACAGGCTCAGGATGAGGAATTCTACCGAACCGCCTTACCAGTAGCCCTCATCCTGAGCTTGTCGAAGGACGAGGGCGGCGCCACGGTGCCTGGCCGGTCGGCAGGAATTTCCGACTGGTCCCGCATTTCGAGGTTCGAACTGGGCTTTGACGCCCGCAGATCTGGTTCCAGACGCCTTCGCATTCTTTTGTGGATAAACCCCCTTCCCAACCCGGGCCGGTTGTCCTATATCCGCCGGCTCACGAAGAAATTCGGCGGAGCGCGTACGCGTGTGTCCGCATGATACGCCCCGAGGCGCGGTCAGCCGCCCTCCGACCAGCGCGAAGGGGCGCCCGTCAGGCTTCCGGTCCCGGTTGTCCTGACAGGGGAATTCCAGCGTCCAGCGTTCTCCCGAGGGGAGAGCGGCGAGGGTGGACGCTAGGTGCATTCGAATTCACGCGCGGAGTCCGTCCGCGCCCAGGGAAAAAACATGGCGCAATCCTTCACCGGCAAGAAGCGGATCCGGAAGTCTTTCGGCCGCATCCCCGAAGCTGTGCAGATGCCGAACCTGATCGAGGTTCAGCGCTCGTCCTACGAACAGTTCCTCCAGCGCGAAGTCCGTCCGGGCGTGCGCAAGGACGAGGGCATCGAGGCCGTCTTCAAGTCGGTGTTCCCGATCAAGGACTTCAACGAGCGCGCGGTGCTCGAATACGTCTCGTACGAATTCGAAGAGCCCAAGTACGACGTTGAAGAGTGCATCCAGCGCGACATGACCTTCGCGGCGCCGCTGAAGGTCAAGCTGCGCCTGATCGTGTTCGAAACCGAAGAAGAAACCGGCGCCCGGTCCGTCAAGGACATCAAGGAGCAGGACGTCTACATGGGCGACATCCCGCTCATGACCGACAAGGGCACCTTCATCGTCAACGGCACCGAGCGGGTCATCGTCTCGCAGATGCACCGTTCGCCCGGCGTGTTCTTCGACCACGACAAGGGCAAGACCCACGCCTCGGGCAAGCTGCTGTTCGCCGCCCGGGTGATCCCGTACCGCGGCTCGTGGCTGGACTTCGAGTTCGACGCCAAGGACGTGGTCTATGTCCGCATCGACCGCCGCCGCAAGCTGCCGGCCACCACCTTCCTCTATGCCCTGGGCATGGATGGCGAAGAGATCCTGACGACGTTCTATGACGTCGTCCCGTTCGAGAAGCGCACCGCGGCCGGGGCCGAAGGCTGGGCCACCCCGTACAAGCCCGAGCGCTGGCGCGGCGTGAAGCCGGAATTCGCCCTGATCGACGCCGACACCGGCGAGGAAGTGGCTCCGGCCGGCACCAAGATCACCGCCCGCCAGGCCAAGAAGCTGGCCGACGCCGGCCTGAAGACCCTGCTGCTGGCCCCCGAGGCCCTGACCGGCCGCTACCTGGCCCGCGACGCCGTCAACTTCGAGAACGGCGAAATCTACGCCGAAGCCGGCGACGAGCTTGACGTCACCTCGATCCAGGCCCTGGCCGACCAAGGCTTCAGCACCATCGACGTGCTCGACATCGACCACGTCACGGTCGGCGCCTACATGCGCAACACCCTGCGCGTGGACAAGAACGCCGTCCGCGAGGACGCGCTGTTCGACATCTACCGCGTGATGCGTCCGGGCGAGCCGCCGACCGTCGAAGCCGCCGAGGCGATGTTCAAGTCGCTGTTCTTCGACGCCGAGCGCTACGACCTGTCGGCCGTGGGCCGCGTGAAGATGAACATGCGCCTGGAGCTGGACGCTTCGGACGAGATGCGCGTTCTCCGCAAGGAAGACGTGCTGGCGGTGCTCAAGCTGCTGGTCGGCCTGCGCGACGGTCGCGGCGAAATCGACGACATCGACAACCTGGGCAACCGCCGGGTCCGCTCGGTCGGCGAACTGCTGGAAAACCAGTACCGCGTCGGCCTGCTGCGGATGGAACGCGCCATCAAGGAACGCATGTCGTCCGTCGACATCGACACCGTGATGCCGCACGACCTGATCAACGCCAAGCCGGCCGCGGCCTCGGTGCGTGAATTCTTCGGCAGCTCGCAGCTGTCGCAGTTCATGGACCAGACCAACCCGCTGTCGGAGATCACCCACAAGCGTCGTCTGTCGGCGCTTGGCCCGGGCGGTCTGACCCGCGAGCGCGCCGGCTTCGAAGTCCGCGACGTTCACCCGACCCACTACGGCCGTATCTGCCCCATCGAAACGCCGGAAGGCCCGAACATCGGCCTGATCAACTCGCTGGCCACCCACGCCCGCGTGAACAAGTACGGCTTCATCGAGAGCCCCTACCGTCGCGTCGCCGACGGCAAGCCGCTCGAAGAGGTCGTCTACATGTCGGCCATGGAAGAGTCGAAGCACGTCATCGCCCAGTCCAACATCAAGGTGTTGAACGGCGAGATCGTGGACGACCTGGTCCCCGGCCGGATCAACGGCGAACCGACCCTGCTCCAGAAGGAACAGGTCGACCTGATGGACGTGTCGCCGCGCCAAGTCGTGTCGGTGGCCGCGGCCCTGATCCCGTTCCTGGAAAACGACGACGCCAACCGCGCCCTGATGGGCTCGAACATGCAGCGTCAGGCCGTGCCGCTGGTGCAGTCCGACGCCCCGCTGGTCGGGACCGGCATGGAAGCCGTCGTCGCCCGTGACTCGGGCGCCGTGGTCATCGCCAAGCGCACCGGCGTCGTCGAGCAGATCGACGGCACCCGGATCGTCGTCCGCGCCACGGAAGAGACCGACGCCGCCCGTTCGGGCGTCGACATCTACCGCCTGAGCAAGTTCCAGCGTTCCAACCAGTCGACCTGCATCAACCAGCGCCCGCTGGTGAAGGTGGGCGACCGCATCAGCGCCGGCGACATCATCGCCGACGGTCCCTCGACCGAGCTGGGCGAACTGGCCCTGGGCCGCAACGCGCTCGTCGCGTTCATGCCCTGGAACGGCTACAACTTCGAAGACTCGATCCTGATCTCCGAGCGCATCGTCCGCGACGACGTCTTCACCTCGATCCACATCGAGGAATTCGAAGTCATGGCCCGCGACACCAAGCTGGGTCCGGAAGAAATCACCCGCGACATCCCCAATGTCGGCGAGGAAGCCCTGCGCAACCTCGACGAAGCGGGTATCGTGGCGATCGGCGCCGAGGTCCAGCCGGGCGACATCCTGGTCGGCAAGGTCACGCCGAAGGGCGAAAGCCCGATGACGCCGGAAGAAAAGCTGCTGCGCGCCATCTTCGGCGAAAAGGCCTCGGACGTCCGCGACACCAGCCTGCGCCTGCCCCCGGGCGTCGCCGGCACGATCGTCGACGTGCGCGTGTTCAACCGTCATGGCGTCGACAAGGACGAACGCGCCCTGGCCATCGAACGCGCCGAGATCGACCGCCTGGGCAAGGACCGCGACGACGAATTCGCGATCCTGAACCGCAACATCTCGGGCCGCCTGCGCGAGCTGCTGATCGGCAACGTCGCCCTGTCGGGTCCCAAGGGCCTGTCGCGCGGCGAGATCACCGCCGAGGGCCTGGCTGAAGTCCAGCCCGGCCTGTGGTGGCAGATCGCCCTCGAGGACGAGAAGGCGATGGGCGAACTTGAGTCGCTTCGCCGTCTGTTCGACGAGAACCGCAAGCGCCTGGACCGTCGCTTCGAGGACAAGGTCGACAAGCTGCAGCGCGGCGACGAACTGCCCCCGGGCGTGATGAAGATGGTCAAGGTCTTCGTGGCCGTGAAGCGCAAGCTTCAGCCCGGCGACAAGATGGCCGGCCGTCACGGCAACAAGGGCGTCATCTCGCGTATCCTGCCGATCGAGGACATGCCGTTCCTCGCCGACGGGACGCACGTGGACGTGGTTCTGAACCCGCTGGGCGTGCCTTCGCGCATGAACGTCGGCCAGATCTTCGAGACCCACCTCGGCTGGGCCTGCGCCAACCTCGGCAAGCAGATCACCAACCTGCTGGAAGACTGGCAGGCCGGCGGCCAGAAGCAGGCCCTGGTCGAACGTCTGACCGAGATCTACGGCCCGGACGAGGAACTGCCGGAAACCGAGGAAGAGCTGGTCGAACTGGCCCGCAACCTCGGCAAGGGCGTTCCGATCGCCACCCCGGTGTTCGACGGTGCGCGCATCGGCGACATCGAGGAGCACCTGATCATGGCGGGCGTCGATCCGTCGGGTCAGTCGATCCTGTTCGACGGCCAGACGGGCGACCAGTTCAAGCGTCCGGTCACGGTCGGCTACATCTACATGCTGAAGCTGCACCACCTGGTCGACGACAAGATCCACGCCCGTTCGATCGGTCCGTACTCGCTGGTCACCCAGCAGCCGCTGGGCGGCAAGGCCCAGTTCGGCGGTCAGCGCTTCGGGGAAATGGAAGTGTGGGCTCTGGAAGCCTACGGCGCGGCCTACACCCTGCAGGAAATGCTGACGGTGAAGTCCGACGACGTGGCCGGCCGGACCAAGGTCTACGAGTCGATCGTCCGCGGCGACGACACGTTCGAAGCCGGTATCCCGGAAAGCTTCAACGTGCTGGTCAAGGAAATGCGCTCGCTCGGCCTGAACGTCGAGCTGGAGAACAGCTGATCAGGATCTCCCTCCCTGGCGTGATCGCCGGGGAGGGGCCTCCCCTCAGCCCTCTCCAACTTTGAATTTTCGCGGGTAGTCCCGCAGAAGGAACCAAGATGAACCAGGAAGTCCTGAACATCTTCAATCCGGTCCAGGCCGCTCCGACCTTCGACCAGATCCGCATCTCGCTGGCTTCGCCGGAAAAGATCCGCTCGTGGTCGTTCGGCGAGATCAAGAAGCCCGAGACCATCAACTACCGCACGTTCAAGCCCGAGCGTGACGGCCTGTTCTGCGCCCGTATCTTTGGCCCGACCAAGGACTACGAATGCCTGTGCGGCAAGTACAAGCGCATGAAGTACAAGGGCATCATCTGCGAGAAGTGCGGCGTCGAAGTCACCCTGGCCCGCGTCCGTCGCGAGCGCATGGGCCACATCGAACTGGCCTCGCCGGTGGCCCACATCTGGTTCCTGAAGTCGCTGCCCTCGCGCATCGCCATGATGCTGGACATGCCGCTGAAGGACATCGAGCGCGTCCTGTACTTCGAATACTACATCGTCACCGAGCCAGGTCTGACCCCGCTGAAGCAGCACCAGCTGCTCAGCGAGGACGACTTCATGCGCGCCCAGGACGAATACGGCGACGACAGCTTCACCGCCGAGATCGGCGCCGAGGCCGTCCAGAACCTGCTCAAGGCGATCGACCTCGAGAAGGAAGCCGAGAAGCTGCGCGAAGAGCTGGCGGGCAATCCGTCGGACATGAAGCAGAAGAAGTTTTCGAAGCGCCTGAAGATCCTGGAAGCCTTCCAGGAGTCGGGCAACCGTCCCGAGTGGATGGTGCTGACGGTCGTGCCGGTGATCCCGCCGGAACTGCGCCCGCTGGTGCCGCTGGACGGCGGCCGCTTCGCGACCTCGGACCTGAACGACCTCTATCGCCGGGTCATCAACCGGAACAACCGTCTGAAGCGCCTGATCGAGCTGCGCGCCCCCGACATCATCATCCGCAACGAAAAGCGGATGCTGCAGGAGTCGGTCGACGCCCTGTTCGACAACGGCCGTCGCGGCCGCGTGATCACCGGCGCCAACAAGCGGCCCCTCAAGTCGCTGGCCGACATGCTGAAGGGCAAGCAGGGCCGCTTCCGCCAGAACCTGCTGGGCAAGCGCGTCGACTATTCGGGCCGTTCGGTCATCGTCGTGGGTCCGGACCTGAAGCTGCACGAGTGCGGCCTGCCCAAGAAGATGGCTCTGGAGCTGTTCAAGCCGTTCATCTATGCGCGCCTGGACGCCAAGGGCCTGTCGGGCACCGTCAAGCAGTCCAAGCGCATGGTCGAGCGCGAGCAACCCCAGGTGTGGGACATCCTCGAAGAGGTGATCCGCGAGCACCCGGTGATGCTGAACCGCGCGCCGACGCTGCACCGTCTGGGCATCCAGGCGTTCGAGCCGAAGCTGATCGAGGGCAAGGCCATCCAGCTGCACCCGCTGGTCTGCGCCGCGTTCAACGCCGACTTCGACGGCGACCAGATGGCCGTGCACGTCCCGCTGAGCCTCGAGGCCCAGCTGGAAGCGCGCGTCCTGATGATGTCGACCAACAACATCCTGTCGCCCGCCAACGGTCGCCCGATCATCGTGCCGTCGCAGGACATCGTCCTGGGCCTGTATTATCTGTCGGTGGCCCGCGACGGCGAGCCGGGTGAAGGCAAGATCTTCGCCGACCTGGGCGAGATCGAGGCGGCCATGGACGCCGGCGTCGTCAGCCTGCACGCCAAGATCAAGTCGCGCTTCACGGAAATGGACGCCGACGGCGTCGTCCGTCGCCGGGTGATCGACACCACCCCGGGCCGGATGAAGATCGCCGCCCTTCTGCCCCAGCACACCGCGATCGGTCACCGACTGATCGAGAAGGCGCTGACCAAGAAGGAAATCGGCAACCTGATCGACGTCGTCTACCGCCACTGCGGTCAGAAGGCGACGGTGATCTTCGCCGACCAGATCATGGGTCTGGGCTTCAAGGAAGCGGCCAAGGCCGGCATCTCCTTCGGCAAGGACGACATCATCATCCCCAAGCGGAAGGAGGCGATCGTCGCCGAGACCCGCACCCTGGCCGAGGAGTACGAGCAACAGTACGCCGACGGCCTGATCACCAAGGGCGAGAAGTACAACAAGGTCGTCGACGCCTGGGCCAAGGCCACCGACCGCGTCGCCGACGAGATGATGGCCGAGCTTCAGATGAAGCATAAGGACGAGAACGGCCGCGAGAAGGAAATCAACGCCATCTACATGATGGCCCACTCCGGCGCCCGTGGTTCGCAAGCCCAGATGAAGCAGCTGGGCGGCATGCGCGGCCTGATGGCCAAGCCCTCCGGCGAGATCATCGAGACCCCGATCGTCTCGAACTTCAAGGAAGGCCTGACCGTTCAGGAGTACTTCAACTCGACCCACGGCGCCCGCAAGGGCCTGGCGGACACCGCGCTGAAGACCGCCAACTCGGGCTACCTGACCCGTCGTCTGGTCGACGTCGCGCAGGACTGCATCATCGTCGAGGAAGACTGCGGCACCACGCGGGGCATCACCCTGCGCGCCGTGGTCGAAGGCGGCGACGTGCTGGTCTCGCTGGGCGCCCGCGTCCTGGGCCGCTTCTCGGCCGAGGACATCAAGGATCCGGCGACCGGCGAGATCATCATCCCGGCCGACACCTACCTGACCGAGAACATGGCCGACACCATCGAAGCCGCTGCGGTGCAGTCGGTGAAGGTGCGCTCGGTCCTGACCTGCGAAGCCAAGATCGGCGTCTGCGGCGCCTGCTACGGCCGCGACCTGGCCCGCGGCACGCCGGTGAACATCGGTGAAGCGGTCGGCGTCATCGCCGCCCAGTCGATCGGCGAGCCCGGCACCCAGCTGACGATGCGGACCTTCCACATCGGCGGCACCGCCCAGGTGGCCGAGCAGTCGTTCTTCGAAAGCAGCAACGACGGTACGGTCCGCGTGACCGGCGCCACCGTGGTGGGTTCGGACGGCCAGCTGGTGGTCATGAGCCGCAACACGGCCGTCAGCGTCCTGGTCGACGGCAAGGAACGCGAGAACTACAAGCCGCCGTACGGCGCGCGCCTGAAGGTCAAGGACGGCGACAAGGTCAAGCGCGGCCAGCGCCTGGCCGATTGGGACCCCTACACCACCCCGATCATCACCGAAGTGGCCGGCAAGATCCGCGCCGAAGACCTGGTGGACGGCTTCTCCGTCCGCGAGGAGACCGACGAAGCCACCGGCATCGCGCAACGCGTGATCGCCGACTGGCGGACCTCGGCCCGCGCCTCGGACCTGCGTCCGGCCATGGGCGTGCTCGGCGAGGACGGCGCCTATGTTCGCCTGGCGAACGGCGGCGAGGCCCGCTACCTGATGTCGGTCGGCGCCATTCTCTCCGTCGCCGACGGGGACATGGTCAAGCCGGGCGAGGTCATCGCGCGGATCCCGACCGAAGGCGCCAAGACCCGGGACATCACCGGTGGTCTGCCGCGCGTCGCCGAACTCTTCGAAGCCCGCCGTCCCAAGGACTGCGCGGTCATCGCGGAAATGGACGGCCGTGTCGAATTCGGCAAGGACTACAAGAACAAGCGCCGGATCAAGATCACCCCGGACATCGACGCCGACGGCAACCAGCCCGAAGCGGTCGAGTTCCTGATCCCCAAGGGCAAGCACATCGCGGTGCATGATGGCGACTACATCACGCGCGGCGAGTACATCATCGACGGCAACCCGGATCCGCACGACATCCTGCGCATCCTGGGCGTCGAGGCCCTAGCCAACTTCCTCGTGGACGAAATCCAGGAGGTCTACCGACTGCAGGGCGTGCCGATCAACGACAAGCACATCGAGACGATCGTTCGTCAGATGCTGCAGAAGGTCGAGATCGTCGAGCCGGGCGATACGGGACTGATCAAGGGCGATCACCTCGACAAGCCCGAGTTCTACGTCGAGCAGGACAAGGCCGTCGCCCGCGGCGGCCGTCCGGCCACGACGCAGCCCGTGCTGCTGGGCATCACCAAGGCCTCGCTGCAGACCAAGAGCTTCATCTCGGCCGCGTCGTTCCAGGAAACGACCCGCGTCCTGACCGAAGCCTCGGTGCACGGCAAGACCGACACCCTGGAAGGCCTGAAGGAAAACGTCATCGTGGGTCGTCTGATCCCCGCCGGCACGGGTTCCTACCTGCGCAGCCTGCAGCGCGTCGCCGCCAAGCGCGACGAGCAGCTGGCCCAGCAGCGCGAAGACGCGATGGAGCCGCTGCCCGCGGTCATCGCCGAAGAGGCGTAAGCTTCCTTCGAGAACTGAAACGGAACGGCCCGGGAGCGATCCCGGGCCGTTTTGTTTTTGGCTCCTCCCCCGTGAAACGGGGGAGGTGGCGGGCGAAGCCCGACGGAGGGGCGTCCTCGGCGCTACCCCTCCCGCAACACCGCCAGTCGCTCCAGCCTCGGCGTCGCGAAGTCCAGGAACGCCCGCACCAGCGGCGGCATGAAGCGGCCGCCCACCGTGACCAGCTGCACCGGCAGGGGCGGGGGCTCGAAATCGGGCAGCAGGCGGACCAGCCGACCCGCCGCCAGGTCCTGCGCCACCTGGTAGGACAGCGCCCGGCCGATCCCGCGTCCGGCCAGCATGGCCGCCAGGGCCGCCTCGACATTGTTGACCCGCAGCCGGGGCTCCAGCCGCACGGCCCGGACCTTGCCGCGGTGCTCGAACCGCCACTCCGGCGAGGCCGAGACCACGGTGGTCAGGATCACCTCGTGCCCGGCCAGGTCGCCGGGCTCCAGCGGGGTCCCGCGCCGCGCCAGGTAGTCGGGCGCGGCCACCAGCAGCCGGCGCACCTGGCCCAGCTTGCGGACCACCAGGCTGGAATCGGCCAGCGGCCCGATCCGCAGGGCCACGTGCAGCTCGCCCTCGATCAGGTCCAGATTGCGGTCGTGCAGGGTCAGGTCGGCCAGGACGCCGGGATGCTGGGCCAGGAAGTCGGCCACCACCGGCGTTAGGTGCCGGCCGCCGAACACCGTCGGGCCGGTGATGCGCAGCGTGCCGCGCACCGCGTCGGGGGCGGGGGCCTGAAGGGCGGTCTCATAGTCGGCCAGCAGCCGGCGGGCCCGCTCGGCCAGGTCGCGGCCGGCTTCGGTGGGCGCCAGGCGGCGGGTGGTGCGCTCGATGAGCCGCGCGCCCATCCGCTCCTCCAGCGCCGCCAGGGCCCGGGTCATGGCGGCGGGCGAGCGCCGCAGCCGACGTCCGGCGGCCGCCAGCGACCCGGTGTCGATGACCGCCACCAGCAGGGCCAGTTCGTCCAGACGATCCATTCCGAAATCCGCAATTATATCTTGCCGATTTGCGCAATTCATTTCGACGGGCGCAATGGCGAATATGGGGCCGCAAGAGAGGGAGGCTCTAGATGTCCGATACCGATACCGACACCGCCATCGTCCTGCACGGCACGCCGCTGTCGGGCCACACCCATCGCGTGGGCCTAATGCTGGACGCCCTGGGACTGGCCTGGCGCTTCGCCAACGCCCCCAAGGACGTCCGCGCCTCGCCCGCGTTCCTGGCTCTCAACCCGCTGGGCCAGGTCCCGGTGCTGCAGGACGGCGACCTGGTCCTGGCCGACAGCAACGCCATCCTGGTCTATCTGGCCCGCCGCTACGCGCCCGACGCCGGGTGGCTGCCGCAGGAGCCGGTCGCCGCCGCCCGGGTCCAGCGCTGGCTGTCGATCGCCGCCGGCGAGGTCATGCACGGCCCGGCCATCGCCCGGATGATCGCCCTGTTCGACCTGCCCGACGATCCGGCCCGCGCCGCCCGCATCGCCGCCCGGGTGCTGGCCTTCATGGACGGCCATCTGGCCGACCGCGCCTTCCTGGCCGCCGACCACGTCACCATCGCCGACCTGGCCTGTTATTCCTACGTCGCTCACGCCCCGGACGGCGGCGTCGACCTTGCGCCCTATCCCGCCGTGCGCGCCTGGCTGGCCCGGGTCGAGGCCCAGCCCTGGTTCAGGCCCATGCCCGACTTCGCCAAGGCCGCCTAGGATGGACGGCCCGTTCCATCGCGGGGAACTGGTCGCCCAGGCTCTGGCCGGAACGGGCGCGCCCGGCATGACGGGCATCCGCCCCTTCATGCCCGACCAGCACCGCGACTTCTTCGCCCTGCTGCCCTATCTGTTCATCGCCACCACCGACGGCGAGGGCTGGCCTGTGGCCACGGTGCTGACCGGCTCGCCCGGCTTCGTTCAGAGCCCCAACCCCAACATCCTGACCGTCGCGGCCCGGCCGCGCGCGGACGAGCCCGGCGCCGAGCTGTTCGCCGCCGGCCGGCCGTTCGGGGCCCTGGGCCTGGACTTCGCCACCCGTCGCCGCAACCGCGCCAACGGCCTGATCGCGGCGGCGGGCGAGGACGGGCTGACGCTGCAAGTGCTGCAGAGCTTCGGCAACTGTCCGCAGTACATCCAGACCCGCGCGGCGGCGCCGGGCCCGGCCTCGACCCTGCCAGCTGAGGCGGTCGCCTTCCCGACGCCCGAGGCCCTCGCCCAGATCGCCCGCGCCGACACGATGTTCGTGGCCACCAACGCGGGCGGCGACAACGGCGGGGTCGACATCTCGCATCGGGGCGGCCTGCCCGGCTTCGTCAAGGCCAGCGGCGAGGTGCTGACCATCCCCGACTTCCGGGGCAACCGGTTCTTCAACACCCTGGGCAACCTGGTGCTCGACCCGCGCGCGGCCCTGCTGTTCGTCGATTTCGAAACCGGCGACCTGCTGCACCTGCAAGGCCGGGTCGAGATCGACTGGGAACCGCCCGTCGGTGGCTGGCCCGAGGGCGTCCAACGACAATGGCGGTTCATCGTCGAGCGCGCCTGGCGCCGGCCCGCCGCCCTACCGCTGCGCTGGACGTTCGGCGACTATTCGCCGGTGACCCTGGGCACGGCGGCCTGGAACGCGTCGGCGGCGCCCGTCGCCTGAACCGTTTACCGGGTGCGGCGCAACGTCGCGGTTTCATCAGGAGGATCAATCGACCGGAAGGTTAAGCCTTGCTTGACGTGTTGCGGTGCAAACCGGAGGCAGGATTCTCCAGACATTGGCGCCCCCATGCGTTCCGACATCTCCACCAAGGTCAGCCTGACCGTTGTCGCGGCCTTCATGACCCTGTTGCTGGCCTTGTTGGCCATGGTCGGCAAGAACTCGCTGGACTTCGCCAAGTCGCAGGCGGTCAGCCAGCAGGAGGCCAGCCTGCGCGTGGCCTGGGATGCGGTCGGCGGCCCGGACGCGGTGTTCGCGCGCGACGGCGACAAGCTGACCGTCGGCGGCAAGGTCCTGAACGGCGACATCGCCACGGTCGACCACGTCAAGGACCTGGTCGGCGGCACCATGACCATCTTCCTGGGCGACACCCGCGTCGCCACCAACGTCCAGAAGCCCGACGGCAGCCGGGGCGTGGGAACGCCCCTGGCCAAGGGCCCCGTCTATGACGCGGTGCTGGGCCGGGGCGAGTCCTATCGCGGCGAGGCCAAGGTGCTGGGCAAGCCCTATTTCGCCGCCTACGACCCGATCAAGAACGCCTCGGGCGAGGTGATCGGCATCCTCTATGTCGGCGTGGCCAAGGCCGACTACTTCCAGCCGGTCTATCGCCAGCTGATCTGGCTGGCCGTGGCCGGCGCGGTGCTGGCCGGCCTGGGCGTCGCGGTCTCCGTGACCGTGGTCCGCCGCCAGCTGTCGCCGCTGCGCGACCTGCGCGAGGCCATGAAGCGGGTGATGGGCGGCGACCTGACCGTGGCCCTGCCGTTCGCCGGCCGCCGCGACGACATCGGCCTGATGGCCGACGCGGTCCACGCCTTCCGCGACGAGGCCCGCGAGAAGGGCCGGATCGAAGCCGAGGCCGAGACCCATCGCCAGGCCGCCGAGGCCGAGCGCCGCCTGTCGGCCGATCGCGACAGCCACCAGGCCGAGCAGCAGGCCCTGGTCGTCTCGCGCCTGGCCCAGGGGCTGGACCGGCTGTCGGCCGGCGACCTGACCGTTCGCCTGACCGAGGCCTTCGCCCCCGACTACGAACGCCTGCGCGCCGACTTCAACCAGGCCGTCGAGCGCCTGGAGCAGGCCATGGGCGCGGTAATCTCGGCCGTGGGCGGGCTAACCGCCGGCGCCAACGGCATCGCTGGCGCGGCGGGTGACCTGTCGACCCGCAGCGAGCAGCAGGCCGCCAGCCTGGAAGAGGCCGCCGCCGCCCTGACCGAAATCACCAACGCCGTCCGCGTGGCCGCCGACGGCGCGCGCGGGGCCCGCGAGGCCGTCAGCCAGGCCCAGGCCGAGGCGGGCCGTTCGCGCACCGTCGTCGACGAGACCATCCAGGCGATCGGCGGCATCGAGGCCTCCTCGCACCAGGTGGCCCAGATCGTCGGCGTCATCGATGAGATCGCCTTCCAGACCAACCTGCTGGCCCTGAACGCCGGGGTCGAAGCCGCGCGCGCGGGCGACGCCGGCCGCGGCTTCGCGGTTGTGGCGCAGGAAGTCCGGGCCCTGGCCCAGCGCTCGGCCGACGCGGCCAAGGAGATCAAGGTCCACATCGCCGACTCCGCCCGCCAGGTCGAGGCCGGCGTCGTGCTGGTCGGCCGCACGGGCGAGGCGTTGCAGACGATCGCCGGCCAGGTGGGCGCCATCGACGGCGTCATCGGCCGGATCGCCGCCTCGGCCGCCGAGCAGGCCTCGGGCCTGTCCGAGGTCAACACCGCCGTCAGCCACATGGACCAGGCCACCCAGAAGAACGCCGCCATGGTCAACCGCTCGGCCGCCGACAGCCTGACCCTGGTGCGCGAGGTCGAGGGCCTGGCCGCCCTGGTCGGCCACTTCAAGGTCGGCGCGGCTAGCGCTGGTCGTTCTGGCGCGCGGCCTTCTTCCGACGCTCGTCGGCCTTCCGCGCATCGTCCAGCCGCCTGAGCGCCTGCTGCTCGGTCGACAGCGACCGACCCAGGCCGTCCTGCTCGGCGCCCAGCACCCAGGGGATGTCCTTGCCCTTGCCTGGATTGTCGCGATTGCGGTGATCCACGCCGACGGTCGGGGCGTCGCGATAGGCGCGGTCGGCCTGCTGCTTCAGGGCCTGGGCCTCGAAGCCTCGCCGCTTGGCCGTGTCCATCGGCGCGTCATAGACCGGGGCGTTGCGGACCTTGGCCCCGAACACCTCGTCGCAATGTTCCTGTTCCCGCCGGTTGAGGCCGACCGCCTCGGCGTTGGCGCAGCCGGCGCTGCTGCCGCGCAGGGCGGTGCGCAGGTCGCCGCGCGGGCCTTCGGGCAAGGGGGCGGGATGGAGGCCGGTCGCGCGGTTGCTGGGCGCGGGCGGACCGGGGACGGGCGCGACGCCCAGCGGCTGGATCCAGGACGGCGCGACCCGGCGCGGCGCGCGCGGCTGGATCGGCGAGGCCGCCGCCGCCCGCTCGGCGCTGGCCACCGGCTCCAGCGTGGGACGGCGGCGCGCCAGGTCGCGCTCCAAGGTGACGCGGATGGCGTCCTCGTCGCTCGACCGGTCCTGGAAGCGGGTCACCACCGGCCAACCCAGGACGACCAGGATCACGGCGTGCAGCGCCAGCGACCCGCAAAGAACGGCGCCGTTTCTCAACCGGGTTTTGCGCGCCGTGGCCGGGGATTGGGGCAAGAACGAACTCGACAGGACGGAGCGAACAGGTTTGCCACCGCAAGTGGCGAAACGGTGTCCGCCATACGCTAGATGGGGCGGTCAACCGCCTGCGCCAGTAGGGCGCCGCGGATGTCGACGCGGACGGGACGCTGCCCCCTTTTGGCGCGTGGACGACGCACTTAGGCTTGCCACCTCAGGTGGCGAAAGCGTGGCCGTGGAGGGGCGAATAACCGGCGCAAACCCGTGATTTGACTCGGCATTGACGTCGGATGCGTTCGCGAGTAGTTTCCGCGCTCTTTTCGAGGCGGACCCTGTCCGTCCTGATGAGCGCCCGTCCCTTACCCCGACGGACCAGCCCGCCGGAACGCTGCCCGCGTCCCGGCGAGTTTCGTGTTTATCAGGTCCTCATCCGAGGCCGAGAAAGCCGGAATAAAAATGACAAGGACCTGAAGCGCCTCGGCCGAAAGGCACACGCTTCCATCAGAGCAGAGACTTAATGCCTACCGTCAACCAGCTCATCCGCAAACCGCGCCAGCCTAAGCCGGTCCGGAACAAGGTGCCCGCCCTGAAGGGCTGCCCCCAACGCCGCGGCGTTTGCACGCGCGTCTACACGACGACCCCGAAGAAGCCGAACTCGGCTCTGCGTAAGGTCGCCAAGGTCCGTCTGACCACCGGCATCGAAGCCGTTTGCTACATCCCGGGCGAAGGCCACAACCTGCAGGAGCACTCGGTGGTGCTCATCCGCGGCGGCCGCGTCAAGGACTTGCCCGGCGTCCGCTATCACATCCTGCGCGGCGTCCTCGACACCCAAGGGGTCAAGGATCGTAAGCAGCGTCGTTCGCTCTACGGCGCCAAGCGTCCGAAGTAAGGAATAGAAGAAGATGTCCCGCCGCCGTCGCGCCGAGAAACGCCAAGTCCTGCCGGATCCCAAGTTTGGGGACCTGATCGTCACGAAGTTCATGAACTACGTGATGTACGAGGGCAAAAAAGCCGTCGCCGAAAACATCATCTATGGTGCTTTCGACATCCTGGAAAACAAGCGCAAGGACCAAGGTCCGCTTGAGACCTTCCACTCCGCCCTGGACAATGTCGCCCCGGCGATCGAAGTCCGGTCGCGCCGCGTCGGCGGCGCCACCTACCAGGTGCCGGTGGAAGTCCGTCCGGACCGCCGCCGCGCCCTCGCCATCCGCTGGCTGGTGACCGCCGCCCGCAAGCGCGGCGAGAACACCATGACCGAAAAGCTGGCTGGTGAGCTGCTCGACGCTTCCAACAACCGCGGCACCGCGGTGAAGAAGCGCGAAGACACCCACAAGATGGCCGAAGCCAACCGGGCGTTCTCGCACTACCGCTGGTAACCTTTCTTACCAGCACTCTTTCAGGCGCGGGCGGTTTGAGATAAACCGCCCGCGCCGCACGTTTAAATGTCCCTGCCCCAGCTTGGGGTCGGGCAGTCACGCAGAGCTAGATCCATGGCCCGCCAGCATAAAATCGAAGACTACCGCAACTTCGGCATCATGGCGCACATCGACGCCGGGAAGACGACGACGACCGAGCGGATCCTGTATTACACGGGTAAGTCGCACAAGATCGGCGAAGTCCACGACGGCGCCGCGACCATGGACTGGATGGACCAGGAACAAGAGCGCGGCATCACCATCACGTCGGCCGCGACGACCGCTTTCTGGAAAGAAAAGCGCCTCAACATCATCGACACCCCCGGACACGTCGACTTCACGATCGAAGTCGAGCGCTCGCTCCGTGTCCTCGACGGCGCCGTGACGGTGCTGGACGGCAACGCCGGTGTCGAGCCGCAGACCGAAACCGTCTGGCGCCAGGCCGACAAGTATCGCGTTCCGCGCATCGTCTTCGTCAACAAGATGGACAAGATCGGCGCCGACTTCGACAAGTCGGTGGAATCGATCCGCGACCGTCTGGGCGCCAAGGCAGTGCCGATCCAGTTCCCGATCGGTTCGGAAAGCTCGCTGAGCGGCCTGGTCGACCTGGTCCGCATGAAGGCCGTGGTCTGGGACAACGACGCCCTGGGCGCCAACTTCCGTGACGAAGAGATCCCCGCCGACCTGCTGGACAAGGCCAAGGAAGCTCACGCCTACCTGGTTGAAGCCGCCGTCGAGCTCGACGACGAAGCCATGGAAGCCTATCTGGGCGGCGAAGAGCCCTCGGAAGCCGTGCTGAAGAAGTGCATCCGCAAGGCCGTGCTGACCGGCGCCTTCTATCCGATCCTCTGCGGCTCGGCCTTCAAGAACAAGGGCGTGCAGACGCTCCTGGACGCCGTCGTCGACTACCTGCCCTCGCCGGTGGACATCCCGCCGACCAAGGGCATCGACTTCAAGACCGAAGAAGAAGTCGTGCGTCGCGCCTCGGACGACGAGCCGCTGTCGGTCCTGGCGTTCAAGATCATGGACGACCCCTTCGTCGGTTCGCTGACCTTCTGCCGGATCTATTCGGGCAAGCTGGAAACCGGCATGAGCCTGCTGAACGCCACGCGCGACAAGCGCGAGCGCGTCGGCCGCATGCTGCTGATGCACTCCAACAACCGCGAAGACATCAAGGAAGCCTTCGCCGGCGACATCGTCGCGCTGGCCGGCCTGAAGGAAACCCGCACGGGCGACACCCTGTGCGATCCCCTGAAGTCGCCGGTCATCCTGGAGCGCATGGAATTCCCGGCCCCGGTCATCGAGATCGCCGTCGAGCCCAAGTCCAAGGCCGACCAGGAAAAGCTGGGCGTCGCCCTGGCCAAGCTGGCCGCCGAGGATCCGTCCTTCACCGTCTCGACCGACTTCGAAAGCGGCCAGACGATCCTGAAGGGCATGGGCGAACTGCACCTGGACATCAAGATCGACATCCTGAAGCGGACCTACAAGGTCGAAGCCAACATCGGCGCGCCGCAGGTTGCCTATCGCGAAAGCCTGGGCCGCAAGGTCGACATCGACTACACCCACAAGAAGCAGACCGGTGGTACGGGCCAGTTCGCCCGCGTCATGATCACCTTCGAACCGGGCGAGCCGGGTTCGGGCTTCGTGTTCGAGAACTCGATCGTCGGCGGCGCGGTGCCTAAGGAATACATCCCCGGCGTCCAGAAGGGCCTGGAGTCCGTCAAGGACAACGGCCTGCTGGCCGGCTTCCCGCTGATCGACTTCAAGGCCACCCTGACGGACGGCAAGTACCACGACGTCGACTCCAGCGTGCTGGCGTTCGAAATCGCGGCCCGCGCCGCCTTCAAGGAACTGCGCGAGAAGGGCGCTCCCAAGCTGCTTGAGCCGATCATGGCCGTCGAGGTCGTGACCCCGGAAGAGTACCTGGGTTCGGTCATCGGCGACCTGAACGCCCGTCGCGGGATGATCCAGGGCCAGGACATGCGCGGCAACGCCACGGTGGTGAACGCCTTCGTGCCGCTGGCCAACATGTTCGGCTATGTGAACACCCTGCGCGGCATGTCCCAGGGCCGCGCCCAGTTCACCATGCAATACGACCACTACGAGCCGGTGCCGCAACACGTCGCCGACGAAGTGATCAAGAAGTACGCCTAAGCTAACCCCAGAAATCCCCTTTTAATTGCAGGCCCCTCTGGGGTCCGGAGCTAGAGAAAAATGGCCAAGGAAAAGTTCGAACGTAACAAGCCGCACTGCAACATCGGCACCATCGGTCACGTCGACCATGGCAAGACGACGTTGACGGCCGCGAT
>NZ_JAVDWJ010000020.1:0-58298 GCF_031457295.1 Caulobacter sp. BE254 | reverse complement strand
AAGAACGGTTTCGCGGAGCGGTCAGGTCTAGCCGAAACGCAAACTCTAAACCCACGGTCATCCGGGCTCGGCCCGGACCGCTCCGCGCCTCCCCACCCACTCGCCCGCGAAGGGCCGAGGTCGAGAAATCGTGCCCGCCAAGAGCGGTCTCAGGCCGCTGGACGAGGCTCCAGCCCGACCACGCCGGACGAGTCCGCCACCTCCGGCGCCCTGCCGTCCAGGGTGTCGATCAGGGTGCGCTTGAACGTCCAGTCCTTGGCGTTGGCGATGCGGCCGCCGGCCTGGGCGTCGAGGTCCAGGTTGTCGAACGCGAAACGCTCCAGCGGCGCCTCGGGGAAGGCGGCGACCTCGAAGGCGGTCTTGGCGCCGATCGCCTTGATGTCGCTGACCCGCACGTCGCTGAGATGGGCGCGGCCGCGCTCGGGCGGCACGGGCTGCGTCATCACCCGCCAGTAGTCCGGCACGTTGGTCAGGCCCTCGGGGATCGTCGCGTAGCTGTAGCTGGGGTTCCAGTTCAGGTTGACCCGGAACACCGTGAACACGTCCTGCAGGCGCAGGTCGCGGAGGTCGATGTCGCGGATCACCCCGCCGCGGGTATGGGCCGACTTGAACAGGATGCCGACCGGCGTGGGATGCAGCACGGTCAGGCCCGAGACCTTGATGTCGTGGAAGCCGCCCGACGTCTCGCTGCCGAAGGTGATCCCGGCCGAGGCGTCGCGGATCACGCAGTCGCGGATCGTGACATTGTAGGTCGGCCGCGCCACCCGCAGGCCGTCGGCGTCGCGGCCGGCCTTGAGGCACAGGGCGTCGTCGTTGCAGGCCACGTCGATCCGCTCGACCAGCACGTCGTGCGAGGAGTCGATGTCGACGCCGTCGGTCGAGGGGCCGCGCCCGCCTTCGTTGTTACGGATGTTCAGGTCGGCGACGTGGACGTCGTGCGAATAGCAGACGTGGACGGTCCAGAAGCCGGCGCGGCGCAGGCGGGGACCGGCCAGCTCGACCGTTTCGGAGTCGAAGATCTGGATCAGGCGCGGCCGCTTGCAGTCGTAGTCGGCGGCCCAGCGCAGGCCCTTGGGGTCGTACCGGCGGCGCAGGGCCCAGTAGCTGTCCCAGAACACCTTGCCGTCGCCGTCGATGGTCCCGTCGCCGACGATGCGGACGTTCTTCTGCTTGTAGACATTGATCAGGGCCGCCGGCCAGGTCAGCTCGATCCCGGCCACGCGGGTCGGCAGCTCGGGATAGTCGGCCAGGGCCTGCGAGCCCAGCAGCGTCACGCCCTTGTCCAGCCGCAGGGTGACGCCGGACTTCAGGAACAGCGAACCGGTCCGATAGACGCCGGGCTTGAAGGCGACGGTTCCGCCCGTCTTGGCCGCCGCGTCGATGGCCGCCTGGATGGCCCGGGTGTTCAGCGTCCTGCCGTCGCCGACCGCGCCATGGGCGTTGGCGTCGACCGCGCGTGAGGCGGCCAAGGCCAGGGTCGGGGCGGCGGTGGAGACCAGGCCAAGCTGGAGGAGGGCGCGTCGGTGCATCTTTGGAACTCCGCGAACTAGGCGGTGACGGTGAAGGCGTAGGAGCCCGAGCCGACCTGGACGACCGCCTCGGTTTCGGTGCGCTCGAGCGGGGCGACGGTCCGACGACCTTCGCGAACGGTCGCGCCGGGCAGGGCCGGCAGGTGGACCCGTCCGGTGGCGTTGGCGGGCACGGTGACCTCGACGGCCAGGCCGTCGCCGGTGCGGCGCCAGGCGCAGGCGATGCGGCCCATCGCCGACTCGTAGGTTCCCGCCGCGCCGGGCAGGCGCGGATCGACCAGCGGCCGGAAGGCGATGGCCTTGAAGCCGGGCTCCAGGGCGTCGATGCCGATCACCCGCCGCCAGAGGAAGCCGCACACCGCCCCGAACGCATAGTGATTCAAAGAGCCCGTGACGACGCCGTCCTTGATCCCGTCCCAGCGCTCGAACACCGTCGTCGCCCCCTGGCCGACCTGATAGCCCCAGGACGGCAGGCCGGTCTGCAGCAGCAGGCCGTAGGCGAGGTCGGCATGGCCGTGGTCGGCCAGGGCGTCGAGGATGTAGGGCGTGCCGATGAAGCCGGTCGACAGCTTCACGCCCCGCCGCTGGATGTCGGCCGCCAGCCGCCCGGCCGAGGCGGCGCGCAGGGCCGGCGGGACCAAGCCGAAGCGCAGGGCCAGGACGTGGCTGGTCTGGCTGTCGTTGCCCACGCCGCCGTCGGGCCGCACGAACTCCCGGACGAAGGCCGCGCCGATGGCGGCGCGCAGGGCCTGGAGACGAGCGGCGTCGGCGGTCCGGCCGGTGGCCTCGGCCATCTGGGCCAGCAGGTCGGTCGACCAGGCCCAGTAGGCGGTCGAGACCAGTTCCTTGGGCGTGGTGATTTCGGCGCGGCTCCTGGCGTCCACCGACAGCCAGTCGCCGTAGTCCATGCCCCGGCCGTTGCGCCAGACATGGTCGGGATTGGTCTCCAGCAGCCGGCGGCTCCAGCGGTCCATGGCCGCCCAGTTCTCGTCGATCACGGCGGTGTCGCCGTACCGCCGCCAGGCCGTCCAGGGCAGGATGACGGCCGCGTCGGCCCAGCCGGGGGTGTTCTGGCCCAGGGTCCAGAACGGCGCGGTGTCGGGCATCTCGCCGCTCGCCGACTGGCCGGCCCGGATGTCGCCCATGAACCGCCGGGTGAAGGCGCCGACGTCCATGTTGAAGGCCGCCGCGTCCCAGAAGATCTGGGCGTCGCCGGTCCAGCCCATGCGCTCGTCGCGCTGCGGGCAGTCCGTGGGCACGCCCAGGAAATTGCCGCGCTGGCTCCAAAGCGTGTTGCGCCAGATCGCCTGGATCAGCGGATGGTCGATCCGCGCCGCGCCGGTCAGGGCCGCGTCGCTGTGCAGCACCACCCCCTCGACGGCGTCGGCCGAGAAGGCGCCGGGCCAGCCGGTGACCTCCACATAGCGAAAGCCGTGGAAGGTGAAGCGCGGCTCGAACGTCTCGCCGGCCGGATCGCCGCGCAGGATGTAGGTGTCGGTCTGCAGGGCCCGGCGGTTCGAGGTGGTGTTCAGCGTCCCGTCCGGCCGCAGGGCCTCGGCGAAGCGCAATCGGACGGTGGCGCCGGCGGGACCCTTAACCCTGATCCGGCACCAGCCGGCGAAGTTCTGGCCGAAGTCGAGGATGCGCACGCCGGGCGCGGGCTCGCTGACCTTCCGAACCTTGAGGGTCTGGATCGGCCGGATCGGCGGGGCGACGTGGGCGGCCAGGCGGCACGGCGGCGTCTCGCCCAACCGCGCGGCGGACCAACCTTCGTCGTCGAAGCCCGGCGCGTCCCAGCCGGCCTGTTCGAGGCGCGCGTCATAGGTCTCGCCGTCATAGATCTCGGACAGCACGACGGGCGAGGGCGCCAGTCGCCAGCCCTCGCCGTCGGTCTGGACTCGGGAGCGCGTCCCGTCCGTGTGCTCGACATCGAGCAGGGCCGAGAACCGGCGCGGCGGCGGGCCGAAGGCGTAGCGCATGTCCAGGAAGCCGAACGGGCTGGCGAACCAGCCGTCGCCGACGATCGCGCCCAGCACGTTGTCGCCCGCCCGCAGCAGGCCCGTGACGTCATGGGTCCGGTAGAGCGCACGGGTGCGGAAGTCCGTTGATTCCGGCGCCAGGACGCCGTCGCCGACCTTGCGGCCGTTCAGCCGGGCCTCGTAGCCGCCCAGGGCCGTGGCGTAGAGCCGGGCGCGGGTTACGGGCTTGTCCAGGCGAAAGGCGCGGCGCAACTGCACCGCCGGTCCGGTCACCCAAGGATGGCAGGGCGGAACGATCCGTGCCGGGACGGCCTTGGGCCAGGCGGAGTCGTCATGGGCCCTTGCCTGCCAGGCCTGGGGCGCATCGAGCGTCGTGCGCCAGCCGTCCTTGGCGTGGACGCGGACCTCGCGGCCGTCGGCCAGGGTCAGGCGCAGCATGGCCGCCAGGGCGCCGCCGATCACCGGACGCGCCTCGTCCAGGCGCAGGCCGACCTCCGCGACCAGCACGTGCGGACCCGGCGACAGGTCGGGCAAGGCGAAGCTGGGGCCCTGGCCCCAGGCGGTGCGGTCGCCTGGCCTGATCAGCGAGTCGCCGTCCAGCCATAGGCCCGCCAGGCTGTCCTTGGCCGACACCGTGACTCGCGCCGCCTTCACCCCTTCGGGCAGGTCGAAACGCCAGCGGAACCGGCGGGGCCCCGCGTCGTCGGTCTCGCCCCAGACCCAGTGGACGCCCTCCAGCCGTTCCTGGCGCATGGTCTCGGGCTCGGCCTCCAGCCAGCCCGCGGTCCAGTCGGCGGGGTCCAGCAGGCCCATCTCCCACCAGGCCGGAGCGCTGGGCCGCGCCGGCCGATCGCCCTGGACCCAGGCCTCGACCCGCCACCAGCAACGCTGGCCGGACGCCAGGGGCAGACCTTCGTAGGGGATGTCGAGCGAGCGATCCGACGCGATCTTGCCGCTGTCCCATAGCAACGGATCGCCGGCGCGCAGGGCTTCGAGACCGGTCGCCACGGTCAGGCGATAGGCGGTCTGACGGAGGTCGCGCGCCCCGCCGGCTTCGAGAGTCCAGGAGAACCGGGGCTTTCGATTGTCCAGGCCCAACGGGTTTTCCAGGTAATCGACACGCGGCGCCGCAACCCGGACCTGCGGCGTCGCGGCCTGGGCCGAGGTCGCCGACACGCCCGCGCCCAAGCCGGCGGCCGTCAGCAGCTGGCGACGGTCCAGGCCAGACCGGGAGCGAGCGGCGGCCATCGGCTATTTCGCCGGGTCGAACGACGGCTTCTGGGCCTGGACGTAGGCCTCCCACTCGGCGCGCGAATGGAAGTCCAGGCCTTTGTCCCAGGCCGCGCCCATGTAGTAGACGAACGGCTTGCCGGGATTGACCTTCAGCAGCACCAGCCAGTCGCTGTCGGTCTCGACCACGTCGACGATCTGCCGGGGATCCAGCAGCAGGGCCAGGCCCATGGTTCCCTTGTCCGGGTCGGTGACGTCCCAGGAGGTCACGACGCCCTTGGCCTTGTCGAGCGAGAACGCGCCCGGGGTCTTGGCGGTGGGCTTCTTGGTGATCCCCACGGCCACGGTCAGCGGGCCCTTCCTGTCGGACTGGAAGGTCGAGACCAGCCGGGTGAAGTTGGTTCCCATCGGCAGGGTGAAGGTGCGGCTTTCCCAGACCTTGCGATCGGCCCCCGCCTGCCAGGGGGCGTAGTCGACCTTGAACGACGCGACGTCGGGCCCGTCCTTGAGGATCTTGTAGGACTTCCAGTTGCGCGACACCCACAGCTTGCCGCCGTCCCAGACGCCCAGTCCGCCGGCGCCGCGGAAGGTCCCGACATTGTAATAGTCGATGCCCTCGCCGTGATAGGCGTGCTGGTCGCCGGTGCGCAGCTGGCGGGTCATGAACGGATAGCGGACGCTCTTGCCCCAGGCGTCGATCCCGGAGGTCGAGGGCGGCTCGGCCAGTTCCAGGGCCGGGCCGTAGATGCGGTGGGCCGTACGGTCATTCTCCCACAGGATGTCGTCCAGCCGCTCGGGCGCATAGCGGACGGTGGCGCGCGGCCTGTCCTGGCCGGCCGGCGGCGGCGCCACCCGATAGATCATCTTCGGCGGCGTTGGCTGGCCCGGGGCGGCGGGCGGCACAGTGGCCGGCGCCAGGCCGGGACCCTCAATGGCCGGGTCGTAGGCCAGGGCGGCCACGGCCTTCATCTCGGCGGCATGGCGGGCGGTCTCCTCGGGCGAGCCTTGCACGGTCCGCGGCAGGGCGGGGGTCGGCGTGGTGGCGACGATGAAGTCCGGGGCGTCCGGGGCGGGCTCGGCCAGGGGCAGGGCCGTGGTCGGCTTGCTGAGGTTCATGACCTCAAGACCCGCAAGGAGGAAGGCGCCCGTGCCGTAGGGGCCGATGTCGCCGGGGGCGGTGGTGACGGGCTGATCGCCGGTCTTCTGGACCGCCCCGATCATGCCGCTCGGCAGCGCCTGGGCCTCCAGCGCCGCCCAGCCCTTGGCGACATGGGGCAGGTAGGTCGCCCGGTCGAGCACGCCGTGATTGATCCCCCAGGCCAGGGCGTAGACGAAGAAGGCCGAGCCCGAGGTCTCCGCTTCCGGGAACAGGTCCGGCTGCATCAGGCTGGAGGCCCACAGGCCGTCGGCCCGTTGCAGGCCGGCCACGCGCTTGGCCATAGCCTGGAACGTCGTCACATAGCGCGGACGCGAGCCGTAGTCGGCGGGCATGGACTCCAGCACCCGGGCCATGCCCGCCATGACCCAGCCGTTGCCGCGCGACCAGAACAGCTTGCGGCCCTTGTCGTCGCGCCGCTCGATGAAGCGCTCGTCGCGGAAATACAGGCTCTCGTCCGGATCGTAGAGGCGCGCGAAGGTGCGCCACCACTGCTTGTCCATGGCGTCCAGATAAGTCCTGTCGCCGGTCAGGGCGCTCATCCGCGCCAGCACGGGCGGGGCCATGAACAGGGCGTCGCCCCACCACCAGACCAGGTGCTGCGGGATCGGCGTGCGGGTCAGGTGCGGGACCGACCAGTCCAGCCGCTGGCGCAGCGGCATGATCACGCCGGGCTGCTGGCGGCGGGCGTAAAGCTCTTCATACAGGTCGCCGATCGCCCATTCGTCGGCGTTCAGCATCAGCTTGGGCGATCGCGCGCCGCGCAGGCCGTAGTTGAAGTGCTCGGCCGCCTCGCTGAGAAAGATCAGGGTGTCGCGGTCGTTGGTGACGCGGGCCAGGCGGGCGGCGCCGACATAGTAGGTGGCCGACACCCAGTTGGATGACATCTCGCGCACCGCGCCGCCCGTCGAGACGGGGATCGGCTCGGCGCGCATGGCCTGGATCTGGGCGGCGTTGGCGCGGTTGAGGACCGCCAGCACCGCGTCGGGTGAGGGAACAGCGGCGGCCGTGGCGGTCCTCGCTGGCCTGGGCGTGACAGCGGCGGCGTGAGCGGCGAATCCCGACCCCAACATGGCGCCGGCCAAGGTCGCGGCCGCCAGGCGGGCTGACAGCGAAGGGAGCTGGAGCATCAGGGTTTTCCTCCGCGAAACGCCACTGCAACCGGTGTCATTTTCATTATATGGGTTTCTATGCCATAAAATGGTATTTGCAAAGGCAATCAAGCTGCGTCCGGGCGCCGGGCTATCTGGCGAGGCAGAGCCTGCCGACAATCCTATCCGCCCGCTCTTTCAGTCTTGAGAAAAATGGAATCCGGTCGCAACATGCGGGAACAATGATACCGGTGTCATAAAGAACGCCAAACCTTGGGAGGGACGACCATGCGGACATCATCCGGCTCCTTGCGCGCGCGCCTGTTCTGCGGCGGCGCCAGCCTTGGCCTAGTGCTGGCGATCGGCGGGGCGGCCCACGCCCAGGCCCAGACCCCGCCGCCTCCCGCGGACGACAGCACGGTCGAGGCCGTGGTCGTCACCGGCTTTCGCAACAGCCTGGCCCAGGCGCTGAACGTCAAGCGCACCTCGGCGGCGGCGGTCGACGCCATCTACGCCGAGGACATGGCCAAGTTCCCGGACCTGAACCTGTCCGAATCCATCCAGCGGATCCCGGGCGTCGCCATCACGCGCGACGCCGGCGAGGGGCGGCAGATCTCGGTGCGTGGCCTGGGGGCTCAGTTCACCCGCGTGCGGATCAACGGCATGGAGGCGCTGAGCACCTCCGGCGGCACCGACGCCTCGGGCGGCACCAACCGCGGCCGCTCATTCGACTTCAACGTCTTCGCCTCGGACCTGTTCAACCGCATTACGGTGCAGAAGACCGCCTCGGCCGAGACCGAGGAAGGCTCGCTGGGCGCGACGGTCGACCTGCGCACCGCCCATCCGTTCGACAAGCGCGGCTTCAACTTCGCGCTGTCGGGCAAGGAGGGCTACAACGACCTGGCGGACAAGTATAACCCTCGCGTCGCCGGCCTGATCTCCAACACCTGGCGCGACGACACCCTCGGGGCGCTGTTCTCGATCGCCTATTCCAAGCGCGAGCTGCTGGACGAGGGCACGAGCACAGTGCGCTGGCAAACCGGCACGGCCGCCGCGCCCGGCTTTCGCAGCGTGAAGGGGGTGACCTGCGCGACCAACGCCGCCGCCTGCGCCGAGGCCAACGCCGCCGTCCACCCCCGCATCCCGCGTTTCGACTGGTACAAGAACAAGCAGGAGCGCCTGGGCGCGACCGGCTCGCTGCAATGGGCCCCCAGCGACAAGACGCTGTTCACGTTCGACATGCTGTACGCCGACTTCAAGGGCCAGCGGAACGAGGACTTCCTGGAGACCTTCACGCCTCAGACCGCCGGCGCCTGCACGGCCAGTTCGCCGGCCTCGTGCGGCATCAACCAGGTCGACGTGGTGGACTACACCATCGCCACGCCGCGCGCCGGCTTCCCGGTGATGACCAAGGGCACGTTCAACAACATCGACCTGAAGACCGAGCAACGCCACGACGAGCTGGAGACGGAGTTCAAGCAGTTCACCCTCGACGGGGAACACCAGCTGACCGACCGGTTCAAGATCCACGGCGTGCTGGGCTATTCCAAGTCGGAGTTCAAGAACCCGGTCCAGAACACCGTCCAGTGGGACCAGTACAACGTCCAGGGCTACAGCTACGACTACAGCCGCGGCGACGACTATCCGACCATCACCTACGGCACGGGCGACACCGCCAATGCCGACGCCTGGACCCTGGCGGAGATCCGCATGGTCCAGGGCTTCGTCGACAACAGCTACAAGACCGCCCAGCTGGACGGCGCCTATGACTGGAACGACAACCTGAAGATCAAGGGCGGTCTGGCCTACAAGGCCTACGAGACCGACAGCGTCGCCCTGGCCCGCTCGAACGGCACCACGGCCAACGTCAATCCGGTCACCCTGGCGGCGCTGCGCAACATCCCGCGCTCGTCCTACGCCCAGACCATCGACTTCTCAAGCCTGAGCCTGCCGGCCGGCAATGTCAGTTCATGGATCACGCCCGACCTGAACGCGGCGATTACCGCGCTGCACATGAACGATCCCAGCTACAACAGCGCCGTCACCACGACCCCGGGCACGGTGTGGCGCAGCCCGTTCGCCACCACCTGCTTCACCACCGGCTGTGGCATGTACAATCTGGGCGTCGAGCCCAGCCTGGGCAGCAACTACACCGTCAACGAATGGGATACGACGGGCTACCTGCAGGGCGATTTCAACTTCAGCGCCTGGGGCGTGCCGGTGCGCGGCGACCTGGGTTTCCGCTACGTGCAGACCCGCCAGAAGTCGCTGGGCTACGGCGTCGTGCCGTCCACGGTCAGCGGCGTGAACTACCAGACCATCTCGGCCTCGACCGCCACACGCAGCTACAACGACTTCCTGCCGGCCCTGAACCTGGTGATCGAGCCGACCGAGGACTTCCTGATCCGCTTCGGCGCGGCCAAAGTCATGTCGCGGCCGAACCTCGGCTCGCTAACCCCGGGGGTCAACATCAGCACGGGCAGCACCAAGACCGTCAGCTCGGGAAACCCCTTCCTGGATCCGTATCGCGCCAAGACCTACGACCTGGCGTTCGAATGGTACTTCCAGCCCCAGGCCCTGCTGTCGGCGGCGTTCTTCTACAAGGACATCTCGACCTTCGTGCAGAACTACACCTCGGCCCTGTCGACCTTCGACAAGAACCCGTTCGGCCTGCCCGACAGCGCCGCGGTCGCCGCCTGCGGCACCATGCCAGGCTGCTCGCCCGACCTGCCGGTCTGGCAGTTCAGCACCTCGATCAACACCCCCGGCGGTCCGCTGAAGGGGATCGAGCTGAACTACCAGCAGCCCTTCACCTTCCTGCCGGCGCCGTTCGACAAGTTCGGGTTCCTGGGCAACATCACGCGGGTGACGTCCGAGGTCACCTACCTGACCTCGACCGGGGCGGTGGCGGCCAAGGGGCAGCTGACCAACCTGTCGAAGACCTCGTACAACGCCACGCTCTATTACGAGGATTCCAAGTTCAGCAGCCGGGTCTCGGCGGCCTATCGCAGCAAGTACCTGACGCAGATCCCCGGCCGGAACGGCTCCGACGTCGAAGGCACCAAGGCGACGATGAACATCGACGCCTCGGCCACCTACAACTGGACCAAGAACCTGGCCTTCACCTTCGAGGCGGTGAACCTGACCAACGAGATCCAGGATCAGTACTACGACTCCAGCCAGCTGGTGTCGTTCTACCACGAGACCGGCCGCGAGTTCTTCGTCGGCTTCCGCTACACGTTCTGACGACGATCCGGGGCGCGGCTTCGCCCGCGCCTCGGCGTTCCCGGGGATCGCCCATGCCGATGCTTCATGATCGCAGGACCGTGCTGTCGGCCGGCGGAGCGCTCGCCGCCCTGGCGGCCGGGCCGGTTCGCGCCGCGCCGCGCCCAGTCTTCGACGCGGTGCTCGACCGAGACGGCAGCGGCCGCGATGGCGCCAAGGGGTTTCGCACCTTGGCGGCCGCGCTCGACGCCGCGCCGGCCGCTGGCGTCCGCCCGTTCCGTATCCTGGTCCCCGCTGGAATCTGGCGCGAGCAGGTCGCCGTGACCAAGTCGAACATCCATCTGGTGGGCGAGGGGCGGGGGGGCAGCGTTATCGTCTTCAACGAGTACGCCGCCGGCCGGAACCGTCCGGGCGGTCCGGCTGAGATCGCCACGGTCACGGTCACCGCGCCCGGCTTCCGGGCTGAGCGGCTGACGATCGCCAACGACTTCGACTATCCAGGCCACATGCCGGCCGAGGTCGACTACGACCGCACCGGCGCCAGCGGCGCCCAGGCCTCGGCCCTGAAACTGGGCAGGGGTTCGGACAAGGCCTATTTCGAGGACGTGGCCCTGACCGGCTGGCAGGACACCCTGTTTACTGACGCTGGGCGCAGCCTGTTCCGGCGCTGCTATGTCAGCGGCTGCGTCGATTTCATCTACGGCGCCGGCCGGGCGGTGTTTGACCGTTGCGAGATCCGCGCGCGCACCCGGCCGGGCAAGGATTTCCACGGCTTCATCGCCGCGCCCGACACCGACCGCCACCAACCGTTCGGCCTGGTGTTCCTGGACTGCCGCCTGACCCGTGACGCCGACATGCCGAACCACACCATGGCCCTGGGCCGACCCTGGCGGCACACCATGACCTTCCCCGACGGACGCTACGGCAATCCCGACGCGGTGGGACACGCGGCCTTCGTCCGCTGCTGGATGGACAACCACATCGTGCCTGAGGGCTGGTACCCAATGCACTACAATCTCAAGGACGGACGCCGGACGATGCTGGAGCCCGAGGACGCCCGACTGTTCGAATACGCCAGCCGTGGACCAGGCGCGGGCAGGGCGTCCAGGCGTCGTCGGCAGCTGACGGCTGCGCAGGCGCGAGCCTATACGATCCCGACCCTGCTCGACGGCTGGACGGGGGCGTGATCATGGCCAGCACGCTCCGTCGCCGCGACCTCTTGCTAGGCGCCGCCGCCGGCCTGGTCGCCGGTCCGGCCGTGGCGACCGCCAAGCCGTCGGCCATCGTCTGGACGTTCGACCGGCTCGACAACATCGGCGGCGAGGTCACCCACGTCGAGGGCGCCCCGAGCGTGATCGACACGCCGCTGGGCAAGGCGGTGCTGTTCGACGGGGTCGACGACGCCCTGTTCATCGATCGCCATCCCCTGGCCGGCGCCGCGACCTTCACCTTCGAGGCCCTGATCCGGCCCGACGGCGGCGACTTCGCCCAGCGCTGGTTCCACCTGGCCTCAGACGAGCCGGTCCCCGCGCCCGCCACGCCGGCCAACACTCGGTTCCTGTTCGAGCTGCGGGTGGTTGGGGACCAGTGGTATCTCGACGCCTTCGTCAACGGACCGGGCTACAAGCAGACCCTGGTCTTTCCCGACAAGCTGTATGCGATCGGCCGCTGGCATCACGTGGCCCAGACCTATGACGGCCAGACCTATCGCGCATACGTCAATGGCCAGCTGCAGGGCGAGGCGAAGATCGCCTTCACGCCGCAAGGGCCCGGCCGGGCTTCGGTGGGCGTGCGGATGAACCGGATGAACTACTTCAAGGGCGCGATCCGCCAGGCGCGCTTCACGCCGCACGCGCTGAGTTCGGAGGCGTTCCTGAAGCTTCCGGCCGGGGCTTAGGAGGTGAGAGATCGGACCCCGTAGCGGCGGCTCGCAACCGCCCGTTTCGTCGAGGGAAGCGTTTTCGCTGGAGGGTTCCTGGGGTGCGCCTTTCGCCGATGCGCTTCCTCTCAGTGGATGACAAAAGTGCCGAGCGGTTGTGCTGGAGAGACGATTTTCGATCCCTGGGTTGTTATTTTTCAACCGGCGGCGAGGCGTTCGTCCCATGGCTGTTCGACGTCCGAAGGCCCACGCCGTGGGGTTTGACCGAGAGCATCCCGTTTGAACCGATGCGACGCTTCCGTACCCGGATGACATCCAATAGGCGTTGCAGACCTTGCTTAGCTTTCGCAGGCGCCTACATGCCTGACGCCGGGACCCGGCAGGAGGCTGGAATGAACGGCGCGCCAAGCAGAACTTCGACGAACACGCCGCGCTTGCGCGCGCGAACCCTGGCCCTGATCGCCGCCGGCGGTCTGGCGGTGAGCGCGGCGAGCGCTCACGCCCAGAACGCCGCCGTGGAGCCGTCGCCGCCTCTGGTGGCCGCGCCGGCCGCCAGCGCCGAGTCCGTCGATACGGGATACGACCCGCTGCAAGGCTTCAACCGGGGCAGCTTCGGCTTCAGCATGGGGCTGGACCGCGCCGTGCTCCGTCCCGTCGCCCACGGCTACATGGCGGTGACGCCCAGCCCGCTGCGCCGTCGCGTCAGCGCGGTGGTCTACAATCTGGGCGAGCCCAGCACGACGGTGAACGACATCCTGCAGGGCAAGCCCAAGCGGGCGGGGCGCTCGTCGGCGCGCTTCCTGATCAATTCCACGATCGGCGTCCTGGGCATCTGGGACGTGGCCACCGGCATGGGGCTGAAGGCGCACGACGCCGATTTCGGCCAGACCTTCGGCCGCTATGGCGTCCGGCCTGGACCCTATCTCTACGTGCCAGTGATCGGCCCGTCGAACTTCCGTGACGGCGTCGGGCGGGTGCTGGACTTCTTCACCGATCCGGTCGGCATTGTCGGCGGCGGCTATACGACCACGTTCGGCGCCACGCGCCTGGGCGTGCAGACGGTCGACACCCGGGCGCGAGCGGACACCGCCTTCCGCGCGCTGGACGACGCCACCGATCCGTACGTGACGGCGCGTTCGGCCTATGGTCAGTACCGCGAGGCCTTCATTCGGGAAGCCACCGGCGAGGTGCAAGCCTTGCCGGACTTCGACAACGACTACCCGGCCGACCCCGCCGCCGAGCCCGCGTCCGCGCCGCCCGCGACGGCGCCCGCCCCGAGCACAACGCAATGACTTCACCGGAAACGATCATGATTGACGCTCGTCCCACCCGTCGCTTCGCGCAACTGGCCCTGGTCGCCCTGGTCGGCCTCGGCGCGGTGAGCCAGGCCGCGCCCGCCTTCGCCCAGGCGGCGCGCGATCCCCAGGCCGAGCAGTTCGTGCAGAGCCGCGCCCAGCGGGTGATCACTGTGCTGGCCGACAAGAATGAGAGCCTTACCCAGAAGAAGGCGACCTTCCACCAGGCGATCGATCAACTGGCCGACGTGCCGAAGATCACCAATTTCGTGCTCGGCAAGTACGCCCGCACCGTCACGCCGGACCAGCGCCAACGGTTCGCGGCGGCGTTTCGCGTCTATGCCGAAAGCGTGTACCAGAATCGGATCAGCGACTATCACGGCGAAGTGCTGAAGGTGACGGGCTCGACCGTTCGCAAGCCGGGCGACGTGATCGTCAACACCACCATATCGGGCGGCCAGGTCGGCCAGCCGCTGCCGGTGGCGTGGCGGGTGATGGGCGGCGGGACCTCGTGGAAGGTGGTCGACGTCCAGTTCAAGGGCGTGTGGCTGGCGATCACCCAGCAGCAGGACTTCGTTTCGACCATCGATAACGCCGGCGGCAATATCGACGTGTTGATCAGCCAATTGCAGCGGGACGCCCAGCGTACCGCCTCGCGATAACAAACAAGGGGCGAGGCGACCGTTCGGGCGGCCAGCCTCGCAGGGCTTCGAAAGGATAACGGGTTGCGCGAACAATGGGCCGAGACCCTGATGGGTTTCCTCGTTCTCGTCCTGGCGGCGGGTTTCCTGGTCTACTCGCTGACCGTCGGCGGCGTCGGCAGCAAGCCGGGCGGCTACGACGTCACGGCCAAGTTCGGCCAGGTCGGCTCTCTGGCGCCGGGCGCGGCGGTCAGCGTCGCGGGCGTCAAGGTCGGCACGGTCTCGCAGATCAGCCTGGACCCGAAGACCTTCCTGGCGGTGACCAAGCTCAGCCTGGATCCCGACGTCAAGCTGCCCTCCGATTCCACAGCCAAGATCACCAGCGACAGCCTACTGGGCGGCGTCCACGTGGCCATCGCGCCCGGCGGCGCGGCCGACGATATCAAGCCAGGCGGCGAGATCGACAACACCCAGGGCGCGGTCGACCTGTTCGGCCTGATCGGCTCGGTGATGCGGCCGCAGGGCGGAAGTGGTGCCGGAGACGCCGCGCCGACGGCCGGCGCCGCGCCTGCGGCGAACCCAGCCGCCACGGCTCCGGACAGCTACTGAGATGGCCGCGGTCGACGCGGCGATCCCCGCGGTCTTCAAGCCGTTGCGCACCATCGGCCGTTCGACGCTGGGCGCCCTGCGCATGGTGGGCGGGGTCGGGGTGTTCGCCCTGCGCGGCGTGACCTCGGTGTTCACGCCGCCGTGGTTCCCGGGCCAGCTGCTGCGCCAGCTGGTCGCCATCGGCTTCTTCTCGCTGCCGGTGGTGGGCCTGACGGCGATCTTCACCGGCGCGGCCCTGGGGCTGAACATCTATACCGGCGGCGGGCGGTTCAACGCCGAGCAGGTGATGCCGCAGATCGTCGCCTTGGGCATCACCCGCGAACTGGGACCCGTGCTGGCGGCCCTGATGCTGGCGGGCCGGGTGTCGGCCGCCATCGCCGCCGAGATCGGGGCCATGCGCGCCACCGAGCAGATCGACGCCATGCGCACGCTGTCGACCGACCCGTTCCGCTATCTGGTCGCGCCGCGCCTGCTGGCCGCGACCCTGGTGCTGCCGCTGCTGACCTTGGTGGCCGACATCATCGGCGTGGCCGGCGGCTGGCTGGTGGCGGTGCGGATCCTGGACTTCAATTCGACGATCTACGTCCGCAACACCATGAACTTCATCCAGGGCTGGGACGTCGGATCGGGTCTGATCAAGGCGGCCGTCTTCGGCTTCATCGTCGCCCTGATGGGCTGCTACCACGGCTACAACGCCAAGGGCGGCGCGCGCGGCGTGGGCCGGGCGACCACCCATGCCGTGGTCTCCTCGGCGATCCTGATCTTCGCGTCCGACTACTTCCTCACAACGCTGTTCACCCACGCATGACCGACATCCCTAAGCTTGAATGGAGGCGCGTCAGCAAGCGCTTCGACGGGCCGGTCCTGGACGGGCTGGACCTCAGCGTCGCGGCCGGACGGTCGCTGGTGATCATCGGCGGCTCGGGCCAGGGCAAGTCGGTGACCATCAAGGTCGCCATGGGCCTGGTGCGTCCGGACGCGGGCCAGGTGCTGGTCGACGGCGAGGACCTGATCGGCTCAAACCAGAAGGGCGGCGGCGCGGCGCGTCGCAAACTGTTCGAGCGCATCGGCGTCTTGTTCCAGGGCGCGGCGCTGTTCGACAGCCTCAGCGTCTGGGAGAACGTCGCCTTCCGCCTGATCAACGCCGATGGCGTGCCCCGCAAGGAGGCCAAGGCGCGGGCGGTCGAGGCCCTCGGTCGCGTCCATCTGGGCGCCCATGTCGCAGACTCCTATCCGTCCGAGCTGTCGGGCGGCATGCAGAAGCGCGTCGGCCTGGCCCGCGCGGTGGTGGCCAATCCGGAGATCATCTTCTTCGACGAGCCGACCACCGGACTGGACCCCATCACCTCGGCGGCGATCAACGAGCTGATCGTCGACCAGGTGAAGGGGCTGGGCTGCACCGCGGTGTCGATCACTCATGATCTCGCCTCGGCGCGGACGATCGGCGACGAGATCGCCATGCTGCACGGCGGCAAGATCGTCTGGCGCGGCGCCCCGGCCGAACTGGACCGCACGGACAATCCCTATGTGCGTCAGTTCGTCGATGGGCGAGCTGACGGGCCGATGGCCAGCGCGGTCTGAGCCATGACGGCGAGGGGGACGAGAACGGCGCTGCTGGCGCTCGTGCTGGGCTGCGGCCTGGCCAGCACGGCTCAGGCGCAGGACTATGTCCGCGCCGACTGCCGGACCCAGCTCGATCCCGCCGCGCTGCGGTTCGACACGGCGCTGCACCAGCGCTGGTACAGGCGGTTCTGGACCGGTGATTGCGATCACCTGCCGCTCTGTTTCGCCGGCTCGCCCAACTGGAACGACATCGTCGCCAAGCTGCTGGTCCGCGGCGGCGCGGCCGAGCGGGCGGCCCTGCTGCCCAAGGCCTGCCGGCTGGGCCAGATGATCGGGCTGGAATGGGCGCGCGACAAGAAGATCCGCCGGATCGACACGGGCGACCTGCGCGCCTTCAAGGGCCAACTGGAGGCGTCCGGCGACGCCCTGCGCGGAGTCGAACGCGTCGAGGCCTCGGCCCGCGCGAAAATGGCGCGATAACGACCACAGCCGCCGCCGGTGAAAGAGCTTCACTGTAAAAGCGGAACCAAAGAATTTGAACTGCGTTGGACCCATTCGGGGAGGGGCAAGGGAATTCGGGTCAGGACGTCGAGCGCGATAGAGCGCTTTGAACGCCGGTATCGGCTTTCCCACTAGCGCCGCCCACGTAGATCGAACGGTTTCGACGTGGAGTATTTCTATGCCGGCGGCACAGTCCAAGGCGCAGCAGCGCGGGCTCGACAACCACCAGCTCCTGGCCGCCTTGCGCGCCTTTCGACGCGGCGACTTCTCCGTAAGGCTGCCGACCGACCTGTCTGGCCTGGACGGTGAATTGGCCGAAGCGTTCAACGACGCCGTCAATCTGAACGATCAAATGTCGAAAGAGTTCGAACGTCTCGGCGACGTGGTCGGCAAGCAGGGCAAGATCAACCATCGCGCCCGCCTGCCGGGAGCCACCGGCTCGTGGGCCGCCAGCGTCGACGCGGTCAACAACCTGATCACCGACATGGTCCACCCGACCGCCGAAATGGCCCGGGTGATCGGCGCCACCGCCAAGGGCGACCTTAGCCAGACCATGGACCTGGAGAACGAGGAGCGCCCGCTGCGCGGCGAGTTCCTGCGCATCGGCAAGGTGGTCAACACCATGGTGGGCCAGCTGGGCTCCTTCGCCTCGGAAGTGACCCGGGTGGCGCGCGAGGTTGGCACCGAGGGCAAGCTCGGCGGCCAGGCCCAGGTCAAGGGCGTGGCTGGGACCTGGAAGGACCTGACCGACAACGTCAACCTGATGGCGGCCAACCTGACCGGCCAGGTCCGTAACATCGCCGAGGTGACCACCGCCGTCGCCAACGGCGACCTGAGCCGCAAGATCACCGTCGACGTGAAGGGCGAGGTGCTGGAGCTGAAGAACACCATCAACACCATGGTGGACCAGCTCAACAGCTTCGCTTCGGAAGTGACCCGGGTAGCACGGGAAGTGGGTACGGAAGGCAAGCTCGGCGGCCAAGCCAACGTCCGCGGCGTGGCCGGGACCTGGAAGGACCTGACCGACAACGTCAACCTGATGGCCGGCAACCTGACCGGCCAGGTCCGTAACATCGCCGAGGTGACCACCGCCGTGGCCCGCGGCGATCTCTCGCGCAAGATCACCGTCGATGTGAAGGGCGAGGTGCTGGAGCTGAAGAACACCATCAACACCATGGTGGACCAGCTCAACAGCTTCGCCTCGGAAGTGACGCGGGTGGCCCGCGAAGTGGGCACCGAGGGCAAGCTGGGCGGCCAGGCTCGGGTGGAAGGCGTGGCCGGCACCTGGAAGGAGCTGACCGACAACGTCAACCTGATGGCCGGCAACCTGACCGGCCAGGTCCGCAACATCGCCGAGGTGACCACCGCCGTCGCCATGGGCGACCTCTCCAAGAAGATCACCGTCGACGTGAAGGGCGAGGTGCTGGAGCTGAAGAACACCATCAACGTCATGGTGGACCAGCTCAACGCCTTCGCCTCGGAAGTGACCCGGGTGGCGCGGGAAGTGGGTACGGAAGGCAAGCTGGGCGGCCAGGCCAATGTCACCGGGGTCGGCGGCACCTGGAAGGAGCTGACCGACAACGTCAACCTGATGGCCGGCAACCTGACGGGCCAGGTCCGCAACATCGCCGAGGTGACCACGGCGGTGGCGATGGGCGACCTCTCCAAGAAGATCACAGTCGACGTGCGCGGCGAGATCCTGGAGCTCAAGAACACCATCAACACCATGGTGGATCAGCTCAATTCCTTCTCGTCGGAAGTGACGCGGGTGGCCCGCGAAGTGGGTACGGAAGGCAAGCTGGGCGGCCAGGCCCAGGTGAAGGGCGTGGCCGGCACCTGGAAAGACCTCACCGACAACGTCAACTTCATGGCCGGCAACCTGACTGGCCAGGTGCGCAACATCGCCGAGGTGACCACCGCCGTCGCCAACGGCGACCTTTCCAAGAAGATCACCGTCGACGTGCGCGGCGAGATCCTGGAGCTGAAGAACACCATCAACGTCATGGTGGACCAGCTGAACGGCTTCGCCTCGGAAGTGACGCGCGTGGCCCGCGAAGTGGGTACAGAGGGCAAGCTGGGCGGCCAGGCCCAGGTCAAGGGCGTGGCCGGCACCTGGAAGGACCTGACCGACAACGTCAACCTGATGGCCGCCAACCTCACGGGCCAGGTCCGCAATATCGCCGAGGTCACGACCGCCGTCGCCATGGGCGATTTGTCCAAGAAGATCACGGTCGACGTGCGCGGCGAGATCCTGGAGCTGAAGAACACCATCAACGTCATGGTCGACCAGCTGAACTCGTTCAGCTCGGAAGTCACGCGCGTGGCGCGGGAAGTGGGCACCGAGGGCAAGCTGGGCGGTCAAGCTCAGGTCAAGGGCGTTGCCGGCACCTGGAAGGACCTGACCGACAACGTCAACTTCATGGCCGCCAACCTGACCGGTCAGGTCCGCAACATCGCCGACGTCACCACCGCCGTCGCCAAGGGCGACCTCTCCAAGAAGATCACCGTCGACGTGAAGGGCGAGATCCTGGAGCTGAAGTCGACCATCAACGTCATGGTGGACCAGCTGAACGGCTTCGCCTCGGAAGTGACGCGGGTGGCGCGGGAAGTCGGCACCGAAGGCAAGCTGGGCGGCCAGGCCCAGGTGCCCGGCGTGGCCGGGACCTGGAAGGACCTGACCGACAACGTCAACATGATGGCCGCCAACCTGACCGGCCAGGTGCGGAACATCGCCGACGTCGTCACCGCCGTCGCCCAGGGCAACCTGAAGCGCAAGCTGACCCTGGACGCCAAGGGCGAGATCGCCTCGCTGGCCGACACCATCAACGGCATGATCGAGACCCTGGCCACCTTCGCCGACCAGGTGACCAACGTCGCTCGCGAAGTGGGCTCGGAAGGCAAGCTGGGCGGCCAGGCCCGGGTGCCGGGCGCCGCCGGCCTGTGGCGCGACCTGACCGACAACGTCAACGAACTGGCCGCCAACCTGACCACCCAGGTCCGCGCCATCGCCGAGGTGTCCACCGCCGTGACCAAGGGCGACCTGACGCGGTCGATCACCGTGGAAGCGTCGGGGGAAGTCGCCGCCCTGAAGGACAACATCAACGAAATGATCCGCAACCTGAAGGATCAGACGTTGAAGAACACCGAGCAGGACTGGCTGAAGACCAACCTGGCCCGGTTCAGCCGCATGCTGCAGGGCGAGCGCGACCTGTCGACCGTGTCGAACCTGGTGCTGTCGGAACTGGCCCCGCTGATCAACGCCCAGCACGGGGTGTTCTATGTCTCCGACCATGACGTCAACGGCGAGCCGGTGCTGAACCTGGCCGCCAGCTACGCCGCCAATCCCGGCGACCGGCCGCCGGCCCGCCTGCGCCAGCGCGAAGGCCTGATCGGCCAGTGCGCCGCCGAGCGCCAGCGGATCCTGCTGACCAACGTTCCGTCGGAATACATCAAGATCAGCTCGGGCCTGGGCGAGGCCGCGCCGCAGAACATCATCGTCCTGCCCGCCCTGTTCGAAGGCGAGCTGAAGGCGGTGATCGAGCTGGCCACCTTCGGGACCTTCAACGAGACTCAGCAGGCCTTCCTCGACCAGCTGATGGAATCCATCGGCATCGTGCTGTCGACCATCGCCGCCAACATGCGCACCGAGGGGCTGCTCGAACAGTCGCAACTGCTGACCGCCGAACTCCAGGCCCAGCAGGAAGAGCTGAAGAAGACCAACGACCGCCTGGAGCAGCAGGCCGCGTCCCTGCGGCAGTCGGAGGAGCTGCTCCGCTCCAAGCAGGACGAGCTGCAGCAGACCAACGCCGAGCTGGAGGACAAGGCGGTCCTGCTGTCGGCCCAGAACAAGCAGGTGGAAGCCAAGAACACCGAGGTCGAGCAGGCCAAGGCGGCGCTGGAGGAAAAGGCCGAGCAGCTGGCCCTGACCTCGAAGTACAAATCCGAGTTCCTGGCCAATATGAGCCACGAGCTGCGCACGCCGCTCAACAGCCTGCTGATCCTGTCCAAGATGCTCAGCGAGAACGCGCAGGGCAATCTGAGCGCCAAGCAGGTGGAGTTCGCCCGCAACATTCACAGCGCGGGCGCCGACCTGCTGGGCCTGATCAACGACATCCTGGACCTGTCGAAGATCGAGAGCGGCACGGTCACCCTCGACATCGGCGAGATGTCGTTCGCGTCCCTGCGCGACCAGACCGACCGCACCTTCTCGCAGCTGGCCCAGGACAAGAAGCTGGACTTCTTCGTCAACATCGACCCGGCCCTGCCGCGCTCGATGTACACCGACGACAAGCGCCTGCAGCAGGTGATCAAGAACCTGCTGTCCAACGCCTTCAAGTTCACCCAGACCGGTTCGGTGCGCCTGTCGATCGCCCGGGCCGAGGACGGCTGGGCGCTGGGCAACGATCACCTGAACAAGGCCGGCCAGGTGTTGGCCTTCTCGGTCGAGGACACCGGCATCGGTATTCCCGAGGACAAGCAGCGGATCATCTTCGAGGCCTTCCAGCAGGCCGACGGCACCACCAGCCGCAAGTACGGCGGCACGGGCCTGGGCCTGTCGATCAGCCGCGAGATCACCCGCCTGCTGGGCGGCGAACTGCGGGTCGTCTCGACGCCGGGGCAGGGCAGCACCTTCACCCTCTATCTGCCGCTGAACTTCAGCCCGGCGGCCCAGCCCCAGCCGGCCCAGCCGCTTCGGCCGGCCACCTCACCGGTCCAGACCTTCCGCCTGTCGACAACGGAAGCTGGAACGGTCGAGCCGGCCGAAACCGTGGTCGACGACCGCGAGCAGATCGAGCCCGGCGACGCGGTGGTGCTGATCGTCGAGGACGACACCCGCTTCGCCTCGATCCTGTTGTCGCTGGTGCGCGACGGCGGCTTCAAGGGCGTGGTCACCGGCGAGGGCTCGGCCGTGCCGTCCCTGGCCCGGCGCTTCACGCCCGATGCGATCATGCTGGACATCGGCCTGCCCGACATGGACGGCCTGGCCCTGCTGGACCTGCTCAAGCGCACGCCGGACACCCGCCACATCCCGGTCCAGGTGATCTCGGCCGACGACCATGGGGGGCTGGGCCTGTCGATGGGCGCCTTCGGCTTCACCAGCAAGCCGGTGGAACGCGAGGCGGTCGCCTCGACCCTGGAAAAGGTCAAGAAGCTGGTGGCCGAGACCGGCCGCGCGCCGATCCTGGTCGGCGGCGAGGGCTCCGCCGCCGATACGCTGCGCGACACCATCGGCGCGGTGAAGGTGGTGGCCGCATTGACCGACCTGCCGGACGAGGCCTTCACCGGCGAGGGCGGCTGCTTGGTGATCGATGTCGGGGAGGAACCGGTCGGACCGATCATCGACACGCTCAAGCAACGCGGCACGGCGTCGGGCGTGGCGGTGCTCTATGCGCCCGACGACCTGGACGCCGAAGAGGACCGGCGGCTGCGTTTGGCGGTGTTCTCTGGCCTGGCCCGCCTTGCCCGTACGCCCGAGCAGTTGATCGACCACGTCACCATGTCGCTGCACGCGCCGCTGGACCGCCTGTCCACGCCGGCCAAGGCGATGATCGCCCACAGCCGCCACGCCGACGCCGTGCTGACCGGCCTGACCGCGGTGGTGATCGACGATGACATCCGCAACATCTTCTCGTTGGCCAGTGCTCTGGAGGAGTACGGAATAGAGCTGCGGTATGCGGAAAGCGGCCGAGCGGGCCTGGAGCTGCTCGACAGCCTGCCCTCGGTGGATATGGTGCTGGTCGACATCATGATGCCCGACATGGACGGCTATGAAACCATGCGCGAGATCCGGGCCAGACCGCAGTTCTCCGACCTGCCGGTGATCGCCGTCACGGCCAAGGCGATGAAGGGCGACCGGCAGAAGTGCATCCAGGCCGGCGCATCGGACTATGTGTCCAAGCCGGTGGATATCGACCAGTTGATCTCGGTCCTGCGGGTCTCGGTCCAGCGTACCGACGCCCAGCGCCTGGCTGGCGACAACGTCGTCACCATCCATAGCGCCGCAGCCCAATGAGCGTACCCGCCGTCAAGCATCAGGCGGTCCCGCCGCCCGAGGACCGGCCCAGGACGAGGATCCTCATCGTCGACGACGACGAGCGCAACGCCTTCGCCGCGATCCAGGCCCTGGAAACCCTGGGCCAGGAGCTGGTGGTGGCCCGTTCGGGCGAGGAGGCCTTGCGCCACCTGCTGACCGACGACTTCGCGGTGATCCTGCTGGACCTGCACATGCCGGGCATGGACGGCTACGAGACCGCCGAGCTGATCCGCCAGCGTCGCCGCAACCGCGACGTGCCCATCGTCTTCCTGACGGCCGTGTTCCGGGACGAGGCCCATATCTTCAAGGCCTATTCGGCCGGGGCCGTCGACGTGGTGTTCAAGCCCGTGGACCCGTTCATCCTGCGCTCCAAGGTGCAGGTGCTGGTCGACCTGCACATCAAGACGCTTGAATTCGAGCAACAGTCGGAGAGCCGGCGCCTGTTGATCGAGGAGAACGCCCGGATCCACGCCGAGAAGCTGGCCGCCGAACGGGCGCTTCGCCGAACCCAGGAGCGCCAGGAGGCGATCCTGCGGGCCCTGCCGGTGGTGTTCCACTCGCGCACCGCCGACCCGCCCTACGAGCCGCTGTTCGTCGGCGGCAACGTCATGGAGCTGACCGGATTCTCGGCCGACGACTTCCTGGCCACGGCCGACTTCGGCATCAGCCGGGTCCATCCCGACGACGTCGACATCGTCGCGCGCGCCCAGGCCGAGGCCCGCAAGTCCGGGGCCTATGCCTGCGAATACCGATGGCGGCGCGCCGACGGCTCCTATCGCTCGCTGATCGACCAGGGCGTGCTGGCCCAGGATGAGGAGAGCGGTCGCCCGGTGGTGTTCGGCACCTTGCTGGACAACACCGAGCGCCGGGGCCTGGAAGAGCAGCTTAGCCACGCTCGCAAGATGGAAGCCGTGGGCCAGCTGACCGGCGGCGTCGCCCACGACTTCAACAACCTGCTGACCGTGGTGCTGGGCAATATCGAGCTGATCAAGCGGCGGACCGGCGACCAGCACGAACTGGCCCGCCAGATCGAGGCGGTGCGGCTGGCGGCCGAGAAGGGCGGGGCCCTGACCCGCCAGTTGCTGGCCTTCTCGCGCCGCCAGCGCCTGAACCCGCTGACCGTCGATCTCACCGGCCTGATCGCCGACTTCGCGCCGCTGCTGCGTCAGGCCGTCGGCGAGGCGGTGAGCATCGAGTTGGATCTGGCGGCCGAGGCGCTGCCGGCCCACCTCGACCCGGCTCAGTTCGAAAGCGCCCTGCTGAACCTGGCGGTCAACGCCCGCGACGCGATGGAGGGCGGCGGCGTCCTGTCGATCGCCGCCAGGACGGTCGGCGAGGATGATCCCAGGATCCTGGTGACCGTGCGCGACACCGGCCAGGGCATGGACACCGACGTCGCCTCGCGCATCTTCGAACCGTTCTTCACGACCAAGGAGATCGGCAAGGGATCGGGCCTGGGCCTGTCGCAGGTCTACGGTTTCGTGCGGCAGTCGGGCGGCGAGATTTCGGTGAGCAGCGTGCCGGGCCAGGGCGCGGCCTTCGAGATCTATCTGCCCCGAAGCCAGGCGGCGCTGAGCGCTCGCGGCGCGGGTGGCGGGACGGGCGAGGTCGTGCGCGGCTCCGAGCGGGTGCTGGTGGTGGAGGACGATCCGGCGGTGCTGGCCATGGCCGTCGAGACGCTGGAGGGACTGGGGTACCAAGTCACCACCGCCGACTCGGCCGCGACCGCGCTGAAACGCCTCAAGGGCCGCAAGGCGTTCGACCTGCTGTTCTCGGACGTGGTCATGCCGGGCGGCGTCAACGGCGTCCAGCTGGCGCACCTGGCGCTGCAGGAGCGGCCAGGGCTCAAGGTGTTGCTGACCTCGGGGTATGTGGGCGACGAGGCTGCGTCCTGGGCCAACGAGTTCCCGATGATCGACAAGCCCTATCTGGGCCCGGCCCTGGCGGCCAAGATCCGCGCGGTGCTGGAGGCCGAAGCTCCGGCGGCGCAGCAGCCCAGAGCCCGGCAAGGCTAGAGCGGGGCGAATTTCCGCCTCGGCCCGTCTTGTCGCCGCGCTCGCCGGGACCATCTGACAAGCTCGGCCGCGCCGGCAGGAGCGGCCTTTTTGCTTTCGGAGCCGACCATGACCGATCTTTCAGCCTTCCCGATCACCCGGCGCTGGCCGGCCCAGCATCCCGACCGGCTGCAGCTTTACAGCCTGCCCACGCCCAACGGGGTGAAGGTGTCGATCATGCTGGAGGAGATCGGCCTGCCCTACGAGCCGCATATGATCGACATCGGCCAGAACGAGACCTGGACGCCCGAGTTCCTGTCGCTGAATCCCAACGGCAAGATCCCGGCGATCATCGATCCGGACGGTCCGGACGGAAAGCCGATCGGCCTGTTCGAGTCCGGCGCGATCCTGGTCTACCTGGCGGAGAAGACCGGCAAGTTCCTGCCCAAGGATCCGGCCCAACGCTATGAGACCCTGGCCTGGGTATTCTTCCAGATGGCCGCGATCGGGCCGATGTTCGGCCAGGTCGGCTTCTTCCACAAGTTCGCGGGCCGGGAGTACGAGGACAAGCGCCCCCGTGATCGCTATGTCGCCGAATCCAAGCGCCTGCTGGGCGTGCTGGAAAACCGGCTGGCGGATCGCGACTGGATCATGGGCGAGGCCTACACCATCGCCGACATCGCCACTCTGGGCTGGGTGCGCAACCTGGTCGGCTTCTACGACGCGGGCGATCTGGTCGACTACGCCAGCCTCAAGCACGTGCCGGCCTGGCTGGAGCGAGGCCTGGCCCGTCCGGCCGTCCAGCGTGGACTGGAGATTCCCAGGCGTCCCTGAGGGCCGTCCACCGCCAGGGCCGGTTTCGACCTGCTCAAGCCCGGCCCTGGCGGTGGGGGCGCGTCTCGCGCGCGATTTGTCGCAGCCCGCCTTAACCCGTTTTGCGGACCTTATCGGCCATCCTCCAGACGGGAGGTCCTGATGAACCACGACGAAGCGAGGCGGATCCGAGCGCTGCAAGGCTACGGCGTCCTCGGCACCTCGCCTGACGCCGCGTTCGATCGCGTGACCCAGCTGGCCTGTGATCTGTTCGATACGCCGATCGCCCTGGTTTCGCTGGTCGACGAGACGCGGCAGTGGTTCAAGTCGCGACAGGGTCTGGAGCTCTGTTCGACAGCGCGGGAATACGCGTTCTGCAGCCATGCGATCGAGCTGGAGTCCGACGCCGTGATGGTCGTCGAGGATGCGACCCTCGACCCTCGGTTCGTCGCCAACCCGCTTGTGATCGGCGAGCCGGGGATCCGCTTCTATGCCGGCGCCGTGCTGACCTCGTCGGACGGCTACAACCTGGGCACGCTCTGCGTCATCGACACCAAGCCGCGTCCATGCCCGACCGATCGCGAGCTGAACCGTCTGCGCGCCCTGACGCGCATCGTCCGCGACGAACTGGAGCGGACCCGCCTGGACCGGGTGCGCTGGGAACAGGCCCGCCTGCTGAAATTGGCCGAGGCCATGTCGGGGGTCGCGCACTGGCGCTACGATGTCGTCACCGGCGAGGTCTACTGGTCGGACCTACTGTACGAGATCCGGGGCACGGATCGTGGAACCCACGTCCCGACCTATCGAACCGGCCTGGAGTCCTTTCATCCCGACGATCGCGACAGGATCTCGGGCCTGTTGAACACGGCGATCACGACCAAGACGTCGATCAGCTTCCAGGCGCGGATGATCCGCCCTGACGGCGAGGTTCGGCTGGTCCAGTCCAAGGCGGGGTGCGAGCTGGACGAGCAAGGCCAGGTCATCGCGCTGATCGGCCTGTTCCAGGACGTGACCGATCAGGTCCGCAATCTCGAGAACCAGACCGCCAGCGAGGCCCGCTATCGGCTGCTGGCCGAGAACACCTCCGACGTCATCGTCCGCTGTTCGCTGGAGGGCACGCTGCTCTACGTGTCGCCCGCCTGCCGGGCGATGGGCTATGAGCCCGAGGAGCTGATCGGCACGCCGGCCGACCGCCTGGTCCACCCGGAAGACCGCGAACGTTTCCTGGTCAACTGCGCCAAGCTCTATGCCGGCGAGCCGCCCGACCTCTCCGCCAATCGACAGCACCGCTATCTCACTGGCGACGGACGCTGGGTCTGGTTCGAGGGCAATCCCCAGCTTGTCCGGAACGCAGAGGGCAAGGCGACCGAGATCGTCAACGTCTTCCGGGACGTCACCGAGCGGCGGGAGCTGCAGGAACGCGCCGAGCGCATGGCGCGCATGACCGCCCTGGCCGAGCAGGTCGCCGGCATCGGCTATTGGCGCGTCGACCTGAAGACCAGCGAGACGACCTGGTCGCCGCACGTCGCCAGGCTGTATGGCCTGGATCCCAGTGTCGACCTGAAGCTGGAGCAGTTCGTTCAGGCCGTTCACCCCGAGGACCGACCGATGCTGCAGGCGCGGCTCGCGGCGGCCCGCGAGGACGGGGTCGGCTGGAAGCTGGCGATCACCCGCATCGTCCTGCCCGACGGCGGACTGCGCTATCTGGAAGGCCACGGCAATTGCGAGCGCGACGAAGCCGGTCAGGTGGTCGCGCTCTTCGGCACAGTGATGGACGTCACCGCCCGGGTCACGGCCGAGGCTTCGCGCGCCGAGGACGCGGCGCGCTATCGGGCGATGTCCGAGCGCGTGCTGCTGGCCACCCAGGCTGGCCAGATCGGGATCTGGGAATGGAATGTTCAGACCGGCGCGCTGGCCTGGGACGACCGGATGTACGCCCTCTACGGCCTGGTCCACGGCGAGCCCCTGACCGCCGACCGGTTCTATGCCTGCGTGCACCCCGACGATCGCGCGGAGGAACAGGCTCAGGCGCGGACCACATTGTTCGGGGGCAAGCCGTACGACACCGAATTCAGGATCGTGCGACCTGATGGGGCGGTGCGGCATGTTCGCGCCCAGGCTACGGTCGTGCGCGACGCCGACGGCGCGCCGATGCGGCTGGTGGGCGTCAACTGGGACGTCACCGACGTGCGCAATCTCGAACGCTCCCTGCGCGCCAGCGAGGATCGGGCGCGCAACATGATCGCCAACGCCCACCAGGCCATCGTCACGGCCGACGAGGCCGGCCGGATCACCGGCTGGAACCGCCATGCCGAACTGACCTTCGGCTGGACGACGGCGGAGGCGATCGGCGCCGACCTGGCGATGATCCTGCCCGCGGGCCAGGCCGGCATGACGGCGTTCCTGGGCGGCGGCCTCGGCGACGACATTGACCAGGGTATCGAGACGACCGCGCGGCGCAAGGATGGCGTCGAGATACCGATCGAACTGGCGGTCAGCGCGGTGCGCGACGCGGCCGGCTGGGAGCTGACCGCGCTGATGCAGGACATCAGCGTGCGCAAGGAGCAGCAGGAGCTGTTCGAAACCGCTTTCGAGCATGCGCCGATCGGCAAGTGCCTGGTCGGCCTCGACGGGGCGTTCCTGAAGGTCAATCCCACGCTCTGCAGGATGGTCGGCTATAGCCACGAGGAACTGCTGGCCCTGAACTTCCAGGCGATCACCCATCCCGACGATCTGGACGCCGATCTTGGCCTACTGGCCGATCTCTACAATGGTCGCATCTCGACCTACCGGATGGACAAGCGATACATCCGCAAGGACGGCTCGATCGTCTGGAGCCAACTGGCGGTCTCGCGGGTCGACAATCCCGACGGCTCGCCGCGCTATTTCATCTCGCAGATCGAGGACCTGACCGCCCGGCGGGCGGCCGAGACCGCGCTGAAGGACAGCGAGGCCCGCTATCGGCTGATGGCCGAAAACACCACCGACATGATCCTGACCGCCGACCTGGGCGGAAAGGTCACGTTCTGCGCCGCGTCGTCCCGCGCCTTGCTGGGCTATACGCCGGACGAGATCATGGGCCGCAGCGCGCTGGAGCTGGCCTATCCCGAGGATCGCCTGAGGGTCAGGCGGGTCTATCGCAACCTGACCAAGGGCAAGCGGCCCGAGCGGGTGCGCTGGCGGGTGCCGCACAGGTCGGGCAAGCGCGATGTCTGGCTGGAATCCAACCCCTCCCTGCTGCGCGACCCGGCGACCGAGGCCCCCACGGGTTTCCTGGACGTGATCCGCGATGTGACCGCCCAGGTCGGCCAGGAGGAGGCCCTCGCCGCCGCTCGCGCCGAGGCCGAGGCGGCCGCGGCGGTGAAGGGCGAGTTCATGGCCAATATGAGCCACGAGATCCGCACGCCCCTTACGGCGGTGATCGGCTTCTCCGGACTGCTGGCCCAGCGCCCGGAACTCGACGAGATCTCGCACCGGTACGTCCAGCGGGTGTCGAGCGCCGGCCAGGCGTTGCTGGCGATCGTCAATGACGTGCTCGACTTTTCCAAGCTCGAGGCGGGCCAGGTCGAGATCACACCGCGCGCCGTCTCGCCCCTGGCCGTCGCCGAGGACGCGCTGGCCCTGTTCGCTCCTCAGGCCGACGCCAAGGGGCTGTGGCTAGAATGCCAGGCCGAAGGCGACCTGCCCGAGCGGGTCATGATCGATCCGGACCGCGTCCGGCAGATCCTGCTCAACCTGGTGGGCAACGCCATCAAATTCACCGAGCAGGGCGCGGTGCGGTTGTTCGTCAGCTACGATCCCGCGGCCGCCAGGTTGCGCATGCGGGTGGAGGATACCGGCGCGGGCATCAGCGTCGAGCAACAGGCCAAGCTTTTCCAGCGCTTCTCCCAGGTCGACGCCTCGTCGACGCGCAAGCACGGCGGCACGGGCCTGGGCCTGGCGATCAGCAAGGGCCTGACTGAGGCGATGGGCGGCGGGATCGCGGTCAGCAGCCTCCCGGGCGTGGGGACGGTGTTCAGTTTCGATATCGCGGCTCCGATCGCTGTCGGTCCGACGGGCGAGTTGTCCGCGCTCGCGGCTGAACCCGGCGGCCGTAGCCTGGACGGGCTTCGAGTGCTGGTGGTCGACGACAACGCCGTCAACCGCGAACTGGCGCGCACAGTGCTGGAGCACGTGGGCGCGGAGGTGGCCGAGGCCAGCGGCGGTCGGGCGGCGGTCGAAGCCGCCGCCGTCGAGCCTTTCGACTGCATCCTGATGGACCTGCGTATGCCTAAGGTTTCGGGACTGGACGCGCTGGGCGAGATCCGGGACACGCCGGGCCCCAACCAGGATGTGCCGATCCTGGCCTTCACGGCGGATTCGGACCTCGGGCTTCTGGACGGCGATCACCGGTTCGATGGAATGGTGTCCAAACCGATCATGGCCGCGGACCTCATCGACGCCGTGGACCGCTGCACGCGCTGGGACGGCGCCGTCGGCGACGGTGACCCCCTCGACCGCGCGGAGGCTTAAGGTGGGGCGTACGCGCGTCCTGGTCGTCGAGGACGACCAGATCATCCTGGACCTGATCACCACCCGCCTCGACATCGCGGGCTATGACACCTATTTCGCCCGCGACGGCTTCGAAGGCCTCAAGCGCCTGCACGAGTTGCGACCGTCGGCCCTGGTGCTGGACCTCAACATGCCACGCCTCGACGGCTTCGGCCTGCTGCGCAAGATGCGCCAGGAGGGACTGAACGTCCCGACCATGGTGCTGACCGCCCGCAACCAGCCCGACGACGTCCAGCAGGCCATAACCCTGGGCGCCCGCGACTTCCTGGCCAAGCCGTTCAAGGACGAACAGCTGTTGCAGAGGGTCGGGAGGCTGCTGCGCCGGGCGCCCGTCCGACCGACCAAGGCCTCGCTCCCGGTGGAAAGCCCGCCTGCCGTCCGACCGCCAATCGACGATGACCCTCAGCCCTTCCTGCTCTGAACGAAAATGAGCCTCGACGTTCTTCGCGCCGCGTTCACTTTTTATTCTAGGCGCCGCTTGAACCGGTCGGGGGGAACACTCAAGTTGCTTATTCGTTGAGCTCATCGGGGCGGCAGGCTCCCCGACGCAGGGCCGCCAGGAGAGCGCATGAGTCCCGACGACACCCCCGCACGGGAGGCCTCAGAGGCCCGCGCCATCGCCCTCGTCGATCGCTATCTGGCGGTCCGGCGTCGCACCGAGGCGCTGGCCAAGCCGCTTTCGCCCGAGGACCAGGGCGCGCAGTCGATGCCGGACGCCAGTCCGGTCAAGTGGCATCGCGCCCACACCGCCTGGTTCTTCGAAACCTTCCTGCTGACGCCGTTCCTGCCGGGCTACCGGGTGTTCGATCCCGCCTTCGCCTATCTGTTCAATTCCTACTATGAGGCCGTCGGGCCTCGCCAGCCGCGCCCCCTGCGCGGGCTGATCACCCGTCCGTCGGCCGACGAGGTCGGGGCCTATCGGACCCATGTCGACGCGGCCATGGTCCGTCTGCTGACCACCTCGCCGACCGCCGAGGTGATCGAGCGCCTGGACCTCGGCCTGGCCCACGAGGAGCAACACCAGGAACTGATCCTGATGGACCTGCTCCACCTGTTCGCCCAATCGCCGCTGCAGCCGGCCTATCGCGCCGCCGCGCCGTTGGAGCGCCCGGCCGCCACCGACGCCCGCTACCTCGCCTTCGCGGGCGGTCTGGTCGAGATCGGCGACGACGGCCCGGGCTTCGCCTTCGACAACGAGCGGCCGCGCCACAAGGTCTATCTCGAGCCCTATCGCCTGGCCGATCGCCTGGTCACCAACGCCGAGTGGCTGGCCTTCATCGAGGACGGCGGCTACCGCCGACCGGACCTCTGGCTTTCCGACGGCTGGGCCGTGGTCAACGAACAGGGTTGGGACGCGCCGCTCTACTGGCGACGGGAAGAGAACAGCGCCTGGACCGTCATGACCCTGTCGGGCCGGCGTCCCCTCGATCCCCACGCGCCAGTGGGCCATGTCAGCTATTACGAGGCCGCCGCCTTCGCCGCCTGGTCCGGACGCCGCCTGCCGACCGAGGCCGAATGGGAAGCCGCCGCCAGGGCTCCGGAAGGGCAGGAACTGCGTCAGACGTCCGACGAGGCCTGGCAATGGACCGCCAGCCCCTATGTCGCCTATCCGGGTTTCAAGCCGGGGGCCGGCGCCCTGGGCGAGTACAACGGCAAGTTCATGATCAACCAGATGGTCCTGCGGGGCGGGGCGGTCGAGACGCCGCCCGGCCATACGCGACCGTCCTATCGCAACTTCTTCCATCCGGCCCAGCGCTGGGCTTTCACGGGGGTCCGCTTGGCCGACGACATGAGCGCGCTGGATCGCGAGGCGGCGACGCCGACCTCGACCTTCCTCGACGACGCCCTGGCGGGCCTGACGGCCGAGCGCAAGACGCTGCCGGCCAAGTACTTCTACGACGCCGAGGGCTCGCGCCTGTTCGAGGCGATCTGCGAACTGCCGGAATACTATCCCACCCGCACCGAGACGGCGCTGCTGCGCCGGATCGCGCCGGAGATCGCCGCCCGGGTGATGGAGGGCGCGGCCCTGGTGGAGTTCGGCAGCGGGGCCAGCACCAAGACCCGGATCCTGCTCGACGCCATGCCGCAGCTGGCGGTCTATGTCCCGATCGACATCAGCCGGTCTGCCCTCGACGAGGCCAGCCAGGCGCTGCGCCGCGACTATCCCGGCCTGATCGTCGCCCCGCTGGTCGATGATTTCACGCGCGCGGTCCGGCTGCCGGCCGCGGCGCGGGGACGGCCGGTGACCGGCTTCTTTCCGGGCTCGACGATCGGCAATTTCGCGCCGGCCGACGCCGAGGCGTTCCTGCGCGGCGCCCATGGTCTGCTGGGCGACGGCGCGATGTTCGTGGTCGGGGTCGACATCGCCAAGAGCCCGGACGTGCTGGTGCCGGCCTATGACGACGCCCAGGGCGTGACGGCGGCGTTCAACAAGAACGTCCTGGCGCGGATCAATAGCGAACTGGGCGGCGACTTCGAGCTGGACGCCTTCGACCATCGCGCGGTCTGGAACGCGGAGGAAAGCCGCATGGAGATGCACCTGGTCAGCCGCATCGACCAGACGGCGCATCTGGCGGGCCGGGAAATCCGCTTCGAGGCCGGCGAGACGATCCACACCGAGAATTCGTACAAGTACGCGCCGGAGATGTTCGTGGAGCTGGCCCGCCGGGCGGGCTGGAAGGTCGCGGCGCGCTGGATCAGCGATAGCCCAAGCTTCGGCGTCTTCGCCCTGGCCGGCTGAGGCGGGCGGTTCTCATCGCGGAGAAGAAAGCGCGCCGCCGCCGGTAGGCCGCGGCGCGCTTGGTATCAGGCGTCGCGGCCGGGCATCCGCCCACCGCCGCGCGACGAGGAGCCGCCCTTGCGGCCCGCATTGGCCGCGAGGTCGCGGTCCTTCGCGAAGCTGCGCTTTTCGCTGGGAACACTGGCCCCCCCTTTGCGCGCGATCTCGCGGCGGCGTTCGGGGTCCATGGCGGCGAAGCCTCGGCGGCCGCGGGGCCGTTCGGTGTCGAGGTCCATAGGTTGCTCCTAATCGGGACTGGTCACGGGGGGGAACGGCGTGGCGGAGCGGTCATAGGGCCGATCGTCGCCCGGTTGCACCGGCGGCTGGCGCATCGGCTCTTCGTCGGGCGTGGAGCCCGGGTCGTAGTCGGGTTGCGTCGGCTCGATCGGCGGCGGGGCGTCGGGGTCGGTCATGGCGTCTTTCACGTGTTCCAGTGAAGTAACCGGTGAAGTCGCGATCGGTTCACCCAACAGGCGACACAAAATTGCAGAGTTTGGTGCTAAGCCTCTGCGGGCAAGGTGGACGGCATGACCAAGACCCGCGTGAGAAAACCTGAAAGCTCAGCAATATCACGCCATTGGCGGCTGATGGCCGCTGGCGCGGGCGGGGTTTTGGGGTGGCTGGCGGCCCGTCATCTAAATGCGCCGGTCAGCAGCCATATCCTGATCGGCTGGGACGCCGGCGCCTTGGTCTATGTCGTCACCACCTGGCGTCTGTTCCTGACGGCGGACGAGGCCGAGGTGCGTCGCCGGGCGGCGGCGGAGGACGAGAAACCGCCCGGAATCCTGCTGCTGGTCCTGGCCGCGATCCTGTCCAGCCTGGTCGCGGTCGTCGTCGCCATGTTGAACGCGCGGTCGGCTGGGCCGGACATCAAGACGATCACGGCCGCCTGCGCGGGGGTCACCCTGGTGCTGTCCTGGGTGGTTCTGCATTCGGTGTTCACGTTGCACTACGCCCATCGCCACTTCGGCGACGGAACGGACAAGCCCGGCTTTCTGTTCCCGGGCGAGCCGGCCAGCACCTATCTCGACTTCGTCTATCTGGCCTTCAGCATCGGGGCGACGTTCCAGGTGTCGGACAACAACGTGCTGACGGCCAAGCTGCGCAACCTCGTCACAGCCCAGGCCGTCTGCGCCTATTTCTACAACACCGCGGTGCTGGCCCTGGGCATCAACATCATCGCCAGTCTGGTGGGCAACTAGCGGCGGTCGCCGCGCGGGCCTTCCAGCCGAGCCTGGAGCGGGGTCTGGGGCAGCTCGGCCAGGTGCAACTTGCCGTCGCCGTCCTTGTCGAGCAGGGCGAAGCGGGCCTTGGCCGCCTTGGCCGCCTCGGCCCGGGTGATGCGACGGTCGAAGTCGCCGTCGGACGCCATGACCGGTTCGGGCTCGGCCAGCAGGCTGTAGGGCGTGGCGCCTTGCAGCATGCCGCCCATCAGGCGGCCGCCGCGCTTGCCGCCGCCACCGCCACGAGGGCCGCCGCCACGGTGGCCGCCGCCCTGGCCGCGCGGGCCGCCTTGGCCGAGGGCGCCCGGCCCTTCGCCGCCGCCCTGGAAGCCCTGCAGGATCTCGGGCGCGACCTGGGTCTCATAGACCGAGACCTCGAAGCCGTCGACAACGCCGTTGTGGTCGCCGTCGATCTTGTCGAAGAACCGCAAGGAGTCGGCGACGAACTCCTCGCGTGTCAGAACTCCGTCGTGGTCGGCGTCGGCGCCGGCGAACCAGACGGCGACGGGGTAGGGCGCGCCGGGCTCGGCGCGGAACGGCTCGCCCGCCGGGCTGATGAACAGGCTGCGGCGCGGCTGGCGCGGCGGGCCGCCCGCCTCGCCCTCGCCGGGCGGGCGAGGACGCGGCGCTCGCCCCCAGTCGCCGCGCGGACCGTCCTGCGGCGGACCGGAGGCGCAGGCGCCCAGGCACAGGGCGGCGAACATCAGGATGCAGGTGGCGCGGAGGCGGCTGAACGTGTGCATCCCCTGATCAACCCCGCCTACATGTCGCGCGTATGGCGCAGCTTTTGCCGGCCCGCAACAAACCGACGGCCTGCTTGTCGGTGGCGTATCCGCTCGCGCGGCTCGCCTTAGAACGGCAGCTCGACCCGGGCGCGCAAGCCGCCCTCGGGGCGATTGTGCAGGGTGGCGTCGCCGCCGTGGGCGCGGGCCACCGAGCGGACGACCGCCAGGCCCAGCCCGATCCCGCCTGTCTCGCGGTTGCGCGACGGCTCGCTGCGGAAGAACGGCTCGAACACGCGGTCCAGTTCGGCCGGGACGATTCCCGGGCCGTTGTCGTCGATCTCGATCACCGCCAGCCGGCCTTCGGCCCGCACCCGGCCTTGGACGGCGCCGCCGTACTTGAGGCCGTTCTCGACCAGGTTGGTCAGCAGGCGGCGAAGCGCGACCGGATCGCCGTCAATGATGATCTTCTCGCCCAGCTCCACCGATGCCTGGCCGCCGGTCTCGGCGGCCTCGTCTATGATGCTCTCCAGCAGCGAGGCCAGTTCCAGCCGGGTGCGTTCGGCCGGGCGGGTGGTGTCGCGCACGAAGGCCATGGTGGCGGCGATCATCGCCTCCATCTGATCGATGTCGGACGCCAGCTTGGCGCGGACGTCGTCCGGCACCGCCTCGATGCGGAAGCGCAGGCGGGTCAGCGGCGTGCGCAGGTCATGGGCCACCGCGCCGATCATCGCGGTGCGGTCCTCGACATAGCGGCGCAGGCGCTCCTGCATCATGTTGAAGGCGTTGGCGGCGGCGATCACCTCGGCCGAGCCCTTCAGGTCCAGCGGCGCCGCCCGCGGATCGCGGCCCAGTCGCTCGGCGGCGCCGGCGAAGGCGCTGATCGGACCCGACAGCCGGCGGGCGAACAGCCAGGCCAGGGGCGAGACGCACAGCACCGACAGGCCCAGAATCAGCAGGATCCGCTGCTGCCAGCTGTCGAAACGAATGGCCGGCTTCGGCTCGATGACCGTCCAGCGACCATTGTCCTGATGAATGGCCAGCTTGAAGTCGCCGACGATGAACGGCTCGTCGCGTGGGCCATCGAGGCGTGGCCCACGAGGCGGCGGGCCGCCAAAGCCCTCGGGCGGACCGCCTGGGTGTGCAGGATCGTGGTCGCCGCGCGGGCCGCCTGGGCCGCCAAACCCGTCCTGCGGTCGGCGCTCGCGCGGCAGATCCTGGACGAAAGTGCGTTTCTGCGCCCGGACGAAGAAGCGCGGGCCAGTGTCGACGTCCATCTCGATCCGCGCCGGATCGACCCCGATGTCGTGGGCCAGGGCTGTCTTGAACTCGGCGCGGCGACGGTTGTCGACCAGCCCCCGGATCGCGCCGGCATGGCGCCGGATCAGCAGGGCGCGTCCGTCGCGGGGCTGGACCGTGGCGCCGCTCTTCACGGCGCGGGCGATCTCGCTCAGTCGATAGATCTCGGGCGGCGGCGGCGGCAGGTTGAAGACCACGGCGATGGCGATCAACTGAGCCGCCACCAGGGTCACGATGACCAGGCCCAGGGCCTGGACGAACAGCGGCGCGCTGCCGGGCCCCTTCACCGGCACGCGTTCGGTCATGGGGTGCGGGTCACCTTCGAGGTGAACATGTAGCCTTCGCTGCGGATGGTGCGGATCAGTTCGCCGCCGCCGCCGTCGTCGAGCTTGCGGCGCAGGCGGCTGATCTGGACGTCGATGGCGCGATCATAGGCGTCGCTCTCACGGCCCCGGGCCAGGTCCAGCAGTTGGTCGCGGGTCAGCACCCGTTGCGGACGCTCGACGAAGGCGCGCAGCAGCGAGAACTCGCCGCTGGACAGGTTGACGACCACCGACTGCGGCGAGCGCAATTCGCGGCGCACCAGGTCCAGGCGCCAGCCGGCGAATTCGCAGGCCGCGCCCATGCCGTCGTCGACCGCGCGCGGCTCCTGACGGCGACGCAGCACGGCGCGGATGCGGGCCAGCAGCTCGCGCGGATTGCACGGCTTGGGCAGGTAGTCGTCGGCGCCGAGCTCCAGGCCGACGATGCGGTCGGTTTCCTCGCCCATGGCCGACAGCATGATGATCGCCGGACCGTCGGTGGCCGACAGGCGGCGGCAGATGGCCAGGCCGTCCTCGCCCGGCAGCATGATGTCCAGCACCACCAGGTCGACCGGGCCGCGGGCCAAGGCCTGCTCCATGGTCCGGGAGTCGGAGGCGGTGTCGATGGTGTAGCCGTGGCGTCCGAGGAAGTCGGCCACGACGTCGCGGATGCCAGGGTCGTCGTCGACGATCAGGATGCGGGCGCCGCGCGCCGGGTCGGTGTTCTGGCCATGGGTGTTCTGGCCGGGCGTGGAGGCGGCGGCGGAAGCCGTCGCGGGATCTTGCGAACTTTCCATGACTTGCTCTTTCCACGCCCCCGTCTCCAGCAGATTTCACGCCTGCAACAGGGACGCAACCCGGCCATGCGACCAATCCCCGCAATTGTTGCTTGGAGACAGTCCCATGTCGCGCCTCTTGCCGGCGGCTCTCACCGCCCTTTCCCTCGCCGCCGTCTGCGGCCTCGCCCATGCCCAGGGACCTCGCGGAAACCAGGACGCCAACGGCGACGGCGCGGTCAGCGCCCAGGAATTCGAAGACGCCGCGAAGGCTCGCTTTTCGCGCATGGACGCCAATCATGACGGCGTGATCGACGCCGCCGAACTGGCCGCGATCCAGCAGCGCATGGAGGCGCGCCGCGCCGAACGTCCCGACGCAGGCAAGGGGGACGGCGGCGGCTGGGCGGCGATGGACGCCGACCATGACGGCAAGATCACCGAGGCCGAGGCCCTGGCCGCCGCCAAGACGCGCTTCGCCGCCTTGGATGCCGACAAGGACGGCGTGCTGAGCCCTGCCGAGCAGCCCGCCCGGCGCGGGCCGCCGAACTAGGCGACTAGCCCGGCGAGCGGTTGACCGGCGCCTCGTAGGCCTTGCCCTGGGCGTTCATCGCCTCGATCGCCCGGTCGCCGACGAACGGGTTGGACCGGCGCTCGGCTCCGAAGGTCGACATCGGGCCGTGGCCCGGCACGAACTGCACGTCGTCGCCCAGCGGCCACAGTTTGCCGGTGATGGCGTCCAGCAGGTCCTGGTGGTTGCCGCGCGGGAAGTCGGTGCGGCCGATCGAGCCCTTGAACAGCACGTCCCCGACCTGGGCGAAGCGCGCCTGGCGGTGGAAGAAGATCACGTGGCCGGGCGTGTGGCCGGGACAATGCAGAACTTCGAACTGCGTCTCCCCCAGGGTGACCACGTCGCCGTCGTCCAGCCAGCGGTCGGTGACGAAGATCCGCGCCTCGGGGATCCCGTACATCTCGCCGCTTTCCTGGATGCGGTCGATCCAGAACTGGTCGTCCTTGTGCGGCCCCTCGATCGGGACGCCGGTCAGGCGCTTGAGCTCGGCCGCGCCGCCGGCGTGGTCCATGTGGCCGTGGGTGATCCAGATCTTCTCCAGCGTCAGGCCCTGATCCTCGATGGCCTTCATCAGGCGCGGGACCTCGCCGCCGGGATCGATCACCGCGGCCTTCAGGGTCTTGGCGCACCAGACGATCGTGCAGTTCTGCTGCAGCGGCGTGACCGGCGCGATGACGGCGCGGATCGGCATCTCGGCCATGCTCAAGTCCCTTTCAGGCGGGTCCCAACGAAAACGGGCGGGGACCCGGAGATCCCCGCCCGCCCGAACTAAGCGTTACGAACGCCCGTTCAAGTCCTAATCTCAGTCCAGGCCGGGCACGCCGGTGGGCGGGGCGTCGGGATCCAGTTCGTGGACCTCGTCGGTGAGGCCGCGGCCGACGTGGCTCTTGCGGAAGCCGTAGGCGAAATAGACCACCAGGCCCAGGGCGCCCCAGATCGGCAGCACCAGCATCGATTCCAGCGGCAGGTTGAAGTAGAGGCCCGCGCAACCGACCATGGCCACCGGGGCCACGATCCAGACGGCCGGCGTCTTGAACGGACGCGGACGGGTCGGATCCTTCACCCGCAGCACCATCACCGCGATCGCCACCATGAAGAAGGCGAACAGGGTGCCGGAGTTGGAGATGTCGGCCAGTTGGCCCACTGGGAAGAAGGCCGCGGCGATCGCAACGCAGACCCCCGTGAAGATCGTCACGATGTACGGCGTCTTCCACTTCGGGTGGATGTTGGCCAGGCTTTGCGGCAGCAGGCCGTCGCGGGCCATGACGAAGAAGATCCGGGTCTGGCCGTAGATCATCATCAGGATGACCGAGGGCAGGGCCAGGTTGGCCGCCAGGCCCAGCAGGTTGCCGACGACGGGCCAGTTGATCTCGCGCAGCACGTGGGCGAGGGCCTCGTTGGAGCAGACCAGGCGGTCAGCGTTGGCGGCGGTGGCGCAGGCGGCCTGGAAGGCGGCCGAGCCGGGCTGGACGACGGAGCCGTCAAGGGCCAGCACGGGTTGGGCGCCGATCGCGCCGACCGCGCCGGCGGCGACCAGCAGGTAGAAGATGGTGCAGATCCCCAGGCTGCCGATCAGGCCGATCGGCACGTTGCGCTGCGGGTTCTTGGTTTCTTCGGCGGCGGTGGAAACCGCGTCGAAGCCGACATAGGCGAAGAAGATCGAGGCGGCCGCGCCGACCACGCCCATGCCCGTCGTCCCGTGCGGGCCGAACCAGCCGTTGGGGGTGAAGGGCGAGAAGTTACCGGTCTTGATCACCGGCAGGGTCAGGATGACGAAGGCGGTCAGGGCCGTGACCTTGATCACCACCAGGATGGCGTTGACGCGGGCGCTTTCGGTGGTGCCGCGAACCAGCAGGGCGGTCACGGTCAGGGCCACCAGGATGGCCGGGATGTTGACGACGCCGGCGCTGAAGTCGGCGACCGGCATGAAGCCGTTCATCGACCAGGCGGGGCCGGATCGCAAGGCGTCGGGCCAATGGAAGTGGAGGGCGTTCTCGATCAATCCCAGGAAGTAGCCCGACCATCCGACCGAGACGGCGCTGGCGGCGACGGCGTATTCCAGGATCAGGGCCCAGCCGACCATCCAGGCCAGCAGTTCGCCCATCACGGCGTAGGTGTAGGTGTAGGCCGAGCCCGAGACGGGCAGCATCGACGCCAGTTCCGAGTAGCAGAGCGCGGCGATGGCGCAGACGGCGCCGGCGATCACGAAGCTCCACATCATGCCCGGGCCGGCCTTCTGGGCGGCGGCGGCGGTCAGCACGAAGATCCCCGTGCCGATGATCGCGCCCACGCCCAGCAGGGTCAGCTGAATGGGGCCGAGAGAGCGATGCAGCGACTTCTTCTTGGCCGTTGCTAGAATCGCATCCAGTGACTTAACGCGCCACATATTTCCTCCAGAGACCCGCGGCTCCCCCCGGGGGCCGCGTAGACAAATTTTGCGGACCGTGGCCCGGTTAGCGGGACGCGGTCAAGGTAAAGCGGAGGGCGTGCGTAATTGTTCGCCCCGCTGTGCGCAATATGAGCCATGCCCTACCGGGACGATGTTGCGTTGCAGCGCGCTTCTTGGCCTTGATTGCCTTCGCGTTGGGCGTTTGGAGAAAGACCAGGGAGCGGCGGCCGGCGTTTGGTGATTTCGGCCCGCGCCCTTAAACCACGCCGCGTGACCCTTCCCATCCACGAAGCCTTGCCGGCCTTGAAATCCGCGCTCGCCGGGCGCGAGGCCGCCGTGCTGGTCGCGCCGCCCGGGGCGGGCAAGACCACGATCGTGCCGCTGGCCCTGCTGGACGAGGTTTGGGTCGACGGCGGCAAGATTGTCATGCTCGAGCCGCGCCGCCTGGCCGCGCGGGCCGCCGCGTCGCGGATGGCCCAGAGCCTGGGCGAGGGCGTCGGCGAGACGGTGGGCTTCCGAGTGAGGCTGCAGTCCAAGGTCTCGGCCAGGACCCGGGTCGAAGTGGTGACCGAGGGCGTCTTCACCCGGATGATTCTCGACGATCCGGGCCTGGACGGCGTGGCGGCGGTGATCTTCGACGAGTTCCATGAGCGCAGCCTCGACGCCGACCTGGGCCTGGCCCTGGCCCGCGACGCGCAAGGCCTGGTGCGGGAGGACCTGAAGATCCTGGTGATGTCGGCCACCTTGGATGGGGCGCGGATCTCGGCCCTGCTGGGCGAGGCGCCGATCGTCGAGAGCCAGGGGCGGATGTTCCCGGTCGACACCCGCTATCTGGGCCGCGACGAGCGCCCCCAAGCAACAGGAATGCGACTTGAGGAGCGGGCGGCCCGCGCCGTCGAGCGCGCCTTGGCGGAGGAGGGCGGCAGCCTGCTGGTCTTCCTGCCCGGCCAGGGCGAAATCCGCCGGACCGAGACCCTGCTGCGCGAGCGGTTGCGGCGGCCGGAGGTCGATGTCGCGCCGCTGTACGGCGCGCTGGACCCGGCCGAACAGGACCGCGCCGTCGCCCCCGCCGCGCCGGGCCGACGCAAGGTGGTGCTGGCCACCTCGATCGCCGAGACCAGCCTGACCATCGAGGGCGTGCGGGTGGTGATCGACTGCGGCCTGGCCCGCGTGCCGCGCTTCGACCCGTCCAGCGGCCTGACCCGGCTGGAGACCGTGCGCGTCAGCCGCGCCGCCGCCGACCAGCGCCGTGGCCGGGCCGGGCGCACCGAGCCGGGCGTCTGCTACCGCCTGTGGGACGAACCGGAGACCCGGGCCCTGCCGGCCTTCGCCCGTCCGGAAATCCTCGAGGCCGACCTGTCGAACCTGGCCCTGAACCTGGCTCGCTGGGGGGCGCGGGACGTGGGCGACCTGGCCTTCCTCGACAAGCCGCCGACCGCTGCGTTCAACGAGGCGCGGGTTCTGCTCAACCGCCTGCAAGCCCTGGACGGCCAGGGCGGCCTGACCGCCCACGGCCGCGCCCTGGCCGACATGCCGCTGGCCCCGCGCCTGGCCCATATGGTGGTGCGCGCCGCCGCCTCCGGCCAGGCCGAACGGGGGGCGAAGATCGCCGCCGTGCTCAGCGAGCAGGGCCTGGGCGGTCGTGACGTCGACCTGCGCCACCGGCTGGAAAGCTTCGACCGCGACCGCTCGCCGAGGGCTCGCGACGCCCGGACCCTGTCCGAGCGCTGGGCTCGCCAAGCGCAGGGGGCCGCCGGCAGGGCCTCGGGCGCCGCGCCGCTGGACGACGCCCTGATGCTGGCCGAGGCCTATCCGGAGCGGGTGGCCCGGGCCCGGGGCAAGCCGGGCGAATACCAGCTGGCCGGCGGGCGCGGGGTCTATCTGGAGCCGACCGACGCCCTGGCCCGCGAGACCTGGCTGGCGGTGGGCGAACTAGGCGGCGGCGAGGCCCGCGACCGGATCCTGCTGGCCGCGCCGCTGGACGAGGCCGGCTTGCGCTCAGCCTTCGCCGACCGGCTGGTCGCCGAGGACCGGCTGGAGCCCGACGCCAGGGGCAAGGTCCGCGCCCGCCGCCTGCTGCGCCTGGGCAAGCTGGTCGTGGAGGAGCGGCTGCTCGACAAGGTCGATCCAGGCCTGGTGGCCCAGGCGCTGCTGGACCAGGTGGCGCGCGAGGGCCTGTCGGCCGTGCCGCTGGGGGAGGGCGCCCAGGCTCTGCGCCGCCGGGTGGCCTTCCTGCGGAACCGCGACACCGAGACCTGGCCAGACCTGTCGGACGCGGCCCTGCTGGAACGTCTGCCGGAATGGCTGGAGCCGCTGCTGGCCGGCCGCTCGGCCCTGAGCCAGCTGGGCGACGGGGCGCTGACCGACGCGATCCGCACACTCGTGCCCTGGGACCAGCACCGCCGCCTCGACGCCGAGGCCCCGGCCCGGTTCACGGCCCCGACCGGCTCCAGCTTCGCCATCGACTACGCCGCCGACGGCGGGCCGCGCATCGACGTGCGGGTGCAGGAGCTGTTCGGCCTGACGACGCACCCGACGGTGGGCGGCGCGCCGCTGGTGCTGGCCCTGCTGTCGCCGGGGCACAAGCCGATCCAGATCACCCGGGACCTGCCAGGGTTCTGGAAGGGGTCCTGGCGCGAGGTGCGCACGGAGATGAAGGGGCGCTATCCGCGGCACGTCTGGCCGGAGGACCCGGCTGGCGCGGCGCCGACGACGAGGGCCAAGCCTCGGGGAACCTAGCCCTTGCCCCCTACGGATCGCTTCGCGATCGTCTTCCCCCAGAGGGGGAAGAGCCTAAACGCGAAGGCTCCGCCCCCTATGGGGGCGGACAGACCGCGAAGCGGTCAGGTGGGGGCAAGTATTTAGCGGGCACGACCTCTCGTTCTCACGCGGACCCCCGCTGAGCTTGATGGGAAGGGTGCGAAGCGCCCGGGCCTCGCCCGGAGTAGCTTTTATGTTTTGTACCGTTTCGACGAAGACGAGCGCTTCGCGTGGACCGTTTTCCAGAAGCCTTCGGATCGCGGATTTTTAACCCGCTCCGATGGAGGCCCCCGACGGGCAGGACGTTGGCGCATCCTGGACCGCATGGGCGGTTTCAGCCCATGCCTGCCGCGTCCGCCGATCCCTCGCCGCCTGGGTTTCGTCCCGACTAACGGGAACCTGCCCAGGACCGTCGCGAAGGCTGTCACTCAAGACCACCGGCGAGCGCTTCCCGCTCGACCACCCCTGAAAGCCGCTCGGTCGCCGGCCGGACGCCCTTCCCGTGCTTTCAGGTGCAAGCAGGATACGGCACGTCGGGAGGAGGGGGATAAGTTCGGTCGAAGTAAATTAGAGCGTTGAAATCTCTAGACTCTGTTCGCTATCCGCCGAGCATCGACGCCCGACGCCCGACGCCCGACGCCCGACGCCCGACGCCCGACGCCCGACGCCCGACGCCCGACGCGGACGCACGCACGCATGCGTGCGTCCGCGGCCGCTCAAAGCGGCGCGCAGACCGTTTCCAGCCAGGCCCGGATCTCCGGCTCGACCAGCGGCCCGATCTCGGCGACCACCCGCGCGTGGTAGGCGTCGAACTGGGCGATCTCTTCGGGCGACAGCAGGCTCTTATCCACCAGCCGCCGGTCGATCGGGGCCAGGGTCAGGGCGTGGAAGCGGTGCATCGGCCGGTCGCCGTCGCCCACGGTTTCGGCGGGCATGACCACCTCGAGGTTCTCGATGCGGATGCCGTATTCGCCGTCCTTGTAGTAGCCGGGCTCGTTGGAGACAATCATCCCCGGCTGCAGGGCGATGGTGTTGGGGGCCTTGCTGATCCGCTGCGGACCTTCGTGGACGCCCAGATAGACGCCGACGCCATGGCCGGTGCCGTGGTCGTAGTCCAGGCCGTGGCTCCACAGCGCGGCGCGGGCGAAGGCGTCGATGGCCGAGCCCGTGGTGCCCGCCGGGAAGCGCAGGCGGGCGATGGCCAGGTGGCCCTTGAGGACCAGGGTGTTGCGGGTGACCATCTCGGCGGTCGGCTCGCCGATGGCGACCGTGCGGGTGACGTCGGTGGTGCCGTCCAGGTACTGGCCGCCACTGTCGACCAGCAGCAGCGAGCCCGGGGCGGCGCGTTCGTTGCTGCGCTCGGTCGGGCGGTAGTGGGGCAGGGCGCCGTGGCCGTTGGCCGCGCCGATGGTGTCGAAGCTGAGATCCTTGAGCAGGCCCGTCGCCTCGCGGAAGGCCTCCAGCTTGGCCACGGCCTCCTTCTCGTCCGGCGGATTGACCTGGCCCTCGGTGGCCAGCCAGTGCAGGAACCGGGTCAGGGCCGCGCCGTCGCGCTTGTGGGCCTCGATCGTGCCGGCGATCTCGACCGCGTTCTTGCAGGCCCGGGGCAGGGTGCAGGGGTCCATGGCGCGGACCACCGCGGCGCCGGCGGCGGCCAGGGTGTCGAAGTACCAGGCCGACGACTGGGCCGGGTCGACGAGCACCCTCCGGCCCGCCAGTTCGGCCAGGGCGGCCTCAAGCGCTTCCGGCGCTTCCAGCGACACCTGGTTGCCCAGCCAGGCCGGCAGGTCGCCGGTGACCTTGGCGGGGTCGAGGAACAGCCGCGCCGTGCCGTCGGCGCGCAGCACGGCCTGGGACAACGGCAGGGGCGAGCGGATGACGTCGCCGCCGCGGATGTTGAACAGCCAGGCGATCGAGGCCGGGGCGGTGATCACCGCGGCGTCGGCGCCCAGGGCCGCGACGGCCGATCCGACCCGGGCGCGCTTGGAGGCAGACTCCTCGCCGGCGTACTGGACCGGATGCGGCACGACGGGCGCGGCCGGCTGGGCGGGACGCGCCGCGCCCCAGGCCTCGTCGATCGGATTGACGGCCACGGGCTTCAGCGCCGCGCCGGCCTTGGCGGCCGCGGCCTTCAGGCCGTCCAACGCCTGGGGACTGTGCAGACGGGCGTCGTAGCCGATCACCGCGCCCCTGGAGGCGGTCTCCAGATAGGCCGGCACCCCGCCCTCGACCAGGTCGCGGACCTCGAACAGGTTCAGGTCGACCTGGTCGCGCACCTGCAGGGTGTAGCGGCCGTCGACGAACACGGCGGCCCGGTCCTGGAGGATCACCCCGGCTCCGGCCGAGCCAGTGAAGCCGCTGGCCCAGGCCAGGCGGTCGTTGGCGGCGGGCAGATATTCGTTCTGGTGCTCGTCCTCGTGCGGCACGAGGAAGCCGTCCAGGCCCTGGCGCGCCATGGCGGCGCGGATCAGGGGAACGTGGCGGGGGCCGAAGCCCGGATCGGTGGATTCATCGAAGGTCTGGCGCATCCCACCGATGTAATCCGCCCCCGCCGCGCAGGGAAGGGGCGGAAGGCGGGGCCTAGTTCGCCGGCTGTTGCGGCTGCTGCTGCGGGACCGGCGGCGGGGTCAGGTTGGGATCGGCCGACGGGGCGATGGTGTCGTCGCGCGACAGGGCGGCGTTGGTGGCGGCGTCGTGGGCGGCCTGGGCGGCGTTGGCGGCCGTGTTCTCGGTCGAGCGGCGGGCGCTGTCGGCGGCGGCGCTGGCGTCGCGGGCGGCCTGCTGGGCGACGATCGTGGCCTGGGCGGCCCCGGTCTGGGCGCTTTCGATCGCGCTGGCGGCGCGGCCCTGTTCCTGGGCCTGGGCGATCTGGTCGTCGCTGGGCGTGCGCGCCCCGACCGTCAGCATGAAGGCGATGGCGACCACGGCGACGATGGCCACCGCCCCGGCCACGAACCAGCCGGTGGCGCCGCCCTCGCGGCGGACATGCACGACGCGTTCGGGCGGGGGGGCTTGGGGATCGACATAGGTCATGACGTTGCTCCTGGAGCGAGAGTGTCCCGCCTGGAGAAACGTGAGTGGAGGCGGAGGTGTTCCGCATTCCAGAACCTCTCCCAAGGGAGAGGGCATTTTACTTTACGGCCGCTGCAGCACCAGCGCCGCCCAGGCGTCGCGGTGGATGCGGTTGACGACCTTGAAGCCGCGCGAGACGTAGGCGGCCTTGACCATGCGCTCCTGGGTGCGCAGCAGGCCCGACAGGATCACCGTGCCGCCGGGGACCAGGGCGTTCTTGATGTCCTGGGCCAGGCTGACCAGCGGCCGGGCCAGGATGTTGGCGAACACCAGGTCGTAGGGGGCGTTGTCGGTCACCAGGCGGTTGGACAGGCCCGAGGCGTGGACGAAGCGGGCGTTGGCGCGGTTGACCTTGGCGTTCTCCTTGGAGATCCGCACGCTGGGCTTGTCGATGTCGGTGCCGACGGCGATCCGCGATCCCGTCCGCGCGGCGGCGATGGCGAGGAGCCCGGTGCCGGCCCCGACGTCGAGCACCTTGTTGAACTTCCGGGCCTTGATCAGCCGGTCATAGGCCAGCAGGCAGCCGACGGTGGTGCCGTGGTGGCCGGTGCCGAAGGCCGCGCCGGCCTCGATGCGCAGGTTGACGGTGCTGGCCGGCAGGCGGCCGCGGTCGTGCATGCCGTAGACGAAGAACCGGCCGGCGCGCACCGGCGGCAGGCCCGACAGCGCCATGGCCAGCCAGTCGGCGTCGGCCAGCTGCTCGCGCAGCACCTTCAGCGGATAGCCGGCCAGCACCTCCAGCAGGCCCGCGTCTTCCTCGTCGGTGGTCGGGAAGGCGTCGATGCGCCAGATCCCCTTGTCCTCGTCCTCTTCCAGGATCGAGTAGGTCGCGCCCTCGAGGCCGGGATGGTTGTCGATGGCGTCGGCGGCGGCTTCGGCGTCGGCGCGCGCGCCGCGGGCGACGATCTGCTGGGGCGTGTAGTCGGTCATGGCGCTCCAGTAGCGGGCTAAGCGCCGAAAGGCGAGACCGCGCGCTTGCCAAATATCGGCTTGAGGGCCGCGGCGCCGGCCGGCGCGGGCGTCCAGATCTCGGGCGCGGGCTCCGGCGAGGCCAGGCTCCAGGCCAGGGGTGGGGCGGCGAACAGCGGGCGGCGGGGGGAGGTCTCGCGTTCGACTTCCGGCGCCCAGACCGGCCCCAGCAGGCGCGTCACCGCCGCGCAGGCCAGGGCCCAGACGATGCCGTTGCGCTCCAGGATGAAGCTTTCGGAGAAGGTGGTCATCAGGAAGATGGCCAGGAACAGGGTGGCCCAATAGCCGTCCTGGACCTGGCGGAACCGGAACAGGGAGACCAGCAGCGCGCCGCCCAGCACCAGGGCGCACAGGCCCACCCCGATCCAGCCCAGCTGGGCCAGGATGTCCAGCCAGCCGTTGTGGGCGCTGGGCACCAGCCAGCCGGTCTCCTTGCGGATCCAGTTGGCGGGCACGGAGTCCAGGGTCCAGAACACGCCGTAGCCGTAGCCGGTCAGCGGGCGCTTGGCCGACTGGCGCAGCAGCCCGGCCCAGATGTCGGTGCGGCCGGTCAGAGAGGGATCTTTGCCCAGGGCCTTGAACAGCAGCTCGGGGGCCAGCCACATGACCATGGCGGCGGTCACCGCGACGGTGACGCCCAGCCAGACGACGAGCACCGCCGTGGCGGGGCCGCGCCGCATGGCCGCCAGCAGCATCGAGCCGCACAGGCCGATCAGCAGGGCCAGCAGCGAGGTCTTGGACTTGCTCATCACCAGCATCGCCGCGCACAGCACGATGGTGAGGACCATCTGCTTGCGCTTGGTCGAGCCGGCCAGCAGCGCGGCCATGGCCGCCAGGGCGCCGTAGACCATCATCGCCCCCATCTGGTTCTTCTCATACCAGAGGCCGCGCCAGTCGCCGGCGTTGATGTCGTGCTGCACGCCCATCTTGGGATAGGCGACCACGGCCAGCAGGCCGCCGGCGGCCAGGGCCAGGAAGGTGACGGCGATGATCTCGGCCATCCGCTTGCCGTCGAAGCTGGCGGCGAAATAGAGCCCGAACAGGGTGGTGAAGGCCGCCGCCATGGCCCGGCGGTTGGTCGTCTCGGGATTCAGCGACCACGAGGCCGAGGCGTAGACCCAGAAGACCAGCAGGCTCAGCAGCACGGCGGGCAGCCAGAACCGCATCAGGCGCGGGGCCCGCCAGACAGCCAGGCCCAGGGTCAGGGCGTAGACCGGCAGCCACATCAGCCGCAGGATCGGGATGTTCTCGCCGCCCGCCTGCAGGGGGTCCAGCAGCGGACCGATCAGGGCGTTGGACAGCATGAACAGCAGGAAGCCGCAGGCCAGCACTTCCAGCTTGCGCCAGAGGTCGGGCCCATCGTCGCGCCGCTGTTCCGCGTCCACCATTCCGATCCAGGTCCTGGCGCGAAATGGAACACGCGCTTTGGGTTGGAGCGGTTGGCAGCAAGGGCGAGGCCAAGCTTGGCCTAGGGCGTGCTCGGCCGGGATGCGTCGCGACTAGCGCGCCGTGGCGACGGTCGTGGAGGCGCTGGGCGCCGCAGGCGCGTCGATCGCCGGTGGCGCTTGCGGCGCGGCGGGGGCCACGGGCGCTTCGGGAGGATCGCCGGGCAGGCGGGTGTTCGGGATGTCGCCGGCCGTCGACGGCCAGGTCCGTTCCGTCGGCTCGACTACCCCGACGGGTTCGGTCTTGGGTTTCGGCCAGGTCCAGGCGGTCGGGACGTATTCCGGGACCTCGTATGACGCGGCGACCGGCGGCTGTGGCGGCGTCTTGGGGACGACATAGTCGGTGCCGACCACGTAGTCGGGAACCTTGCCGCTGGGCGATGCGACAGGCTGGACCTCGGTATAGGTGGGCTCAGACGCGAACGCGGTCATGATGGGGGCTTCGGTCTGGGAGCCGATCCTGAGGATCAGCCCGCCCGTCGTCCCGATCGCCAGGGCGACGGCGGCGCCGATCAGCGCGGCGCGATGGGCAAGGAAATCCGAAGAGTCCATGCGGACAAGAGCGCGCCCGACGGCGAAACGTTCGATCCAGGTCGTGCGACCCCTTCTTCGGCGGCGCGACCGGCGTCGGCCTCGATTTTCGGCTGTCACGCTTTAACCTCCCGACTCAGCCAGGGGAAAATCCGTCATGTCACGCCGCCACATGCTCCGCGACCGCGCCTCGGGCGGCCATGCGCGGGTCACCTATGTCGAGCTGTTCTTCGACCTAGTGTTCGTGTTCGCGGTCACCCAGCTGTCGCACGGCCTGCTGGCCCATCCAAGTCTTCTGGGCCTGGTCGAGACCGGTTTGCTGCTGATGGCGGTCTGGTGGGCCTGGATCTTCATGGCCTGGGTCACCAATTGGCTGGATCCCGAACGGGCGCCCGTACGGATCATGCTGTTCGTGGCCATGGTGGTGGGCATGGTCATGACCATGTCGATCCCCGAGGCGTTCGGCGACCGCGGCCTGGTCTTCGCCCTGGCCTTCGTGGCGATTCAGCTGGGCCGCAGCCTGTTCACCGCCTGGGCGATGCGGGACCATCCGTTCCAGAGCCGCAACTTCATCCGGATTTCCATCTGGTTCGCGACCTCGGGCGTGCTGTGGATCGCCGGCGGCCTGGCCGAGGGCGGCGCGCGACTGGCGCTTTGGGGCGGGGCGCTGGCCTTGGAATATGTCTCGCCGGCCTTGGGCTTCTGGGTTCCCGGCCTGGGCCGGGCCCGCGCCGAGGAGTGGGACGTCGAGGGCGGTCACCTGGCCGAACGCTGCGCGCTGTTCACGATCATCGCCCTGGGCGAGTCGATCCTGGTCATGGGCGCGACCACCGCGACCCTGGCCTGGACGCCGATGATCATCGCCGCCTTCCTGGCCTCGTTCGCCGGCAGTCTGGCCATGTGGTGGATCTATTTCGCGTTCACGGCCGAGGCCGCCAGCGAAGCGATCAGCCACGCCAAGGAGCCCGGCCGAGTAGCGCGCGAGGCCTATACCTACATCCACCTGCTGCCGATCGCCGGCATCATCGTCACCGCCGTGGCCGACGAATGGACGATCCACCATCCGCTGGGCCACACCGACCTGAAGACGGCGCTGGCCCTGATCGGCGGGCCGTTCCTGTTCCTGCTGGGCGGGGTGCTGTTCAAGCGGGCGGTGTTCCGGGCCTGGGCGCGGGCCCAGGTCGTCGGCCTGCTGGCGCTGGTCGCCCTGGCCCCGATCAGCCTGGCGGTCAGTCCGCTGGCGCTGTCGATCGCCACGACAGCCGTCCTGCTGGGCGTGTCGGTTCGCGAGGGCCTTGTGCGCCGGGCGAAGACCTCCGCCTAGACGCCCAACGCCGCATCCGTCGCGCGCACCAGGCCGTCGATGACGCCGGGCTCGGTCGAGGCGTGGCCGGCGTCCCAGACGATCTCGAACCGGGCCTCGGGCCAGGCGCGGTGCAGCGACCAGGCGCTGTCCAGCGGCGTGACCACGTCGAAGCGGCCCTGGACGATCCAGGCCGGGATGTGCCGGATCCGGTCGATGTTCTTCAGGATCCAGCCGTCCTCCTCGAAGAAGCCGCCATTGGCGAAGAAGTGGCATTCGATCCGCGCGAAGGCGACGGCGAAGTCTTCCTCGTTGAATTTCGGCGGGCGGGCCTCAGGGCCTCTCAGCGAAATGGTGTCGCCCTCCCATTGGCTCCAGGCCCCGGCCGCCTCGGCCTGGACGCGGCGGTCGGGGTGGGTCAGGCGCTTGTGGTAGGCGGCCATCAGGTCGCCGCGCTCCTCGGGCGGAATCGGGGCCAGGAACCGCTCCCAGGCGTCGGGGAACAGCATCGAGGCACCGTCCTGGTAGAACCAGCGCAGCTCCCTCTGGGTGAGCAGGAAGATGCCGCGCAGCACCAGACCCTCGACCCGGTCGGGATGTGCGATGGCGTAGGCCAGGGCCAGGGTCGATCCCCACGAGCCGCCGAACACGGTCCACTTCTCGACGCCCAGATGCACGCGCAGTCGCTCGATGTCGGCGATCAGGCTCCAGGTGGTGTTGTCCTCGAGGCTGGCGTTGGGACGCGAGCGGCCGCAGCCGCGCTGGTCGAACAGGGCCATGCGCCATCGGCTGGGATCGAAGAACCGCCGCATGGTGGGGTTGACCGCCCCGCCGGGGCCGCCGTGCAGGATCACCGCCGGCTTGCCGCGCGGCGCGCCGCACTCCTCGTAATAGATCTCGTGCGGACCGTCGGTGCTCAGCCAGCCGAAGGAAAAGGGCTCGATGTCGCGAAACAGGCCGCGGCGGCCGTTGGCGGACATGGGCTGGGCGGAAGCGTTACGATCCATGGCGCAACCCTAAACCGGTTTCGGGCCGGGAGGGAACGCCGCGAGGGGTTCATTTGCCCGCGCCGGTCGCGCGTCTGGCGTCGCCGCCCGGCGAACCCTGGCCAGGACCGTCGCAACCCGCCCCGCTTTTCCGTATTCTCCCGAGTCATGAACAACCCCGAAGACCTCAGCGACGACGAACTGCTGGAGATGCTGACGCCGCGCCAGCTGGCCGAGTTGGACCGCGCGATCGCCGAGATGATGGGCCCCGAGGGCCTGGACAAGGTCATCTCGCTGCAGGTGATGGCCCAGCTCTACACGGTCCGCGCCGCCGAGCGCGACGAGACCTCGGCCCTGGCCATGCTGCAGATGGCGGCGGCGATGCGACGGCGGGCGGAGATCCTGGCGGCGGAAAAAGGTTAGGGCCGAGAGGTCAGTTCGGAAACCGCCGCCCCAGCCAGTCGATTAGAATCGCGTTCACCTGGTCGGGCTTCTCCTGCTGGGTCCAGTGGCCGCTGCCCTCGACCAGCACCTTCTCCAGGTCCGAGATCTGGTCGCCCATGCGGTCGGCGAGGGAAGGCGGCAGCACCACGTCGTGCTCGGCCATGATCATCAGGCATGGGATCTCGTCGATCCGGGTCGGCAGGTGTTCGGCCCGCTCCCAGTTGCGCACGAAGTTGCGGTACCAGTTGATCCCGCCGGTGAAGCCGGTGCGCTGGAACGTCTCGACGAAGACCTTCAGTTCCTCGGGGGTCAGCAACTGGCTGGAGTCGTCGGCGACGTCGTAGCGGGCCAGGCCGTCCTGCAGGGCCAGCGAGCGGCCGCTGGTCTCGCCGCTGGTGAAGGCGGCCTGCACGCCGGTCGGCTTGCGCATGAAATAGCGCATGGTCCTGTCGACGTCGGCGGCCAGCTGGGCGTCGGCCACGCCGGGTTTCTGGAAGTGGACGATGTACATGTCCTCGCCGAACGCGTGGCGGAACATGGTGATCGGGTCGACGGGCAGGCGGGGCAGGAACGGGGTGTTGAGGCCCACGACTCCCGCCACCCGGCCGGGATGCATCAGCGGCAGCTGCCAGACGACCAGGCCGCCCCAGTCGTGGCCGCAGAACACCGCCTTCTCGACGCCCAGGTGGTCCAGCAGCCCGACCAGGTCGCCGGTCAGGTGCGCCATGTCATAGTCCTCGACCGCCTCGGGACGATCGGTCAGGCCGTAGCCGCGCTGGTCGGGGACAATCACCCAGCGCCCCGCCGCCGCCAGGGCCGCGATCTGCCAGCGCCAGGAATAGGAGAACTCGGGAAAGCCGTGGCACAGCACGATGGGGACGCCGACGCGGGGCCCCGCCTCGTAATAGGCCATGCGGATCCCGTTGATCCGCGCGAACGAAGGCTCGGGCATCGGCGGCGCAAGCTGGGTCATGGCGTTTCCTGCTTATGTTATTGGTGATCACCTTGCCGGCCCACGCCGCGCCGGGCAAGGCCGCGATTCGTACGGTCAAGGACTTACCCCTGCGGAAAACAAGCGTAAAAGCGCGTCCATGACCGACGCCGTACAGCCCAAGCCCGCCGCCACGCCCTGGCGGCTCGTCCTGATGCTGGGCGCGCTGACGGCCTTCGCGCCGATGTCGATCGACATGTATCTGTCCAGCATGCCGGACATCGGCCGGAGCCTCCACGCCGGGGCCGACGACGTTCAGGCCACCCTGGCGGCGTTCTTCGCCGGCATGGCGATCGGCCAGTTCCTGTACGGCCCGGCCTCGGACCGGTTCGGACGCCGCCTTCCGCTGCTGCTGGGCATCGGCATCTATGTTGTCGCCTCGGTGGTCTGCGCCACCGCGGCGTCGATCCACGTGCTGATCGCCGCCCGCTTCGTCCAGGCCCTGGGCGGCTGCGCGGGGGCTGTGATCGCCCGGGCGGTGGTGCGCGACAAGTTCAATCACGCCGACACGGCGCGGGTGCTGTCGCTGATGACCCTGATCATGGGCCTGGCGCCGGTGCTGGCTCCGCAGTTCGGCGGCGTCGTGCAGTTCTTCGCCGGCTGGCGCGGCGTGTTCTGGACCCTGGTGGTCTTCGGCCTGCTGATCGGCCTGTGGGCCGCGCTGAGCCTGGCGGAGTCGCGGTCGGAGGCCACGGCGGTCCAGGCGCGCTCAGAGAATCCGTTCCGCGCCTATCTGGCCCTGCTGCGCCAGAAGCGCCTGGTCGGCTACGGCGTGGCCGGGGCCCTGAACGGCGCGACCCTGTTCACCTACATCTCGACCGCGCCGGACCTGGTGATGGGGACCTACGGCCACTCGCCGCTGGTGTTCAACATCGTCTTCGCCTTCAACGCCGTGGGCATCATCGGGGCCAGCCAGGTCAACCGCCTGCTGCTGCGCCGCTCGACGCCGGACCGGGTGCTGGTGCGGGCCAGCATCGCCTCGATCGTCGCCGCCCTGCTGCTGGCCGCCGCCGCCTGGAGCGGGGTGGGCGGGCAGTTCACGGTCCTGCCGCTGCTGTTCGCGGCCCTGTCGACCTACGGCCTGATGAGCGGCAACACCATGGCCGGGGCGTTGAGCGTCGATCCCAGCCGGGCGGGCTCGACCTCGGCCCTGATGGGCGGCATCTCGTTCGGGGCGGGGGCCCTGGCCTCGTGGGTGGGCGGCCTGCTGCACGACGGCACGCCCAAGCCCGTGGCGGCGGTGATGTTCGCCTGCCTGGTCGGCTCCAGCCTGGCGATCTTCGGCCTGGCGGTCCCGAAGGACCGGCGCGGCAAGATGGCGGCTTAAGATTCGGACTCGATCGAAGAACGCCTGACGTCGTCATCCCGGCCGTAGCGAAGCGGAGGGCCGGGATCCAGGTGAACCGCAACGCCCCTGCCCAGTCACCTGGATCCCGGACAGCCTCTGCGAGGCTTCCGGGAGGACAACCAATCTTGGGTCTCCGATACTTTCGGAAAGCCGTCGCTCCATTGAGCGAAGACCCTAAGCCTCCCGATCCGCGATCGTTCCCGCTCGCCAGGCCAGCACTAGCCAACCGGCCAGGAAGCACAGGCCGCCGAACGGCGTGACCATGCCCAGCACGCGCGGCGCGCCGAAGGCCAGGGCGTAGAGCGAACCGGAGAACAGTACGGTTCCGGCCAGGAACAGGGTCGGCGTTGTCACATCGACCTTGCCGCCGACCTTGCGCACCGCCAGCCAGCCGAACACCGCCAGGGCGTGGGTCATCTGGTACAGCGATCCGGTGTGCAGCAGCTCGGCCGCCCGGGCGTCCCGCGCGCCATGGGCGGCGAAGGCGCCGAACGCCACGGCCAGGAAGCCGCTGAGGGCGGCCAGGCGGGCGACGAGCGCCGGGCCGCGCATCACTTCTTGTGCTTGTTATGCGCGGCCAGCTCGTCCGGCTTGATGTCGAGGAACGAGGGGGCGGCGGCGTTGTAGGCGTCGGTCTTGTGCAGGTCGATGACCACGCTGCGGTGGCCTTCCCAGATCATGTGCACGGCGACGTACAGCACGATGGCCAGGCCGATGAAGCCGATCCAGCGGTGCTTGTGCAGCAAGTTGGCGATGGCGGTGGCGGCCACGCCCATCAGGATGATCGACAGCAGCAGGCCGAAGACCAGGATGGCCGGGTGCTCGCGGGCCGCGCCGGCCACGGCCAGCACGTTATCCAGCGACATCGAGACGTCGGCGATCAGCACCTGCAGGAAGGCCTGCTTGAAGGTCTTGGCCGGCTTGACGCGCGGCTCGGTGGCCGGATTGCCGTCGATGGAGGCGATGGCGTCCTCCTGGTCGTGGGTCATCTGCTCGCGCAGCTCGCGCCACATCTTCCAGCACACCCACAGCAGCAGCACGCCGCCGGCCAGCAGCAGGCCGATCACGCCCAGCAGCCAGGTGGTGATCAGGGCGAAGCTGATGCGCAGCACCACGGCCGCGCCCAAACCGTAGAGAATGACCTTCTTGCGGTCCTTGGCCGGCAGGCCGCCGGCCGCCAGGCCCACGGCCACGGCGTTGTCGCCGGCCAGGACGAGGTCGATCATCAGGACGGAAAGGAAGGCCGCGAACGGACCGTTCAGTCCGCCCACCTGGGCGAGGAGCGCGTCAAACATGCGGCCTCAATGCGTCAGGCGGGCGGGTCTGGCAAGTCTCCCTTAATCGACCCGATCGAGTTCCTTGCGCGGGGCCTGAGCGGCGCCGTCATGCGTCGGAGTTTCGAAGGGATTGTGTTCCGGTCGGCCATGGGGCGCCGCGGCGGCGACCGTGGGATTGGGCTCGGCGGACGGCGGCGTGTCGTACAGCAGCGGGTTGCGGCCGTAGTCGGCCTGGGTGCGGACCTTGCGGCGTCGTTCGGCCCTCGCCTTGGCGGCCGAGGCGTTGCGCGAGATCGCCACCAGGATCAGCAGGGCCAGCAGCACCAGGGCGCCGCCCAGCAGCGACTTGGTCGGCATCCGGCCCACGCCCGGCACGTCGATCGTCTCGTAGCGGCCCAGGTCGGGCAGGGCGGCCTTGAGGCCCTGGGCCTTTTCCGCAGCCGCCTCCTGGAGCGGGGCGACCTGCCGGGAGATCGAGCCCAGGGTGAAGGCCTGGGCCGGCTTGGCGCCGTTCAGGGCGACGCCGAACTCGGTCTTCAGCGGTCCCTTGGCGGCGTCCGTCGGCTTGACCTGCCAGGCGAAGGTCGCCGGCTGGCCAGCCTTGACCTCGGCGGTCTGGCGGCCGCTCGGCGTGATCTCGTAGCCCTGACCCTGCAGGTCGGCGTAGGCGCTGGTCTTGCCGGCCGCCTTGGTCAGCCCCAGCTTGGCGGCCTCCGTCTTGATCGCCTCGCCCAGCGTGGCGGGCAGGGACAGGGTGACTTGGCCCGCCTGGCCCTGGGCCAGGCTCGGCGCGGTGGCCAGGGTCGCGCCCCTGGTCGCTTCCGGTGCGACGGCGGCCTGCAGGGCCTGCAGCTTGGTCTGCGGCTTGGCCGGAGCCGCGCTGGCGGCGGGCGTGGGCGCGGTGGCCGGAGCGATCGGCGCGACGACAGGCGCCCGGGTCGGGGCCACCGCCGGCGCGGCGGTGATCGGCTTCAGCGGAGCCGGGGCGGGCGTCACCGTGACCGGCCGGGACGGCGGCTTGGCGACGAGCGTCGGCTTCGCCGCGGGTTGGCCCGCGGGACGAGCCGTGGGCCGCGTCGCGGGGCGAGCGGCGGCGTGGATGACCGGGGCAGCGACCGGTGCGGCCGCGACGTGCACCCGGCGGGCCGGAGCCACCCGTGTGGACGAGGCATGACGGACCGGACGAGGCTCGACATCCCGGCGAGGCTCGACCTCCGGATTGGCGATCGGCGCCATGGCGGTCACCAGGGTCCCGTCGGGACGGCGCCAGGTCTTCAGGGACGACTCGGTCGTGGCGACAGGGATCGGCGGTTCCGCGGCGCCGGGCGGTCCGCCCAGCAGGCCGTCGTCCGGCGCGGCCTGGGCGGAGGGCGGCGCGCCCATCAGGTCCGGCGCCTGGGCGGCGCCATAGCCCGGCTCCTCGGCGGCGGGCGGCGTCTCGACAGGCTCGCGCGCGCCGCAGCCGGCGATCAGCAGGACTCCGACCGCGCAGCCGGCCAGGGCCGCCGAGCGGACTTTGCTATGCAACACCGGGTCCCCCGATCCCATATGAGCTCTCCGCCAAGCAAGGCCTCGCGTTTCAAACCCGAGAAAATCACGTCGTCGTGGCGAAATCAAAACGGTTAACGGAGATTCACGAACCGGTTTCTTCCCTGGCGCGAACTTTCGACGCTTCATAGAGCGCCACCGCCGCCGCGGCGGACACGTTCAGGCTTTCGAAGCCGCCGGGCATGGCGATCCTGCCCATCGCGTCGCAGTGCTCGGCCACCAGCCGGCGCACGCCTTCGCCCTCCGACCCCAGCACCAGCACCGTCGGACGGGCGTCCAGCACCTCGTCCAGCGTGTCCTCGGCCTCGCCGGCCAAGCCCACGGCCCGCCAGCCCAGGTCGGCCAGTTCCTCCAGGGCGCGGGACAGATTGACCACGCGCGCATGGGGGATCTTGTCCACCGCCCCGACGGCGGTCTTGGCCAGCACGCCGGTCAGGGCCGGGGCGTGGCGGTCCTGCAGGATCACCCCCCTGGCGCCGAACGCGGCGGCCGAGCGGAAGATCGCGCCGATGTTCTGCGGGTCGGTGATCTGGTCCAGCATCACCAGCAGGCCCTGGGCCGGCGTTCCCAGGTCGTGGACGCCGAGCATCTCGGGCTCGTCGATCTTTAGGGCGATGCCCTGGTGCACGGCGCCGGCCGGCAGCTGGCGGGCGATGTCGGCCCCCTCCATGATCTGCAGGAAGGGGGCGCGGCTCAGATTCGGCGCGAGTCGCTTGGCGCGATCCGGGGTGGCCAGAAGACGTTTCGGAACGGGTCTGGCGGGGTTGGAAAGCGCGGCCTCGACGGCGTGAGTCCCCCAGATCCAGTCCTTGGCGTCGCCCTGGCCTTTGGAAAACTTGTTGTTTTCCCGAGGCTTGGAACGAAAATCACGGCCGGGCGAAGAAGGCTTTTTCCGGTCGTTGCGTTCGGAATGAGAGGACACTATAAGACGCGCTCCGATTTGGGGCCCTGAGGGTTTCCGAGAGCCAGGGCGGCGCTGCTTTAGCATCGTCTCACAGGTCTCGAGGAAGCTTTTGTTCCTTTTTCGTGACGGGCGGTCCGCCGCCGGTTTCGAGGAAGGGAAGGCCGCTTTGAAGGAACTCTGTCGCGCGCTGGGGGAATGTCCCGAGTGGCAAAGGGGGGGGACTGTAAATCCCCTGGCGTACGCCTTCGTAGGTTCGAGTCCTACTTCCCCCACCACGCGCGACGAGAGCTCCGACGAGGCTTGGTCCCAAAGCCAGAGACCGGGAGCCGACGCGACCCCGCTAGCTAGGCGGGTATAGCACAGTGGTAGTGCAGCAGCCTTCCAAGCTGAGGATGCGGGTTCGATTCCCGCTACCCGCTCCAGCTCCCCCTAGACTAATGACCCTGAAACAAGCCCGCCGGCGCGAAGGTAGAGACGATGGCCAAGGAAAAGTTCGAACGTAACAAGCCGCACTGCAACATCGGCACCATCGGTCACGTCGACCATGGCAAGACGACGTTGACGGCCGCGAT
>NZ_JAVDWJ010000019.1:0-67631 GCF_031457295.1 Caulobacter sp. BE254 | reverse complement strand
AGGCATGGACCGCCCTCCTTTCGAGCCAATCCTGCCAATGATGATGTGTCAGCTATCTCCCCGAACACCTGTCAGGGATGTCCCCGGACTGAACAACGAGGCCCGGGATGACGGATTGAATGGTGATCCTGTGGATAACTTTTACGGCTGCAGTCCACCGCCTAGCTCGTCCACCCTCCGCCCAGCGCCTTGTAGATCGCCACGACGTTGGTGTTGACGCCGGTCTCGGCGACGGTCAGCGAGTCCTCGGCCGCCAGCAGCGTGCGCTCGGCATCCAAAAGCACCAGGAAGTCGATGCCGCCTTCCTTGTACTGGATGCGGGCCAGTTCGGCGGCGCGGCGGGAGGCGGCGGCCTGGTTGGTCAGGCTGACCAGCTGGGCCTGCTGCTGGCGATAGGCGACCAGGGCGGTCTCCAGGTCCTCCAGCGCCCGCAGCACGGTCTGGTCGTAGACGGCCAGGCTGGCGTCGTTGCGGGCCTCCGCCGCCTTCAGCCGCTGGTGCGCGCCGCCCAGGTCGAGGGCGGGCCAGGACACCGAGGGGGCCACCGACCAAGCCTGGCTGGCGGCGTTGCCGAAGCCCGAGGCCGAGCCCGACAGGAAGCCGATGAAGCCGCTGACCCGCACGCGGGGGAACAGGTCGGCCGTGGCCACCCCGACCTTGGCGGTCTGGGCGGCCAGGCGGCGCTCGGCGGCCTGGACGTCGGGGCGCCGGCGCAGCAGGTCGGACGCCTCGCCGATCGGCAGGGCGGCGATCAGCGGCGTGACCTCGGCGTCGGTCTTGGCCGTCAAGGTGGCGTCCAGCTCGCCCGGCCGCTTGCCCGCCAGGACGCAGAGCCGGTAGTTGGCCCGCTTTTCGGCGGTGATCAGCGCCGGGATCGCCGCCTCGGTGGCGTTCAGCCGGGCCTGGGCGCTGGCCACGTCGATCGGGCTGCCGGCTCCGGCGTTGTAGCGCACCTGGGTCAGCCGCAGGGTCTCGCGCTGGGTGTCGAGGTTGCGGTTGGCCACCGCCAGCCGGGCCTGGGCCCCGCGCAGTTCCAGGTAATTTCGAGCGACTTCCGCGGCGATGGTCACCTGGGCGTCGCGCAGGTCGGCCTGGGCCGCCCCCGCTTCGGCCCGGGCCGACTCCACGCCCCGGCGGACGCGGCCGAACAGGTCGATCTCCCAGCCGGCGTCGAAGCCGGCCTGGTAGGTCTCGCTCTCGACGCGCTGGCCGTTGGAGCCCGGCTGCTGCTGGTCGCTCTTGGTATAGGACCCGTCGGCGGTGACCCGCGGCAGCTGGTCCAGGCGCGCGTCCTTGAACAGGGCGCGGGCCTCGTCCACCCGGGCGACGGCGACGCGGATGTCGAGGTTGCCGGCCAGGGCCTGTCCCATCAAATCATCGAGCACCGGGTCGTTGAACGCCTTCCACCACTGGGCCTCGGGATTGGCGGTGGAGAAGGCCCCGGCCGGGGCGTTCTGCAGCACCACCGGCGCCTGGACGGGGGTCTTGTAGTCGGGGCCCACGGCGCAGGCCGAGAGCAGGAGCATGCTGGCGAACAGGCCGAGCTGGACCTTCAGGCTGCGCCAGCCGGGCTGACGGGGTTGGATCGAAGCAAGCATCAGTGCGCCTCCACGGCGTCGGTCGTCGGTTTCTTGGCCGCCTTCAGGGCCGCCCGGCGGGCGGCGTTGCGGCGGATGACGAAGTAGAAGATCGGGGTCAGGACCAGGCCGAACACCGTCACCCCCAGCATGCCGGAGAACACCGCCACGCCCATGGCCCGGCGCATCTCCGCGCCGGCCCCGTGGCTGACGACCAGCGGCCACACGCCCATGATGAAGGCGATCGAGGTCATCAGGATCGGCCGCAGCCGCAGGCGGCAGGCCTCCAGCACCGCCTGCATCGGCGTGTCGCCGTGCTCCTCGCGTTCCTTGGCGAACTCGACGATCAGGATGGCGTTCTTACACGCCAGCCCCACCAGCACGATCAGCCCGATCTGGGTGAAGATGTTGTTGTCGCCATGGGTCAGCAGCACGCCGGCCAGGGCCGACAGCAGGGTCATCGGCACGATCAGGATGACCACCAGCGGCAGGCTCCAGCTTTCGTACTGGGCGACCAGCACCAGGAAGGCCAGCAGCACGCACAGCGGGAAGATGTAGACCGCCGTGTTGCCCGCCAGGATCTGCTGGTAGGTCAGCTCGGTCCACTCGTAGCCCATGCCGTTGGGCAGCTCCTGCTTGGCCAGGTCCTCCAGGGCCTTCTGGGCCTGGCCCGTCGAGTAGCCGGGGGCCGGGCCGCCGTTGATCTCGGCCGTGAGCACGCCGTTGTAGTGGCTCTCGCGGTCGGGGCCGGTGGCCTCCTTGAAGCTGACGAAGGCGCCCAGCGGGATCATCTGGCCCTGACCGTTGCGGGTCTGCAGGCGCAGCATCTGTTCCGGTTGCAGGCGGAATTTCTGGTCGGCCTGGACATTGACCTCGTAGGTGCGGCCAAAGCGGTTGAAGTCGTTGACGTACAGCGAGCCCAGATAGACCTGCATGGTCTCGAAGAGGTCGGTCAGCGACACGCCCGAGGCGCGGGCCTTCTGGCGGTCGATATTGGCCTCGATCTTCGGCACCCCGACCTGGTAGGTCGAGAACACCCCGGCCAGGGCCGGATTCTTGCGGGCCTTGTCGATCAGGTTCTGGGTCTGCTTGTTCAGCTCGTCGGGGCCGAGGCCGGCGCGGTCGACGATCTGCATGCGGAAGCCGCCGATCGTGCCCAGCCCCTGCACCGAAGGCGGCGGGAAGACCGCGATCTGGGCGTCGGGAATGGCCCCGAACTTGGCGTTCAGCTGGCCGACGATGGCGTTGGCCGACATCGACTTGTCCTTGCGGTCCTTGAAGTCGTCGAGCGTGAAGAACACCGCGCCGGAGTTGGGGCTGTTGATGAAGCCGTTGGCCGACAGGCCGGGGAAGGCCACCGAGTGCCGGATGCCCGGCACCTTCGTGCCGATGTCGCCCATCTGGCGGATGACCGCCTCGGTGCGGTCCAGCGAGGCCGCATCGGGCAGCTGCACGACGGCGACCACATAGGCCTTGTCCTGCTGCGGCACGAAGCCGCCGGGCGTCTTCATGAAGGCGCCGATCGTCAGGGCCAGCAGGATCCCGTAGACGACCAGGCCCGCGGTCGACTTGCCCAGGGTGCGGCCGACATTGCGGACATAGCCGTTGGACGCCTTGGCGAAGAAGCGGTTGAACGGGTTGAACAGCCAGCCCAGGGCCGCGTCGATCAGCTTCTGGAAGCGGTCCTTGGGCGCGTCGTGGCTCTTGAGCAGCACCGCGGCCAGGGCCGGCGACAGGGTCAGGGAGTTGAAGGCCGAGATCACCGTCGAGATGGCGATGGTCAGGGCGAACTGGCGGTAGAACTGGCCCGACAGGCCGCTGATGAAGGCGGTGGGGATGAACACCGCGCACAGCACCAGGGCCGTGGAGATGATCGGTCCGGTGACCTCGCTCATGGCCTTGCGGGTGGCCGCCGCCGGTTCGAGGCCGTTGGATATGTTCCGTTCGACGTTCTCGACCACGACGATGGCGTCGTCGACGACGATGCCGATGGCCAGCACCAGGCCGAACAGGGTCAGGGCGTTGAGGCCGAAGCCCAGCATCAGCAGCACCGCGAAGGTGCCGATCAGCGAGACGGGCACGGCGATCAGCGGGATGATCGAGGCCCGCCAGCCCTGCAGGAACAGCACCACCACCAGCACCACCAGGATGATCGCCTCGACCAGGGTGTGGATGACCGAGTTGATGCTCTCCTGCACGAAGGCGGTGGTGTCGTAGATGATCTCGTAGTCGACGCCCTCGGGGAACTCCTTCTTCAGCTCCTTCATCGTCTTCTTGATCTCGGCGGCCATGGCCAGGGCGTTGGAGCCGGGGCGCTGGAAGATCGGCATGGCCACGGCCGACTTGTTGTCGAGCAGGCTGCGCAGGGCGTAGTTGTTGGCCCCCATCTCGACCCGGGCCACGTCGCCCAGGTGGGTGATCTCGCCGTTGTCGCCCGAGCGGATGATGACGTCGCGGAACTGCTCCTCGTCGGTCAGGCGGCCGGGGGCGTTGATCGACAGCTGGAAGTCCGAGCCCATGTCGGTCGGCGGCGCGCCCAGCTGGCCGGCGGCGACCTGGACGTTCTGCTCGCGCAGGGCCTTGACCACGTCGCCCGCGGTCATGTTCAGCGAGGCCAGCTTTTCCGGATCCAGCCACACCCGCATGGAGTAGGCGCCGGCCCCGAAGATCTGCACGTCGCCCACGCCGTCGACGCGCTTGAGGCGGTCACGCACGTTCAGCTGCGCGTAGTTGCTCAGATAGAGCATGTCGTAGCGGTTGTTGGGCGAGATCATGTGCACGACCAGGGTCAGGTCGGGCGAGGCCTTGTCGGTGGTCACGCCGATGCGCTGCACCTCCTGGGGCAGCTTCGGCAGAGCCTGGGCGACGCGGTTCTGGACCTGCACCTGGGCCTTGTCGAGATCGGTGCCCAGGGCGAAGGTGACGGTCAGGATCATCGCCCCGTCCGACGCCGACTGCGAGGACTGGTAGATCATCCCCTCGACGCCGTTGATCGCCTGCTCCAGCGGGGCGGCGACGGTCTGGCCGATGACGGCGGGGTTGGCGCCCGGATAGGCGGCGCGCACGACCACGGTCGGCGGCACCACCTCGGGATATTCCGAGATCGGCAGGCGCGGCAGAGCCACCAACCCGGCGATGAAGATGACGATCGAGAGCACGGCGGCGAAACGCGGCCGGTTCACGAAGAACTTTGAGAAATTCATGGGAGGCGTCCGGGGAGGAGGCAAGGAGGGGGCGTTGGGCGCCGTCGAGCGCTCGCTTTCGCCCGCCTCGGAAGGTCCGAAGCGGGCGATTTCAGGGAAGACTTAGTTCTGGCCGACGCTGTTGATCATCGCGACCCGCTGGGGACCGCTCTCGAACTGCGACAGGTCCGAGGACAGGTCGGTCTTGACGACCACGGGGGTGACGGTGTCGCCCGGCTTGACCTTCTGCAGGCCGCCGACGATCACCCGGTCGCCGGGCTTGAGGCCCGTGCGGATGATGCGCAGGTTGCCGGCTAGCGGGCCGATCTCGACCGGGCGGTACTCGGCCTTGTTGTTGGCGCCGACCACCACGACGTAGCGCTTGCCCAGGTCGGTGGCCACCGCGCGGTCGGGGGCCAGGGCCACCGTCTGCGAGGTGTCGCTTACCATCCGGATGCGGGCGAACAGGCCCGGGGTGAACCGGCCGTCGGCGTTGGCGAAGATCGCCCGGCCGTTGATCGTGCCGCTCTTGGCGTCCAGGGCGTTGTCGATGAACTTCAGCTGGCCCTGGTGCGGATAACCGTCCTCGGTCATCAGGCCCATATAGACGGGGCTGGCCTTGCCGCGTTCGGCCGAGGCGTACTTCAGGAAGGTCTGCTCGTCGGCGTTGAAGGTCGCGTAGATCGGGGTGTCGGACACCACCGTGGTCAGCAGGTTGGACGGGGTGACCAGGTTACCGCGGGTGATCACGGCCTTGGAGACCCGGCCGTCGATCGGCGAGACCACGCGGGTCCATTCCAGGTTCAGCTTGGCGGTCTGGTAGGCGGCGTTGGCCGCGCCGAGATTGGCCTGGGCGGCCTTTTCCTCGGCGGAGAGCCGGTCGAACTCGCTCTGGGCCAGGGCGTTCTGCTCGATCAGCCGCCGGCCGCGCTCGCGGTTGACCACGGCCAGGTCCAGCTGGGCCTTGGCGCGGGCCACCTCGGCCTGGGCGCGGTTGGCTTCGGCCTGGTAGGGGCGCGGGTCGATCTGGAACAGCACCTGGCCTTTGCGGACCCGAGCGCCTTCCTCGAACCGGGCGCCGTCGATGAAGCCGCTGACGCGCGGGCGGATGTCGACGGTGTCGATGGCCTCGAGACGGCCGGTGAAGTCATCCCACTGGCGCAGTTCCTTGAAGGCCACCGGGGTGATGGTGACCTGGGCGGGCGGCGGGGCGACTTCCTGCTTGGCCTGGGCGCTGCAGGCGGCCAGCACGGCCATGGCGGCCAGACCGGCGAAAGACGTGAAGGCGGGGCGGAGGGACATAGGCGTACCTGTCGGACAAAAGAGGCGGGGGAGGAGACGCGGCGGTTGTTTTATTCCCAGACGGGGCGCCGGGATTTCTGGCGAGCCTTGGGCGAGGCGGACCAGTCCCGACCGGACGGACCGTCGGCGCCCTGGCCGATCAGCTTGCGGAGGGAACGGACCGGACCGGCCAGCCAGGCGGCCTTGGCGGGCGAGGCGTTGGCGTGTTGGCCTTGAGGGCTCGCGCTCGGGGGCATGGCTCGCGCTCCGTTCCGGGGTTAAGGATTAAATGTCGCAGTTGCTGTTGCTTGACGTGACGTCCATCTGTGACGATGTAGTCGTATGCGACGATACCGTTCGGTATCATCCACGCGGTGAGAGATACTGACCGGTAACTCTCGCGTCAAGGTGAGGTGCTGTGAAAATGGCTGAGAGAAATTCTGGCGGGGGCAAGATGGACGATCTGGAGGCGCCGGTTTGCGTCCCGTTGTCCAAACGTCCGGCCCGCGACCGGATCTTCGAAACGGCCCGTGAGCTGTTCTACCAGCACGGCATCCGCGCCGTCGGCGTCGAGGCGATCGCCCACGAGGCCGACGCCACCAAGATGACGCTGTACCGCAACTTCCCGTCCAAGGACGAGCTGGTCGCCGAGGTGCTGCGCGAGCAGGAACGCGACTACTGGGTCTGGTGGGAGGAGGTCGTCGGCTGCACCTGCGGCGACCCGCGCGCCCAGCTGGAGGCGATCTTCGACGCCTTCGAGACCAAGGCCTGCAACGCCGACGTCCACGGCTGCCCGCTGTCCAACGCCGCCATCGAACTGCACGAGGCCGACCATCCGGCCCAGAAGGTGTCGGTGGCCTACAAACAGCAGCTCCACGCGCGTCTCGTCGACCTGTGCCGGCGGGCCGGCGCGCCGGACGACGACCTGGCCGACGGCCTGATGCTGCTGATGGAAGGCTCCTACATCGCGCGGGTGACCCTGGGCGCTCAGGGGCCGGCGCGGGTCGTGGCGCGCGCGGGCCGGGCGCTGATCAAGGCGCATCTGGACACGCCGGACTGCTGAGACTCCCTGCGTCCTTCGAGGCCCGCTTTCGCGGGCGCCTCAGGATGAGGAGCTCTGTGCTGAATTCCTCATCCTGAGGTGCGAGCCGTAGGCGAGCCTCGAAGGACGCAAGGCCAAGACGCGTCGCGCGGACACCCATCCCCCGACGGGTCCGCGCGACGCGCGCCGGCGCCGCCTAAAGGGGAGGGAAAGACGTCGCCGATGAAAACCTATCAAACCAATAGGAATTGAGTCCCGGCAGATTTTCTGACCCCGCCCGCAGATCGTCGAACGACCCGAGAAACTAAAAAGGGGGCCAGGAGTTCTGGCTCGCGTCAGTTGCGTTCCGGCCGTACCGATGTCGTCAAGTTGTGAAATTGCGAGCCTATAAGATGTGTCGATGTCATCCCCTCGTAGGGCGAATGCCGATCTGACCTCGACGTTTCGGGGCCGGTTCGCCGCCCGAACAGCCGCTCGTTCGCGCCCTTGATGCGGCGCCCCTGAATCCGATTTGCGTAAGGAGCTCGTCATGGCTCTGCTGATTTCCGTCGCCCCCGCCGAGCAAGGCTGGGCCGTGCGTTCCGAGGCCCTGGAGGCCGACCTCACCTTCGAACGCGGCGGTCGCGCCGAAGCCGCCGCCCGCGATCTCGCCAAACGCCTGGCCGCCTCCGGCCACGCCGCCGAGGTGCGGGTGTTCCTGCGCGACGGCGCCGAGGCCGGGCGGTTCCTGCACCCGGCGCGAGCCTGGGCGAGCTAGGCGGCGCCGCTGGACGCTCGTTCAAGGCTTTCCTCCCTCAAAAGTTGTCATCCCGGAAAGCGCGCAGCGCTTGTCCGGGACCCAGGTGAACCGCGCCGCATCAGCCCAGTCCCCTGGGTCCCGGACAGCCTCTGCGAGGCTTCCGGGATGACAACGGTTTGTGGATGCAGGCGTCCCGCCGCGCCCCTACAGCCACCCGTTCTTCTTGAACCGCCAGTACAGCCACCCGATCACCCCAACTATCCCGACCATCACCGCCGGGTAGCCCCAGGCCCATCGCAGCTCCGGCATGTGCTCGAAGTTCATGCCGTAGATGCCGGCCACCGCGGTCGGCACGGCGAGGATGGCGGCCCAGGCGGCCAGCTTGCGGGTGATGGCGCTCTGCCGCTGCTGTTCCAGCAGGGAGGCGGCCTCGAACACCGAGGTGATCACCTCGCGCAGGGCGTCGACCATGCCCTCGACCTTCTGGGTGTGGTCGAGCACGTCGCGGAAATAGGGTCGGACGTCGTCGTCCAGGCAGGGCGTGTCCAGGTGCTCCAGCCGGCCGCAGACCTCGGCCATGGGGCTCAGGACCCGCTTGAAGCGGATCAGGTCGCGCCGCAGGTGGAACAGGCGCTTGACCTCGGCATGGCTGAGGAAGGCCTCGAGCGTGCGGCGCTCGATGTCCAGCACCTCGTCCTCCAGGGCCTGGACGATCGGCAGGTAGCCGTCGACCACGAAGTCGAGCACGGCGTGCAGCACATAGTCCGAGCCCTTGGCCAGCAGGGTCGGCGAGGCCTCCAGCTGGGCGCGCAGCTCGGTGTGGGCCCGGGCCGAGCCGTGGCGCACGGTGATCAGGTGGCCCTGGCCGACGAAGATCGCCGTCTCGCCATAGGCGATCTGGGCCTCGACCAGCTGGGCGGTGCGGGCCACCACGAACAGCTCGCGGCCATAGACCTCGACCTTGGGCCGCTGGTGGGCGTTCAGCGCGTCCTCGATCGCCAGGGGATGCAGCTTGAACCGGGCCTGCAGGCGGGCCAGCTCGGCCTCGTTGGGCTCGTACAGGCCGATCCAGACGAACTCGCCCGGTCCGGTGGCCAGGGCGTCGTCCTCGTCCAGATGCGCCTCGCGGATCCTGACGCCATCCTTGTAGACATAAGCCGCGACAACGCTCATCGAGGGTCCTGACCGCCTGTTTCGTCCCGCAAGATGGGACGGTGAAGATTCTTCCGAGCCAACGCTTCGGCTTTCGTCCGGTTCATGTTTAGCCTCTCGCCAACGCCGCGCACGCCCGTCATGATGGTTGCGGTAACAGAGTTCGATCGCCGCAAGCGGCGACGGGGGAGATGCGAATGGGAAGCGACGCCGCGAAACCGGTGAAGGGCGCCAAGGACGGTCGCGCCGTCGGGCGCAAGGACGCCTTGGTCATCGGAGCCGCCTCGGTCGGCACGGTGTTCGAGTGGTACGACTTCTACCTCTACGGCTCGCTGGCCACCTACATCACCAAGCATTTCTTCTCGGGGGTCAACGAGACCACCGGCTACATCTTCGCCCTGCTGGCCTTCGCCGCCGGCTTCGCGGTGCGGCCCTTCGGGGCCCTGGTCTTTGGCCGGCTGGGCGACCTGTGGGGGCGCAAGAACACCTTCCTGATCACCATGCTGCTGATGGGCCTGTCGACCTTCGTGGTCGGCCTGCTGCCCAGCTACGCCAGCATCGGCATCGCCGCGCCGATCGCCCTGGTGATCATGCGCCTGGTCCAGGGCCTGGCCCTGGGCGGCGAGTACGGCGGCGCGGCGACCTATGTGGCCGAGCACGCCCCGGCCGGACGGCGCGGCCTCTATACCAGCTTCATCCAGGTGACGGCGACCTTCGGCCTGTTCCTCAGCCTGGTGGTGATCCTGCTGACCCGCCGGGCGACCGGCGACAGCGCCTTCGAGGCCTTCGGCTGGCGCATCCCGTTCCTGATCTCGGTGCTGTTGCTGGGCGTGTCGCTGTGGATCCGCCTGCAACTGTCCGAAAGCCCGTCGTTCCAGAAGATGGTCGACGAGGGCAAGGGCAGCAAGCAGCCCCTGACCGACTCGTTCGCCAAGTGGGGCAATCTGAAGATCGTGATCCTGGCCCTGGTGGGGCTGACCGCCGGCCAGGCGGTGGTCTGGTACACCGGCCAGTTCTACGCCCTGTTCTTCCTGGAGAAGATGCTCAAGGTCGATGGCGGCACGACCAACCTGCTGGTGGCCATCGCCCTGCTGATCGGCACGCCGTTCTTCGTGATCTTCGGCTGGCTGTCGGACAAGATCGGCCGCAAGCCGATCATCATGCTGGGCTGCATCCTGGCGGCCCTGACCTATTTCCCGCTGTTCAAGACCCTGACGACGGCCGCCAATCCCCAGCTGGCCGCCGCCGTGGCCTCCGCCCCCGTGACGGTCGTGGCCGACCCGGCCGACTGCTCGTTCCAGTTCGACCCGGTGGGCAAGACGGTGTTCAACCGCTCGTGCGACCTGGCCAAGTCGTACCTGGCCAAGGCCGGCGTCACCTACAGCAACCAGGCGGCCCCGGCCGGCTCGGTGGCCCAGGTCAAGATCGGCCAGGCGACCATCGCCTCGTTCCCGGGCCAGACCCTGGACAAGGCCGCCTTCAAGGCCCGCAAGACGGCGTGGGAGAAGGAGTTGGGCGCGGCCCTGAAGACCGCTGGCTATCCGGCCAAGGCCGACGACGCCCTGATCAACAAACCGCTGGTGGTGGCGGTGCTGGCGATCCTGGTGCTGTACGTGACCATGGTCTACGGCCCGATCGCCGCCATGCTGGTCGAGCTGTTCCCCACCAACATCCGCTACACCTCGATGAGCCTGCCTTACCATATCGGCAACGGCTGGTTCGGGGGCTTCCTGCCGACCACGGCCTTCGCCATGGTCGCGGCCACGGGCAACATCTATTACGGCCTCTGGTACCCGATCGTCGTGGCCGGGGTAACCGCCGTGGTGGGCGTGCTGTTCCTGAAGGAAACCAAGGACGTCGACATCGAGGCGTGACGTTCGGGACTTGAGCTTTCCCAGCTGTTGTCATCCCGGAAGCGCGTAGCGCTGTCCGGGATCCAGGCCGGTCGCACCGCATCAGCCCAGTCCCCTGGGTCCCGGACAGCCTCTGCGAGGCTTCCGGGATGACATCCTAACTTGGCATGTCCTGAGGCTCGTCGGTCATGCCGCGCCTCAGTGTCCGGCCAGCAGCCCGTCGATGTGGGCGCACGGGCCGTTCTCGCGGCGGGCGTCGAGATAGGCGGTCACCCGCTCCAGCATCTGTTCGGCCTGGTTCAGGCCGCCCAGGGCCCAGTCGATCTCGTTGACCGTCCGGTGGTCGCCCTGCAGGCGCTCGCGGGACGCGGTCAGGGCCCGGGCGGCCACCGCGTGCAGGGCGGTCATGTCGCGGCAGGCCTCGGCGGCCATCCAGCCGACCGCCGCCATCCGCCGGGCCCGGCGAAGCGCCGCCTCGGCCTCGCGCTGGCGGGTCTCGGCCTCGCGCAGCACGGCCTGGGCGCGACTCAGCTGGCGGGCGCCGCTTTCGGCGATCTGGCGTCTTTGCCGCCGTTCGCCGTCGCAGGCCGCCTTCATGTCGCGCAAGGCCTGCGCCAGGCGATCGCGTTCACGCGCGCCGCCCGCTGTCTCCACGAGATTCCGTTTTCCGAAGATCGCCATTTCCTTCCATGTTTGACGAACCATAGAGTCCTCCGTGGCCCAGCCTCATCCTCATTTTTCTTCGGAATTTCTCCGGTTGCTATGCGGAGAGTGCCAATATCGCCTCTATGCCTGTTAATTTTATGTATTTATGAATAACGCGAAATTAACTATACCTAAAACTTGGTTACCAAGCTAAACCATTGGAAAAGTTGTAATTTTATCTGTTGGTTCGATGCTTTCTAGTGGTTTCACCTTACTTACAACACAGGTCGGCCGTGGCATCGTCAAAGGGCGAATCGGGCTTGAGGACAGGCGCGGTCGCCTCAACGGTCAGGGTCTGGAGGCCCTTGATCGCTTGCCCCGCCAGGAGATGTCCGATGGACAATGAAAGCGACAAGGACCCTCGGCCTCGATCCTGGGCGAACAGCGGCTGGCGGCAGGCCGCGGCGATCGAGCCAGGCGACGGCGATCCATCCGAGCATGGATTGGTCGCGGGGACGCTGGACGAGCGGCGGTCGTTCGGGGCTCCGGCGGGGACGGTCTCGCTGGGCCACGTCCTGGTTCGCGACACCCATGGTCCGCACGAGGTCTGGGCCCATGCCGCCGGGCGCGACCTGTCGGTCACCCAGCTGACGCCGCAACCCTGCCGCGGCCAGTTGCTGCGGGCGAACCTGGGCGACATGGGCTTCGACGCCGGGGCGTTCGACGGCGATCTGCGCGTCCGGGGCGTCATGGCCCAGAAGGCGTTCAGCCTGGTTTCGGTGATGGAGCAGGAGGGCGTGCTCAATCAATGGGGCCATCGGATCGAGGAGGGCGACATCGTCGCCATTCCGCCGGGGAGGGAGCTGGACGGACGGTTCCAGGGGCGCCTGGCCTATGCCGTCGTCACCGCGCCGTGGGGGCTGGTGATGCAGCGGGCCGAGGCCTTCGAATGGCTGGCTGACCCCGGCTTCTGGACCGAGCCGGCCATCTATTCGCCGCCGCCCGAGGCGCGGGCCGCCTGCAAGCGCGTGCTGCAGGGTTGTTCCAGCCTGCTGCGGGCCCTGGGCGGAGGCGTTCCGAGCAGCGCCGTGGCGTTCCTTCGTAACGAGCTGCTGGATGGCGTGCTGACGGCCCTGGCGGCGGTCAAGGCCGAGGGCGGCCGCCGGCAGGGCGTGCTGAACGCCGCCCGCATCGTGCGCGGCGCCGAGGACTTCCTGGAAAGCGGCGGCGCCCGCCAGGCCGTGCAGATCGAGGACATCTGCCTGGCCCTGAACATCTCGCGCCGGACGCTGTACCGCGCCTTCCACGATCTGCTCGACATCAGCCCCAAGGCCTATCTGCGTCTGAAGAACATGTCGGCGGCCCGGGCCCGGCTGCTGGACGCCGGCGATCGGCCGACCACGGTCACCCAGGCGGCGCTGGACCAGGGCTTCTGGGAGCTGGGCCGCTTTTCGGGCGCCTATCGGGCGATGTTCGGCGAGTCGCCCTCCGAGACCCTGCGCGCCGCCCAGGGGCGACAGCCTTAGGCGTTGACAGCGACCGCCGACGCCGCCGACGCTCGGGCGAGCGCGCCAGGCGCTTCCGTTAGGACGGCGTCGATGCCTTCGCGATCCATCTCCGTGCGTCTCGCGGTCGAAGGCCCGGTCGGGCCCCGCCTCGCCTAGTCCGCCGGACATGGCGAAGCGTCCGACCGCCCTGGTCCTGTACAGTTGGCGCGGCCAGTGGCCGATGCGCCGCTGGGAGCACCAGCGCATCTTCGCCTGGAAGGCCTGTTTCCCGGGGCCCGTGACGGTCCTCAACATCGGATTTCCGTTCAATCCAGCCTGGATCGCTGGCCTCGACCCGGACCTGGTGGTGATCGACGCCACGGCCCTGGCCGCGCGCTACACGGCCACCGGCCTGGAGGGATTGCGGCGGGCGATGGACGCGGTTCCCGCACGGGCCCGACGCGTCGCCGCGCCGCTGGACGAGTTCCTCGGACTCCAGGCGCTGCGCGACGTGCTGGCCGAGACGCGGGTCGACCTGCTGCTGACCGCGCTGGAGCCGGCGCTGTGGGACAGCGTCTATCCGATCGAACACCGGCCCTACGCCCTGAGGCGCTTCCTGACCGCCTATGTCGACGACGTCCTGATGCGGCGGACGTCCGGCGACCTGGCGGGGCGGCCGATCGCGGTCAGCTACCGGGCTTGGGACACGCCGGTCTGGCTGGGCGAAATGGGTCGACTCAAGCGCGAGGTCGGGTTGCGGGCGGAGGCCTGGGCCCTGGCGCGCGGCCACCGCGCCGACGTGGCGGTCGACGGCCAGCGTCGGCTGGCCGGCGAGGCCTGGATCCGCCTGCTGGGCGCCAGCCGCGCGGTGGTCGGGGTCGAGGGCGGCTCGTCCCTGGTCGATCCGGCGGGCGAGCTGCCGACCCGCGACATGGCCTTGGCCGCGATGGAGGGATGGACTCCGCCGGCATCGGCCATCGTGCTGCCGCCGGAGGCCGAGATCCGCGCCATGTCGCCGCGCCATCTGGAGGCGGTCGCGACCCGAACCTTCCAGGTGCTGGTCGAGGGCGACTACAGCGGCGTGCTCGAGGCCGGCGTCCACTACCAGGCGGTGCGCCGCGACCTGTCGGACATCGATGCGGCCCTCGACCGCAGCCGGGACCCGCGACACGCCCAGGCGATGGCCGACCGGGCCTACGGGGAGATCGTGGCGTCCGGCCGCTACAGCTGGCGCGCGGTCGTGCGCGACATCGCCGACCAGGTGCTGGCGTGAGGCGCGCCTGGGGGCTGCGGCTGTTTCTGGGGCTGCGGGATCGGTGCGTCTGGGCGCTGATCGTCGTCGAGGCGCATTGGCTCGCGGCGCCGCCGGCGGTGCGCGCGCCGCTGCGGGCGCTGGCGCGCCTGCCGTTCCTGCGGCGATGGATCCGCGTCGGCTAGAGCGCCAAGCCTACGACTCCAGAGCCTTTCGGCCTCGGCGTCGCCGCAGGCGTACGGCCAGTTCGCCGAGCCCCAGGCGATGCACGATCCGTCCGGCCAGCCGGCGCGCCAGGCCGGGGCGCCGCATCTCGTGCGGATTGTCGACCGGGGTGAACGGAAAGGCCCTGCGGAATTTGGCGTCGGCGCGCTCGTCGATCTCGGCGCCCGGCCGACCGGCCGCCGCTTCCGCGATCCGGGCGTCGAACAGCGCGATCATCGTTCCGTAGCCGTAGGCCGGGTTCAAGGCGATCTCGGCATAGGCGTTGGTGATGATCTCGGCGACCCGCTCGGGATCGCGCAGGACCGCCGCCACCTGCGCCATGTTGCCATGGTCCTTGTCGAGCGGGACATAGTGCCGCCACGGCTCCAGGACGCCCGAATACCGTCCGGGATAAGCGACGACCAGGGTCCGCAAGGCGATCGCCTCGAACACTCTGGGCGAGATCTGGGCGATGTCGATCTGGTCTTCCCGTCCGGCGAAGAACCGGTCGCGCAGCATCTCGTAGGACGGCTTCTTGGCGAGGGCGGGGATCGGGTGCGGGCGCTCGACCAAGGCGGCGAAGCTTTCGGTGCGGGCGGCCACCGCGCCGTCGAAGTCGAACACGCTGGCGCCGCTCTCCACGGCCAGCACCGCCTGGCAGTTGCGGATGAACTTCACCCAGTCGCGGCCGTACAGCCGGCTGCGCTCGGACCAGGCGATGTCCGTCGAGAGGCCGAACCGCGGGGCGTCGCGCTTGAACAGCTTGCCGATCCGGACCTTCTCGCGTCCCTGCTCGCCGTGCCAGGCCGGATAGGTTCGGCCGCGATAGCCGACCATGGTCTTGCGGGCCGACAGGGGAATGGGCGGATAGTGCGTCAGCCAGTGCGGCACGTAGCCGGTCAGCACCTGCTGGGTGCCCAGCCCGCTGACGCGCCCGTAGATTCGCTCGGCCTCGGCCGGGCCCAGGCAGGTGAAGACCAGGTCCACGCCGCAGGCCTCCAGCGCATCGAGGGTGGCGTTGACGAAGCGGTATTCGTCCTGGATGAACACCGCCTTGGCGCCGCGGAAGGCGGCCAGGGCGCGGCGCGAGCGCGGCCCCACGAAGGTCTCCATCGCCAGGAACAGCGAATAGTGGATCACGACCGCGTCGAAGGTCTCCAGCTTCACGCCGTCGAAGATTTCCCCGACGCGCGAGAGCACGCGGACCTCGTGACGCGAATAGCGGACGAAGGCGTTGATGTGGTCGCAGACCGTGGCGGCGTTGGCGGGGTCGTAGTTGCAGGCCAGCAGAATGCTCAGCGGCCGCGCCTCGCTCGCCAGCGAACCCTGGGTCGCCTCGTCCGGCAATGCGTCGTGCCCGGGCAACGGCGGCGCGCGGGGACGGTCGTGGGTGTCCTTCATGGGCGGGTTCCGGTCGTCGCGCGCGGCGTGTCGTGGGTTTCGGCGACGAAGCGGGCGATCGTCGCGACGATCCGCTCGGCGGCGTCGCCGGCGCCATAGTCGTCGATCTCACGCCGAGGCCGATAGTCGCTCACGGTCCACAGCCGGTTCCAGCCCGCCTCCACCGTCTCGCTCCATTCGGTGTCGTCCCGCAGGGTGACACAGGGCTTGCGATGAAAATAGGCCTCCTTCTGCAGGCCGCCGGAATCGGTGAGCACCAGGGCGCAGCCGGCCAGCAGCCGCTGCATGTCGATCGGGCCCAGGGGCTCGATTATCCTCAAGCCGGCCAGGTCGACGCCGAAGCGGTTGGCCGCCTCGCGGGTGCGCGGATGCAGGGGCAGAACCACGGGCAGGCGGGCGGCCTGCTGGCGCAGATAGCCCACGGCGGCGGCCAGGCTGGCGGCGCTGTCGGTCGTGGCCGCCCGGTGCAGGGTGGCGACCGCATAGGCGCCGGAGGTGAGGCCTAAGCGGCGCAACACGCTCTCGCCGCGGTCGGACAAGGCGGCCATGGCCAAGACCGCGTCCTGCATCACGTCGCCGACATGGTGGACGCCCTCGACCAGCCCCTCGCGCTTCAGGTGGCCGACCGCGGCGCGGGTCGGCGCGAACAGCAGCCGGCTCACGTGGTCGACGACCACGCGGTTGGTCTCTTCGGGCATGGTGCGGTCGAAGACTCGCAAGCCCGCCTCGACATGGGCCACCGGCACGCCGGCCTTGGCCGCCGCCAGGGCGCCGGCTAGGGTCGAGTTGGTGTCGCCGTAGACGATCACGAGGCCCGGGGCGTGGCGGGCGATCGCCCCGTCCAGGGCCGCCAGCATCCGTCCGGTCATCTCGCCGTGCGTGCCGCCGTGGATCCCCAGGTTCTCGATCGGCTCGGGCAGGTCCAGCTCGCGGAAGAAGCTGTCCGACAACGCCGAGTCGTGATGCTGGCCGGTATGGACCATCACCTCGACCAGGCCGGGCGTCCGGGCGATGGCGCGGCTGACCGGCATGGCCTTGACGAACTGCGGCCGGGCACCGACCACGGTCAGCAGGCGGCCCGGAGCGCCAGTCGTCACGCCGACGGCTCCAGATAGCCCTGGGCCAAGCGAGCCCGCACCCGCGCCGCCACGCGGTCCAAGCCCTCGTCCAGCGACACCTTCGGCGTCACGCCCAGCAGGTCGCGCATGCGCGCCAGGCTGGGCTGCTTGGCGGCGGTCATCCGGGCCGGCAGGTCGTTCAGGGTGACCAGCGACGGCGCGGCGCCCAGGCGCGCCCGCAGGCCCTCGGCCAGGTCCTGGATCGGCGTGACGTCCGGGTGGCCGATATTGATCACTGCGTGCTCGTCGATCCCCGCCGCCGCCTCGATGGCGCGCACGGCGTCGGAGATGTGCAGCCAGCCCCGGGCGCTCCCGCGATGCACCTCGATGGGACGGCCCCGCGCCAGGTCGTGGGCGAAACGGATCATCGCCGAGCGGTGGTCGCCGAAGTCCTCGTTCTCGTCATAGATCATGAACGGCCGCAGGGTGACCGCGCGCAGGCCGTGCTGGGCGACCTCGTAGTCGACCAACTGCTCGCCCAGCAGCTTGGTCAGGCCGTAGCGGTTGTTGGGCCGGGGGACCGTGGCGACCTCGTCCATCGGCCCGTCGGTGGGACCATAGACCTCGGACGTCGAGAAATAGACCAGCCTGGCGTCGGCGGCCTGGGCCAGCAGGATCACATTGTTCAGCCCGCCCAGATTGGTGCCGACCGCCAGGCTGGAGGCCTGCTCGCAGGTCACCCGGCTGACCACGGCGGCCAGGGCGAAGATCACGTCCGGTTTCCAGCGCAGGGTCGGTATCAGGTCGGCCGGCTGGTTGATGTCGACTTGCAGGTAGTCCCTGCGCCAGCCCGGCTTGATGTCGGCGCACAGCACCGCCCAGCCCTGGTTGCGAAGGTGCGCCGCCAGCGGCTTGCCGATATTGCCTTCCGATCCGATGACCAGGGCCCGCTTCATCCGACGCTCGCCGACTGTTCTTCGCTGGAAACGCCGGGCGGGTCGTCGCCGAAACCCGACAGGTTGATCACTCGCCGCAGCGCCCCGGAGCGCTCGGCGTAGCGGTCGCCGGTGCGGGGGCAGACCAGGTCCTCGCCCAACACCTCGCCGGCATGGCTGACCCAGCCGACCCGGCGGGCGGGCACGCCGGCCATCAGGGCGAACGGCGGCACGTCGTGGGTGACGACCGCGCCCGCGGCGATCAGGCACCAGGCGCCCAGGTCGTGGCCGCAGACGATCGTCGCATTGGCCCCGATCGTCGCCCCGCGCCCCACCCTCGTGGACCGGAACTCGGCCTTGCGGTCGATCTCGGCCCGGGGCGTCGCGACATTGGTGAACACGCAGCTGGGACCGCAGAACACGCCGTCTTCCAGCACGACGCCGGCATAGAGGCTGACATTGTTCTGCACCTTGCAGCGGTCGCCCAGCACCACGCCGAGACCGATCGTCACGTTCTGGCCGATCACGCAGTCCTGGCCGATCCGGGCCCCGGTCGCGACATGGCTGAACCGCCAGACCCGCGTGCCGGCGCCCAGCACCGCGCCGGCCTCGACCTCCGCCGAGGGGTGGGCCCAGGCGGGTGGTCGGGCCGCTGGAGCCGGGTTCGTCATCTCACGCCCTCACGATCTTGCCGGCCAGGGCGGGGTCGACCTGGGCGGTGGCGTTGCGGGTGTCGATCACCAGCGGCGTCTCGCGGACCAGCCGCGCGTAGTCAAACGCGTCATGGTCGGTGACGATGATAGCGCAGTCGAAGCCCGCCAGGGCGTCGCGACCGATGTCGACCGACAGCATCAGGGTGTCGCCGACGACCAGTTCGGGGGCCAGCGGGTCGTGATAGCTGACCCGGGCGCCATGGCTGCGCAGGATCTCGATGATGTCGCGAGCCGGAGTCTCGCGGGTGTCGTCGATGTTGCGCTTGTAGGCCGCGCCCACCACCAGGACGTGGGCGCCGACCGGCGAGCGGCCGCGCGCGGCCAGGGCCTCCAGCGTCTTGTCGACCACCCGTCGGGGCATGGCCCGCGAGATCTCGCCGGCCAGTTCGACCATCTTCAGGCTGGCCCCCTCGGCCCTGGCCCGCCAGGCCAGATAGAACGGGTCAACCGGAATGCAGTGGCCGCCGACGCCGGGGCCGGGAAAGAACGGCATGTAGCCGAAGGGCTTGGTCTGGGCGGCGTGGATCACCTCCCAGACGTCGATGCCCAGGGCCTCGAAGCTGACCTTGAGCTCGTTGGCCAGGGCGATGTTGACGAACCGGAACACGTTCTCGGTCAGCTTGACCGCCTCGGCGGTGCGCGTGTCGCTGACTGGAACCGTGACGGTGATCGCGTCGTACAGCGCGCAGGCCACGCGGCGCTCGGCCTCGGAGTCGGCGCCGACGATCTTGGGGATCGAGGCGGTGGTGAAGGTGCGGTTGCCGGGATCCTCGCGCTCGGGCGAATAGGCCAGGGCGAAGTCGCGGCCGGCGCGCAGACCCGAGCGCTCCAGGATCGGCTTGAGCACCTCGGCGGTGGCGCCGGGAAAGGTGGTCGACTCCAGCACGACCAACTGGCCTGGTCGCAGCACGGCCGCCAGGGTCTCGGCGGCCTCGACGACGTGGCTCAGGTCGGGGGCGTTATGCGAGGTGATCGGGGTCGGCACGCAGATCAGCAGGGCGTCGGCGCCGGCCAGGACGTCCGGTGAGGCGGTCACGGCGAAACCCCGTCCGCGCATGGCCGCCACGCGGGCGTTGGTGAAGTGGCTCAGATAGGACGACCCCCGGGACAGGCTGGCCAGGCGCGTCTCGTCCAGGTCGAACCCGATGACGCCAAAGCCCGCCGAGCAGAAGGCCTCCGACAGGGGAAGGCCGACATAGCCCATGCCCACCACGCCGATCACGGCCTCGCGTTGCAGGATCTTCCGGGTCAAGCCTTGAAAGTTCGACGCCAGATCGTCGTCGCCACGGAATGGAAACGTCGGGATATGAACGTTCATGGGCCCCTCGTGGTCAGGGCGTTCTTATTCAAGATCAACGCGCCCTTCAACATGGCAGGATCGTACGCGGGGAAAGCCTTTCCGCAAAGAGGTTTTGGCCAAGGTATATTCATTACGAAAGTGGGTAGTTTGCCGGACTATTGATATTTTCCGCCATCAATACTTTGGCAATGAAAGTGTTCGAACAATGTTATGCGGAATGTTGCGAAATAATGCATGTGTCCCGACTAGCTTCGAAGTCGATCGAGGCCATGAAGCAATTGCACTTCGACGCGTTCGAGCACGCGCTGTACGCGAACACCTTCGTCAATACCCGTCATTGGGGTGGCTCGGGTTTGGCAACATTGGATGAAGTGCCGGATCTCCCTGGTCAGGGGCGGCTCGGCGGTCAGATCGACGAAGCGCGGCTCGCTTCCGGAGGCGATCGGGCCGGCGGAGGTCAGGGTCACCGCCTGCTCGCGCCGCATCAGCTTTTCCGGCCAGGGGCGGACGTCGTCGAACACCAGGGCGCCGGTCTCGCCGATCACCACCAGCTTCTGTTCCTTGACCGGGCTGAGCCAGCTGGCGGCGACATGGGCGTGGAGCCCGCCGGAAAAGCCGAGATCGGCGTGGACCTCGTCGGCGACGCCGGGGGTGACGAAGGCCCGCCCGGTGGCTTCGACGCTGACCGGCGCGGCCTCAGCCAGGGCCAGGATCATCGAGACGTCGTGGGGCGACAGGCTGAGGAAGGCGTTCTCGTGCGTGCGAACCCGGCCAAGGCTCAGCCGCGAGGCGCCGATGTAACGCAGGGCGCCGATCTCGCCGCGGGCGACGATGGCCGCCAGCGCCTCGAACGCCGGGTGATGGCGCAGCAGGTGGCCGACCATGAACACCCGGTCCGAGCGGGCGATGTCGGCGGCCAGGGCCTCGGCCTCGGCCAGGCTGGAGGCCAGGGGCTTTTCGACGAACACGTCCTTGCCGTGGTCCAGGGCGAGGCGGCAGAGCGCGGCGTGGGTGGGGGCCGGCGTGGCGATGACCATGGCGTCCAGGCTCGAATCGTTCAGGGCCTGGGCAAGGGGCAGGGCCGGAACGTCCCACGCTTCGGCCTGGCCCCGGGCGGCGTCGGCGTCGGTGTCGACCACGGCGCCCAGCACGCCCAGTTCCGCGCAGGTCCGGATCAGGTTGCGGCCCCACGCGCCGCAGCCGACCACGGCGACACGGGTCATATCGGCTCCTTCGGCGGAGCGAGCCAGCTTAGGGTCAGGTGCGTCTCGTCCGCCGCCGCCAGGGCGAAGCCCAGTCGATGGTAGAGCCGCTGGGCCGCCGGATTGTCGCGGGCCACCTGCAGCGTCACCGGCGCTCCAGCGGCGGCGGCCTCCTCCATCAGCGACCGCAGGACGGCCCCGCCGATCCCCTGGCCGCGCCGCTCGGGGACCACGGCGATATCGATCAGGTGCAGGGCGTCCGCGCTCCGGTCCGTGGCCAACCGTCCGACCGGAGCGCCGCCGACCGTGACGATCTCGAGCCGGGCGCGCGGATAGGCGGTCTGGTAGCCCTGGATCTGGGCGTTGAACTGCTGCTCCATCACCTTGGCCAGCATCTCGGCGGGCAGGGGGATCTGGTCCCAGCCCGGACCGCGGGAAGTGCGGAACAGGGCCAGGCGGAAGGGGGCGTCGGCCTCGGTCTCGGGACGCAGCGCAACGTGGACCGCCGCCGCCGGAGAGAGCACGCTTGCCTCTTGCGGCCGCGATGCGCGAAGCTCTTCCCGTCCAGGTGGCGAGGTCGTCATACTGGCCGCGCTTCGATTCTGATCCGGGGAATTCCATGGCCGCCGAGTTCGTCGCCCTGACCGCAGACGCCTTCGCGCCTCACCTGGGCGCGTCGTTCAGGGTGGAGGGCGGGCGTCACGTGCTGTCCCTGAGCGAGGTGGAGCGGCTGGAGACCCAGCCCGGCCACGGCGATCCGACCTACCAGCCCTTCGTGCTGATCTTCAGCGGCCCCCCCGGCGACGTGCTCGCCGAGGGGATGCACACGCTCGCGCGCGAAGGCGGCGCGGACGCGGGCGCCTACGATCTCTACCTGATCCCGGTCCATACGCCCGCGGCGGGGCGGCAGGATTACCAGGCCGTGTTCAACTGAAGCCACGCGACACGTCCAAGGCCTAGTTCCGGGAGGGGAAGATCCCCTGCAGGGCGATGCAGATGTTCAGCACCAGGAACGGCTGGCGGTTTTCGTGCGGCTGGCTGCCGCCGGCGATTCCCAGCGCCTGAGGGGCCATGGGCGCCGCGGGGCTCAGCGTGGTGCTGTACATGTTGAACCCGATCGGCGCGCCGGAGCTGGGCTTGCCGTAGGTCTGCCCGAAGCTGTTGCCCGTCGCCGCCGTGGCCGCGTTGGTGTCGCCGGCGTGGGTGGCGTCGGCCTTCAGGAAGTGCAGATGCTGCGGCATTTCGGTCTGGATCAGGGTGTGGCTGTATTCGCCGACGACCGCGCCCTGGGGATAGCTTGAGCTCAGGTGGGCGGGGACCATCGTCCGCAGGTCCGGCAGGGCGAAGGTGGTCACGCCGTTGCCGCCGTAGGTGGTGCCCAGTAGCGAGAACAGCGCCTGGTTCTGGTTGATGGCCAGCAGCTGGCCGTTGCACTGAGCCCAGTATTTCGGAGCGAAGTTGAAGGACATGATCCGCAACTCGCCCATGTATGGCGTACCCATGAGTTTCTCTCCTCGTGTTCGTCGCGGCGGGTCAGTTGCGGGCTGGGAAGACGCCCTGCAGGGCGATGCAGTAGTTCAGGAACAGGGTCGGCATCATGTTGTTGTGCGGGACCGAACTGCCCGCCAGGCCGATGCTCTGGGCCGGCAGTTGCACGGCCGGCGGCGTCGGGCTGTAGAACAGGCCCCGGGTGGCCGACTGGAAGGTGCCGAAGAAGGCCTGGGCGGGCTGGTTGTTCGCCGCGGCGGTGACGGTGCCGACAACCGTGGTCACCACCGGCGAGTGCGTGTGCATCGGCATCTCGGGCTCGAGCACCGTCACGTTCGGCGCGCCGCCGGTCTGGCCCAGGTCGTAGACCGACAGGCCGGGGCCCGGCTGGTTGCGCCCGATATGGATCGGAATACTGCCCATCAGATTGGGCAGGGCGAAGTTGGTGGTGCCGTTGCCGCCATAGGTTGTGCCCAGCAGCGAGAACAGCGCGGTGTTCTGCTGGATCGGCAGGAGCTGGCCATTGCACTGCGCCCAGCCCCTCGGAGCGAAGTTGAAGCCGAAAATGCGGATCTCCGCGACGAATTGATCACTCATCTCTTTGAGTCTCCAAAGGATCTTCGGGCGGGACGCATCAGCTCGGGGACGGATAGATGCCGTAGAGCGAGATGATGAAATTGATGCCCAGATAGGGCTGCATGTTCTCGTGCGGCTGGTTGCCGCCGCTGGGCGTGGTCGACGCGGCCGACAAGGCGATCTGTTCGTTCGCCGCGTTGTACGGCTGGTAGGCGAACAGCACGGTGCCGCCCGGCCCCTGGCTGGAGATCATGGTCTGGGTGGTGGGCGTGCTCGCCGCGCCCGGCGTCGAGGCCGCGTAGAGGGGGTGGGTATGTTGCGGCAACTGCTGGGGCGAGAGGGTGACGGCTTCCACGCCGGTTATCTGGCCGATGATGTAGGTCTGGCCGTTCTTCGAGCCCTGGTGGCTGGGAACCCGGCCCCGCAGGTCGGGCATGCCGAACGTCGACTGCCCGTCGCCGCCGTAGGTGGTGCCGATCAGATTGAACAGCGTGTCGTTCTCGGAGATCGACATCAGCTGCCCGTCGCACATCGCCCAACCGAGCGGCGGGAAGTTGCCCCCGAACATGCGGATCTCACCAACATAAGGCTCGGCCATGGCTGCTTCCCTCGCTCCCAAAGGTCTTTTTAAAGCGCAAGTCTCAGGCGCGCGACAAGGTGACTAAACCTTAAGTCGTGGTCGTTTCTTGACCTTGATTAAGAACGGCCGCCCCCACCTCGCGATTGTCCCTGTCGTAACTCACTATCCTGGGCTGCACAACAGATAGTCGAACATTGTTCGCCGATCCGTGTATGTCTACTTGTGCGCCTCTAAGCTCCCCGTTAAGGTTGCGTTCGCGTTCGACTAAAGCAAGGGGGGAGTCAAATGCGCAATTTATGCGCTCGCATGCGCGACTTTCCGTCTTCGCATCGCGCGACGGCCGGCCGCGCCGCCGCTCCCACGGCCTCTCGCACTGCGTCCATTTCATGCGGGGCGCGCGCCCCGAGGGCGTCCCGCTCGCGTCAGCCGACGCGCGGTTTCGCCAAGGCAAAGGACTGATCCATGCCGTTCTCTGGCCAACTCTGGTACATGACCGAAGGCGGCGACGCCGACACGCGCCTCGTCCGCATCAATGACGACGGCACCACCAGCACTGTCGTCATCGACAACGGTGGAGCCGGCACGGGCGACGACAAGCTGTCGAGTTCGTTCACCTCCGACATCGGCGTGGACACGGCGGCGGGCTTCTATTTCGCCATCGTCAGCAGTTCGGCCGACAACAACGCCGTCCTGGTGCGCGGCGTGATCGGCAGTTCCGCGGCCCCGACCGTCGTGGTCAGCACGATCCCGACCGCCACCTTGGTCAACACGATCGAGGTCGATCCGTTCACCCGCAAGATCTACGTCGGCTCCCAGGACGGCGCGGGGACGCCGAACGGCGCCATCACCGGCATCCGGGTGTACAGCTACGACGCCGCCGGAAACATCACCGACAACGGCTTCCTCGTCACCGCGAACACCGACAACAGGGGCGACGTCAGCGGCTTCAAGGTTCTCGATCCCCAGGATTTCGCGCTCGACCGCACGATCACCGCGGGCGGGCGGCTGTTCTACAGCGAAAGGGTCGACGGCCTGACATACGGGCTGTTCCGCCTTGATCTCAGCAACCCGACCGTCGCCACCGACATGCTCGCCGCCAACCTGTTCCCGTCGGACGGCAGCAACGGCCAGATCATCGATCTCGAGGTCGACGAGAGCAACCACAAGCTCTATTTCACGACCCGTTCGCTGGCCCCGTCGGGCGGCGGCAGCGACTACGACGCGAACGACAACGCGATCTGGTACATCGACGCCAGCGCGTCGGGCGCCACCCCCACCCGGGTGACGCTGACCGGCCTGCCGGGCGGCAACGCCTACTATGGCGGCGACATGACGTTCGATCAGTCGACGCGCCAGCTCTATGTCGAGAGCGAAGAGACCATCAACAACAACGACGACGTGATCTACGTCTTCCAGCTGAACGCCGCCGGCACCTCGGCCAGCCTGATCCGCACGATCACGCCTTCGCCCGCCTTCGGCGCCGGCACCGGCTCCAACATCGAGGGGATGACCTTCACGGACCTCGTGGCCCTGTCCGTCGCCGGCACGGCAACGGCCATGAACGAGCAGCAGGCGGCCGCGACCACCGTGCTGTCCGGCGCGCCGACCATCACCGACACCGACGGCGACCACCTGGCCAGCGCCACGGTGCAGATCACCGGCGGCACGTTCTCGTCCAACGAGGCCAGCACCGCCGACGACCATCTGGGCTACGGCGCCGGCAAGCAGATCGCCGGCCCGATCGCGGGCACCAACATCACGGTCGCCTGGAACGCCGCGACCGAGACCCTCAGCCTGACCGGCTACGACACCATCGCCAACTACCAGGCGGTGCTGGCGGCCATCACCTACTGGACCACGGGCGACAACCCGACGAACTATGGCGCCAACACCAGCCGCACCGTCACCTGGACCGTCAGCGACGGCACGCCGGGCGTGCTGGCCGGATCGGTCAACAGCGGCACGACCACGATCAACATCGCGGCGGTCAACGACGCGCCGGTCAATGGCACGGTCTCCAGCGCCACGGGCAACGAAGCGACCAACATCGCCGTCACCGGCCTGCAGGTCAGCGACGTCGACGCCAATCCCGCCTCGGCCGTCGTCACGGTCACCCTCGGCGTGACCAAGGGCGTGCTGACGTTGCGGACGGACGTCGCGAGCGGCCTGGTGTCCGGTGACATCGTCGGCAACGGCGCCGGCTCGGTGACCATCACCGCCACGATCAACAAGATCAACACCACCCTGGCGGCCAGCAACGGCCTGGTGTTCCTGGGCAATGTCGGCATCAGCGGCACGGACACCCTGACGGTGGTGACCAGCGATGGCGGGGCCACCGGCTCGGGCGGCGTGCTGAGCGACACCGACGGCTACACCATCACCATCATCGGAGTGAACGACGCCCCGGTCGTGGCCGGCGACGGGACCGAAGCCCTCGCAGCCACCAACGAAGAAGTCGCCAACGCGGCCCTGACCAACACGGTCTCAAGCCTGTTCAGCGGCCAGTACAGCGACGCCGACACCGACGCCTTCGCCGGGGTGGCCGTGACCGCCAACGGCTCCGCGGCCGGCACGGGCCAATGGCAGTACTATAACGGCTCGACCTGGGTGAACATCGGCGCGGCCTCGACGGCGGCAGCGGTGACGATCGCTGCCAGCGCGCCGATCCGCTTCCTGCCCGCCACCGACTTCAACGGCCCAGCCCCGACCTTGACGGTCAAGCTGGTCGACGCCTCGGGCGGCGCCCTGACCAACGGCGCCGTCGTCAACACCACCACCAGCGGCGGCTCGACGCCCTACAGCACCGGCACGGTGGTGCTGAGCCACGCGGTCACCGCGATCAACGACGCGCCCACCGTCACCGGCGGCTCGGCCGTCAGCCTGACCTCGATCGGCGAGGACTCAGCGCCCGGCGCGGGCCAGACGATCTCGTCGCTGTTCGGCAGCCACTTCTCCGACGCCAAGGACCAGGTGGCCGGTGGCGGCGGCTCATCGGCCGACGCCTTCACCGGCGTGGCCGTGACGGCCAACGCCGCGACCGCGGCCCAGGGCGTCTACCAGTATTTCGACGCCGGGACCTGGCACGACCTGCCGGCCGTCTCGACCGCCGCCGCCTTCGTCCTGGACGCCAGCACGCTGGTGCGCTTCGTGCCGGCGGCCGACTATTCGGGCACGGCTCCGGCCCTGACCGTCTCGATGATCGAGGACTCGTCCGGCGCGGTGACCACCGGCGCGACCGCCGACCTGACCACCTCGGGCGGCTCCACGCCCTACAGCGCGGCCCTGACCCTGAACGTCGTGGTCACAGCGACCAACGACGCGCCCGTGGCCAGTGGTTCGGCCACCCTGACGGCGGTCAATGAAGACACCGTCGCCCCGTCCGGCCAGACCGTCTCGACCCTGTTCGGCTCGCATTTCAGCGACCCCGACGGCGACACCCTGGCCGGGGTGGCGATCACCGGCAACGCGGCCACGACCCAAGGGGTCTGGCAATACTTCAGCGGCGCCTGGACCACGATCGGTTCGCCCAGCGAGTCCACGGCCCTGGTCCTGGCGGCGGGCACGCTGCTGCGCTTCCTGCCGGCCGCCAATTTCAACGGCGCGGTCCCGGCCCTCACCGCCTACCTGATCGACAATTCCAGCGGCGTGGTGACCACCGGCGCGTTGCTGGACGTCAGCGTCAACGGCGGCCAAACCCGCTTCAGCGACGTCAGTATCGACCTGACCACTAGCATCACGGCGGTGAACGACACGCCCGTCGTGCCGGCCAGCGCCACCACGGTCGGCGCCACCGAACAGACGGCGGCCGTCCTGCTGGGCTCGCTCACGGTCTCCGACGTGGATCTCGACGCTCGCAACGGCGGAAATGGCGACTACGGCGGCGCCAGCTTCACGGTGCAGCGGGCCTCGGCCAACGCGGCCGACACCTTCGGCTTCGGCTCGGGCGGGCTGTTCACGGTCAGCGGAGGCAATCTGCAGGTCGGCGGCCTGACCTTCGCCACCTTCACCAGCGTCGGCGGCGTGTTGACGATCACCTTCACCAGCTCGGCCACCACGGCGACCACCGCCCTGGTCAATGACGTCATCGACCACATCGCCTACACCAACGCCAGCGATGCGCCGCCCACTAGCGTGACGCTGAACTACGCGCTGAACGACGGCGCGCCCGGCGGCGGGCAGGGGGCGGGCGGAACGGCCACGGCCGGCGGCTCGGTGCTGGTCAACATCACAGCCGTCAACGACGCCCACACCGGCGGCGCCAGCGTCACCGGCACGGCGGCCGAGGACCAGGTCCTGACCGCGGTCTCGACGGTGGCCGACGTCGATGGCCTCGGCACGCTGCACTATCAGTGGCAACACGACGTCGGCGGCGGCTACGTCAATGTCGGCGCCGACCAGGCGACCTATACCCTGGGCGACGGCGACATCGGCGGCGTGGTCCGGGTGGTGATCTATTACACCGACGTAGGCGGCACGGTGGAATCGGCGACCAGCGCCGCGACCGGAGCGATCGCCGCCACCAACGACGCCCCCACCGGCGGGGCCTCGATCACCGGCACGCCCACCGAGAACCAGGTGCTGACGGCCGACACCTCGACCCTCGCCGATTCCGACGGCCTGGGGACGCTGCACTATGACTGGCAGCGCAACAGCGGGTCGGGCTTCGTCAGCATCGGCGCCGCCGACCAGGCGACCTACACCCTGGGCGACGCCGACGTGGGCGGCACGGTCCGCGTGGTGGTCAGCTATAACGACGGCCAGGGCTTCGCCAACAGCGTGACCAGTTCGGCCTCCGCCGCTATCGCCGGGATCAATGACCCGCACACCGGCGGCGCATCGATCACCGGCACGCCGACCGAGAACCAGGTTCTGACCGCCGTCTCGACCCTGGCCGACGCCGACGGCCTGGGCACGCTGCATTATCAGTGGCAGCACAACGTCGGCTCGGGCTTCGTCAACATTGCCGGCGCGGCCGATCAGGCGACCTATACCCTGGGCGACGGCGACGTCGGCGGCACGGTCCGGGTGGTGGTCAGCTACACCGACAACCAGGGCTTCGCCGAGTCGGCGACCAGCGCTTCCACCGCATCGATCGCCAACGTCAACGACAGCCCGACCGGCGGCGTGTCGATCACCGGCACGACGACCGAGAACCAGGTGGTGACGGCCAACACCGCCGTCCTGGCCGACGTCGATGGCCTGGGGACGCTGCATTATCAGTGGCAGCACAACATCGGCTCCGGCTTCGTCAACATCGTCGGCGCGGCCGATCAGGCGACCTACACCCTGGGCGACGCCGACGTCGGCGGCACGGTCCGCGTGGTGGTCAGCTATGTCGACGGCCAGGGCACGGCCGAGGCCGTGACTTCGTCGGCCAGCGCCTCGATCAGCGGCGTCAACGATCCTCATACGGGCGGCGCTTCGCTCACCGGCACGCCGACCGAGAACCAGGTCCTGACCGCCGTCTCGACCCTGGCTGACGTCGATGGCCTGGGCACGCTGCACTACCTCTGGCAGCACAATGTGGGTTCGGGCTTCGTCAACATCGTCGGCGCGGCCGATCAGGCGACCTACACCCTGGGCGACGGCGACGTCGGCGGCACGGTCCGGGTGGTGGTCAGCTACACCGACAACCAGGGCTTCGCCGAGTCGGCGACCAGCGCTTCCACCGCATCGATCGCCAACGTCAACGACAGCCCGACCGGCGGCGTGTCGATCACCGGCACGACGACCGAGAACCAGGTGGTGACGGCCAACACCGCCGCCCTGGCCGACGTCGATGGCCTGGGGACGCTGCATTATCAGTGGCAGCGCAACGTCGGCTCCGGCTTCGTCAACATCGTCGGCGCGGCCGATCAGGCGACCTACACCCTGGGCGACGCCGACGTCGGCGGCACGGTCCGCGCGGTGGTCAGCTATGTCGACGGCCAGGGCACGGCCGAGGCCGTGACTTCGTCGGCCAGCGCCTCGATCAGCGGCGTCAACGATCCTCATACGGGCGGTGCCTCGCTCACCGGCACGCCGACCGAGGACCAGGTCCTGACCGCCGTCTCGACCCTGGCCGACGTCGACGGCCTGGGCACGCTGCACTACCAGTGGCAGCACAACGTCGGCTCCGGCTTCGTCAACATCGTCGGCGCGGCCGATCAGGCGACCTACACCCTGGGCGACGCCGACGTCGGCGGCACGGTCCGGGTGGTGGTCAGCTACACCGACAACCAGGGCTTCGCCGAGTCGGCGACCAGCGCCTCGACGCCGGCGATCGCCAACGTCAACGACCCGCACACCGGCGGCGTCGCCGTCACCGGCGGGACGAACGAGAACCAGGTCCTGACCGCCGATACCTCGACCCTGGCCGACGCCGACGGACTGGGCGTGCTGCACTACCAATGGCAGCGCGACAGCGGCTCGGGCTTCGTCAATGTCGGGGCCGACCAGTCGACCTATACGCTGGCGGCCGCCGACATCGGCGCCGTCATCCGGGTAGTGACCTCGTATTTCGACGGCCACGGCACGGCCGAGTCCGCGACCAGCGCCGCCACGGCGACGATCCTGCCCGCTAATGGTCCCCATACCGGCGGGGTCAGCGTCACCGGCGCGGCGACGGAGGACCAGGTCCTGACCGCCGACACGTCCAGCCTGGCCGACACCGGCGGGCTAGGCGCGTTCCACTACCAGTGGCAGCGCAGCACGGTCTCGTCGGGCTATGTCGATGTCGGGACCGACCAGGCGACCTACGCCCTGGGCGACGCCGACGTCGGGGCGCAGATCCGCGTGGTCGTCAGCTATACCGACGGCCAGGGCGTGTTCGAGAGCGAGACCAGCGGTCCGACCGCGGCCGTGGCCAATGTCAACGACGCGCCGACCGGCGTGGTGACGATCGCCGGTACGGTCGCCGAGGACCAGGTGCTGACGGCGTCCTCCACCCTGGCGGATGCGGACGGCCTGGGTGCGCTGCACTATCAATGGCAGCGGGACACGGGTTCGGGCTACGTCAATGTCGGGAGCGACCAGACAACCTATGTGCTGGGCGACGCCGACGTCGGCGGGACGGTCCGCGTGGTGGTCAGCTATACCGACGGCCACGGCACAGCGGAAAGCAAGGCCAGCGCCGCCACCGCCGTGGTGGCCAATATCAACGATACGCCCACCGCCGCTACCGACGTCAACGCAGTCGCCCAACGCCTGACGGTCACGGGCTCGGTCCGCGCCAATGACGGCGACGTCGACAACGCTCTGGCGACGCTGACCGTGACCAATGTCGCCTACAACGCCACCCACGTGGACCAGGCCGTCGTCTCGGGCGGCACGGTGGTGAACGGCGCCAACGGCAAGCTGACGATCAATCCGGACGGCACGTACAGCTACGTGGCCGACCACGAGGGCCTGATCGTCGGCCAGGTGGTGAGCGACACCTTCGACTACACGATCAAGGATCCCTCCGGCGCCGCCGCGACGGCCCAGCTGACCGTGACGGTCACCGGCTCGGCCACCGGCGACGCCAACGCCAACATCCTGATCAGCGACGGCTCGGCCCACACCCTGACGGGACGCGGCGGCGCCGACACCCTGACGGGCGGCGGCGGGGCGGACGTCTTCGCCTACGAGGCCATCGGCGACAGCACGGTCGCGGCCTTCGACACGATCACCGACTTCACCCACGGTTCGGACACGCTGGGGCTGACGCCGCTGATCACCGGGACGACCAGGCTGACCCTGACCACGGATGGGACCGACAAGATCCTGTCGATCGACCTGAACGGCGACGGCGTGGCCGAGGGCCAGATCAAGGCGTTGGGCCAGGGGCTGGAAGTGACCGACATCGTCACCGGCGTGGCCGATTTCGGCTTCACGATCATCGGCTCGGCGGGCGCCGACACCCTGACCGGCGGCTCGGGAGCCGACACGATCAACGGCGCGGGCGGCGCGGACTCGATCCGCGGCGGCGGCGGCGGCGACACCCTGGCCGGCGGGGCGGGGGTCGACACCTTCCTCGTCGGCGCCGGCGACTCGACCATCCTGCACTGGGACACGATCATCGACTTCGCGACCGGCGAGGACAAGCTGGACATCTCGGCCGTCGACGTCGGCACGGTGGCGATCGCCCGCTTCGGGTCCAGCACCTTCGTCTATTTCGGCTCGGGCGCGAGCGCGGGCGTCGTGCAGGTTAATGGCGACCTCAAGACGTCCGACCTGATCGTCAGCGGCGCGGTCCATGGCTACACGCTGTACGCCGGCGGCGGCGTCGAGACTCTGACGGGCACGGCCGGCGCGGACGTGTTGGTCGGCGGTTCGGGGGCCACCACCCTGAATGGCGGGGGCGGGGCCGACATGCTCTATGGCGGGTCCGGGACCGACACCTTCCAGTACACGGCGATCTCGCAATCCAACTTCGCGGGCTACGACGTGATCTTCGGGTTCGACTCCGGCCACGACAAGCTCGACATCTCGGCGATCGACGGCGGCAAGATCACCATCGCGCGCTACGAGGGGACGACCTTCGTCTATTCGGCGCCGGACGGCGGCGGAAACAATCAGGCCGTGGTCGCGGTGTCGGGAACCTCGCTGAAGGCCACCGACCTGGTCACCAGCGGCGGGGCGAGCCAGGCTTTCGTCGTCGTGGGCGACGGCGCCAGCCACAATGTCGCCGACACCCTGGCCGGGGGCGTCAGCAACGACATCCTCTACGGCCTGGACGGCAACGACGCCCTGGCCGGCGGCGGCGGGGCCGACTTCATGCTGGGGGGCGCCGGGGCGGACACCTTCGTCTACACCTCGGCCGCCGAAAGCTCGCCGATCGCCACGGACCTGATCTTCGACTTCAGCTCCGCCCAGGCCGACAAGCTGGACCTGAGCGGCATCGACGCCAATTCCGGCACGGGCGCCAACGACGCCTTCTTGGTCGTGACCAGCTTCTCCCACGTGGCGGGCCAACTGATCGTCGCCGCGCCGGACGCCTCGGGCTACTACCATGTCTCCGGCGACGTGAACGGCGACGGCGTCGCCGACTTCGTGATCGCCCTGAACGTGACCGGCACGCTCACCTCGGCCGACATCCTGCTGTAGGGGCGGGCGGCCGGATCGATCTCGAGATCGGTCTGGCCGCGCCTCCGCGCCGCCGCTTGCCAGTCCGGGTTGGACTATCGACCGGCGGCAGGCCGTGTCGACGCTCCGCCTGACTCCGCGTGGCGCATCATCGCGATCATTCCCGCCGTCCGGGCCCTGACCTCCGGCGAGGCCAGGCAGCTGGCGACGGCTTCGTAGCCGGGCGCGCCGGGATAGGGGGCGACGCGGATCGGCGGGGCGTGGTTGGCCGGGCAGTAGAGGAGGGCCTCGCCTATCCCGAGGGCGGCCAGATCAAGGATCGCGCTGGACCGCGTCAGCAGGAACACCGGCCGTGCGTCGGAGCCGCGGCGGCGCAGCCAGGCGACCAGCGCCGTTTGGGTGGGAGCGTCCAACCCCTGTTCGGGCATGTCGATCACCAGGGCGGCGGCGGTTTCGGCCTCCAGCGCGGCCAGCAGCGCCAGCAGGTCGTCGGACGGCGTGGCGCCGTCCTCGACCAGCCAGGCCCGCGTCCGGTCGATCCGCGCCGCCAGGGCGGGACCGGCGTCGAGGCCGGCGCGGACCGCCGCGCCGCCCTCGGCCGTTCGGTCCAGGCCCAGGAAGATCGCGCCCGGCAGGGCCTCGGCCAGGCTCAGGGCCAGCCGGGTCTTGCCGCTGCCCAGCGGGCCGGTGATGTAGGTCAGGGGCGGGATGTCGCCCAGGACGAACGGCTCGCCGCCCCAGGGCCAGGGCAGGTCAAAGGCGACGCTGAGGCCGGCGGCCGGCGCCAGCAGCCCCGTCAGGTCCTCGGCCTCCGGGGTCTGGCCCCGCGCCAGGCCGGCGCGCAGCGCTCGGACCTTCTCGACCTGGCCGGCCAACTGCCGGCCCTGCTGCTCCAGCCTGGCCTGGTGCGCGGCCAGGGCCGGCTCCAGGGCCTGGCCGTCGCCGCTCAGTACCTGGGCGACCTGAGCCAGGCTGAGGCCCAGGACGCGCAGGGCCACGACCTGGCCGGCCCGCGCCAGCTCGTCCGGCCCATAGGCCCGCCAGCCGGCCGCGGTGCGCCCGGGCGCGACCAGGCCGCGCTGCTCATAGAGCCGCAGGGCCTTGGCCGACACGCCCAACCGCCGGGCGGCCTCGGAAGGGTTCAGGAAACGGACGGAAGGACGCACGGAATCACCTCGTTGGCGGCTGACCGTCGTCCTTATCGAGGCGGACCCAGGGGCCGGGTCAATGGGCGTTCCGTTCGAATCCCGTGCTAATCGGTCTGGCCCATGATGGAGCCGAGGCGCCCGATGACCCGCAAGACGCCGCTGCAAGCCCTGATCCTCCTGGCCATGCTCTGCCTGGCGCCGACCCAAGCCACGGCCGGGCCTCGCGTGACGATCCCGCTGGCGACCTGGACCTTCGCCAAGGGTGACTCCACCAAGGCCCAGAGCCCCGCCTTCGATGACCGCGCCTGGGAGACTGTGCGCCTGCCCCACACCTACAACGCCGCCGACGGGGCCGACGGGGGCGGCTATTATCGCGGACCGGCCTGGTATCGGACCCGCCTGGTCGCCCCGGCCCGCAAGGCCGGCCAGCGGGCGTTCCTGGAGTTCAACGGCGCGGCCTTGGTCTCGGAGGTCTGGGTCAACGGTCATGCCGTGGGACGGCACGCCGGCGGCTATGCCGGCTTCCGCTTCGACGTCAGTGATCGGATCGTCCCTGGACCCAACCTGGTGGCGGTGCGGGTCGACAACGCCAGCCACAAGGACGTCGCGCCGCTGGGCGGCGACTTCACGGTGTTCGGCGGCCTCTACCGGCCCGCCCGCCTCGTCATGACTGACGCGGTGCACGTCGACATGCTCGACCACGGCGGCCCGGGCGTCTACGCCACGCCCTCGGCGGTCAGCGCCGACGGCGCCGACCTGTCGGTGCTGGTCCGGGTGCGCAACGACCAGGCTGCGCCCGCCCGCGTCGCCGTGCGCTCGCGCCTGCTGGACGCGAACGGCAAGACCGTGGCGACCTTGTCGGGCTCCGTGGAGGTCGCGCCCGGCGCCGCCGCCCCCGCCAGCCTGACGACCCGCGTGGCCGCGCCGCGCCTGTGGCGGGGACGCGCCGACCCCTACCTGTACCGCCTGGTGACCTCGGTCGGCGACGACACGGTCAGCGTGCCGGTCGGCTTCCGCGTGATCGCCGGCGATCCGGCGCGCGGCTTCCTGCTGAACGGCCAGCCTTATGGCGTGCACGGCGTGAACCTGTTCCATGGCGGACGGCCGGCCAAGGGCCTGGCGGTCGGCGACGCCGAGATCGACGCGGACTTCGCCATCCTGCGCGACCTGGGCGCGACAGGCCTGCGCTTCGTGCACTTCCAGCACCCGCGCCGGGCCTACGAGAACGCCGACCGGGACGGCTTCCTGGTGTGGACCGAGATCCCGCTCAACAGCGTCGCCGACGACGGTCCGGCCTTCGCCGAGAACGCGGCCGAGCAGCTACGCGAGCTGATCCGCCAGAACTACAACCACCCCTCGGTGGTGACCTGGGGGCTGGCCAACGAGCTCTACCGGTCCGACGCGGCGACCGCCAAACTGCTGTCGGGCCTGCAGGCCGTGGCCAGGGCCGAGGATCCGTCGCGCCCGACGGTGTTGGCCGACTGCTGCAAGTCCGAGACCGATCCCCAGGCCCTGCACACCGACCTGATCGGCCAGAATCGCTATTTCGGCTGGTACGACGGCAAGCCCGAGGACGTCGGTCCCTGGGTGGAGGCGGTCCACGCCAAGAGCCCCGACCGGCCGTTGGCGATCAGCGAATACGGCGCCGGGGCCAGCGTGCTGCAGCAGGAAGACCCGCCGCGCCGGCCGGTCGCCAAGAGCAAGTGGCACCCCGAGCAGTACCAGGCCCTGTTCCACGAGACCTACTGGCGGGTCCTGCGCGAAAAGCCGTGGCTGTGGGGGACCTTCGTCTGGGTCGGCTTCGACCTGGCGTCCGACGGCCGCGACGAGGGCGACCGTCCGGGGATCAACGACAAGGGCCTGGTCACCTACGACCGCAAGGTCCGCAAGGACGCCTTTTACTGGTATCGCGCCAACTGGACGACGACGCCGATGGCCTACATCACCAGCCGCCGGGCGGTGGTCCGGGAGACGGCGGCGGTAACCGTCAAGGTCTACGCCAATGTGCCCTCGGTCTCGCTGCGCCTCAACGGTCGCGATCTTGGACACGCGCCGGTGGTCGACCATGTCGCGACCTGGCCGGTGACGCTTGTTCCGGGCGTCAACCGCCTGGCGGTGGAGGGCGGCGGGGCGCGGGACGCGGTGACGTGGACGCTCGTCGCAAAGCCCTAGGCGAACACCACCGTCTTGGCGCCGGCGATCAGCACGCGGTGCTCGACGTGCCAGGTCACCGCGCGGGCCAGCACGGTGCATTCGACGTCGCGGCCCAGGGTCACCAGGTCGTCGGGGGTGTGGCTGTGGTCCACCCGGTGGACGCCTTGCTCGATGATCGGGCCCTCGTCGAGGTCGGTGGTGACGTAGTGGGCCGTGGCCCCGATGATCTTCACGCCGCGCTCGAAGGCCTGGTGATAGGGCTTGGCGCCCTTGAAGCTGGGCAGGAACGAGTGGTGGATGTTGATGCACTTGCCCGACAGCCGCGCGCACAGGGCCGGCGACAGGATCTGCATGTAGCGGGCCAGCACCACCAGGTCGACGGCCAGGTCGTCGACCAGCTTGAGGAAGGCGTCCTCCTGATCGGCCTTGTTGGCCTTGGTGGTCGGCAGATGGAAGTAGGGCAGGCCGCTCCATTCGGTGAACGAGCGCATGTGCTCGTGGTTGGAGACCACCCCGACGATCTCGACCGGCAGCAGACCGGCCCGCCAGCGGTGCAGCAGGTCGAATAGGCAGTGGCCGAACTTCGAGACCGCGATCAGCACCTTGGGCTTGGCGCCCGCGTCATGCAGGGCCCAGGTCATGCCGAAGCGCTTGGCGATCAGTTCGAAGCCGCGGCGCAGGTCGTCGAGGCCCGGCATGGCGCCATCCGGGCGAAAAACCGTGCGCATGTAGAACTGGTCGGCCAAGCCATCGTTGAAATGGCTGCTCTCGACGATCGAGGCGTCGTTGTCGGCCAGGAAGCCGGACACGGCGGCGACCACGCCCTTACGGTCGGGGCATTGCAGGATCAGGATATAGCGGTCGGCGGCGGTCTGGGCGTTCATGGTAGGGGTCGTAGTCGACCTGGGCCAGGCGCCGCAAGTCCCATGCGACTTCCCTCCCCCTTGCGGGGAGGGTGGCGGCGAAGCCGACGGGTGGGGGCCGGTGCAGGGAGTCATTGCGGCGGCTCCCCCACCCGACCCCTTCGGGGCCACCCTCCCCGGGAAGGCGGATAGAGTTAGAACTTCACCGCCAGCGAGACGCTGTAGTTGCGGTCGGGCTGGGTGTAGGCGTCCTTGACGGCGGAATTGTCGGCCAGGCCGCGCACGTCGCTCCACCAGGCGTAGGTCTGGCCGGTGATGTTGAACGCGCCGCCGCGCAGGGTGACGTTGTCGGTGACGTTCCAGTAGGCGGTCAGGTCGAGCACGGTGAAGGCCTTGGGCATCCAGCAGTAGTCCGAGCCGGTCTGGGTGCTGGGAACTCCGTTGACGACGATCGTCGTGTTGCAGCTAACGCCCGAGCGGCCGGCCGACTCCTTGGCCGAGTGCACGGCGTTCAGCGCGCCGCCGAACCGGCCGGCGGGGTCGCGGTACGACAGGCCCGCCACCAGCTTGACCGGGTCCACCGAGGTCAGCGGGACCTTGCGGCCGCTGTTCTCCGAATTGCCCCGGGCGTAGGAGGCCGCGCCCTGCAGGGTGAAGCCGCCGCCCAGTTCGGTGGCGAACCGCGCCTCGGCGCCGGTGATCTCGGCCTTGGACTGGTTGATGTACTGGTAGACGGCCGGGTCGGCGGCGGTGAACGTCCCGCGCACCTGCACCTGCTCGATGAAGTCGTCGTACTGGCCGGTGAAGCCGGTGACGCTGGCGTTCCAGGTCGGGCGGTTCAGGCGCAGGCCCAGCTCGAAGGTCCGGCTGGTCTCGGGCTTCAGGTCGGGGTTGGAGATCGACCTGTAGTTCGAGGCCAGGTTGGCGAAGCCGTTGTTGACCTGGGACGGCGAAGGGGCCTTGAAGCCGGCGGCGGCGTTGGCGAACACCGTCACCAGGTCGGTGGCCTTCCACACCACGCCCAGCTTGGGCGAGACGTGGCTTTCGCTCTGGCTGGCCGGGACGTTGGCGGTGAACAGGGCGTCTCGCTTGGGTTCCAGCCTGTAATAGTCGAAGCGGACGGCCGGATAGAAGGTCACCGGGCCCACGGCGATCTCGTCCTGCGCATAGGCCCCGGCCAGGGTGTAGTCGGTGGTCGGGAAGGCGCGGGTGGGGAAGGTTTCGCCGGCCGGCGGGACCGTGCCGTCGCGCACGCCCTCCTGGCGGGTGAGCGAGGCGTCGCCGCCCCAGACGATCTTGTGCGTCACGCCGCCGATCGTCGCCAGGCTGTGCAGTTCCAGCGCCGCGCCGAACACCTGGTTGTCGAAGGTGGCGTCGCGGGTGCGGTCGACGGCGGTGTCGCGGTCCTCGGCCGAATACTGCCGGGTCGTGCTGTCCTGGTAGTAGAGCGTGGTCGTGGCCAACCGGATCAGGCCCTGGCCGTCGGTGAAGCGATGGTCGAGGCTGACGCGGTCGCGCTTGACCTTGTCCCAGGCGGTCAGGCCCAGCACGCTGGTCGCGGCCAGGGGCGGCTTGGCGATGGCGCTCAGCACCGTCCAGTCGGTGTCGCGGTCCAGATGGTCATAGGTCAGCCGAAAGCGGTTCTGGTCGTTCGGGGTGTAGACCACCCGCGCCAGGACGGCGTTGGACCGGTTGTCCTCGGGATTGGCGGTGGTGCGGTCGGTGTTGGCCGCGTCGTTGGTCCCGGCGGTCTTCTGGCCCTCGCCGTCGCGGCGGGTATAGGCGACCATGGCCTCCCAGGCCCCGGCCTGCCCGGCGGCGGTCAGGCTCTCGGTCCAGCTCTCGTCGGCCGAGGCGTAGCCGACACGACCGCGCAGGCTGAACGCCTTGCCGGCCTTCAGCAGGTCGGACGGGTCCTTGGTGAAGTAGCTGACCGAGCCGGCCAGGCCGTCGCTGCCATAGAGGGCCGAGGCCGGGCCGCGCACGATCTCGACCGACTTGAGAGTGTCGAGGTCGACATAGTCGCCGCGCCCCATGTTCTGGGCCCCGAAGGCGTAGCCGTCCGGCACGCGCACGCCGTCCACCAGGATCAGGACGCGGTTGCCTTCCAGGCCGCGGATGTTGAAGCCGGCGTTGCCGTCGCGGCCGGTCGAGGCCCCGGCGGCGGTGAAGCGGGCCGGCGCGCTGCGCACCGAGACGCCGGGCTCGAAGCGGACCAGGTCCTTGATGTCCTTGACCAGGCCGTCCTCGATGTCCTGGTCGGAGATGACGCTGGCGGTCACCGGGGCGTCCTGCAGCTTGGTCTCCGAACGGGTGGCGGTGACCGTCACCCTGTCCAGCTCGACGGCCGCGTCGGCGGCGGTGGAGGCGGCGTCGGCCGCGGCGGCCGCCTGGGCGCAGAGCAGGGCCATGGCCGAGACGGCGGCGAAGCTGGCGAGCTTGAGGCGAGACATCGAGGACCCCCGGGTCAGATAGATGCGAACCATTCGCATCTGTTGGCGGAGGACCTACGAGCGCCGGATCGCTCGGTCAAGCTAAATGCAATTGATTCTCAGAATCATTCCTATTAGAGCCGAAGGCGACGCTTCATCGGGATCCGGAGACTTTCAGCCATGCGCCGCTCGCTTTCGTTCGCAGCCTTCCTGGCCGGGGTCGCCTTCACGGGCGTCCTGGCCGGCGCGGCCCAGGCCCATTCGCCCTACCTGCTGCCCAGCGCCTTCGACGTCACCGACCGCAAGCTGGTGACCGTGCAAGGGTCGTTCACCGAAAGCTTCTTCAGCCCCGAGGTGGCGATGAAGTCCGACGCCTGGGCGGTGGTCGGGCCGGACGGCGCGCGCAAGCCGCTGAGCGCCACCAACCTGCGCGAACTGGCCCTGGTCGAGGTCGCGACCGAACAGCCCGGCACCTATCGGATCACCACCGGCCAGCGCACCGGCCGCACCGCCAAGGCCGTGCTGGTCAAGGGCCAATGGGAATTCCTCGAGGATCCCGCCAAGGCCCCCGCCGGAACCACGCCTGTCGACATGCAGAGCCTGACCCTGGCCGACGTCTATGTGACCCGCGGCGCGCCGAGCACGGCCGCCCTGGCCCCGATCGGCAAGGGCCTGGAATTCGTCGCCGTCACCCATCCCAGCAGCATCTTCACCGGCCAGGACGCCAAGTTCACGGTGCTGTTCGACGGCAAGCCGGTGGCCGGCCAGACGATCACCCTGCACGCCGGCGACGACCGCTACGCCGACGCCAAGACCCGGCCGGTCACCCTGACCAGCGACGACCAGGGCCGGTTCACGGTCAAGGTCGCCCGCTCGGGCGTCTACCAGATCCAGGCCCGCTACCGGGTGGCCCCGACCGCTGCCGACGCGACCGGCCGCTCCTACACCTACGCCCTGACCTTCGAATCCCTGCGCTGAGAAAGACCTCTCCGATGACCCGCAAGATCGCCCTCCTGGCCGCCGCCGCGCTCTGTGTCGCCGCTCCGGCCCTGGCCGCCTCGCACGCCCGCGACACCTTCATCAAGGAGCAGGACCTCAACGGCGACGGCTCGGTCAGCAAGGACGAGTTCAAGGCCGGCCGCGACAAGCAGTTCGCCGACATCGACGCCAATCACGACGGCGCCCTGTCGCACGACGAATATGTCGGCGAGTTCACCGCCCGCCTGGCCAAGCGCCTGGCCGCCTCGACGGACACCGCCGAAAAGAAGGAGGAGGAGCGCGTGCGCCAGCTGCGCCAGGCCGACGTGCGCTTCGGCGTGCTGGACACCGACAAGAGCCGCGGCATCACCCCGGCCGAGTTCGACTATTCCGGCTGGCGGATGTTCGTCACCCACGACACCAACAAGGACGGCGCCGTCTCGGCCGCCGATCCGGTGGCCGAGGACACGAACTAGGACACCCACATCCCCTCACATCCATTCATCCCGGCGAAAGCCGGGACCCAAGCCGAGTATCGATCTCGGGCTCGGCCGATCGATCCATCGGGGCCCCGTCTGACATTCAGCTTGGGTCCCGACCTTCGTCGGGATGAATGGAATTAGAAGAGCAACTATCTGGTTGCCTATATTGCTCGTCGGAGTCAGAATGAGCAACCAGGAGGTTGCCATCATGACCGATCGCATCGAAAAGACCATCGACCTGGACGCGCCGATCGAGCGGGTCTGGCGCGCCGTCAGCGATCACAAGGAATTCGGGGCCTGGTTCCGGGTCGAGCTGGAGGCGCCTTTCGTCGTGGGCCAGGAGGCGCGCGGCAAGATCCTGTATCCGGGCTTCGAGCACATCGTCTGGAAGGCCAAGGTGACGGCCATCGAGCCGCCCCGCCGTCTGGCCTTCACCTGGCATCCGTACGGCGTCGATCCCGACGTCGACTATGACCAGGAGGAACCGACCCTGGTCGAGTTCAAGCTTGAGCCGATCGCCACTGGCACGCGGCTGGTCGTGGTGGAGTCCGGCTTCGACAAGGTGCCCGCCCATCGCCGCGAGGAAGCGTTTCGGATGAACGACGGGGGCTGGACGCAGCAGGTCCAGAACATCAAGGCCCATGTTGAATCCTGAGCCCGCCGCCCGGGATCCGGCCCCGATCTTCGCGGCCCTGGGCGACCGCACCCGCCTGGCGCTGCTGGGCAAGCTGGGCGACGGCCAGGCGCGGTCGATCGCCGCCCTGTCGACAGACACCGCCCTGACCCGCCAGGCGATCACCAAGCACCTGCACGTACTGCAGGACGCCGGCCTGGTGGCCAGCCTCAGGGTCGGCCGCGAAAGCCGCTTCGCCGCGCGGCGGGAGGCGCTGGACGAGGCCCGCGCCTATCTCGACGGGGTGTCGCGCCAATGGGACGACACGCTGGGGCGGCTCAAGGCGTTCGTGGAGGAATAGGAAGAGGCAGCTTACTCCCACGGTTGTCATCCCGGCCGGAGCGAAGCGTAGAGCCGGGATCCAGGACAACCACACCGCATCAGCCCAGTCCCCTGGGTCCCGGACAGCCTCTGCGAGGCTTCCGGGAGGACAACCGGATTATTCCGCCTTGTCAGATCGTGGAGCGCCGCAGCAGGCAGTCGGCGCCTACATCGCGTCGCGCGAGACCAGCAGCAGGATCGACAGGTCCTTGTCGGGCCGCCAGTTGGCGCGGCGCATCTCGAATTGGGTGGGGCTGATCTTCTTCACGCCCGAGCCGCAGAAGCTGACCAGGTTCTTGGGCGAGCCCTTGTCGACCACCAGGCGGAAGTCGCCGATCGGCTTCTTCCAGTTGCCGCCGGTGACCAGGACGTAGTCGATCCAGCGGTCGACCCACGGCGCATTGCCGTCCTTGTCGGCCTTGGCGGCGCGGACGACGGTGTCGGTCAGGGCCTTGTCGACGCAGTACTTGTCCTGGATCTCGCCGGCGTATTCGGTGCCGACGCTGGTGGCCACCGTCGCGCCGACCGACGGCCGGTAGGCGTGCTCGACCACGACCGGCCGCCCGGCCGGGAAGGTCTGCAGCCAGTGATAGGTGGTCTTCAGCACCCAGACACCGCCCTGGTCGGGGTCATAGAGCCCCAGCCGGACGGCCTCGTCGCGCTTGGCCTGGGGCAGGGCGCGCAAGGCCTCGTCGACGCCGCCCAGGTGGACGGCCAGCGGGATGCGGTTGGCGACCAGCCAGGCGGTACGGTCGACGCCGTCCATGGCGATGGCCTTCTGCTCGACCTGCGCCTTGACCGGCTTGCCGTCGACCTTGGTCGAGAAGCCCAGGACATTGGCGGGCGCGTCGTCGACCGGGATCGAGACGTCGCTCTGGAAGAAGCCGGGCCCGCCGATGTCGGGCATCGGGAAGGCCACGCGGATGGTGACGTCCTTGCCGCTGGTGTTGGCGAACACGTAGCGCACCCGCACCGCCTGCTCGGAGATGTAGAGGTCCTCCGAGCGCATCTCGATGCTGTCGCTCCTGGTCAGCACCAGGCCGCCAGCCGCCAGTTCAGCCGAGGTGTCGTTGGCTGAGGCGGGCGCAGCCGCCAGGACGGTGAGGACGGCGAGCAGGGCGGAAAGGCGGCGCTGGGTCATGCGCCGAGCCATAGCATCGGCTCAGGGCCTGGCGACAGCCTTGACCGGCGCCAGGATCAGTCCTGGACCGCCAGCACGCGGACGCCGCGCGAGCGGCCTTCGGGGTCGGTCCAGTGGAAGGCCTCGCCGGCGGTCAGGCCGATCAGGGCCGCGCCCACCGGGCTGAGCACCGAGATGCGGGCGTCGTCGATGCTGGCGTCGCGCGGCAGGCTGACGTGGACGATGCGGGTCTGGTCGTTGGACAGGTCCTGGAACGCGACCCGCGAGCCGATGCGGACGAAGGGGCGGGGCGCTTCGCCCGGCTCGACGATCACGGCGCGAGCCATTTCGCCGGCCAGCACACGGCCGCCGGGCGCGCGCCCAGCGGCGGCGTCGGCCAGGTTGGAGAGGATCTCGAAGTCGGCCTCGGTCACATAGACCGCGGGCAGGACTTGGGTGGATTGGGTTTGGGGGGAAAACATGGTCGTAGAATCTTTCTGGGAGTGTCTTGAGCCCCGGCCGGCGCTTTCTGAGCGCGGGACCCTGTGAGGGCTCGGCGAACGCGCGCCGTGGGGCGCAGGCGTTTCATGAAGACCGTGAGCTTCGGGGAATGAAGCCGCGTCCCTGGTCAGGATCGTGCGTGGCCTGGGGCGACACTGGCCGCGTCTTGCGGCCGATCCAGAAAGGGCATGGCGGGGATTTTCCGTCTGGCTCCAAGCGTCAGGCGCTGAGCGCGAGCTTGGAACCTGGAAGCCTGTGGTCAGGCGTCCGGCGCGATCGGATCGCGCTCGGTGATGGTCAGATAGGGACGCGGGGTTCGGATGTCAAATTTTGGGAGAGAGCGGTGGCGGTGAGAGAGGGATTCGAACCCTCGATAGAGTTTCCCCTATACACGCGTTCCAGGCGTGCGCCTTCAACCACTCGGCCACCTCACCATGCGCACCAGATGCGGAAGGCGGTTGAGGCCCCCGACGCAGGAAGGGGCGCAATATACTCAGGAAGGTTGCGGGAGCAAGCGGCCATACGAGGTGAAACGCGATCGCGAACACCTTAGGATCGATGGTTCCGCTTCGATCCCCGGTTTTCGGCGCCGCTTCAGCCCCAGGACCTTCGCCGGGATCGGCGGATCTCGGACCTTTCAGGATGGATTCATGACCCCCGAAGCTTTCGACGCCGCCGCCCTGGCCCTGCCGGGCGCGACCATGACCGTCCAGTGGGGCGATGACCAGGTCTACAAGGTGGGCGGCAAGATGTTCGCCGTCCTGGGCGGCGCGGTCGGGCGCAACGGCTTTTCACTGAAGGCCTCGGACGTGGCGTTCGAGGTGCTGAGCGAGACGGGTCGGGCCACGCCGGCGCCCTATCTGGCCCGCGCCAAGTGGCTGCACTTCGCCGACCTGGCCGCCCAGGACGCCGACGAGGTCGCCGACTGGCTGAAGACCGCCCACGGCCTGATCGCCGCCAAGCTGACCCGGAAGGTGAAGGCGGAGCTGGGGCTGTAGGGTTTTAGTCCCCCCCCCCTGTTGTTCAGTCCGGGGACATAGCTGACACCTCGGCCCCTGCTTCGCTAAGTCTAGCCAGCCCTTGGGCTGGTGACGTGGGGCATACACATTCGTGGACGACCTCGCCATATCGCCCGAAAATCCATAGACATACAGCTAGGGTCACCAATGTGCGACGCCTGTTGGAGCAATGGTTTGCTCGCAGAGAGGTGTCAGCTATGTCCCCGAACAAGTGTCAGCTATGTCCCCGGACTGAACAGTTGTGGGCAGGGGTATCGCATATGGATTCGTCCTATCGAGAGCCCGCGTTGGATCGAGGCAAGCTCTACCAAAAGGCGAACAAAACGAATCCAAACAGACTCACGAGCCTGCCTTTTTGGTCTCGATTGGACGCACGGCTCAGGCCGTCCACCTTTCGTTCTTCATATGCGATAGCCCTGCCCCTGTGGGGGAGGCGATCGCGCAGCGATCGGTGGGGGGAGTATTGGGATCGTGGATCCGGCCATCTGCCGACCACTCCCCCCTCCGTCGGCTTCGCCGACACCTCCCCCACGGGGGGAGGATCTCCCAGCCTAAACCTGCTCGTTGTCCCTGTGCGACAGGTGCGGGCCCACCACCACCGGCTGGCGCTCCAGGATCTGGCGGACCTTGCGCACGGCGGCCGAGGCGGGGCTGCGGCGCTGGCGCCAGAGCAGCAGGGCCATGGCCCCGCCGGTCGCCACCGCGAAGGCGACCGGCCCCAGCAGCCAGGCGGCCGCGGCCAGGGCGAAATAGTAGCCGCGGACCCCGGCGTTGAACGCCGACAGGGCGGGGTTGAGGATCGCGCCGGCCGCCTCGGCGTATTCGTCCAACACCGCGCGCGGCGACCACATCGGCGTCGCGCCGATGGCGGCCAGGCAGTAGTTCATCTGGCGGATCGCCCAGATGAAGTCGAGCAGGCCGCGGGCCAGGGCGACCAGCACCACGCCCAGCTTGATCTGGAACACCAGGGTCGAGGCCGGGGCCAGCACGGCCAGGCCCTCGATGCTCTTGAGCGCGCTGTCGCCGCCGAACAGCACCCCGGCCGCCGCGGCGATCAGGATCAGGTTGGACGAGGCGAAGAACGAGGCCGAATTGATCGCGTGGCCCAGCAGTTGGCCGTCCAGCAGGGCGATCTCGCGCACCGTCATCTCGGCCATCCACCGGCGGCGGATCACCGTCATGTCGGTGTTGATGACGTTGCGCTCCTTGCCCAGCCGCTTGAGCATCGGTTCGTAGAACAGCCAGCAGAACAGGAAGAAGGCCAGGACGATCAGGTCGATGATCGGCAGGGCCAGGAACTGCTTGGACAGGGCGTGGGAGAGCGAAGCGTGCATGGGGCGAACTTAGGGCCGTAAGGAGAGTCGGTGGAAGGGGTGGCGTCAGTCCTCGAGGATCAGGCTGGTCTTGCCGGTGTCGCGAAGCAGCAGCGAAACGGTCAGGCCCACGGCCATGATCGCCGACACATAGAGGTAGAAACCGCTTTCCAGGCCCACGTGCTTGAACCACAGGGCGACATATTCGGCCGTGCCGCCGAACGCGGCGTTTCCGATGGCGTAGGGCAGGGCCACGCCCAGAGCGCGGACATGGGCGGGGAACAGCTCGGCCTTCACCACGGCGCTGATCGCGGTGTAGCCCGACTGCACGAACAAGGCCGCGAAGATCAGGCCGAAGGCGACGGCGGGGTTGGTCGCCTTGGCGGTCAGGCTGAACACCGGCCAGGCGATCAGGGCGCCCACGCCGAAGGCGAAGACCAGCATGGTCTTGCGGCCGACCTTGTCCGAGGCCCAGCCGAACAGCGGCTGGATCAGCATGAAGCCGGCCAGAGTGGCCAGGTTGATGGCCCCGGCCGTGGCCTTGTCGAAGCCGGCCGTATTGACCAGGAACTTCAGCATGTAGGTGGTGTAGGCGTAGAAGGCCAACGAGCCGGCGGCGGTCAGGCCGATGATCGCCAGGGTCTGCTTGGGATGGCGCGAGACCAGCGGCGCGGCCAGGGCGACATAGGTGGCGACCAGCAGCACGACCGCTGCGGACTGGGCCAGAGCGGCGAACGGCGCCTGGGTGAAGCCCGCGACCATGGCCCCCACCGTCGCCAGCAGCAGGCCGCCGACCCAGGCCACCTGCCGGCGGCTGACCGGATCACGGGGCGCGGCGTTCTGGTGCGAGACGCTTTCCTCGATGCCGGTGCGGATCCAGAACACCACCACGGCCAGGGCCGCGCCGACCAGGAACGGAACGCGCCAGCCCCATTCGGCCAGGTCTTCCTTCGAGAGGCTGTTCTGCAGGATCACCAGCACCAGGGCCGCCACTAGCTGGCCCATGATCAGGGTCACGTACTGGAAGCTGGACCAGAAGCCCCGGCGCTTGCGGCCGGCCATCTCGCTCATATAGGTGGCGCTGGCCCCGTACTCGCCGCCCACCGACAGGCCCTGCAGCAGCCGGGCCAGCAGCAGGATGACCGGAGCGGCGTCGCCGATCGTCGCGTGGCCCGGGCACAGGGCGATGATCAACGAGCCGACGCACATCAGGCCCACCGCCAGGGTCAGGCCGGCCTTGCGACCCTTGCGGTCGGCGTAGAGCCCCATCAGCCAGGCCCCGACTGGACGCGCGCCGAAGCCGACCGCGAAGATCGCGGCCGTCTGCATCAGCTGGGCGGTCTGGTCGCCCTTGGGGAAGAAGACCTTGGCGAAATAGATTGAGAAGGCGGCGTAGGTGAACCAGTCGTACCACTCGACCAGGTTGCCGGCCGATCCGCCAAGGATGGCCCGGGTGCGGCGCCAGGCGCTCAGGGGCGCGGCCGCGGCGGTGTCGGTCCTGTCGTCCCCCATGTCGCCCCCCTTTTCGTCGTTGCGAGGGACCTTAGGCGAACATGGGTCGTGGGGGGAAGGGCATGGGAGGAATGGGTTTGGGCGATCGGGGACACGCGCGGACGCGGGTCCCCGACGAAGCCTGCCGCGTGACTAGATCCTGCCCATCAACACCAGGATGATCAGGATGATCAGGATCAGGCCGAGGCCGCCGGAGGGGTAGTAGCCCCACGAACGGCTGTGACCCCAGGTCGGCAGGGCGCCGATCAGGGCCAGGATCAGGATGATGATGAGGATCGTGCCGAGCATGTCCGTCTCCGTTGAATCCAAGCGCCCCGCGCGTCGGGGTTCAGGCGGAGGGAATGCGAGAAGCTCGGCAGAAGTTCCGAAACGGCGATCGGGCGGGTTTTACCCGCCCGCGCAGTCCTCGGCCTTGCGCAGGCCCACGGCCCACAGGGCGCCGATCACCGCGCCCTTGACGCGGGGCAGCAGTATCAGCGTCAGGGCGGCCAGCGGCAGCACGGTCAGCGGCACCACCAGCGCCGGCGACATCTTCCAGATGAACGGGAAAAGCAGCAGGGGCGCGACCACCAGGTGGCCGATGATCAGGATCGTGAAATAGGCCGGGCCGTCGTCGGCCGGATAGCGCGCCAGGTCGTGGCCGCAGACCTCGCAGTCCAGATCGACCTTCAGGTAACGCGTGTACAGCCGCCCCTCGCCGCAGTTGGGACAGCGGTGGCGGACGCCGCGCTTCATGCCGGTCAGCATGCTGACCGGAGGCGGGCAGGAGGAGGTCTGCTCGTTCATGGACGTCGATATGACTCCGCGACGCGCCCGGCGAAAGAGGGCGCACGGTCGCATGCGCCATTTTGAATCAGATTTCGTTGAGTTAAGCCGCTGCGAATTGAAGAATTCGCTTGAAAGGCGAGCAATAGAAATGTCGTTGTTCAGGCGAGTTAACCACACCTGTTTCCGGACTCTGTGGGTAAGTCGCGGCGCCCCTTGAAAAAACGCCAGGCAAGCGAGGCCGCGCGGCCCGGCAGCTTAACTATATCGAGGTTCGCGGACCTCGGTGATCCGAAGTCCGCAACCCTCGATCCTGCGACTATTTGGCGTCCTTGGCCGTGTTGGTCACGGCGCGGCCGGCGGCCGACACGTCCTGGCCGACGCCGGCGACGGTGTTGCAGGCCGAAACCAGCAGGGCGGCGGCGACGGTGGCGAGGATCACGATCTTGCGCATGGGGAGGTCTCTGACGTTGGAGAAATGGCCTCGGACCTTAGCCTTGGCCCAGGGCTGCGTTCAAGCGCGTCACCACGGCGAAGTCATGGCGCCGCGCGGTCGCTAGCGCTTTCCCGGCCGATAGTCGGCCTTCACGTGCCCGCGCAGTTCGTCCTCCGTGAACAGCACCGGCTTGGTGCGCATGGCGGCGAACAGCGGGGTCTGGTCGGCAAAGTGCGGCGAGCCCGCGTCCAGGGTGGCCGAGCCGAACTGGTGGATGCTGTCGGAATGCACGCGCCCCGCCGCGTCCCAGCGCACGAACATGATGAAGGTGTCGCCTGCGTCGGCGGTCAGGGTTCCATCCTTCTGCGGAATCCCCCAGACCGAGCGATAGGTGTCGGCCCCGCCGTCGATCGGCAGGTCGACCTTGCCGCGGCGGATGCGGTTGACCTGGCCCCATTCCGGATCCAGGCGGCCGAAGTTCGACTTCAAGGTCTTGATCGCGGCCTTCAGGCTGTCGAGCGGGGCGGGCGGCGTGTCGCCATTGTTCTGGGCGACCAGGATCGGCTGGATCGTCAGCGAGGCCAGGGCGGCGGCGCGATTGTGGATGTCGGTGCGCCGGTCCCAGCCGCGCAGGATCGCCTGGGCGGCCTTCAGGTCGGTGTCGGTCCCCGGATCGATCGCCGTCAGCGCCTTGATCATCGCCACCTCCGACGCGTGTTCCGAATAGGTGATGTCGAACTTGTAGCGGCGGAAGGCTTCGTCGGTGACCGCGTGGTCGGCGCCGACCAGCTCCTGGATGCGCAGGGCGCGATTGGTGGCGTTGGTCTGCAGGCCCTGGCTGACCGGGAAGTCGGCGGGTTTCAGGTTGTCGGCCGCGTCGCTGGCCAGGAACGGGCTGTTGTTGGAGTTGTAGACATAGCCCGACCTGGGGTTCCACAGCTGGGGCATGGCCTCGACGGGACGATAGCCTTGCCAGATCAGGTCCGAGCGGTCGCCCGGCAGCACGCCGCGCCAGTCGACGCCCTCGCGCCGGGCGGGATACTGGCCGTTGTGCACGAAGCCGATGTTCCCGGCGGCGTCGGCATAGATGTAGTTCAGGCTAGGCAGGGCGTGGGTGGCGATGCCGGCCCGCCATTCGCCGAGGTTCCGCGCCTTGTTCAGCCGCCAATATTGCAGCGGCTGGCGATACTCGCCCATGCCGGCGTAGCGCAGGGCGAAGAGGCCATGCTCGGTCTCCAGCACCGGGCCGTGGACCGTGCGCAGGGCGCGCTTGGTCACCGGGATGACGATCGGACCCCACAGCTTGATCCGCAGTTTCACGTCGTGCCGCTGGAAGTCGCGCCAGGCGCCGTCCAGCCGGTACTGGTTCTTGTTCTTCGGGTTGATCACCAGCCGGTAGGCGTCGAACAGGTCGGGCTTGGAGACGGTGTTGGCCCAGCCCAGGTGTTCGTTGTGGCCGTGCAGCATGAACGGCGCGCCGGGGAAGAAACCGCCGGCCACGTGCCAGCCGTCGCCGCTCTCGACCACGGCCTCGTACCAGGCGACCGGGCCGGTATAGGGCTGGTGCGAATTGACCAGCAGGCTTGGCAGGTGGTCGGCGGTGCGCGACGGGGCCAGGGCCAGGCCGTTCGAACCCTTGGGCGGCTCCGTCTGGGGCGTCTCCGGCGCGTTCAGCCGCTTCAGCTCGCCGTCCAGGCCGTAGAAGAACGGCTGCTTGAACACGAAGCCGGCCAGCACGTCCTTGCCGCTCAGCGGCAGCAGGCCTGGCGTCACCGCCCGGGGGTGGGCGGCGGCGAAGGCGTTGACCCCGTCGGCATAGGCCTCGAGCACGGCGCGCAGGTCGGCCGGGAGTTTGGGGTAGCCGGCCTCGACCGTCGGCCAGACGTCCAGCAGGCCCACCAGGTAATCGGTCACAGCCGCCTTGGGTCCGTCCCGGCGAGCCAGGGCGCCGCGCGTGGCCAGCACCACCGACTGGATGGTGGCGAAGTCGTCCTCGGACTGGGCGTAGGCCAGGCCGAACGCCGCGTCGGCGTCATGCTTGCCCAGGATGTGCGGCACGCCCCATTCGTCGCGGCGGATGCGGACGTCGTAGGCGTCGGCCCGGGCGATCAGGGCCGGCAGGTCGGGCTTGGGCGGCCGGGCGGCGAGGTCCAGTCCGACCAGGACCAATACGGCGACCAGCGCCAGGCACAGGGCGGCCAACAGGCTCCGCAGGATCCACCGCATGACGTTCCGCCCCTATCCCTCGTTTGAGGCGATGATGGGCGCGGCGCTCGCCTGGGGATAGGGGGACGTTGGGGAAAGGCGAGGCTTGGCCGGAAACGGCGAGCCGCGGCGCGACGTCAGCCTTCGTCGCCGCCCCCGCTGGTCGAGCGCAGGGGGCCGTCGACGACGCCGAAATCGCGCGAGCGCATCTTGCCGTCGGCCAGTTGCACGCCCTCGGCGTCGAGGCCGCGCTTGAGCAGTTCGCGCACGGCCGCGGCGCGGCTGGGCATGCGACGCGTGAAGCGCCAGTCATCCAACGCGGCGAGTTCTTCCTGCGTGAGCATGATCTGCAGGCGTTCGGGTCGGGTCAGGTCGTTCATCGGGTCTCGGCCCCCAGGGGGAAGGGGGCAGCTCTCCTTTTGTTCGGTAAAGCTAACGCACGAGCGTCGCCATCGGGTTCCATCGCCGCGCCAAAACCGTATCCAGTGCAGAACAAGCCACTTACTCATTAGGCGCAACATGGGTTAATGTCTAAGCATACCCCAAATGATGAGATAGCTTTGTTGAGGTAATTTGTCAGTCGAGTTTCCGACATGTCTGCGCTACAATATGCTGTTAGATAAAATCTCAATTCCAAGTCAAACAAAACTATCGCATTTCTGCTTCGATTGTGCTTGGATAGCGGTGACGGAATATCCTGCCGCCTTATTGAAAGCCCCCGAGCCATGGACGTCGAGCGCCGAAATTTCGGCGATGCGGCCGTTCGCCATGTCGGGTCTGACGACCGGCTCAGCGAAGCCCAGCATCGCATCGCCAACAACCTGGCCCTGATCGCGGGCTACACGCGGCTGCAGGCCAGCCGGCTGGACAAGGCCGGCCAGCCGCTGTCGGCCCGCGAGGCCTGCATCGCCCTGGAGGAAGTGGCCGCCCGGATCGAGACCGTCGGCGAGCTGCACCGCCTGCTGTCGGGGGCGCCCGGTGAGGGCGACGCCGGCGTCGACCTGGGACGTTTCCTGGCCAAGCTGTGCGCCAGCCTGATGGAGACGGTCAGCTTCGCCGGTGACACAGTCATCACCCACCGGGACTCCGGCGGCTGCCTGGTGCGGCCCGACCAGGCCACGCCGGTCGCCCTGATCGTCAGCGAGCTGGTGACCAACGCCCTGAAGTACGCCCATCCCAGCGGCGTGGCTGGCCGGATTCTGGTGTCGTGCCGGTCCACGGGCGGTCGCCTGGTGGTCGAGGTGACCGACGACGGCGTGGGGCTCAGCGAGGACTTCGACCCGCACCACGGGGGCGGCCTGGGCTTTCGCGTGGTGCGCGGCCTGGCCCGCCAGCTGGGCGCGACCCTGGTCTATGAGTCGCAAGGCCTGGGCCTGACCGTGCGGCTGACCCTGGACGGCGACGGCGAGCACCGGGTCATCCCGCTGTGGCCGGGCCGGGATTGAACGATCGCGACCTAGGGTTTTACCTGATGGCGGCGAAGCGGCGGACGTGCAACCTGGGCGGGCTTGCGGACGTCGAGGTATCCTCCCCCCGATCCCTTCGACGCACCGGGCCGTCTCCTTCCGACGGGCGGTCCGACCGCAGGCCGAGAGCCGGCCGGGGTGTCCCGACGCACGAATTCGGCCGGCTCTCCCCCGATCCGAAAGACCTTACTGTCAGGGCGTCGTCTTGGCTCCCGACGCCGGCGCGTCCGGCGCTTCCTCGACGGGCATGTCCAGGTCGCCCAGGCCGGCGGCCTTGATGGCGTCGCGCAGCTTGGTGACCGGCTCGCCCATGCCGGTGGTGAAGGTCAGGGCGCCGGGCGCGGCGCGGTTTTCGGCCAGGTTGCTGAAGGCCGGTCCGCCGGGCGCGTCGGGGTTCAGGGCGATGGCGTAGGTCTTGCCCGGCAAGGTCGTGCACAGCAGCACGAAGGTCTTGTCGTCGTTCAGCAGGCGGGGGGTCTTCAGGCAGTCCAGCTTGTCGCCGCCCGCGCCCAGGCCGTAGGCGAAGTCGCGCGGCGTCATCTGCTGGTCGAACACCACCTTCAGCACCAGGACTCCCGGGGCGATCGCCTGGCCCTCGGCCGGCCAGGTGGCGACCACCTTGGGCTTCTGGGTCGGCGGCATGACCGTGACGGGCGAGACCGGCGTCGGCGGCTCGGCCGGCGGCTTGGTGGCCTGGGCCAGCGCCGGCCCGACCGCGAGGCAGAGGGGCAGGACCAGGCCGAGCAGCGGGGCGAGGAGAGAAGCGCGCATGGTCCTCAAGGTGTGGTCGAAGCGCGGCGTTCTCAAGGCGCCGCTTGAGGCAAAGGCTCCTAGCGGGTCATCCAGGGCTTGCTCTTGCTGCTGGACGCGGCGGCGGCGGCCTGCTCGCGCTGGAACCGGCCGCCGCGCGGCGGCTGCGGCTTGGCGGCCAGGGCGGCCTTCTTCAGGCGCAGGGCGCGCTGGATCGGGGTCTCGCCCGGGATCTCGGGGTGGTCGTCGGTCTGGTCGGTCATGGGCGGCTTCTAGCACGATTGCCGCCGACGCGTCCCGCTCGCTCGCCGGTGGCGCCAGCCGAATCCTGGCGTCACGGCCACGCTTGGGGCATCGTCGCGCCGTGGGCGACTCGGCGATCAACGGCAAGACCTGGAACGAGGCCGAGCAGGACCTGGTGGTCGGCGACTATCTGGTCATGCTCGACAAGGCGATGACCGGCCGCGCCTACGACCCGGCCAACCACCAGCGCGCCCTGCGCTTCGTCACCAACCGCTCAGGCGGGGCGATCACCTTCCTGCAGGGCGAGATCTCGGCGGTGCTGACCCTGGTTGGCCTGCCGACGCTGAAGGACCATCCGCCGCGCTGGGACTTCGGCGACGGCCTGGTCGAGGCGGTCGACCGCTGCCTGAGCGCCCGACCCGGCGTCCTCAAGGACCTGGCCCAGCCGCCGGCCCTGCTGGGCCGCGCCGCCGCCCCGGTACTGGCCGAGGGCGCGCCGTCACCGGCCCCGCATGCCTCGGCCGGCGCGCGCGCCGAACGCCTGGTCGCCAAGTTCGACCCTGCCGCCCGCGACCAGGAGGCCCGCATGCTGGCCCGGATCGGCGTCGCCGCCGCCCTGGTCCACGAGCAGCGCCGGCTGGAGGATCGCGGCCGCCCCGATCTGGCCGCCCAGGTCCGCCTTGCCTTGCCTCCGGTCAACGGACAGAGGGGCGACGAGGGCTGCGACCTGGTCAGCTTCAGCCGTACGGGCGCGCCTCGCCGCATCGTGGTCAAGACCACCACCGGCGGGCCGGCCACGCCGTTCCGCCTGACCCCGGCCGAGGACGCCCTGCGCGCGGCCGAGCCGGAGACCTTCGTCGTCCACCGCCTCTACGACGTGGCGCGCGAGGCCCGGGTGTTTCGGGTGCGTGGGGCGCGAGACGAGGCGGTCTCCGCCTAGGGGACCTCGTCCAGCGCCCAGGGCGCGAACGCAGGCCGAGCCTTCAGGCGCGCATAATAGGCCCGGACCGCCGGCAGGTCCGCCCGGTCCATCGGCGTCCGGATCCAGCGGTGCACCGACACGCCCAGCACCACGTCGGCCAGGGTGAAGTCGTGGCCGGCGGCATGGGCGCCGGTCTGGGCCAAACGCTGGTCGAGGATGGCCATGGCCGCGTTCCAGGCCCCGACGCTGGCGGCGATCCTGGCCGGGTCGTCATAGCCCGGCGTCGGCCGGCCCAGGGCCAGGAAGGCGTAGCCCCAGGTCGGGTTGAGGTCGGTGGCCTGCCAGTCCATCCACTGCTCGACCAAGGCTCGCGGCCGCGGCTCGACCGGCAGCAGGTGGCCGTGGCCATAGCGGGCGGCCAGGTAGCGGCAGATGGTGTTGCTCTCGTAGAGCGCGCCCTGCTCATCGATCAGCACCGGCACCAGGCCGTTGGGGTTCAGGGCCAGGAACTCGGGACTGCGGGTCGAGGCGAAGCCCGCGCCCCAGTCCTCGCGCTCATAGGCCAAGCCCAGCTCGTCCAGCGTCCACAGCACCTTGCGGACGTTCAGCGAGGAGGTGCGGCCGAGGATCTTGAGCATGGAGGCGAACTATTCGGCCGCTTCGATACGGGCGTCGCGAGCGCCGGGGCGCCGCCACTTCGACCAAGCGCCGGGCGCCAGGGTCTTGCTGACCTGCAGGAGCTCGATACCCACGACCTGACCGTCTTCGGTGTAGTCGAGCACCACGCCGGGCGCGACCTCGGCGGCTTCGTGCGGCTTGGCGTCGGACAGGGGAATATAGGCCGCGTCGGCTTCCGGATCGTAGGTGGGTTCACGACGCATCAGGCGGTCTCGCATTCCGGTCGGGGAAAACCGACAGGATGCGAATATGGTCCTCTTCCTCCACGCACGCCACCCTGACATGGCGTGTCGATCCCGGCGGGCGGCCGAAGCGGCGCTCGACGGCGGGATCGCCCGGATCCGCTTCGGTCCAGTCGGGGCGCTGGACGATGGCCTCGACAGCGTCGCGCGTCAGGCCGTACAGCGGCATTCGATCGAAGATCGCGTGATGGGTGAAGCGCACCGGTTTCATGGACACCAGCGCTATGGTTGTTGGCGCACCTCGTCAAACACCAGGGCTGCGGTCATGCCAACACTATTGGCCTACGCTTGGAGAGCCCCACCATAAGCCGCCGCCACCGCCTCGGCGACCTTGATGCCGTCCACCGCCGCCGAGAGGATGCCGCCGGCGTAGCCCGCGCCTTCGCCGGCCGGGAACAGGCCGGCGACGTTCAGGCTCTGGAAGTCCTTGCCGCGGGTGATGCGGATCGGCGAGGAGGTGCGGGTCTCCACGCCCGTCAGCAGCACGTCGGGATGGTCGTAGCCGGCGATCTGGCGGCCGAACACCGGCAGGGCCTCGCGCATGGCCTCGATGGCGAAGGCGGGCAGGCATTGCGCCAGGTCGGTCATGGTGACGCCGGGACGGTAGGACGACTGCACCTCGCCCAGCGCCTCCGACGGCCGGCCGGCCAGGAAGTCGCCGACCTTCTGGACCGGGGCGGCGTAGGTCGAGCCGCCGGCCACATAGGCCAGGCTTTCCCACTGGCGCTGGAATTCGATGCCGGCCAGCGGGTGGCCCGGATAGTCGCGCTCCGGATCGATGCCGACCACGAAGCCGGAGTTGGCGTTGCGCTCGTTGCGCGAATACTGGCTCATGCCATTGGTCACGACCCGGTTCGGCTCCGACGTCGCCGCCACCACCGTGCCGCCCGGGCACATGCAGAAGCTGTAGACCGTGCGGCCGTTGGCGCAGTGGTGGGCCAGGCTGTAGTCGGCCGCGCCCAGGTCCGGGTGGCCGGCGCAGGCTCCGAAGCGGGCCTTGTCCATCCACGACTGCGGATGCTCGATCCGCACGCCGATCGAGAACGGCTTGGCCTCGATATGAACGCCCCGGTCGTGCAGCACCTGGAAGGTGTCGCGGGCGCTGTGGCCGACGGCCAGCACCACGTGGTCGGCCGCAAGATAATCGCCGGTCGACAGGTGCAGGCCCTTCAGTTTGCGCGACCCGTCGGCGGCGGTCTCGATGTCGAAGTCGTCGACCCGGTGCTGCCAGCGGTATTCGCCGCCCAGGGCCTCGATGGTCTCGCGCATGCTCTCGACCATCGTCACCAGGCGGAAGGTGCCGATGTGCGGATGGGCCTCGGTCAGGATCTCCTCCGGCGCGCCGGCCTTGACGAACTCCTCCAGCACCTTGCGCCCCAGGTGGCGGGGGTCCTTGATCTGGCTGTAGAGCTTGCCGTCCGAGAACGTGCCCGCGCCGCCCTCGCCGAACTGGACGTTGGACTCCGGGTTCAGCTCGCCGCGCCGCCACAGACCCCAGGTGTCCTTGGTCCGCTCGCGCACCACCTTGCCCCGGTCGAGGATGATCGGCTTGAAGCCCATCTGGGCCAGGATCAGCCCGGCGAACAGGCCGCAGGGCCCGGCGCCGATGACGACGGGGCGAGGACCTGTGAAGTCCTTCGGGGCCTGGGCCACCAGGCGGTAGTCGGTGTCGGGCTTCACCCGCACCTGGCTGTCGCGCTCGAACCGCGCCAGCACGGCGGCCTCGTCGCGCAGGGCGACGTCGACCGTATAGACCATAAGGATCGCCGCCTTCTTCCGCGCGTCATGGGCCCGACGGACGATCGCGTGGCTGAGCAGGTCGCGCTCGGGGACGCCCAGGCGGTTGCAGATGGCGGGGGCCAGGGCCTCGGCGTCATGCCCCAGCGGCAGCTTGAGGTCGGAAATGCGCAGCATGGCGGGGATTTAGCGGCAAGAGGGGCGAAGCGCTATCGACTTGGCGGTTCCTGGCGTCTTGTTTTCCCGAGTCAGCGGTGGTGATCTGCTCGGATAGGTGGAGGAGTAGTGGCGTTGAATACGCATGTGTTTTCCGAAAACGACGTTCGGGCCATCTTCATGCATTCGGAAGGCGTGGCCGTGTCGGACGGTCGCCGAATTGGGCATACCGGCGAGCGGCACGTGAACGCTTCGAACCGGTTTCTGAATCAGAGGATGCAGGACGCCAGGAGCAGCCCCCACACCAACGGACGAATTGTCGCGATCACATCCTTCATCACGTTCGCCGATGCGGTGACAGCCGGCGCGATGGTGCTCAATTCGCCGGCGGCCGAGCCCATCCTGGTCGACTTCTACACGGCCCGCCCCCGTTTCGAGCCCTGGACCCTGAAGCACGTCGAGCTGCCGCGCCCGCTGATCGTTCGCTACGCGCAGGGCGACGGGGCGAAGACTCTTCCCTGCCGGCACGCCACGATGGTCATCGACAAGAAACCCGGACGACCGTCGCAGATGCATATCCGGACGTTCTTTCCCACGCTGGGGATAGATTAGGACTGATCGACATTTCAAGGCCGTGCTTGGTCCTCGTCCTTCGACAAGCTCAGGATGAGGACCAATCTGCAGGCCGAGCCGTAGAAAACCTCATCCTGAGCTTGTCGAAGGACGAGGTTTTCGGTCCCGGGTGCTGAATGTCGATCCGCCTTAGGTCTCGAAAGGCTCCCGCCGTTCGAATCAATCCCCGTCCATCTTCAGCGCCGCGATGAACGCTTCCTGCGGGATCTCGACCTTGCCGAACTGGCGCATGCGCTTCTTGCCGGCCTTCTGCTTGTCCAGCAGCTTGCGCTTGCGCGAGGCGTCGCCGCCGTAGCACTTGGCCGTGACGTCTTTGCGCAGGGCGCGGACGGTCTCGCGGGCGATGATCCGCCCGCCGATCGCCGCCTGGATGGGGATGACGAACATGTGCTGCGGGATGAGCTCCTTCATCTTCTCGCACATGCCCCGGCCGCGGCTTTCGGCGCGGTCGCGGTGGACCAGCATTGACAGGGCGTCGACGGGCTCGGCGTTGACCAGGATCGACATCTTGACCAGGTCGCCGGGCCGGTAGTCCTCGACCTGGTAGTCGAAGCTGGCATAGCCTTTCGAGATCGACTTCAGGCGGTCGTAGAAGTCGAACACCACCTCGTTCAGCGGCAGGTCGTAGACCACCATGGCCCGGCTGCCGACGTAGCTGAGCTCGCGCTGCATGCCGCGGCGGTCCTGGCACAGCTTGATCACGCCGCCCAGATATTCGTCGGGCGTGAAGATCGTGGCTTTGATCCACGGCTCGCTGATGCTCTCGATCTGCATCACGTCGGGCAGGTCGGCGGGGTTGTGAAGCTCCATCTCCGTCCCGTCGCGCATGTGGATCTTGTAGACCACCGAGGGGGCGGTCGCGATCAGGTCGAGGTCGAACTCGCGGGACAGGCGCTCCTGGATGATTTCCAGGTGCAGCAGGCCGAGGAAGCCGCAGCGGAAGCCGAAGCCCAGGGCGGCGCTGCTCTCCATCTCGTAGGTGAAGCTGCCGTCGTTCAGGCGCAGCTTGCCGACGGCGGCGCGCAGGTCCTCGAAGTCAGCGGCGTCGACCGGGAACAGGCCGCAGAACACCACCGGCTGGACTTCCTTGAAGCCCGGCAGGGCCTGGGCGGTCTGCTTCTTCTCGTCGGTGATGGTGTCGCCGACGGCGGCGTCGGCCACTTCCTTGATCGAGGCGGTGAAGAAGCCGACCTCGCCGGGGCCCAGCTGGTCGACGTCGGTGGCCTTGGGGGTGAACACCCCGACCTTGTCGATGCGGTGGGTGGCGCCGGTCTGCATCATCCGCACCTGCTGGCCGGCCTTGAGCGTGCCGTCGAAGATCCGGACCAGAACGACGACGCCGAGATAGGCGTCGTACCAGGCGTCGACCAGCAGGGCCTTGAGCGGGGCGTTGAGGTCGCCCTTGGGGGCGGGCAGGCGGGTGACGATGGCTTCCAGCACCTCGTGGATGCCGATGCCCGACTTGGCGCTGGCCAGGACGGCGTCGCTGGCGTCCAGGCCGATCAGGTCCTCGATCTGGGCGCGCACGCGCTCGGGCTCGGCGGCCGGCAGGTCGATCTTGTTGAGGACCGGGACGATCTCGTGGTTGTTGTCGATGGCCGAATAGACGTTGGCCAGGGTCTGGGCCTCGACGCCCTGGCTGGCGTCGACCACCAGGATCGAGCCCTCGCAGGCGGCCAGGCTGCGGCTGACCTCGTAGGCGAAGTCGACGTGGCCGGGGGTGTCCATCAGGTTCAGGACGTAGTCCTGGCCGTCGTCGGCCTTGTAGCGCAGGCGCACGGTCTGCGCCTTGATGGTGATCCCGCGTTCCTTCTCGATGTCCATGTTGTCCAGGACCTGGGCGCTCATCTCGCGCGCGGTCAGGCCGCCGGTCTCCTGGATCAGGCGGTCGGAGAGGGTGGATTTGCCGTGGTCGATGTGGGCCACGATCGAGAAATTGCGGATGCGGTCGAGAGGCGTCGAAGTCATGGGGCTGCGTCTAGCATATTTGCGCGGTTTCGCGAGCGTCGTTCCGCCCGCGCACGGCTTGGTTGGACTTGCCCCGGGGGTTGTCGAAGCGCCGCCCGCTATCAGGGGCGGCGCAGATGGTCGGCGAGGACGACGTGGGTGGTGACCTCGCCGATGCCGGGCAGGGCGCGCACGGCTTCGGCGATCCGGTCCAGGTCGGCGGGGTCGGCGGCGCTGACCTGGACCAGAAGATCCGGATCGCCGGCCAGCGACTGGATGGCCTTCACCTCGGGAATGCGCTTGAGGGGCACGACTGAGCGCGCGCAGGTTCCGCCGCGCGCGTGGCGGATCATCAGGCAGGCGTTGAGGCGCGCGCGGCCGTCGGTCCGGCCGCGCACCACCGTATAGCCGGCGATCGCGCCGCCGCGCTGGAGACGGCCCAGGCGCTCCTGGGTGGCGCTGCGCGACAGGCCGATCTCGCGGGCCAGGGCCACGACGCTGGCCCGCGCGTCCCGCTCCAGGGCCAGGATCAGGGCTTCGTCCTTGTCGTCCAGCACCTGCAAGCTTCCTCCACGCCGGCGGATCGCCGGTCCGGGCGACACAATCACGGCCGTTTCCGGCGTTCGCGCCCCCTAGGGTCGCGCTTCGCGACAACGGAGGCGGCCCATGCCCACGCATCTCAATCCCCAGGACATCCCGCCCGTCAAGATCGCGCTCACCCGCCGAAGCCTTCTGGGCGGCGGCGCGACGGCCCTGTTGGCCTCGGCGCCGCCGTTCGCCGCCGAAGCCGGGACGCTGCGGATTCAGCGCCTGGCCTGGGCCGGGATCAAGCTGGTGCTTCCCGACGCGACCCTGGGCGTTGACCTCCTGGCCGACCCTTCGGTCTGGGGCGCCGCGCTTCCCGATCCCTTGCCCGATCTCGGCGACTTCAAGGGCGACCGCTACGCGCTGATCACCCATCGCCATTCCGACCATTTCGACGCCAAGGCCGTGGCCCGGGCGCTGGGCGACCAGGGCCTGCTGCTGTACCCCGCCAGCCTCGGCGCGATCGTCGCGCCGGGCGTCAGCCGCGTCCGGTCCGCCCCTCTCTGGGAGCCGCAGATGTTGGGCGGCGCCTTCGTCGCCACGGCGGTTCCGGCCGTCGACGGCTATGGCGATCCGCAGGCCTCGTGGGTGATCAGCGGCGGCGGGCGTCGCATCCTGCATGCCGGCGACACGCTCTGGCACGGCGCCTGGTGGCAGGTCGGCCGGCAATTCGGACCGTTCGACGCGGTCTTCCTGCCCATCAACGGGGCGCGCTTCGCCTGGCGCGAGCCCGCCGCCGAGGTGTCCAGCGTCATGACGCCGGACCAGGCCGTCGCCGCCGCCAAGATCCTGGGCGCCAGGATCCTGGTTCCGATCCACTACGGCGTCCGCGGGGCCGACGGCTACGAGGAGATGTCCGACGCCCTCCAGCGCACCCAGGCGGAGGGCGCGCGGCGCGGCGTGACGGTCCAGGCGCTCAAGCCGGGCGCGTGGCTGAACTGGGACGTCTGACGGCCCGCCCCGGATCCTTCGTGGTTAACCCGCCGTTAAGCTTCCAGCCGCAAACCCGACTCAAAGGGTTGAGACAGTCCAGGCTGTCGGAATCGCGAGAGAGCACATGGACCGCCGCAAGCTGATCCTTTCGGGCATGGCCACCGCCGGACTGAGCGCCTGCGCCAGCACCGCCCAGGAACGCCCGGGCGACCCGCCGCCGCGGTCGCAGTACGACACCGGCCGGGCCCAGACCTATTCGGCCGACGAGATGATCCGCAGCGGCTCGGACTTCCTGGGCGTGACCGCCGAAAGCATCGGCGCGGTGATCGAGCGCGCCTTCCGCGACAACGGCCAGCCCACCGGCTACATCGCCGGCGAGGAGGGTTCGGGCGCCATCGCCGTGGGTCTGCGCTACGGCCGGGGCCTGCTGTACATGAAGGGCAAGGACACCCAGGAGGTGTTCTGGCAGGGCCCGTCGGTGGGCTGGGACTGGGGCGGCAACGCCAGCCGGGTCTTCACCCTGTGCTATAACCTGCAGTATCCGGACGCCATCTTCCGCCGCTTCCCGGGCGTGGAGGGCACGGCCTATCTGGTCGGCGGCCTGGGCGTGAACTACCAGCGCGCCGACACCATCACCCTGGCCCCGATCCGCGCCGGCGTCGGCCTGCGCCTGGGGGCCAATGTCGGCTATCTGGCCTACAGCCGCCAGCGCAACATCCTGCCGTTCTGAGGCTGAGTCCCTAGGTCCTCCCTGTGGGGGAGGCGGCCGAAGGCCGGGTTGGGAAAGTTTCGGGACGGTCGATCCGCGAGGCGGCCACCGGCTGGTCACTCCCCCCACCGTCGGCTGCGCCGACCCCTCCTCCACAGGGGGAGGATCTGGTTATTCTCGCACCGTCACGCTCTGGCTCACCATCGTCGCCTTGCCGAAGATGGTCAGGAACGCCACGTCGGCGGCGTCGCGGCCGTGGGCGATGCGAACCAGGCCGTCGACGGGCGCCCGGCCCGCGGGGTCCAGCAGGCGCCAACGGCCGCCGACGAAGACCTCGACCACGGCGTGGAAGTCCGGCGGCTCCAGGGCGGGGGCGTAGACGCTGGCCACCCGGGCCGGGATGTCGCTGGCCCGGCAGAGGGTGACGGCCAGGTGGGCGAAGTCGCGGCAGACGCCGGCCCGCTGGACATAGGTCTCCAGGGCGGTGGTCCGCGCATCGCTGCACGGGCGGTATTCCAGGTGTCCGATGATCCAGTCGACGATGGCCGCCACCCGCGCGCCGCCGCGCAGGGCGCCGAACTTCTGGTCGGCGATGGTTTCGAAGGTGTCGGACGGGCAGTAACGGCTGCCGCGCAGATAGGGCAGGGTGTCGATCGGCAGGTCGGCGATGGCGTGCTGGGCGGCGTCGGCCAGGGCCATGTCGCGCGCGGCGATCTCGACCACGGCGTCGTAGGCGATGGCCAGCCGCCCCTGGTGGGTGAAGACCACGCGACGCTCGCCGGTGGCCGGGTCGTCGCGGCGGGTGAAGGCCACGGGCGGGTCGAAGACCAGCCGCTCGTCCCGCACCGCCTGGTCGTCGGCGACCGCCGCCTCGATCTGCAGCAGGGATTCCACCCGTTCGGGGAAGTGGTAGTCCAGCCGCGCCTTCACATGCACGCGCATGGCCAGCCCCTCCGATCAACCCAGACAACGGCTCGCGGGGCGCGAGGTTCAGCGGCGATCCAGCGCCTGGCGACTAGTCGTCATACTCCACCACCAAGCGCAAGGTCTTGCGACCGTTGGCGGGCAGGGCGACGCGCCAGGCCGCGGCGCCGTCGCGCATGTCGTGGGCCATGGGCTCGGCGACGATCTTGAAGCCTTGCCGATTGGTGGCCATCCGCACCTCGGCGACGATGGGGACCGTCTTGGCGTTGGCGAGGTCGACCTCGAAGACGCGGCGCACGCGGTCTTGGCGACGATCCTGCTCGGCGACCAGGCGCGGACGGACCCGCACGTCCATGGCTTCGCCGATCGCCAGGTCGAAGGGCTGGCCGACGGGGACGTCGCGCATGGCCTGCTCGCCGGCGAAGGCGGGGCGCCCGCCCGCCGTCTCGAACACCGCCAGGGCGCCGGACGGCAGGGGCTTGCCCAGGCCGTCGGCCGGCTTGTTGTCCAGCCGCAGCACGACCGTGGCGGCAAGCGGGGCGTCGGCGTGCTCGAAGTCGCTCCAGAGCTGGACCACGTAGAGCCGCTGGAAGGCGACGCCCTTCTGGTCCAGGAAGGCCACCTGCTTGGTCTGGCGCGCGGCGACCGTGACCGGCTCGGGCAAGGTGTAGAGCTTGTAGTCGCCCAACTCGGATTGTTCGGCGAGCTTGCGCTTTCCGGTGACCACGACCTCGTCGAGCCCGCCTTCCATCATCGGGGCCGGCGCCATCATCATCATCGGCGGCGCGGGGGGAGGTTCCGGATGGACCAGGCGTCGGCCGAGATGGGTGGTGTCCATCGGCCAGCAGTTGCGCGCGATCGGCTTGGCTTCGCCCCGCTTCACGTCCACCTCGACGCGGGACAGCCGGCCGGCCACGGCCTGGGTGGGCGCGTCGGCGAAGCTGGTGCCGCTGGCGTTGACCAGGGTCAGCCAGCCGGTCAGGTCCAGCGTCCTGCCGTCCGGGCGGATGCGGGCGACATAGTCGGCCTGCCAGTTCACGCCGATCGCCAGGTAGGACAGGGTCAGGGTGGCCTGGGTGGGCGCAGCGACGTCGACCACGGTCGACAGGGCCGGCTTGTCCGACAGGCCCGCCGGGACCGCGTCGAACACCAGGGCCTCGGCCCCGCCGGAGCAGCCCAGGGCCTCGACGCCGCCGGAGGTCTGCAGCACCACGCCTTCGGGGCCCTGGCGCAGGATCGCCGCCTCTTCGGTCCGACGGCCGGTCCGGCGGTTGGTGCGGACGATCCTCACAGTCTGTCCCAGCGAGCGCTCGACCAGGGTTCCGGGGCTGAGCAGGGCGTAGTCGTAGTTGCGTTCGACGGCCGGGCCGGGCAGCCCTTCCACTGTGGCGCTCTGGGGGATCAGGGCGTCGGCGACGCCATCGAAGCGCAGGGTGTGGCGGCCGGCCGGCAGGAACACCGTCCGCGTCTCGGTGACCTGGATCAGGCCCTTGGCCATGGCCTCCTCGCGCTGCCATGTGTCCAGCGTCTGGAACGGCCCGTCGCCGCCGCGATAGAGGGTGACGGCGACCTTGTCCGGCTTCGGCGAAGCGATGGTGTCGGCGAGGGCGGGGGAGGCCACGACCAGAGCGGCGAGCGCCAACAACGTCCTCCCCCCATGGGGGAGGTGTCGCCGTAGGCGACGGAGGGGGGAGAAGGCCGGGCCCGCGGAACTCCCCCCACCGGTCGCTTCGCGACCGCCTCCCCCACAGGGGGAGGACCTCGGGTCTCGGATGATCACCAGCCCGTCTCGACCGTGAAGGTCAGGGTGACCTCGCCGTTCGCGGGCGTCGGCACGCTCCAGCCCAGGGTGCGGGCGTCGATGCGGCGGCTCTTGAGACTCTCGGCCTTGACCTCGCCGTCGCGCCCCAGGCCGCCCTGGCGCAGCTCGACCGTCACCGGCTCGGGCCGGGCGTTGCGGATCAGGTACTTCATCGTATAGCGCGAGCGGGTCTTGGACACCTTCTCGTCGCTGACCAGCGTGGCCTGGCTGGTGACGTCGAAGGCGTCGCCGGTCTTGATCGACAACTCCGAGCCGGCCGGGGTGTGGTCGATAGCGTTCTCGCCGACGAACTTCGGGTCGCCGGCCTTGTCGCGCACATAGACCCGCATCACCCCCGCCGGCAGCTGGTTGCCCAGGCCCGCCAGCCTGGCGTTGCTGAACTGGATGGCGACGGTGGCGGACTCCGGCTGGGCCTGGCTGGAGAACCAGTCCTGGCGGATCTCGTAGACCTTTCGGGCCGCCACGCCCTGGGCGCTGAGGAAGCCGACCTGCTTGTTCTGGTTGGCGGCGATCGTCGTGCGGTGGGGCAGGGGATAGAGGTAATAGTCGGCGACCCGCTCGCCGGTCCCGCTTTCGGTCCCGGCCGCCTGGACCGCCGGCCGGGGTGGACGGTATTCGCTGTTGCTGGCCAGGGTGTTGACCGAACCGGCCACCAGCTGGGTCTCGGCGTCGACAAAGGCCGTGCCGGACTGGTTGCCCAGGGTGATCCAGCCCTGCAGGTCGAGCGCGCCCTTGGCCTCGTCGAACATCGCCACATAGTCGGCCTTCCACGACAGGCCGGTGGTCAGGTAGCTGAGCGTGGTCGGCCGGGGGCCGGCCTTGTCGGCCTCGACCGTCACCGACAGGGTCGGGCGGGCCCGCAGGGTCTCGGGCACCTTGTCGAAGATCACCCGGGTGGGCACGCCGTCGTCGCGCAGCACCTCGATGCGGTCGCCGATCTTCAGCACCACGCCCTCGTTGGCGGCCAGGACGGTGGCGGTCTCGGTCGTCTCCTTGCCGTCGCCGGGATTGGTGCGGACGATCTTCACCTGCTGGCCGACCGCCTTCTCCATCAGCTTGTCGGGGGTCAGCAGGTCGTAGTCGAAGTTCTGCTCCACCACCGACAAGCCGGCGGCCGAGAGGCTGACAGTCTCGGGACGGATGGCGGCCGAGACGTCCTTGAACTCCAGCTTCTGGCGGCCGGCGGCGATGGGGATCTCGCGCACGTCCTGCACCAGGGCCAGGTCGTTGTTGTAGATCGTCACCGAAAGCCTGGGGGCGGTCTGGGCGTGCGCCGCGCTCGCAAGGGTGAGGGCGGCCGTGGCCAGCAAAGCGTGACGGAACATGAAAGAGCGCCTCCCGATTTTGACGCTCAAGGTTTCATGCGGTCAGCCGGAAGTCGAGTGGGAAATTACAGTTGTGATCTAATCTCGCTCCACTCGTTCCGCGTTCGTCGGAATGAGTGGGCTTCCAGAGAGACCGTCACCCGCCCCACACCTGCTTGAGCCGCAGGTCGCGGCCGCAGCCCAGGCGGTAGGCGTGGTACTCGACCGCGTGGTTCTTGGCGTAGTCGCGGTGGTAGGCCTCGGCCGGCCAGAAGGTCTGCAGGGGCAGGATCTGGGCCTTCATCACGCCGGTCTTCAGGCGCTTGGCGGCCTCGGCGCGGGACTTTTCGGCGATCGGGCGCTGGGCGGGGGTGACGAACACCGCCGGACGATAGGACGGCCCGCGGTCGCAGAACTGGCCGCCGTCGTCGGTGGGGTCGACCAGTTTCCAGTACCGGTAGAGCAGGAAGCCGTAGTCGAGCTTGGCCGGGTCGTAGGTGACGCGCACCGACTCGTAGTGGCCCGAGGTCTCGCTGGTCACGTCGCGGTAGGTCGGCCGGTCGACATGGCCGCCGGTATAGCCGCTCTCGACCTTCAGCACGCCCGGGATGCCGCGCATGTCGTTCTCCATGCACCAGAAGCAGCCGCCGGCGAACACGGCGGTCGCGGGCGGGGCGGGCTTGCCGGCCGCGAGCACATCGGCGGGCAGCAGGATGGCGGCGAAACTGGCGATCAGGACGAACAGGCGGCGGATCATCGGGGAACTCCGGGGTGACGTACCCCTAGATACGGATCGGATGGGCCGAAGGTTACAGCCTATCGCCAGCCGAAGCCGACCCCACGCACCGACGGGCAGGCCGACAGGCGGGCGGCCAGGATCTGGGCCCGCTCGTCGCCCTGGTCGTCCAACTCCAGCCGGATGCTGAGGCCCGCGCCGTCCGGCTGGGCGCTCAGGGCCCGCAGCCGGGTCTGCTGGACGCTGGCCACGCCCAGCACCCGCATCAGGGCGTCGGGCGTGTCATCGGCGATCACCAGAAACAGCCGGCGTTTGTCCTCTTCCGCTTTCAGGTCGCTCACGGCCGCACCCACTGATGCTCGACGCTGGCCGAGGTGACGCCCGGCCAGGCCGCCAGGTCGCGGGCCAGCAGGCGGGCGGCCTGGTCGCTGAGGTGGCGCACCCGCAGGGAGCCCTCGACGATCTGGCCGACAGGCTTCATCGACAGGGCGCACAGCTCGGCGCCGCTGTCGGCCAGGCCCTGGCGGACGGCTTCCAGCGCCGAGGGCGCGTCCTGGGCGGCCAGCAGCAGCTGGTGGACGGTGACGCCTTCGTGGTCGGAATTGAAGGCGGGTGGGGAAGGCAGGTAGCTCATGGGTTCAAGGTCCTTTGGATTTGAGGGAGGACCGATGACCGCACAGCAAAAACCCCGCTCCTGGTGGGAAGCGGGGCTTTGCGGATCTTGCGATCTTTCGGCTTGTTGGTCGTCTAGTCGACCGCGCGCCTGTGCTGCCCCGTTCGCACACGAACGGTTTTAATCTTGGCCTGCATCATAATGGTGCGCGCGCACGCGATCGCGACGCCGGCGGTCAGGCCGGTGGCGATCAGAACGTTCAGGGCCAGCTGCGAGAGCATGATGGCGTGGAAACTCCGTGTGCGATTACACAGGTAGCGTGGGCGTGGCCCCAGCGCAAGACTTTGCCGCCCCGGTGCGGCGAATGGCGCGCGATGGGCAAAAATTGGGCGACCGGCGCCGCTTTCAAGATCCCCTCCCTGTGGGAGGGGTGTCGCCGCAGGCGACGGGGAGGGGAGTTTGCCGAGTTGGCCCACTCCCCCCACCGATCGCTTCGCGATCGCCTCCCCCACAGGGCAGGGCTATCGCATATGAGCAAAGAGCTCGAAGAAGAAGGCTTGCCGCCAGCAGGCGATCTTCATTTTGCGTGAGATGGAC
>NZ_JAVDWJ010000018.1:0-96996 GCF_031457295.1 Caulobacter sp. BE254 | reverse complement strand
CAAACCCAAGCTGGCCCGTCGCTTTCACCGACATCGGCAAATCTCCCGCTTCAACAGCAGGGAATCACAACCAGCCAATTTCGCAACAGTCCCCAATCCGGGGCAGGGCTACAGCAAACCTTGGATCATCGCCCGCGCCGCGTCGGCCAGGTCGGGGCGCTTCAGCGCCAGGGCGACATTGGCCCGCAGCAGGCCGATCTTGTCGCCGCAGTCATAGGTTTCGCCCTCGTATTCCAGGGCGTGGAAATCCTGAGTCTTCAGCAGGGTCAGCATCGAATCGGTCAGCTGGATCTCGCCGCCGGCGCCCTTGCCCTGGTTTTCCAGCAGGTCGAAGATTTCCGGCTGCAGGATGTAGCGGCCCGAGATGAACAGATTCGAGGGCTCGGTCCCCTTCGGCGGCTTCTCGACCATGCCCGTCATGCGGTTGAGGCGGCCGTCCTGGCCGTCCAGCGCGACGATGCCGTACTGGTGAGCCATGCCCTCGGGGGCCGGTTCGACCACGACGATGTTGCCGCCCTTCTGGTCATAGGCCTCGATGGCCTGGGCCAGGGCGGGCTTGCTGGCGGACATCACCATGTCGGGCAGCATCACCGCGAAGGGCTCGTCGCCGACGATGTCGCGGGCGCACCACACCGCATGGCCCAGGCCCAGCGGGGCCATCTGACGCACGAAGCTCATCTCGCCCGGGCGGGGCAGCTCGCCCAGCAGTTCTTCCAGCAGGGCGGTCTTGCCCTTGGCGGCCAGGGCGGCCTCCAGTTCGACCTGGTGGTCGAAATAGTCCTCGATCGCGCCCTTGTTGCGCCCCGTCACGAAGACGAAGTGCTCGATGCCCGCGGCGCGGCCTTCTTCGACGATGTACGACAGGATCGGCCGATCGACGACGTTCAGCAGCTCCTTCGGAGTCGTCTTGGTGCCGGGCAGGACCCGAGTGCCGAAGCCTGCGACGGGAAGGACGGCTTTGCGGACGGGTTTCATGAAGGCCTCGTGAGCGGTCACTGGTGCGGACGGTTTCTAGGGCGCGCGGCGATCGGGCGCCACCACTGTTCTGTGACGACGCGTCCCAAACTCCGGCCAAGCTCGCGGCTGCCGAAAATCGGCGCGCGGACAAGCGCGAATTGGTCTAGCACGGACGAATGCTCGTCGGAGTCCGCCGTCCCATGGTCCGCCCCCTAAGCTTCGTCCTCGCCGCCATCGCCCTCGGCGCCGCCCTGGCCCTGTCGGCCTGCGGGCCCAGCAAGAAGCAGCAGGAAAGCCTGGCCGCCGCTCAGGCGTTCATGGCCCAGAACGCCAAGCAGCCCGGCGTCGTCACCCTGGCCGACGGCCTGCAGTACAAGGTCGTCCGCTCCGGCCCGCCCGGCGGGGCCAAGCCGGCGCCGACCGACGAGGTCAAGGTCAATTACGAGGGCAAGCTGGTCGACGGCACGGTGTTCGACAGTTCCTACGAGCGCGGCGTGCCCGCCTCGTTCCCGCTGCAGGGCCTGGTGCCAGCCTGGAAGGAAGCCCTGGTCATGATGCGGCCCGGCGACGAATGGACGCTCTATGTCCCGCCGCAACTGGGCTACGGCGCTGAGGACAAGGGCCCGATCCCTGGTAACAGCGTGATGATCTTCCGCATCGAACTGATCGACGTCCTGCCCACGAAGATCCAGGCCCCCAAGCAACGCCCGCCCGCCTAGGAGCGGTCCCCTTCACACCTTAGGCACGGCCATGCCGCGTCGGACGGCGGCCCGCTCGCCGACCCGCTCCAGCCAGACGCGCACCGCCGGCAGGGGCGGACGGTCCGGCTGGATCTTCTCCAGGGCCTCCAGCGCCGCCAGGGTCCAGGCGAAACTGGCGATGTCGGCGATCGAATAGTCGTCGCCGGCCAGGTAGCGGACCTTCTCCAGTCGCCCTTCCATCACTCCCAGCAGCCGCCGCACCTCGTCGGCGAAGCGGTCGATGGCCAGCTCGACCGGCTCGGGGGCGCGCAGGGCGAAATAGCCCAGCTGGCCCGCCATCGGCCCCAGCCCGCCGACCTGCCAGAAGGTCCATTCCAGGGCCGCCACCCGCGCCGGGCCCGAGGCCGCCAGCAGCTTTCCGGTCTTCTCGGCCAGATAGACCAGGATCGCCCCGCTCTCGAACACCGACTGCGGCCCGTCTGGCGCATCATGGTCGACGATGGCGGGGATCTTGTTGTTGGGCGAGATGGCCAGGAAATCGGGCGCCAACTGCTGGTTCTGGCCGATGTCGACCGGGTGCGTGCGGTACTCCAACCCCAGCTCTTCGAGCGCGATGGGGATCTTGCGGCCGTTCGGCGTGGTCCAGGTGTAGAGGTCGATCATGGCGCGTCTCCGCTTGTCGTCCAGGCATTAGAACGCGAAACTGCTCGCCTGGACCAGGCTGCCGGTAGGCGCGCGCCGGCCGCCGGGCTAGGGTCGCGCCATGGTTCGTTCCCCGCAGATCGCCTCGTCCGAAGTCCTGGCCGCCCGCGCCGTCGACATCCTGGCCACCCTGGTGGCCTTCGACACCACCTCGCGGCTGTCCAACCTGGCCCTGGTCGAATGGGTCGAGGCCTATCTGTCCGACCTGGGGGTCGCCTCGCGACGGGTGCCCAACGCCGACGGGACCAAGAGCAACCTGCTGGCCAGCATTGGCCCGGCGGTCCCGGGCGGCGTCGTGCTGTCGGGCCACACCGACGTGGTGCCGGTCGATGGCCAGCCCTGGACCAGCGACCCGTTCGTCCTGACCCCGCGCGACGGCCGGCTCTACGGGCGCGGGACCTGCGACATGAAGGGCTTCCTGGCCCTGGCCCTGGCCGCGGCCCCAGACCTGGCCAAGGCGACCCTGGCCCGCCCCGTCCACCTGGCCTTCTCCTATGACGAGGAGGTCGGCTGCCTGGGCGCGCCGGACATGATCGCCGTGATCGCGAAAGAGCTGCCCCGCCCAGCCCTGGTGGTGGTCGGCGAGCCCACCGACATGGTCGCGGTGCGCGGCCACAAGGGCATCGCCAGCTTCCGCGTCACGGTCACCGGCCGCGAAGCCCATTCCAGCCTGACCCACCTGGGCGTCTCAGCCAACATGGTCGCCATCAAGCTGATGAACCACCTGGTCGAGCTGTCCGAGCGGCTGGAGCGCGAAGCCGACCCGGCCTCGCCGTTCATTCCCAAGGGCGCGACCCTGACCGTCGGCCAGGTCAATGGCGGCACCGCGGTCAACATCCTGGCCCGCGAATGCGTGTTCATCTTCGACCTGCGCGTCCCCGCCGGCCTGGAGCCCAGGGAGATTCTGGCCGACTTTTTCGCCCTGGCCGACAGGCTGGACACCCAGGTCAAGGCCAGGGCTCCCGAGGGCGGCGTGGTGGTCGAGACCCGCTCGATGACCCCGGCCTTCGCCCCCGAGATCGACGGGGCGGCCGAGACCTTCGCCCGCCGCATCGCAGGCGACAACGGACCGCCGCGCGTCGTGCCCTACGCCGCCGAGGCCGGCCAGTTCCAGGGCGCGGGCTTCTCGACCGTGATCTGCGGCCCCGGCTCGATCGACCAAGCTCACCAGCCCGACGAATATGTCGAGGTCAGCCAGATGGAGCGGGGCGCGGCCTTTATGCGCCGACTTGTTGAGGATCTCGTCGAGGCCAGGTAGGCAGGCGTCAAATTGGGATCCGAAGTGACAACAGCCCCTCAGCAGTTCAAGAGAACCCTTCTGCGGGTTCTTGATCCCGTAAGACGTTTGCGGCGCCGGCACGCGCCTCGTCTAGGGCTGTCGCTGGTTCCGATAGCGATTCGGGTCATTGCGTTCGCGCGATACGGCTGGCGACGCGGCCTGGAACGCCGTGACGCCGCCGACGAGATCGTCGTGGCAGGCCTGCACGCCTCGATCGTCGGCATCGGTGAAGGGGCCCGGGCCACCTCGGCCGCCCTGCGGCGGGCTGGCCTGACGGTCTATGACTGGGATTTGACGTCGGTCTTCGCCCACCAGCGCAGCCTGGATGTCGGAACCACGACGCAGCCACCGTCCGGTCCCGGCACGATCGTCGTCCAGATGAACGCCAACGAGCTGGTGCAGCTGGTCGCCCGGGTCGGCTCCGCCCCTTTCCGGGGAAAGCGCTGCATCGGCTACTGGGCCTGGGAGCTGGAAACCGTTCCCCGCGCCTGGCGGCACGCCTTTCGCTATGTCGACGAGATCTGGACGCCGTCGGACTTCACCTCCGCCGCGGTCCGCCGCGCCGCGCCCAAACGCGTAACCGTCCGCACCGTGCACCACCCGATCAAGACGCCCCAGGGCGCAGCCCGCCGCACCCGTTTCGGCTTTCCCGAGACCGGAGCAGCCGTGCTCGCGGCGCTGGACATCCGGTCCGGCGTGGCGCGGAAGAACCCCTATGCAGTGATCACCGCCTTCGAGGCCGCAACCCGCGACGACCCTTCTCAGGCGTTCCTGGTCCTCAAGATCGGCGGCATCCAGGGCAACGAAACCCTATTCGTCGACATCGCCCGCCGCACCGAGCGCCTGCCCAATGTACGCATCCTGACCGAGAGCCTGAGCGAGAAGGAACGCGACGAGCTGGTGCTTTCGGCCGACGTCATAGTTTCCCTCCACCGCTCGGAAGGCGCCGGCCTGCTGATGGCCGAGGCAATGCTCGCCGGAAAGGCCGTGGTCGCCACCGGATGGTCGGGCAACATGGACTTCATGTCCGCCGACAGCGCCCGCCTGACGCCGTTCGAGCTGATCCCGGTCGTCGACCCGCAGCGGCTGTTCACCAGCGGCCGATGGGCCGATCCGAACGTCGAGGTCGCCGGGACCCTGCTTCGCGGCCTGATCCAAGACGCCGGAGCGCGTAAGCGTCTCGGCGAGGCGGCCCGGCGCTATGCGAGCACGGTCCTCGATCCCGACAGGCTTTCAAGCCAGATGGCGCAGTGGGTGCGTGGAGCCTAGGGACGAGCCCGGATCACGACGACCCGGCGCAGGAACGCCACCGGATCCCACGCCATGGTCCGCAGCAGGTGAGCTGATCCGACCTTCCGCGCGGCCTGGATTTGTCGACGCGTACGCCACACGCCGGGCAGGCCAGCCAGCGCATCGCGCAGGCCGCGCCAGACGGGCTTGGCGTCGCCGGTCGGCAGACGAACCAGCAGCAGCGTCAGGGTGATGGCTGCGTGCGGCGCCAGGCCCAACCAGAACAGCAGGGGCGGCGTGTTCTTCACGAAGGTCCAGAGGCGGTTTCGCGTGCCGTGATACAGAGAGAAAGGAGAGCGCAGACCGAAGGTCGCCGAACCGACATGGTCGACCTCGGCCGCCACGGCCAACACGATGGGCTCGCCCCGCAACTGCAGCCGATAGCCCAGATCCACGTCCTCGCAGTAACAGAAGAAGGTTTCGTCGAACCCGCCCATTTCGAGAAACAGCGCCCGGTCGATCATCATCGCCGCGCCGCAGGCCGAGAACACCTCGCCTTCGATCAGGGCGCCCGGCCGACGGCGTCCATAGCCCGCGCGATAGGGAATCCCCGCAGAGGTTACGACGTCGCCCGCCCCGTCCAAATGACTGGTGCGAGCGGCGTCCAGCTGCAGGGAGGCGAAACAGCGCGTGTCCGACCGCCGGCCCGTCGCCGCCATCAGCTCAGCAAGCCAGTCGGGATGGGGGTAGGCGTCCGGATTAAGCATCACCAGCCAGCGCCCTCGCGCCTCGCGCGCCGCCAGGTTGTTGCCGGCCGCGAAGCCCAGATTGGAGCCAGCCTCGATCAGCCGCACGCCGGGGTCGCCTGCCGCCGCGGCCTGGGGCGCGCCGTCGCTCGACGCGTTGTCGATCAGCAGGATCTCGAAATCGGAAAAGGTCTGAGCCGCAAGATTGTCCAGACACCGTCGAAGGGTCGAACCACTCTGATAGGCGACGATGGCGACGCTGATCGCTGGGAGCCCGTCCCTCTTGCCATTGGTGGTCTGGCGCGCCATGCGTGGCGAACTCGCTTGAAGAGGTTGAACAAATCGAAATCGCGCGGCTGGAGATTCCAGAGGTCCTGCTTATCACGCCGGAGCGGTTCGGCGAGGAGCGCGGATGGTTTTTCCGAAACCTTCCATCAGTCGGCCCTGGAGGAGGCTGGTTTCAAGGGCGGCGTTTTCGTCCACGTCTCGACCGGGGTCTATGTCGGCCCCGGCGCCGAGGGCCTGTTAAGGAGGCCACCGCCTACGCCCCCACCTCGCCCATTCGGCTTCGAAGGCCGCCGCCCACCCGCTGGCTCCGCCTTGGTTCCGCACCTACGGCCTGCCGGTGCTGGTCTCCAACTGCTCCAAAAAGTAGGGTCCCATCACGTCCCCCGAGAAGCTGATCTCGCTGATGATCCTGAACGGCCTGGAGCGCCGCCCCCTGCCCGTCTACGGCGACCGGGCCAATATCGGCGACGCGTGACCGGGCTCTATTTCTATGACCGTCAGGTGATCGAGATGGCCCGCAAGCTGAAGCCGTCGGCCCTGGGTGAGCTGGAGATCACCGACATCAAACAGCTCTATCTCGACAAGGGCAAGCTGTCGGTGACCAAGCTGGGCCGCGGCCATGCGTGGCTCGACACCGGCGCCCATGACCGTCTTGTCGAAGCCATCGAGTTCATCCGCGCCATCAAAGGGCGCCGGGGCCAGAAGGTGGGCTGCCCCGAAGAGGCCGCCTTCAGCCAGGGCCGGATCTCGGCGGACAACTCGCCGCGTAGGGCCAGGTCAACTAGCTTCTGAGACGAAAACCTCGTCCTTCGAAAGCTCAAGATGAGGTTTTCTAGCGCCGGACCGTGGACCCTAAGACGCCACCATCCACTCCGCGCGCACCGCCTCATCCTCCTCGACGGTCGCCTTCGCGAGCCGCGCGAACACCTCGCCGTCCAGCAGCCGCCGCGCCGCCCAGACGGCCGCGCCGCGCACCGTCGGCGAGGAATCGGCCAGCCGCGGTTCGACCACCGTCATCAGCCGTGGATCGCCGGTGTTGCCGATCGCGTAGAGCACGTTGCGCACGAAGCGGTCGCGGCCGATGCGCTTGACCGGGCTCTTGCTGAACAGGGCGCGGAACGCCGGATCGTCCAGCTCGGCCAGTTCGGCCAGGGACGGCCCCTTGAGGGTCTCGCGGGCGTGGAAGGCCATCTCGCCCGACAGGCTGGCGAACTTGTTCCACGGACAGACGGCCAGGCAGTCGTCGCAGCCATAGATGCGGTTGCCCAGCGCTTCGCGGAACTCGACCGGGATCGGGCCCGACAGCTCGATCGTCAGGTACGAGATGCAGCGCCGCGCATCCAGCCGGTTCGGCGCGGGAAAGGCTTTCGTCGGGCAGATGTCCAGGCAGGCGCGGCACGAGCCGCAATGGTCGCGCTCGGGCGGGTCGGCCGGCAGGTCCAGGGTGGTCAGCACGCTGCCCAGGAACAGCCACGAGCCGAACTGGCGCGAGACCAGGTTGGTGTGCTTGCCCTGCCAGCCCAGGCCGGCGCGTTGGGCCAGAGGCTTTTCCATCAAGGGAGCGGTGTCGACGAACACCTTCACCTCGCCGCCGAATCGGCCGTGCATCCAGCGGGCCAGGGCTTTCAGCCGTTTCTTGATCACCTCGTGATAGTCGTCGCCCTGGGCGTAGACCGAGATCGCGGCGCGGGTCGGGTCTTCCAGCGCCAGCAGCGGGTCGTGCTCGGGACCGTAGTTGACGCCCAGCACCACCGCCGTCCTGGCGTCGGTCCACATGGCGGTGGGATGGGCGCGCCGGTCCAGCGTCTCCTCCATCCAGCCCATGGCCCCGTGGAAGCCCTCGGCCACGAAGTCGCGCAGCCAGCCGCCGTTGGGCCAGGCGTCGCTGGCGCTGGCGAAACCGCACGCGTCGAAGCCCAGCCGCAGGGCCTCGGCGCGGATCTCGTCCCTCAGCGCCTGGTTCGGATGATCAGAAGTCGAGATCGTCATAGTGCGCGACCGGCGCCAGGCCCGGCCAGCGATCGGCCAGGATGGGTCGGAAGGCGGGCCTGGACTTCAGCTTCATGTACCAGGTCTTGGTCGCCGGGAAGTCCTTCCACGGCACGTCGCCGAAATAGTCGATCACCGACAGGTGGGCGGCGGCGGCGAAGTCGGCCAGGCTCATCCGCCGGCCGGCCAGCCAGTCGCGAGTGTTCAGCAGGCCCTCGACATAGTCCAGGTGCTGGCGCAGGGCGTCGCGGCCCCGGCGCAGCGACGACAGGTCCGGCGCGCCCAGCCGCAGCAGGCGCTTTTCCATCTTCTCGTGCAGCAGGAAGCCGTTGACCTCGTTGTCGAACTTGCGGTCGAACCATTGCAGCAGCCGGCGCGCCTCGGCCCGCTCCCCCGGCTCGCGGCCCAGCAGGGCCGGTTCGGGCTCCTGTTCCTCGATGTGCTCAAGGATGGCGCGGCTTTCGGCGATCACCAGGGTGCGCTGGTGGCGGGTCTCGACCAGCACCGGCGGCACGCCCGACGGGTTGAGCTTGAGGAACTCGGCCGGCCCTTCCCAGTAGCGCACCTGCGCCTCGACGAACGGCAGGCGCTTCTCGCCCAGGGCGAGACGTACCTGGCGCGAGGCCGGGTCCAGGGGGAAGTGGTGAAGGGTTCGTTCGACGCTCATGCCCACGCGCATTCAGGCTGCATCGTTCGATCGATGCGCCGTTTTGCTTAACAACAGCTTGCTGAACGCCGGTCATCGGCCGACTTCGCGGCTGAATTAAGGGAATTCGTAAGGTTTCTCGGCGCACGGCCAGTCGAGCCCTGATCAGGCCTTGGCGTTCATCCGGCCGATCAGGTTGGTGGTGCTCTGGCCGGCCTTCAACTGGGCCAACACCACCTTGCCGCCATAGCCCAGCACGACGTCCGAGCCGACCACGGTCTCCACCGTGTAGTCGGCGCCCTTGACCAGCACGTCGGGACGGAAGGCCTGGATCAGGGTCAGCGGGGTCGGTTCGTCGAACAGCACCACCAGGTCCACGGCCGACAGCGAGGCCAGCACCGTGGCGCGGCCGCCCTCCTTCTGCACCGGCCGGGTCGGGCCCTTCAGGCGCTGGACCGAGGCGTCGGTGTTCAGGCCGACGATCAGCCGGTCGCAGGCGGCCTTGGCCTGGGCCAGCAACGAGACGTGGCCGGGATGCAGCAGGTCGAAGCAGCCGTTGGTGAAGCCCACCTTCAGGCCCCGGGCCCGCCAACCGGCGACGACGGCCAGGGCGCCGTCCAGGTCGGCGATCTTGTCGGCGACCGGGTCGGCGTGCTCGCCATGGGCCAGGCCGATCAGCTCGTCGGCGGTGACCACGTCGGTGCCCAGCTTGGCCACCACCAGGCCGGCCGCCAGGTTGGCCAGGCGGGCAGCGTCCAGCGGACGCGCACCGCGGGCAAGAGCCAGCGCCAGGGTCGCGGCCACCGTGTCGCCGGCGCCTGAGACGTCGAACACTTCCAGGGCAGTAGCGGGCAGGTGGACCGGCGTCTCGCCGCGCACGGCCAGGGTCATGCCCGCCCCGCCGCGGGTGATCAGGGCGGCGGCCAGGTTGGGCGCGGCGGCCAGGATGGCGTCGGCGGCCTCGGCGGCGGCCTCGTCGCCGGCCCCGGTCACCCCGGTGGCCTCGGCGGCCTCGCGGCGGTTGGGCTTGATCAGGGTGGCGCCGTCATAGCGGGCGAAGTCGCGGCTCTTGGGATCGACGATCACCGGCTTGCCCGCGGCGTTGGCGGCGGCGATGGCGGCCTTCAGCACCACCGGCGTCAGCACGCCCTTGGCGTAGTCGGACAGCACCACCACGTCGACCTCGCGCAGGTGGGCGTTGAACGCCGCCAGCAGGGCCTGGCCGTCGGCCTCGCCCCGGTCCTCGCGGTCGGCGCGCAGCATCTGGTGCGAGCCGGAGATGTAGCGGGTCTTCTCGGTGGTGCGGCGGCGGGCGTCGACGATCAGCGCCGAGTCCAGGCTGGGCTCGCGGTCGATCAGGCCGGTCAGGACCCGGCCGGCGTCGTCGTCGCCGACCACGCCCACCAGCACCGCCCGCCCGCCCAGGGCCGCGACGTTGCGGGCCACGTTGCCGGCCCCGCCCAGCATCACCGCCTCGCGCTCGACCGCGATCACCGGCACCGGAGCCTCGGGCGAGATACGGTCGACCGCGCCATAGACGAAGCGGTCCAGCATCACGTCGCCCAGCACCAGAACGGTGGCGCCGAAAAAGGCTCGCGGCAGCTTGGCCAGGGTGTCGTCCATCAGGCGGGTCGCTCGTTGTGTTCTAGGCGAGAGCGCCATTTGGCCCTGCATGGGCTTCTGGGCAAGCCTTAGGTCCCACCAGCCTTCAAACATGGAGCGTCGCCCTCGTCCTTCGACAAGCTCAGGATGAGGACCAATGTCAGGGCCGTAGCAGTAGAAACCTCATCCTGAGCCTGTCGAAGGACGAGGTTTCGTGTCCAAGGCAGTGTGATCGATCCTAGGACCGCTCGACGTCGCTGAACGCCCCGCCATGTGGCTCGGCCACGCCGCGCGGGTCGGGATGGAGCAGGATGTCGGCGGCCGGAAAGGCCTCCAGCACCCGCGCCTCGGCCTCGACCATTAGGGTGTGGGCCAGGGCCAGCGGCGTCTCGGCGTCGAAGTCCATGTGGGCCTGGACGTGGACGAATGGTCCGGAGGCCCGGGTGCGCAGCTGGTGCACGCCCATGACCCGGGGATCGGCGGTCAGCAGGGCCAGGATCCGGGCGCGGTCGTCGTCGGGCAGTTCGTGGTCCATCAGCTGGTGGCTGGCCTCACGGAACACCCCGACCGCGCCCCAGACCAGCCAGGCGGCGACGATCAGGCCGGCGGCGGCGTCCACCCAGGTCAAACCGAGAAAGCCGGCGGCGGCGATGCCGACCAGGCTGACGGCGTTCGAGGCCAGGTCGGCGGCGTAGTGGGCCTTGTCGCCCGACACCGCCACCGAGCGGGTGCGCCGGGTCACCTCGCCCTGGGCGCGGATCAGGGCCAGGGTCAGCAGGATCGAGACGGCCATGACCCCAATGCCCAGCCCCTCGGCGGCGATGGGCTTGGGGTGGAGCAGGCCTCGGATGGCTTCCTGGCCGATCAGGGTGCCGGACGCGAACACCAGGCCGGCCTGGGTCAGGCTGGAGAAGGCCTCGGCCTTGCCGTGGCCGAAGCGGTGCTCGGCGTCCGGCGGCGCGGCGGCGTAGCGCACGGCGAAGAAGGTCACCAACGATGCGACCAGGTCCAGGCCGCTGTCGGCCAGCGAGGCCAGCATGGCCACGGAATGTCCGGCCAGCCAGGCCGCGCCCTTGATCGCGATCAGCACGGCCGCTACCCCCACCGACAGGGTCGTGACCCGGCGGGTCAGCACCAGGGACTCGGCGGCGGTCAGGGCGGGCATGGGGGCGGCGGACATGGGGACTGTTTAGCAACGGTCCGCCCACAGCCCCAGCGAGAACGACTCGCGAGAGCGGTGATGCGGACGGGGACAGGCACATGTGCCTGTCCCCAACTCGTTCTCTAGGCCGCCACCTTGGTCCTCGGCCCCACATAGATCGACTGCGGGCGGACCAGCTTGCCGGTGGCCAGCTGTTCGCGGGCGTGGGCGATCCAGCCCGCCGTGCGGCCCATGGCGAACACGCAGGTGAACGACGCTGGCGGCAGGCCCAGGGCCTCCAGCAGCACGGCGGTGTAGAACTCGACATTGGTGTCCAGCGGCCGGTCGGGCTTGTGGTCGCGCAGGATCCGCAGGGCGGCCTGTTCGACCGCCTCGGCGAAGGCCAGGCGGCCGGGAACCGTGTTGGAGGTCTGGGCCAGTTGGCGGATCGCCGCCTTCAGGGCGTCGGCGCGCGGGTCGCGAACCCGGTAGATGCGGTGGCCGAAGCCCATCAGCCGGTCGCCCCGCGCCAGGGCCGCCAAGAGCCAGGCCTGGGCGTTGCCGGGTGTTCCGATGGCGTCCAGCATCTCGATCACCGGTCCCGGCGCGCCGCCGTGCAGCGGCCCCTTCAGGGCCGAGATCCCGGCCAGCACCGCCGAGGTCAGGCCGGCGCGGGTGGAGGCCACCACCCGGGCGGCGAAGGTCGAGGCGTTCAGGCCGTGGTCGCAGACCGTGACCAGATAGGCGTCCAGCGCTCTCGCCTCCCCGTCCGTGACCGGAACCCCGCGCGTCATCGCCAGCATGTCGGCGGCGTGCGACAGGGCCGGATCGGGCGCGACTGGCGATTGGCCGGCCGCGACCCGCAGCACGGCCGGGGTGAACACGGCCGGAGCGGCGATCAGCAGCAGCGCCGTGTCGAGGCCGTCGCCGTCCGGCAGGCGGGCGATCAGGGCGCGGACAGCCTCGACCGGATCGCGTTTGGCCAGGCCCTCGTCGAGCGCGGCGACCTGTGCGAAGGCGCGGACCCGGGCCGCGCCCAGGGCCGGGGCCAGGTCCGACGGCATGCCATCGAAGAAGCCGTCCAGCAGCAGGTGGGCGACGTCCTCGAAGCTGGCGCGATGGGCCAGGTCCTCGACGGCGTAGCCGCGGATCGTCAGGCGGCCGGCCTGGCCGTCGACGTCGGAGAGCACGGTGTGGGCGGCGACGACGCCTTCCAGGCCTTCGGCGACGGGGCTCGCGGCGGGAACGGCGGAAAGACCCTTGGACATGGATGAGGTCTCCTTTCGCCCGCCAATCCACGCTCCTGATGCTTGATCGTCAATCTTGATCAATGTAATCAATATAAATGGCCGACTGGATTGACGCGGAACAGGCGATGGCGGCGCTGGGGGTGCGGGCCCAGACGCTGTACGCCTATGTCAGCCGCGGCCGGGTGGGCGCGACGGCCCATCCCGACGACCCCCGCCGCAGCCTCTATCGCGCCTCGGACGTTGCGGCCCTGGCGGCGAAGAAGGCCCGCGGGCGCCGAGCCGCCGACGTGGCGGCCGAGGCCATCGCCTGGGGCGAGCCGGTGCTGCCGTCGGCGATCACCACGGTGGAAGGCGGCCGACTGTTCTATCGCGGCCAGGACGCCGTCGACCTGGCGCGCATGCACAGCCTGGAGCAGGTCGCCCGCCTGCTGCGCGGCGGCCATGGCGCGCCGCTGACCGGGCCGGAGCCCAGGAAACCCAAGAAGGGCGAGACCCCGCGCGCCCGGCTGTTCTCGACCCTGGCGGCTCGCGCCGGGGTCGACCCGCCGGCCCGGGGCCGCGCGCCGCTGGCCCTGGCGATGGAGGCCGCGGGCTTGCTGGAGGCCGCCGCCGACGCCGTGGCCGGGTCGCTCGGCGAGGGTCCGATCCACCAGCGCCTGGCCGACGCCTGGAGCTTGGACGCCTCGGGCGCAGATCTCGTCCGCCGGGCCTTGGTGCTGCTGGCCGACCACGAGTTGAACGCCTCGACCTTCGCGGTGCGGGTCGCCGCCTCGACAGGATCTTCGCTGGCGGCGGCGTCCCTGGCCGGGCTGGCGGCGCTGTCGGGGCCCCTGCACGGCGGCATGGCGGCGCGGGTCGAGATGTTCGTCGACGAGGCCGAGCGGCGCGGACCGGCGCGGGCGGTCGCCGAGCGCTTGGCCCAGGGCTCGGCCATGCCCGGCTTCGGCCACCCGCTCTATCCCGACGGCGACCCGCGCGCGGCGGCCCTGCTGGCGGCGTTCGAGCCCGCCCCGGGCTTGGGGGACCTGCGGCACGAGACCGAGGCGGCCACGGGCCTGGCCCCCAACATCGATTTCGCCCTGGTCGCCCTGGCCCACGCCCTCGACCTGCCCGCCGACGCGCCCTTCAGCCTGTTCGCGGTCGCCCGCTCGGCCGGCTGGCACGCCCACGCGATCGAGCAGCTTCAGACCGGGACGCTGATCCGGCCCCGGGCGCGTTATGTTGGACCCCGACGCTGACGCGACGGCCTAGCCGAACAGGAAGTCTCCGGCCGTGAGGCTCGCCGCGCTGACGCCCAGCAGCGTCACCGTCTGACCGCCGGTCAGATCGATCATGACGTCGGCCCCGACCTGGCTGATGTGGGACTGTAGGGAGGCGTAGTCCACGATGCCCGAGCCGTTCAGGTTGGAGGTCAACTGGATGATGTCGTGTCCGGCGCCCACGGCGGTAAAGTCGCCGATGACGTCCACGCCCGACTGCGACGCGAACTTGAAGGTGTCGGCGCCGCCCAGGCCGTAGAAGATGTTGGCCCCGGCGTTCCCGGCCAGCACGTCGGCGAAACTGGAGCCGACCAGGCCCTCGATCGAGACATAGACGTCGCCCGCCGCGTCGCCCGCCAGGGCCAGCCCCGGGGTCAGGGAGGCGGTCACGCCGGCGGCGGCGTTGTCGTAACGGGCGAAGTCGAACCCGGCCCCTCCGTCCAGGGTGTCCCCGCCTTGGCCGCCGTAGAGGTGGTCGTCGCCGTCGCCGCCGTAAAGGCTATCGGCCCCCGCCGCGCCTTGCAGGGCGTCGTCGCCGCCCAGTCCGAACAGGGTATTGGCCCCGCCGTCGCCGGCCAGCACGTCGCCGAACGCCGAGCCGACCAAGCCCTCGACGCCGACCAGGCCGTCGCCCAGCGCCTCGCCGGCGGTGCCCCAGCCCGTCGCCAGGTTGACGACCACGGCCGAGGCCGAGTCGTCGTAGCGCGCGTAATCGTAGCCCGCCCCGCCCTCGATATAATCAGTTCCGCCGCCGCCATAGAGGTGGTCGTCGCCGTCGCCGCCCACCAGGACGTCGGCGCCTTCATCGCCAATCAGGGAGTCGTCGCCGCCTTGGCCGTAGAGGATGTTGGCCGCGGCGTTGCCGGTCAGGACATCGCGGAACTCCGAACCCACCAGGCCTTCGATGTCGAACAGGGCGTCGCCCGCCGCTTCGCCGCCCGAACCGGAGCCGCTGGCGAGGCTGACCGAAACGCCCGAGGCCGCGCCGTCATAGCGCGCGTAGTCGAAGCCGGCGTCGCCGCGCAGGGTGTCTTCCCCCGCCCCGCCATATAGGCTGTCGGCGCCGTCGCCGCCGCGCAGGTCGTCGCGGCCCCCGCCGCCCAGTAGGGCGTCGTCGCCGCCCAGGCCGAAGAGGGCGTTGTCGCCAGCGTCGCCGAACAGGCTGTCGCCATAGGCCGAGCCGACCAGGCCTTCGATGCCCACCAGCGCGTCGTAGGCGGCCTCGCCGGCGCCCGGCCCGGCGCCGGGCTCCAGGCTGACGATGACGGCCGAGGCCGCGTTGTCGTAGCGGGCGTAGTCGTAGCCCGCGCCGCCGATCAGCAGATCGTTGGCGTCGCCGCCATAGAGGTGGTCATCCTGATCGCCGCCGTCGAGCATGTCGGCGCCCGCGCCGCCGACAAGGATGTCGCCCCCCACGCCCCCGGACAGGCGATCCGCTCCGGCTTCGCCGTAGAGGATATCCGCGCCGCCGGCTCCGTCGACGGTGTCGGCGCCCAGGCCGCCCCAGACGATGTCCACGGCGTCGTTGCCCGTGTAGCGGTCGTCGAAGGTCGACAGATTGAAGCGTTCGATCAGGAAGAACGTGTCGCCCTGGGCGTCGCCCTCGTGCTGGTTCGTGGCGAAGTTCAGCGCGATGGCCGCAGAAGCGAAGATGTAGCTGGCGGTGTCGACACCCGCCCCGCCGTCGAGATAGTCACCGCCCGCACCACCCTCCAGGGTGTCGTCGCCGGCGTCGGCATAGATCGTGTCCTTGCCCCCATGCCCCGCGACGAAGTCGTCGCCGCCGCCGGAGTAGATCACGTTGTCAAAATCGGTGCCGGCCAGAGCGTCACCGAAGTTGGTCCCCGTGAGATTCTCAAAGCCGGAAATTGTGTCGCGGCCGGCGCCGATGGTGTCCTGCTGGGCGGTGTTGCCGAGGTCCACGGCGACGCCGCTCTGGAAGCTTTGATAGCTCAGCATGTCGCCAGGCGGTCCGAACATGCTCCAGGCGCCGGTCGTCGCCGGGTTGTCGCCGCCGATCAGGATGTCGTCGCCGCCGCCGCTGGAAATGCGGTCGGATCCCGCACCGCCGTCGGCCGTGATCCCGTAGTAATTGAAGATGCTGACATAGCCGGCGGCAATATCGATGCTGTCGTTGCCGTCGCCGCCGTTCAGGACCACCTTGCCGCTGGTCTCCGGCACCCTGAGCGAAGAGAAGCGCAGATAGTCGTCGCCCGCGCCGCCGTCGACCACAATGTCGCCTACCGCGATGATGCTTCTGTCGACCGTGATGGTGTCCGAACCATCATCGCCGAAAATCTTGTCCGAACCGCCGGTGTCGTCGACGATCGTGTCGTTCCCGGCCCCGCCGTGGACGACGTCGTCGCCATAGCCGCCGTCGAGCCTGTCGTTCCCGCCTCCGCCGTTCAGGATGTCGTTTCCGACCCCGCCGTAGAACCGGTCCGCGTTGTCCGTGCCCTCGAAGGTGGTTCCAACGACGGCGCCGGACGTCGGATCATAGCCGCCGAGCGCCGTTGCGGTCAGGGACGACGCCGTGAAGTTCTCGAGCACCGCGACGGTGAAATAGCTGTACCGCGCGTCACCGGCGTCGAAATCCAGGTCGAGATGCGTGTCCGCGCCGCTCTGGACCAGACGGGCGTGACCGTCGGTGAACGGGTTTTGCGTCGGATCCCAGTTCTGTCCGGTGAAGCTGCTGATCGCATAGCGCAGGTAGCTGGCGAATATGAGCCGATCGGACGAGGCGCCGGCGGCCTGGAAGTCGCGCAGCGTCGTGGTCTCGTACGACGAATTATCCATCAAGACGATGTCGTGCCCATCGCCCAGGACGACGGAATAGGAGCCGTCGCGCAAGATCAGCAGGTCGTCTCCGGCGCCCGCGTCGACGACGGCGCCCCACGCGCCCTGGCCCACGAAGGTGTCGTTGCCGGCTCCGCCGAAGGCGGTGTAGTGGGCCGCGCGGTACGAGCTGTCGTTCAGGTAGATGTAATCGTCGCCGTCCTCACCGTAGAACGCCAGATACCGCTGGCCCGCATTGGCCGACGAGTCGGCCTGGATGAGGTCGTTGCCCTCGCCGGCATGGACGATCGCGTCGCCGCTGCTGGTCAGGTAGATGTTGTCGTCGCCGGCGTAGGTGTCGATCGTGTCATTGCCGCCTTGACCGTAGACGACGTCGCCTTCGGCGGTGCCGGTCAGAATTTCGCCGTTCGGCGTGCCATTAATCCAAGCCATAAAACACCCCGAACTTTTTCAGCCTAAACCTGAAGCGAACGCCGTCCGACCGGCCCGCTAGCACGCCAAGGTAGAGCATGGCGGGTCTCAACGCACAAGGTTAAGCTCGCCGGGAGCCGAACCCGCGGCGCCCGATTTCCTGTTCGGCGAAGTCGTTGATGGGCTGACGACCCCGGGCCTCGGCGCCCGGGATCGAGTTGGCGAGCGGGCCGTCAGGCCCGCTCGTGAACCGCCTCTTCCGCCGCCAGCGGCTGCGGGAGCCGCGCGACCATCTCCTTGGGACAGACCTGCCAGAACAGGTCGCGCACTCGGTCCCAGTCGCGCAGCAGGCTCTCGGCGAATGCCGAGTCCGTCTCGCGGGCGTGCTCGGCCACCAGCGAGCGCAGCACGCCTTCCCAATAGGGCGAGGCCAGGCGCTGGACCAGGATGCTGTCCGGGTTGACCAGGGTCTCGAACCGGCCGTGCTGGTCCAGGACGAAGGCCATGCCGCCGGTCATGCCGGCCCCGAAGTTGCCGCCCGTCGGGCCCAGGATCACCACTTGGCCGCCGGTCATGTACTCGCAGCCATTGGCGCCGCAGCCCTCGACCACCGTGGTGGCGCCCGAGTTGCGGACCGCGAAACGCTCGCCGGCCTGGCCGGCCGCGAACAGCCGGCCCGAGGTGGCCCCGAACAGCACGGTGTTGCCGATCAGGGTGTTGGTCTCCGGCGCGGCCAGGCCGCGGGCCGGCTTGATGACGATCGTCGCACCCGACAGGCCCTTGCCGACATAGTCGTTGGCCTCGCCGGTCAGCTCAATGCGCAGGCCCTGGACCGCGAAGGCCCCCAGGCTCTGGCCGGCCGAGCCCTTGAGCTGGACGGTCAGGTGGCCCGACGGCAGGCCCTTCATGCCGAACTTGCGCACGATGTGGCTGGAGGTGCGCGAGCCGATCGAGCGGGCCGTGCTGCGGACCGTATAGGTCAGCTGCATCTTCTCGCCGCGCTCCAGCAGGGGCGCGGCGTCGCGGACGATCTGGGCGTCCAGGGTGTCGGGCACGGCGTTGCGGCCGCCCTCCACCGTGCAGTAGGGCTTGTTCTGGCCGGGGTCGGCGCGAACCAGCAGCGGGTTCAGGTCCAGGTCGTCCAGGTGCTCGCCGCCGCGCGACACCTGGGCCAGCAGGTCGGTGCGGCCGACGATCTCCTGCAGACTCTTGAAGCCCAGGCCCGCCAGGATCTCGCGGACTTCCTCGGCCACGAAGCTGAACAGGTTGATGACCTTCTCCGGCGTGCCGGTGAACTTGGCGCGCAGGGCCTCGTCCTGGGTGCAGACCCCCACCGGGCAGGTGTTGGAGTGGCACTGGCGCACCATGATGCAGCCCATGGCCACCAGCGAGGCGGTGCCGATGCCGAACTCCTCGGCCCCCAGCATGGCGGCGATGACCACGTCGCGGCCGGTGCGGATGCCGCCGTCCGTGCGCAGCACCACCGAGTGGCGCAGGTTGTTGAGGGTCAGCACCTGGTTGGCTTCCGACAGGCCCATCTCCCACGGACCGCCGGCGTACTTGACCGAGGTCTGCGAGGAGGCGCCGGTGCCGCCGACATTGCCGGCCACCAGGATGACGTCGGCCTTGGCCTTGGCGACCCCGGCCGCGATCGCGCCGATGCCGGTGGCCGCCACCAGCTTGACCGTGACCCGGGCGATCGGATTGATCTGCTTGAGGTCGTAGATGAGCTGGGCCAGGTCCTCGATCGAATAGATGTCGTGGTGCGGCGGCGGGCTGATCAGCATCACGCCGGGCGTGGCGTGGCGCAGACGGGCGATCATCTCGGTGACCTTGAAGCCGGGCAGCTGCCCGCCCTCGCCGGGCTTGGCGCCCTGGGCGACCTTGATCTCGATCTCGCGGCACTGGTTCAGATATTCGGCGGTGACGCCGAACCGGCCCGAGGCCACCTGCTTGATGGCGCTGTTGGGGTTGTCGCCGTTCGGCAGGGGCTTGTAGCGCGCGGAATCCTCGCCGCCCTCGCCCGACACCGACTTGGCGCCGATCCTGTTCATGGCGATGTTCAGCACGCCGTGCGCCTCGGGGCCCAGGGCGCCCAGGCTCATGCCCGGGGTGACGAAGCGCTTGCGGATCTCGTTGACGCTTTCCACGTCGTCGGTCGAGATCGGGTTGCGGTCCGAGCGCCAGTCCAGCAGGTCGCGCAGCTGCACCGGCTTCTGGGTCCGCAGGCCGTTGGACCAGCGGCGATAGAGCTCGAAATCGCCGGTGTCGCAGGCGCTCTGCAGGGTGTGGATCAGCCGCGCCTCGAAGGCGTGGGTCTCGCCCGAGCGGCGCAGCTTGTAGAGGCCGCCGACCGGCAAGGTGACGGCCGCCTCGCCCCAGGCCTTGCGGTGCAGCTCGACGGCCTTGCTCTCCAAGCCGGCCAGGCCGATGCCCGAGATCCGCGACGGCATGCCGGGGAAGAACTCGGCCGCCAGGGCGCGCGACAGGCCGACGGCTTCGAAATTGTAGCCGCCGCGGTACGAGGAGATGACGCTGATGCCCATCTTGGAGATGATCTTCAGCAGACCGCCCTCGATGGCCGTCTTGAAGTTGATGCAGACGTCGCGCAGCGACTTGTCGCCGACCAGGCCGCGCTCCAGGCGGTCCTGGAAGCTTTCCTGGGCCAGATAGGCGTTGACCGCCGTGGCCCCGACCCCGACCAGCACCGCGAAATAGTGGGTGTCCAGGCACTCGGCCGAGCGGACGACGATCGAGACGTAGCTGCGCAGGCCCTTGTTGACCAGGTGGGCGTGGACACCGCCGGTGGCCAGGATCATCGGCAGGGCGACGCGGTCGGCCTGGCTGCCCTCGTCGGTCAGGACGATGGCGCCGCAGCCACGCAGCACCGCGTCCTCGGCCTCGGCCCGGATGCGGTCGAGATTGGCGCGCAGGGCGTCGCCCGGACGCGCCTCCTCCGCCGGCAGCGGCATGGTGCAGTCGATGACGGCGACGTTCTTCTGGCCCAGCAGGCCGTGGATGCGCTCGTACATGCCGGTGGTCAGCACCGGGCTTTCCAGCACGTACACATCCGCTTGCGCGGCGTCCTGGGCCAGGATGTTGCCCAGGTTCTTGAACCGGGTCTTCAGGCTCATCACGCCGGTTTCCCGCAGGGGGTCGATCGGCGGGTTGGTCACCTGGCTGAAGTTCTGGCGGAAGAAGTGGCTGAGCGGCCGGTACTTTTCCGACAGCACGGCCAGGGGGGCGTCGTCGCCCATCGAGCCGACGGCCTCCTTGCCCTCCTCGACCATGGGCGCCAGGACCATCTCCAGGTCCTCAAGGCTGAAGCCGGCGGCGGCCTGGCGACGGGTCAGCTCCTCGCGGCCGTACTTGCGCGGCTCGGGACCGGGGCCGATCTCCTTTTCGAGATCGACCATGTTGCCCAGCCAGTCGGTATAGGGGTGGCGGCCGGCCAGCTCGTCGATGATAGCGTCCTCGCCGTAGAGCTTGCCCTCGGCCAGGTCGATGGCGATCATCCGACCCGGCGAGATCGCCAGCTTGCGGGTGATGCGGCTTTCCTCGACGCCGCACATGCCGGCCTCCGAGCCCATGATCACCAGGCCGTCGTCGGTATAGGCCACGCGCAGCGGGCGCAGGCCCGAGCGGTCCTTGCCGGCCACGACCCAGCGGCCGTCGGTGGCGCACAGGGCGGCCGGGCCGTCCCACGGCTCCATCACCGCGTTGCAATAGCTGTAGAGGGCCTTGTGCGAGGCCTTCATGTGCGGGCCGTTGGCTTCCGGGACCAGCAGGGTCTTGGCCATCGGCGCGTCGCGACCGGCCCGGACCAGCACCTCGAAGGTGTTGTCCAGGTTGGCCGAGTCCGAGCCGCCCGGCTGGATCACCGGCTTCACGTCGTCCCCGAACTCGCCGAAGGCGTCGGCCGCCATCTTGATCTCGTGGGACTTCATCCAGTTGATGTTGCCCTTGATGGTGTTGATCTCACCATTGTGGGCCAGCATCCGGAACGGCTGGGCCAGGCGCCATTCGGGGAAGGTGTTGGTCGAATAGCGCTGGTGGAAGATCGCCACCGCGGCGCTGAAGCGTTCGTCCTTGAGGTCCGGATAGAACTCGTCGATGTGTTCGGCCAGGAACATGCCCTTGTAGATCAGGGACTTGGCCGAGAACGAGCAGATGTAGAAACCCGACAGGTTCTGGGCGTGGACGCGCTTTTCGATGCGCTTGCGGCACAGGAACAAGGCCCGCTCCAGCGCCTCGCCCTCCAGGCCGGCCGGGGCGGCCAGCATGATCTGCTCGATCTCGGGACGGGTGGCGTTGGCCTTCTCGCCGATCACGGCGGTGTTCACCGGCACCTGGCGCCAGCCATAGATATAGAAGCCGAAGCGCAGGGCTTCGGCCTCGACGATCGTGCGGCAGGCCTCCTGGGCGCCCAGGTCGGTGCGCGGCAGGAACACCTGGCCCACGGCGATCGGGCCCTGGCGCAGGGCGTGGCCGGTGCGGCGCACCTGGTCGATGAAGAAATCCTGCGGGACGCTGACCAGCACGCCGGCCCCGTCGCCGGTCTTGCCGTCGGCGTCGACCGCGCCCCGGTGCCACAGGGCCTTGAGGGCCTTGATCGCCAGTTCGACGACCTCGCGGCGCGGCTGGCCGTCGATGGCGCAGACCAGGCCCACGCCGCACGCGTCGCGCTCGGTCGAGGGATCGTAGGCATGGCCGTCGATCAGGGCTTGGCGGTTCTTCAGGTACAGTTCGATGTCTTGGGCCATGGCGGCCTCCGAAGAGTTCTTGGTCCGTCCTCGTCCTTCGACAAGCTCAGGATGAGGGCTACTTAAAAGCTCGCTATGAAATCCTCATCCTGAGCTTGTCGAAGGACGAGGATTTCACGCACCTATTCCGCCGCGATCGAAATCGCCGAAATCTTGGCCTGCAGGTACTTGTGCATGGCGTCGGCGGCGTCGCGGCCGTCCTTGATCGCCCAGACCACCAGGGAGGCGCCGCGGACGATGTCGCCGGCCGCGAACACCCCGTCCAGATTGGTCATCTGGTGGCGGACGTCGGCCTTGACCGTGCCCCAGCGGGTGGTCTTCAGGTCCGGCGCCGACCAGGCTTCCGGCAGGTTCTCGGGCTCGAAGCCCAAGGCCTTGACCACCAGCTGGGCCGGGCGATCGAAGTCGCCGCCCTCGATCTCTTCCGGGGTCTGGCGGCCCGAGGCGTCCGGGGCGCCCAGGCGCATGCGGATGGCGCGCACGCCGGTCACGCCCGAGGCCTCGCCCATCACCGCGCGCGGCGCGGCCAGCCATTCGAAGGTCACGCCCTCTTCCTCGGCGTTGGCCACTTCGCGGAGCGAGCCGGGCATGTTGGCCTTGTCGCGGCGGTAGAGGCAGGTGACCGAGGTCGCGCCCTGGCGGATGGCGGTGCGCACGCAGTCCATGGCGGTGTCGCCGCCGCCGACCACGACCACGTCCTTGCCGTCGGCGTTCAGCACGCCGCTGTCATAGGCCGGCACGTCGTCGCCCAGGGTCTTCCTGTTGGAGGCGATCAGGTAATCCAGGGCCGGCACGACGCCCGTGCTGCCCGCGCCCGGGGCGACCAGGTCGCGCGCGGCGTAGACGCCGACGGCGATCAGCACCGCGTCGTGGCGGTCACGCAGCTCCTGCAGGGTGGCGTCGCGGCCGACCTCGAAGCCCAGCTTGAACACCACGCCGCCGTCGGCCAGGCGCCGGGTGCGGCGCTCGACCACGTCCTTCTCCAGCTTGAAGCCGGGAATGCCGTAGATCAGCAGGCCGCCGGCCCGGTCGTGGCGGTCATAGACGGTGACGGCGTAGCCTTCCTCACGCAGCTTCTCGGCGGCGGCCAGGCCGGCCGGGCCGGCGCCGATGACGCCCACCGACTGGCCGCGGTCGGCCTTGGCGGCCAGCGGTTTGACCCAGCCCATCTCCCAGGCCTTGTCGGTCAGGTAGCGCTCGACCGAGCCGATGGTCACGGTGCCGTGACCCGACTGCTCGATGACGCAGTTGCCTTCGCACAGCCGATCCTGGGGGCAGATTCTACCGCAGACCTCCGGCATGGAGTTGGTGGCCTGCGACAGCTGATAGGCCTCTTCCAGACGACCCTCGGCGGTCATCCGCAGCCAGTCGGGGATGTTGTTGTGCAGCGGGCAGTGGGTCTGGCAGAACGGCACGCCGCATTGCGAGCAACGCGAGGCCTGCTCGGTGGCCTTGGCGTCGATGAAGTCGGCGTAGATCTCATGGAAGTCGCCATTCCGCTCGCTCGCCGCCCGCTTTTCGGGCGTCGTGCGGGCCACGGTCGTGAATTTCAGCATGCGCTCGGCCATGCGACTTCCCTCACCCCCGCTTCCGGGGAAAACTTGCGTGCGTGGGCCTCTTAAGGACTCTTGGCGGCAAGAAGAATGCGGAGGTCAAAAATGTAGACGAATATATCCGTGATGAACCGGGGACGATTGCGACCGAATCGCAGATGACGCTCTATTTGGTCTACTTATTTTACTCGTGTCTCTTTCGGGATGAATCGCCGCCAAGTCGGAGCCTTGCCGCGTCACCGCCGGCCGGCCCGGATTGCCTTGCATCGGCGGTCATTCTAACACAACGTCTTCGCGTCTCTCCGGCCGAGCCTCAGCGCTCGTGCCCGTCTCGGGAGAAATCGTCACGAACCCCGGATAGTCCTGCCGACAGGCCCAGCCCCAGGCTTGGCAAATCGACGCGAGTCCTGAATCGTGCGCGCCACCTCCGCCCGCCCCTCAACAGCCGAAATGTGATTGATGTTCTCCAAGCCCCGCGCCGACCTCGTCCCCAACACGGCCGCCTATGAGAATGAGCCCCTGGTTAAGGCCACCGGCTTCCGGGAATACGACGCCCGCTGGCTGTTCGGGCCGGAGATCAACCTGCTGGGCGTCCAGGCCCTGGGTCTGGGCCTAGGGACCTACATCCACGAGTTGGGCCAATCGCGGATCGTGGTCGGCCACGACTTCCGGTCCTATTCGAGTTCGATCAAGACCGCCCTGATCCTGGGCCTGATCAGCGCCGGCTGCGAGGTGCACGACATCGGCCTGGCCCTGTCGCCCACCGCCTATTTCGCCCAGTTCGACCTGGACATCCCCTGCGTGGCCATGGTCACCGCCAGCCATAACGAGAACGGTTGGACCGGGGTGAAGATGGGCGCCCAGAAGCCCCTGACCTTCGGTCCCGACGAGATGAGCCGCCTGAAGGCGATCGTGCTGGGCGGCGCTTTCGTCGAACGCGACGGCGGCAAGCTGATCCGGGTGCAGGGCGAGGCCGAACGCTACATCGCCGACGTGGCCAAGCGGGCCCAGATCACCCGGCCGCTGAAGGTGATCGCCGCCTGCGGCAACGGCACGGCCGGCGCCTTCGCCGTCGAGGGCCTGCAACGGATGGGCGTCTCCGAGGTGATCGGCATGGACACCGAGCTCGACTACACCTTCCCCAAGTACAATCCGAACCCGGAAGACGCCGAGATGCTGCACGCGATGGCCCACGCCGTCCGCGAGCACGGCGCGGACCTGGCGTTCGGCTTCGACGGCGACGGCGACCGCTGCGGCGTGGTCGACGACGAGGGCGAGGAGATCTTCGCCGACAAGATCGGCCTGATGCTGGCCCGCGACCTGGCCCCGCTGAACCCGGGCGCGACCTTCGTCGTCGACGTCAAGTCGACCGGCCTCTACGCCACCGACCCGATCCTGGCCGCCCATGGCTGCAAGGTGATCTACTGGAAGACCGGCCACAGCTACATCAAGCGCAAGAGCGCCGAGCTGGGCGCCCTGGCCGGCTTCGAGAAGAGCGGCCACTTCTTCATGAACGGCGACCTGGGCTACGGCTACGACTGCGGCCTGACCGCGGCCGCCGCCATCCTGGCCATGCTGGACCGCAATCCCGGCGTGAAGCTGTCGGACATGCGCAAGGCCCTGCCCGTGGCCTTCACCTCCCTGACCATGAGCCCGCACTGCGGCGACGAGGTGAAGTACGGCGTGGTCGATGACGTGGTGAAGGAATACCAGGACCTGTTCGCCGCCGGCGGCTCGATCCTGGGCCGCAGGATCACCGAGGTGATCACCGTCAACGGCGTGCGGGTGCACCTGGAGGACGGCTCGTGGGTGCTGGTCCGCGCTTCGTCCAACAAGCCCGAGATCGTCGTGGTGGTCGAGAGCACGCGGTCGGAGGACGACATGCGCGCCCTGTTCCGCCAGGAGGTCAAGCCGCGCCTGGGCGACCGGGTCGGCAGGTACAATCAGGAAATCTGACCCGGCCCTCGCCCACGCCGGGGCCGCCGCCCGCTTTTCGGGCGCGGCGCGGGCGGGCGGACGCAGGATCGACACGAAATCGGGCCAGGACGGTCCTGGACGGCCGCCGGCGCCGGCTCCGCGGTTTCGCGGCGCGGTGGCGCGGCTAAACCGGTGTTCACCTCGCCCGGCGCGCCCGGACGGGCTTTGGTACGGCCGCGCGCCTGGAGGCCCGGCCCTGGAGAGGAATGACGATGCCGGATTGGCTGATCGCGATCGTGCTGGGCCTGGTCGAGGGCCTGACCGAGTTCATTCCCGTGTCCTCGACCGGGCACCTGCTGCTGACCAAGATCGCCCTGGGCCTGACCGATCCGACCTGGGACACCTTCATCGTCCTGATCCAGCTGGGCGCGGTGCTGGCGGTGGTCGCGGTCTATTTCCAGCGCCTGTGGCAGGTGGTGGTCGGCCTGCCGACCAAGCCGGAAGCGCGCCGCTTCGCGCTGAGTGTGATCATCGGCTGCATCCCCGCCTTCGCGGCCGGCCTGCTGCTGCACGGGGTGATCAAGCACTTCTTCGAGAACCCGTTCCTGCCGCAGGTGATCTGCCTGTCGCTGATCGTCGGCGGCTTCCTGCTGCTGTGGGTCGACCGCTCCAAGCTGCCCGTGCGCGAGGAGGACGGCATGGCGCTGTCCCTGAAGACCGCCTTCCTGATCGGCCTGTTCCAGTGCCTGTCGCTGGTGCCGGGCGTGTCGCGCTCGGGCTCGACCATCGTCGGCTCGATGCTGCTGGGGGTCGAGCGCAAGGCCGCGGCCGAGTTCAGCTTCTTCATGGCCATCCCGATCATGGTCGGGGCCTTCGCCCTGGACCTGCTCAAGAGCTACAAGGACATCGACCCCAGCCACGCCGGCACGATCGCCATCGGCTTCGTGGTGTCGTTCCTGTCGGGCCTGGTGGTGGTCAAGACCATGATCGCCTTCATCGGCAAGCGCGGCTTCACCCCGTTCGCCTGGTGGCGGATCGTGGTCGGGGTGATCGGCCTGGGGCTGATCTACATGCCGCGCTGATCCCCCTTCCCTTGTATCTGGATCGAGGCGCTTGAGCGTGATGACTTAGCGCTGTGAGGGAACCGGTAGCCGCCGGTTCCCTCACGCCGCGCGTGGCGTCCGTCTTCCCTCAGGCCTCAACCGCGAGAGAGCTAAGGGACCACCGCCGCAGTCACGCACGACCGAACAGTCGCTTGATCTTCGATCGCATGCACAAGGCAGGTTACCGTGGCGAACATCATCTGTGGAGTGGACGTCTCGCTGAAGACGTTGGACGGCTGGATCAGCGGATCTGGCCTTGAGTTGAGCGTGCCGCGGAGCTCCGAGGGGATCGTGAAGCTGGCCAGATTCTGCGCCGAGCACGGCGTGGAGCTGGTGGTGATGGAGGCGACCGGCGGCTACGAGAAGCTGCCGTTTGGCCTGCTGTGGTCGGCGGGCGTGCCTTGCGCGATCGCCAACGCCCGTTCGGTGCGGCGCTTCGCCGAGGCGATGGGCGTGCTGGAGAAGACCGACCGGATCGACGCCAAGGTCATCGCCGACTACGCCTGGGCCAAGGGGTTGGTCACTGGCGCCCGAAAGCCAGGTCCAGGAACGGCTGCGGGCCCTGGTGACAGTATGCGCGTACGCGTGAGGGACGTTGGGTTTCTCGGGCCATCGCGCGCAGGCGCGCGAGGCGCAACGCCACCGCTCATCGCGGTGTCACTAGCGCCCTTGTTAAACGAATTTCGAGGGTTACGGACGATCACACGCGCGCAAGGGGGTGGACAATGGGAGGTTGGCCCCGACATGAGCGGCCTGGACGTAATCACTGCGATCGAGGCGACTCGGCCTTAGTGTAGACCAACACCCAACGGCATCCGTCGCTCTTTGCTCACGCACCGCTCAAAAAAATAGCCTGAGATTGAACTGCTCTGGAGACCATGCTCTACCAGGCCGAGTATCGGGTGCCTCGGATAACGAGCGGCCGAGTAGCTTCGCGTTTTTGGGGGGACGACATTGGCTTGGTTTGACGGCACGTCGAATGGTGAAGTTCTGACGGGGACAGCAGAAAACGACATCATCATCGGCAATGGCGGCGATGATACGATCAACGGGGGCGGCGGAGACGATTTCATCGACGTCGGCACCACCGGCAGTTCTACGGCGCACGGGGACGACGGCGACGACATCCTCCAGGGCACCTCGGAAAATCCGGGGCCCGCGCGGACGGTGTTCCTCTACGGCGACGCCGGCAATGACTCCCTCTACCTGTTCGATACGCTCTCCACTGTCCACTACAACGCGTTCGGCGGAACCGGGAACGACTACTTCCTGAACCAAAGGGCCTATGGCACCAACATCGACGGCGGCGGCGGCGATGACATCGCCGAACTGAGAGGCGGAAACTCTTCGGTCCTTCTGGGCGACGGGCACGACATCGTCGTGTTGACGGCGACCGATACGTTCGGCCAGACCGCCACGATCCGAGACTTCCAGGTTAGCGGCGCCTCTTCGGATCGCCTACTGTTTCAGGATTTCATCGCCTATTCGACGGGAGTTTACACCACCGTCAATCCGTTCGCCGACGGCTACGCCAGGCTTGTGCAGAGCGGCGCGGACACGCTTCTTCAGGTGGATCTCGACGCCGGGCGGGCCACCTACGGCTTCGCAACGATCGCGATCCTGGAAAGTGTGCTGGCGTCGTCGCTGACGCCGGCTTCGCTCGACGGCTTCGACCCCAACTCCGCCGCGGTCGTTGGCGCCACCTATAACGGCACGGACCTTGCCGACCATCTGCTTGGCGGCGCCGGCGCCGATATCCTGAACGGCGGAATGGGCGATGACACGCTCGACGGACGCTTCGGCGACGACATCGTCCACGGCGGCGATGGAAAGGATTCAATCACCGACCTGAGCGGTGGCAACGATCAGATCTTCGGCGACGCGGGCGACGACTACATCCAGGTCACGCGGTCCAATAACGCCGTCGGCAACATCCTGATCGAAGGCGGCAGCGGCAACGACAGCCTGAATTTCCGCACGATTTTTGTAACGCCCAGCTCCGGATCCGTTGCGCTGAACGGCGGCGACGGCGACGACAGCATCTATGTCGGCATAGGCAGCTTCTTCACCGCCTATGGCGTGACCGCCGACGGAGGAGTCGGATCGGATCGGATCGCCGGCGGCGGCGGCGACGATATTCTCATCGGCGGCGACAACCCCGCGCCGAACGGATCGATCAATGAGAGCATGTTGACCGGGGATACGCTGATCTACGACGGCGTTTCCGGCGGCGCGGTCGTCGACCTGGCGATCACGGCCAAGCAGAACACCGTCAGCGGCGGCTGGGACACGATCTCAGGCTTCGAAAACCTTATTGGCTCTCTCAACAACGACACGCTAAGCGGCGACAACCTCGCCAACACGATCTTTGGTAAAGGCGGCCAAGACTACGTTTCCGGACGAGGCGGCGCGGACGCGCTGATAGGCGGCGACGGCAATGACGTTCTCGACGGCGGCTCCGGCGCCGACTACCTCGATGGCGGAACGGGCCAGGACGCCGCCGGCTATGCGAGCTCCACCGCGGCGGTCACGCTGAACTTCCTGACCAACCAGCACACAGGCGACGCCGCCGGGGACAGCTTCTTCCTGATCGAGCGTTTCATCCTATCGGACTTCGACGACCGGTTCGTGGGCAACGCCGCGGCGGACAACGTCTTCGGCGGGTTGGGTGCGGACCAACTGGAAGGCAACGGCGGCGATGATGGCTTGGAGGGCGGCGGCGGAGCCGACGTGCTGGACGGCGGCGACGGCGCCGACCACCTGTACGGCGGGGCCGGCAACGACTTGCTGATTGGCGGAGCCGGATACGACTACGCGCGCTATGACGACGCCGCCTCTGGCGTGACCGTCAGCCTGCAACCCGGCGTGACGGTGGGAACCGGCAACGCGGCCTTCGACGCGCTGATCGAGATCGAGGGCCTCGTCGGCTCGAACTACGCCGACCTCCTGAACGGGGACAACGGCGACAATACGCTCTTTGGCCTGGCGGGAGACGACATCATGTTGGGCGGCGCGGGCGCGGACGACCTGCGCGGCGGCGACGGCAGCGACAGCCTCTACGGCGGAGCCGGCGGGGATGTTCTTCGCGGCGACGGCGGCTTCGACTACGCGCGTTACGACACCTCGACGCTCGGCGTGGTGATCGACCTGGTCGGCGGTCAGGGCGATCGGGGCGATGCGACCGGCGACACGCTGTTCGACATTGAGGGCCTGGTCGGCTCGCAGGTCCGGGACGTCCTGATCGGCGGCGGCGACGGCAACATCTTCTACGGCCTGGGCGGCGACGACGCGATGTACGGCGGCGGCGGCGGCGATGCGCTGTACGGCCAGGATGGCGCTGACACCCTGATCGGCGAGGATGGAAACGATCACCTCTACGGCGGTGCGGGCACCGATTACCTGGACGGCGGTGCGGGCATCGACTTCGTGCGCTACGACGACTCCTCGTCGGGCGTAGTGGCCGACCTGTCGGCCGGCGTAGGCACCGCCGGCGACGCGCTTGGCGACGGCTATGTCAGCATCGAGGGCCTGGTCGGCTCTGGGTTCGGCGACACGCTGGCCGGCGACGGCGAGTCGAACAGCCTTTACGGTCTGGGGGGGGGCGACGCCTTGGTGGGCGGTGCGGGCAGCGACGGCCTCTATGGCGGCGACGGCGGCGACCACCTCTGGGGCGGCGTGGGCGGGGACATCCTAGACGGTGGCGCGGGCGTCGACTTCGCACGCTACGATTCAGCCACCGGCGGCGTGGTCGCATCTCTGACCGGCGGGATCACGAAAACCGGCGAGGCGGCGGGCGACACCTACCTGTCGATCGAGGGTTTCGTGGGCTCGGCGTACAACGACCAACTGACAGGCGATGCCGGGGCCAACATCCTGTACGGCCTGGCCGGCGACGATATCATGGTCGGGGCCAACGGAGATGACTTCCTCTATGGCGGCGATGGCCAGGACACCTTCAGGTTCGGATCGGGGTCGGGCCATGACGTCATCGGCGATTTTCAGGCCACGGGCGCCGGGCACGACGTGATCGGCTTGCTTACCAATCTCAACGGCTCGGGTATCGTCGATTTCGCTTCGCTGCAGTCCCACATCGTTCAGCGTGGGGCCGACACCGTGATCGACCTCGGCAGCGGCCATGACATCCTCCTTACCGCCGTCACGGCCGCCAGCCTCACCGTCGGCGACTTTCTCTTCCTTTAGGAGACTACGGCTACAAAACCCCTGCGGGGGGGGGGGCGCCGCCCGGGGACGGGTAGGCGCTCCTCCACTTCGGACGCCCGGCAGCGCGAGGCCCTGCCCGGAGCGTCGCGACCAGTACGCGCACCTGATGGACCCAGGTTGCGCAATTGGTCGATGCAGGCCTGGCGCGCAGGCCGCAAACCCTCGAAAAAAGTGATGGGATCGCTGAGGCCGGAACAAACGCTTGTACGGGACATCAGGGGCTCCATGAACGGAGCAAGAACATTATCTGGGACTATTCCGGGGAATCGAGTCCCGGAACATCCGATTTTACCGGCTTTGTTCCGGTTCGGACCCACCACCCGCAAACGGCAAAAGCGTCATTTCTCAACATATTTCAATTGCTTGTGTCGGTGCGCGACGGGGGCGCCCGACTAAAGCCGTTGATCTAACTCGGCTGGCCAAATCCCACCATTTCACCCAGACCACCTAAGACCGTTCCCTGGATGCGCATCGACCACTTAAAGATTCAAAGCTTCGCTACTGCTGGCTCACATCGCGCTAGCGTGCGGCTTTGCCGATCAAAGCCATTTGTCCCGCACCTTCAAGCGCGCGACCGGCATGGCACCACGAACCTGGCAGTTGGCTAGGCGCATTCGCCGACCGCAGACGCCACCATCGATCCCATTGGTTATGGGATGGGTCAACTGATGCGTCTAAATGGACGACCATCCTGATAAAGGGCGAAGTTCAACCATCCTCGGAACGTAAGCGGCTTTGACGGTCTCCGGCATTCAAAACGGCTCTCTCAGAGCCGAGCAAGCCTTCGGCTAGCTCGGAAAACATGAGAAGCAGCTGCCCTGTCGTGCGGCGACGGCGGCCGATCCGCTGCGCGATGTGGAACCTCCGCGGCTCGACCGCCGCACTCACCAATCACACCAAAGCGGCGACCTCCGTCGGATGATTAGCTGGCCACGGGTGGAGTCTTGAGTCGGCTACGGATGGCCGTTTGATTGGCTACATACAACTGGCCGACAGGCCCAGGACCCGACACATCATTCGAACCGGCCACACGCCGCGATGCTCATCGACGAACCCGACCTGCTAGCATCTATGGGCCAAGAAAGGCCCGCACAGATGCTACACAGGCTGCCTTCGCCTTAAATATATCAACATAATCAAATAGATAATATCATAGCTTCTCCCGCAAGGGGAAAAGGATCCGAGAATCCTAGAACGCCCCCGCCGGTACCTCGGCGTACTGGCCGCCCTTGCGGTAGCGGTAGAGGTAGGACGGGACCACCGCCTCGACGGCGGTCGGGACGACGCCGGCCTCGGCCAGGCCCGGCAGGCCGTGGTCGGCGACATTGTCGGTCTTCAGCGACTCGACCTGGTCCGAGGTCAGCGGCGGGGCGATCGGCGACAGGTCGCCGACCTTGCCGATCAGGCTGGCCGCGAAGAACGGGATCGGGGCCAGCACGCGGTTGCGGCCGGTCTCGCGCAGGATCAGCTCCATCAGCGCCTTGAAGCTGTAGACGGCGGGGCCGCCCAGCTCGTAGGTCAGGCCTTTGGCGACCGGGCTGGAGACGGCCTTGGCCACCACGGCGGCCACGTCGCCGACATAGACCGGCTGGAATTTGGTCTCGCCGCCGCCGATCAGCGGCAAGGCGGGGAACAGGGCGGCCATCTGGCCGAACTTGTTGAAGAACTTGTCCTCGGCGCCGAACACCACCGATGGCCGGATCACCACCGCGCCGGGGAACACGGCGCGGACGGCCGCTTCGCCCTCGGCCTTGGTGCGCAGGTACTTGGACGACGAGTTGACGTCGGCCCCGAGGGCCGAGATCTGCACCAGGCGCGCGGCGCCGGCGGCCTTGGCCTGCTCGGCGATCGTCCGGGCGCCCATCACGTGCAGGGTCTGGAACTTCTGCCGGCCGCTTTCCCACAGGACGCCGACCAGGTTGACCACGGCTTCCGCGCCATCGACGGCGCGGGCCACCGACGGGACGTTGCGGACATTGGCCTGCACCACCTCGATCTGGCCGACGTCGCCCAGCATCCGCATGCGGTAGGCGAGGTTGGGATTGCGCACCGCCACCCGCACGCGATGGCCCGCCTTGGCGAGCGCGCGTACGACCTGGCCGCCGACGAAGCCGGAGCCGCCGAACACCGTGACCAGACCTTGCATAATCAACCTCGTCCTAAACCCGTGAGCCGGGGGATAGACGACCGCGAGCCCAATCGCAACGAAATGCGCAACTAAGCGATTGACGCGGTCAAAACCTTTGCATAAACGTCCCGGCCTCGCGGCGATCCACGGATTGCTTCGCAGGCCCAGGTGGCGGAATTGGTAGACGCGCTGGCTTCAGGTGCCAGTGACTGAAAGGTCGTGGAGGTTCGAGTCCTCTCCTGGGCACCACCCCCTACCAACCTTCGAAAGAAGGTCGGGGTGGCGCCGAAAGTTTCGAGACGTCGGAAAGTTTCCTGACATTGTAGGCCATCCAAGCTCAACCAGGGGCTGGCGATGGTCGTGACCAGCGGATAGATATCCTTCCCATCCGGCCTATAGTGTCGGCGCCCACATCAGGCGTGTCGGAATTCGCAACGTCCCGTGCGACGAGACCGAGGCGCGGAGACGAACAGACTTGGCCAACTTTCTGCATGAAGGCGACCTTCCGGACGGCGCTTTCGCCGGCGCGACCGCGGTCGCGATCGATTCCGAGACCATGGGCCTGCGCCTGGGCCGCGACCCGCTGTGCGTGGTCCAGCTGTCGTCGGGCGACGGCGACGCCCACGTGGTGCGCCTGGACCGCTCGACCTACGACGCGCCCAACCTCAAGCGCCTGCTGACCGATCCGGCCGTGGTGAAGCTTTTTCACTTCGGCCGCTTCGATATCGCCATGTTCCTGCTGCACCTGGGGGTCATGACCGCCCCCGTGTACTGCACCAAGATCGCCAGCAAGCTGGCCCGCACCTATACCGACCGCCACGGCCTGAAGGACGTGACGCGTGAACTGGTGGGGGTCGAGCTGTCCAAGGTCCAGCAGAGCTCGGACTGGGGCGCGGCGACGCTGTCGCCCGAACAGCTGACCTATGCGGCGTCCGACGTGCTGCATCTGCATGCCCTGCGCGAGCGTTTGGACGCCATGCTGGTCCGCGAGGGCCGAATGGACCTGGCGAAGGCCGCGTTCGACTACCTTCCCCACCGCGCGGCCCTCGACCTGGCCGGCTGGGAAGACGTCGACATCTTCGCGCACAGCTGAAGGCTGGAGGCATGACCACCCTCGAGGCCGATCGGGCGGGCTACAGACGGGACTTGCGCCGTTGGCGCGCCCGCTCGCGTCGCGTCAAATTGGCGCGCGTGGTGCTGCCCGTCGCCATGGTCGGCATCCTGGCCACGGTCGGCGGCCAGGTGGCCTGGCGGTCGTTCACCGCCGGCGACCGGCGGCCCGCCGAAAACAAGACCCAGATCAGGATGGTCACGCCGCGCTTCTACGGCCAGTCCAGCGACGGGCGGCCGTTCATCATCACCGCCCGGTCGGCGGTGCGCGACGAGAACGATCTCAAGCGGGTGTTCCTGGACGCCCCGACCCTGACCCTGGGCGTGGGCAGCCCGGCCCCCACACGCTCGACCGCCGACCGCGGCGTCTACCGCGAGGACACCCTGAAGCTCCAGCTGTACGGCAATGTCCGCATGGACGACGGCGCCGGCTATCGCTTCGCCTCGGACGAGGCCATGGTCGACACCCGCAACGGCAACACCACCGGCGAAACCGAGCTTCAGGGCGAAGGTCCAACTGGACAGGTGCAATCCAACGCCTACTCCGTATATGACAAGGGCGACCGCATCATCTTCCGGGGCGGCGTCAAGACACGGATCGACCGGAAGACGGGCCAAGCGGTCCCGGAACAAGGGACGGCTCGCGAATAGACATGAGGACGTGGTTGATGAAACGATGGATGGCGCCGACGGCGATCGCCTTCAGCCTGTTGAGCGGCCCGGCCCTCCTGGCGGGCTTCGGGGGCGCGGCGATGGCCCAGACGCCCGCGGCCAGCGGCAGCAATTCCAGCGCGCCGGTGGACATCTCCGCCGACGAGCAGGAGGTCATCAACAGCCAGTGCAAGACCATCTTCCGCGGCGCGGTCGAGGTGTTGCAGGACAAGGCCCGCATGCGGGCGGCGACCATGACCGTCTACAACCGCCGCAAGACGCCGGGCAAGACCTCCTCGCCCACCGGCAACAACGACTGCGGCGACGTCGACCGCGTCGAGGCCGACGGCAATGTCTTCTACGTCACGCCCGAGCAGACCGTGCGCGGCGACCACGCCGTCTACACCTATGACAACGACACCATCATCGTCACCGGCGACGTGGTGGCCGTCCAGGGCCAGGACGTCGCCCGCGGCGACCGCATGACCATCAAGACCAAGACCAACGACGTGAAGATGGAATCCAACGCCACGGGTCGCGGCAAGACGCGTGTGCGGGCGGTGCTCTATCCCTCCGACAAAGACAAGAAGCCCGCCGGCAAGCCGTAGGAACCCATGGCGTTTTCGATGCAATCCCTGGGCGTCAACCGCGACGCGGCCTCCGAAGGCCTGTTCGTCGACGCGGTCGGCAAGTCGTTCGGCGACCGCCCCGTCGTCAAGAGCGTCTCCCTGCGCCTCAAGCGCGGCGAGGTCGCCGGCCTGCTGGGCCCCAACGGCGCCGGCAAGACCACCTGCTTCTACATGATCACCGGCCTGGTCGCCGCCGACTACGGCTCGATCTATCTGGACGGCGAGGACATCACCAGCCAGCCGATGTTCCAGCGCGCCCGCATGGGCGTGGGCTACCTGCCGCAGGAAGCCTCGATCTTCCGGGGCATGACGGTCGAGCAGAACGTCATGGCCGTGGTCGAGATGCGCCAGAAGAACCAGCGCAAGGCGCGCGAGCAGGTGACGCAGATCCTGGAAGAGCTGCACATCACCCACATCCGCAAGTCGCCGGCCGTGGCCCTGTCGGGCGGCGAGCGGCGGCGGGTGGAAATCGCCCGCGCCCTGGCCAGCGAGCCGTCGTTCATGCTGCTGGACGAGCCGTTCGCCGGCATCGACCCGCTGGCCATCTCCGACATCCGCGAAGTGGTCAGCTACCTGAAGAACCGCGGCATCGGCATCCTGATCACCGACCACAACGTCCGCGAGACGTTGCAGATGGTCGACCGGGCCTCGATCATCCACGCCGGCGAGGTGCTGTTCGAAGGCTCGCCCCAGGAGATCGTCGACAATCCCGAGGTGCGCCGCGTCTATCTGGGCGACAGCTTCGACGAACGCTAAAGCCGCTTCTCCTCACCCGCAACGCGGGGGAGGTGGCGCGATGCGGATACGCATCGTGACGGAGGGGGCGTCCGGCCGCCGCACGACGCCCCCTCCGTCTCGTCGCTGCGCGCCGATCCACCTCCCCCGTTTCACGGGGGAGGAGAGGCCCATTCAACACCCCAGGCCGAACTATTCGATCCGCCTGCGCTGATCACCCGGCAAAATTTAACGGCCCGCGCGCTTGCTTGTCGAGCGCGCGGGCTTTTCGCGTGTCCAATGGCCTTGATAAAGGTCCGTGTTTTCAGAGAGTTATCCGACCAGGATGTGAAAAACGCTCGTCTCTCCGGGCGGAGTGTCGCACTGGCCCGCTTTTTGCTGGCGTTCGCGCCCCGTTAACCAGACTGCCCTTCAATGGCGATCAACAGGTTCGTTGATTTGCCCAGGAGGGCGCATTGGCTCTCGGCCACAGATTGGAGCTTCGGCAAGGCCAGGGCCTTGTCATCACGCCGCAGCTCCAGCAGGCGATCAAGCTGCTGCAGCTGTCGAACCTCGAACTCGACGCCTTCGTCGAGGCCGAGCTCGAGCGCAACCCCCTGCTCCAACGCGACGACGGCCCCGTCGAGACCGAACGCACGGCTGACGAGGCCGAGCGCCCCACCGAGAACCTCGGCCTGGACGCGGTGTCCGACAGCGCCGCCAGCCAGCAGATGGACGCCACGCCCGACGACGTCTCGCCCGGCGAGCGCGCCACCGGCGACGGCGCCGAGTCCGGGGCCGAGCAGGCCGGCGGCCAGATCGACTGGTCGCGAACCGGCGGCGGCGGCAGTTTCGAAGGCGACGGCCACTACGAAGAAGCCCTGACCCGCCCCCCGACCCTGGTCGAGCACCTGACCGAACAACTGGCCGTGGCCGGCCTATCGCCGCCCCAGGTCGTGGTGGCCGGGGTGCTGATCGACGCCGTCGACGAGGCCGGCTACCTGCGCGCCGACCTCGACGAGGTCGCCGGGCGCCTGGGCTGCGACCTGGCCTTCGTCGAGGGCGTGCTGACCGTGCTGCAAGGCTTCGAGCCGGCCGGAGTCATGGCCCGCGACGTGCGCGAGTGCCTGGCCCTGCAGCTGAAAGACGTCAACCGCTACGACCCCTGCATGGCCGCCCTGCTCGACAACCTCGACCTGCTGGCCCGCCGCGACATGAACGCCCTGCGCAAGGCGTGCGGCGTCGACGACGAGGACCTGCGCGAGATGGTCGCCGAGATCCGCGCCCTGACCCCTCGCCCCGGCGCGGCCTTCCACAGCGACCCGCCCCAGACCCTGACGCCCGACGTCCACGTGCGCGAGACGCCCGGCGGCCTGTGGCACGTGGAGCTCAACACCGACACCCTGCCCAAGGTGCTGGTCGACCAGCGCTACCACGCCCGGGTCAGCAAGGGCGCGCGGACCGACCAGGAAAAAACCTTCGTCTCCGACAGCTTCGCCACCGCCAACTGGCTGGTCAAAAGCCTCGACCAGCGGGCCAAGACCATCCTGAAGGTCTCCAGCGAGATCGTCCGCCAGCAGGATGGCTTCCTGGCCTATGGCGTCGAGCACCTGCGGCCGCTGAACCTGAAGACCGTCGCCGACGCCATCGGCATGCACGAATCCACCGTCAGCCGGGTGACCTCCAACAAGTACATCGCCACCCCGCGCGGGGTGTTCGAGCTGAAATACTTCTTCACCTCAGCCATCCAGGCCACCGAGGGCGGCGAGGCCCACTCGGCCGCCAGCGTCCGCCACAAGATCAAGGCCCTGGTCGAGGCCGAGCGCACCGAGGCCGACGTCCATTCCGACGACCGCCTCGTCGAGATCCTCAAGGAAAGCGGCGTCGACATCGCCCGCCGCACGGTGGCCAAGTATCGCGAGGCCCTGCGGATTCCGTCGTCGGTCGAACGGCGGCGCTTGATCAAGGAAACCGCCTGACCGATGGTCCGGACGCCCGCGGTCCGCGTTGATAGACACGCGAATCAAGGCTGAGCATGACCATCCAGAGTCTATCCGACGTGATCGAAGGATTCGGCGAGGACGAGCGTCCCGTCCTGACCGTGGGACAGATGCTCGAGCAGTTCGACAGCCGCGCCTTCGGGGCCATGCTGCTGGTGTTCGGCCTGCTGAACTGCCTGCCCCTGCCCCCGGGCTCGTCGACGATCCTCAGCCTGCCGATCCTGTTGCTGGCCCCGCAGATCGCCTGGGGGTCCGACGTCCCCTGGCTGCCGCGCAAGCTGGTCGATCATCCGCTCAAGCGCGACGACCTGCGCGGACTGTTCCGTAGGCTGACGCCGATCGTCCGGCGGATGGAGCTGGTCACCCGGCCCCGGCTGAAGATCCTGTTCGGGCCGGTCGGCGAGCGGCTGATCGGCGTGGTCTGCACCCTGCTGGCCCTGGTGCTGGTGCTGCCGATCCCGCTGGGCAACCTGGCGCCGGGGGCCACGGTGGCCGTCCTGGCCCTGGCCCTGCTGCAGCGCGACGGCCTGCTGGCCCTTCTGGGCTACCTGATGGCGGCGGTCAGCGTGGGTCTGCTGGTGCTGAGCGCGGGCGTGGTGGCGGCCGCGATCGAGCGGTTGCTGCATATGATTCCGGGGCTGTTTTAAGTCGCTTTTGCGACGCTTGACACCAGGCGCGGACGGGCGCGTTGATAGGCCATGCAAGTCCAAATCTCCGGCAAGCATGTCGACGTTGGTGAGGCTCTGCGAGCGCGAGTCTCCGACGAAATCACCCTGAGCATCGGCAAGTATTTCGACCGCGGCGGTGACGCCGATGTCGTGATCAGCAAGGAGGGCTTCGCCTTCCGGGTCGATTGTTCGGTCAAGCTGGCTTCGGGCCAGCAGCTGATCAGCCATGGATCCGGCGGAGACGCCCACGCGGCCTTCGACGCCGCCCTGGCCAAGATCGAGACGCGCATCCGCCGCTACAAGCGGCGGCTGAAGAGCCACTCGATCGCCGCCAACGCCAAGCAGGCCGAGAACGCGGCGATGTACGTGCTGCGGGCCCCCGACAGCGACGAAATCGACGACGATGACTGGACGTCGGAGGACGACCACCCCACCGGCGCGCCGTCGGCCATGATCATCGCCGAGAGCCAGGCCTCGCTGAAGACGATGACTGTTTCCATGGCGGTCATGGAACTGGACTTGACCGAGTCCCAGGCAATCGTGTTTAGGAACGCCGCCCACGACGGTTTGTCGGTGGTCTACAGGCGGCCTGACGGAAATATCGGCTGGATCGACCCCGAACGCACCAAGTCGCTGAACGGGCACGCTCCGGCCGCGAACTGATCGAACCTCGGATCGGTCGGCGCGTTTCGGTAGGCCCCCGTCTCGGCGAGAGACGGCGACGAGGCGCGACGACCGACTGCGAGCGAGTTTCCCGACCATGATCATCGGCGATCTACTGGAGCCCGGCGCGGTCACCCTGAGAGTCAGCGCCGCCAACAAGCGTCAGGTTCTCGGCGTGATCGCCGACGTGGCCGCCCGGGCCTTCGGCGTCGACGCCGGCGAGGCGCTGGAAGGCCTGATCGAGCGCGAGAACGCCGGCTCCACCGGCGTCGGCCAGGGCGTGGCGATCCCGCACGCGCGGCTGTCCGACATCGACAGGGTCCGGGCGGTGTTCGTGCGCCTGGAGACCCCGGTGGCGTTCGGCGCCGTCGACGACAAGCCGGTCGACCTGCTGGTGGCGCTGTTCGCGCCCCGCGACGCCGATTCCAGCCACCTGCGGGCCCTGGCCCGCATCTCGCGGGTGATGCGCCAGCCCGACCTGCGCGAGCAGCTGCGCAAGGCCCGCTCGGCCGACGCCGTGCACGTGATGCTGACCCACGCCCACCAGAGCAAGCCCACCGCGGCCTGAGGGTTTCGGATCAGTTTCTGGAACCGCGCTTCTGACTATTGAAGTTGTCATCCCGGAAAGCGCGCAGCGCTTGTCCGGGACCCAGGACAACCGCAACGCATCAGCCCAGTCCCCTGGATCCCGGACAGCCTCTGCGAGGCTTCCGGGATGACACCCTTTGGGAGCCGTTCTCGGATGGCTTTAGATCCGCTTCATGCCGATGATCTTCACCGGCGGGTTCAGCATCTGGCCCTTCATGGTCGGATAGAGGGCCGGGCCATCGGCCTTCAGGGCGAGGATCATCTTGACCACGTCCAGCCCCTGGACCACGCCGCCGAACGCCGCGAAGCCCTGGTTGTCGCCCGCCGCGCCGGGGTGAGCGTCCAGGTAGGGCTGGGGGCTGGCGCAGATGAAGAAGTCGCAGGTGGCCGTGCCGGGGGCGTTGCGGGCCATGGAGATCGTCCCGGCCCGGTGCTTGATCCCCGTCGTCCGGGTGCTTTCGTGGGCGATGGGGGCGAAGCGGCGCACCCGGTCGGGCGGCCCGCCCTGGATCGAGCCCGCGCCCTTGACGCCCTTGGTCTTGGAGGCCCGATAGAAAGTCCCGCCGTCGTATTTATGGGCGTCGACATAGCGCAGGAAGTTGGCGGCGGTGATCGGCGCCTTGCCGTTCTCCAGCTCGACGACGATCGTCCCATGGTCGGTCTGGATCGCCACGCGGGGCTTGGGGGCCGCGGCCCAGGCGGGGCCCGCGATCAACAATCCGGCGACGCCCAACAGCCCTCGGCGTCCGATCCCCGTCTCGCTCATTCCGTCGTCCTCGCCCTGTCGTCGGTCGAGACTTCTTACTCCGCGTCGACAGGGCGCGTCGACAAGACCGAACGGTGCGGCCGTCCTCGTCCTTCGACGGGCTCAGGATGAGGACGAATTGGACGGCGGTTCAGTGGCAATCCTCATCCTGAGCCTGTCGAAGGACGAGGATTTCCTCCCGCGCAAGAGACGGGACGATGGCTTCGGTCGAAAAAGCGACCGGTTGTCGAATGGATCAGTGCACCGAGACCGGCGCCAGCTCGTGGGCCAGGGCGGCGGCGATAGCGGAATCCTTGTCGGTCAGCACCGCCAGGCGCGCGCCGTCGGCGCGGCACACCGCGTACAGGGTCTGGTCCGGCGACAACTCCACCTCGTCGGTCACGCCGACCGGCACGTCGGCCAGGATCTCCGCCGCCTTGATCGGGCGCACATAGACCAGATCCGGGGCGCCCAGGGCCGCGAAGGCCTCGGTGGTGAAGAACGGTGTAGCGGGGTTGGGTGTCATAAGACCACCTCCTTCAAAAGGGGAACGCCCCGTGTCGCGTCTAGGTTCAGACCGCGGCCATGGGGACATCAAGCGAGGGCTTGGCGGCGGGCGATCAGCCTGCCGAGCGGATCGGGATGCGGCGGACCAGCCGTTCAGGCTCGGGACGGGCCAGGTCGACGTGCAGCAGGCCGTGCTCGAGCGTGGCGGCCGTGACCTCCATGCCGTCGGCCAGCACGAAGGTCCGCAGGAAGCCGCGGGCGGCGATGCCGCGATGCAGATAGGCCTTGTCGGCCTCGGGCTTGCCCTCGGCGTCGCGCCGCCCCGCCACCACCAGCTGGCCGCCTTCGACGGTGACCTGCAGCTGGTCGGGCGAGAAGCCGGCGACCGCCAGGGTGATGCGCACCCCGCCGTCCTCGGCCTGCTCGACATTGTAGGGCGGATAGCCTTCGGCGGCGGCCTTGGCCGCGCGCTCGATCAGGTCTCTGGTGTGCTCGAAGCCCAGCAGGAAGGGGCTGTCGAACAGGATCGTCCGGGTCATCGCGAAGTCCTCGCTCAAGCGACTTCGTTCGCGAGGACCAGGCCCGAAGTCGGCGCCCGGGCCTCGCAACGTGATACCTAGGTGGCGACTCGCGAGGGCGGGTTCAAGAGGAACCCAAGGTCCTCCCCCTGTGGGGGAGGTGTCGCCCGACGGGCGACGGAGGGGGAGCGGTACGGCGTCGACCGTGGTCGCGGCCGCCTGCGCAAACTCCCCCCACCGGCCTTCGGCCGCCTCCCCCACAGGGGAGGACCGGCCTTGGCCGTTCGCCTACTTCTTCGTCCAGCCGCCGTTCAGCGGCTTCCAGTACTGGCCGGGCGCCAGGCGGGCGTAGAGCTGCTTGGCGGTGGCCTGGCCGGCGGCTTCGGCGGTGACCCCGGTCTTGGCGGCGGTGTCCTTGTAGACGGCCGCGCGGCCGGCGTTGATCTCGGCCACGGCGGCGCGGAGGGCGGCGTCGCCGCCCGAGACCACGCCCAGGAAGCCGTCGGCCTGTTCGCCCACGACGCCCGCTGCCTTGCCGGCGTCGACGGCGGCCTTGGCGGCGGCCGACTGGGCCAGGGCTGGGAGGGCCACGAAGCTCACGGCGGCGCCCAGCGAAGCGGCCAGGGCCAGGACCGTCATAGTCTTGCGGATCATGTCGGTTCCTCTCTTAGAACAGGTTGGGGTTTTGCTGGATCGCGGACTGGACTTCCTTGTCCAGTTGCACGCGCACATTGGCGTCCAGCTTGGCGTAGATGTTGATCGGGTCGACCTTCACCCGCACCGTCGGTGTGCACGCCGCGAGGGCGCCCACCGCGAGGAGGGGAAGGATCAGGGCGCGCTTCATGGCGGGTGTCTCCAGTTCTCGGGGAATGTGCGGCTTCAAGGCTGAACCGTGCCTGAACGCGGCGGCGGGGTCGGCGTAAGCTGGGGCGTAGGCGACGTAGAGGGTGTAGGCGGGGGCGGGGTCGCCGCCGAGGCCGCGGCCGCGCGAGCCTGGGCTTCCTCCCAGGCGCGCTTGGCCGCCGCGATCAGCTCGTCGAAGTTTAGCGACGTATCCAGGGTCAGGTCGACCGGCGTCTTGGCCGGCAGGGGGATGCGGCGCTGGAAGGCGCTGCCGTTCAGCAGCTCCATCAGGCCGATCCGGGCCTTTTCGGCCACCTTGGGGTCGTGCTCGCCCTTGATGTGGAACAGTACGCCCAGCCGGCCTTTTTCGGTGCTGTTGACCCCGGCCTCCAGGGTCTCGAAATGCAGGTTCTCCATCGCCTGGTAGGCGAAGTCCTGGATGGCGTTGACCGGAACGGCCTTGGGCGCGGTCAGCGGGTCGGCCGGATCGATCGTGCCCTGGCCCGCCTCGACCCCGGTCAGGGCCTCGCGGGCGATCGACAGCCGGCCGGGGCCGGTGGCGTAGACCTTGCCGTCGACGAAGCGGAAGCCGTCCGGGCTGGCCTCGAACGGCAGGCGGCCGTCGACGATCGCCTCGATCTTGACCTTGTCGGACAGGGACGAGCCGGCGACCAGCTGGCCCAGGTCCAGGCCGGCGATGTTGACCACCCCTTTCATCGCGCCCTTGCCGTCCAGCGGCACGTCGAACGGCTCGATGCTGATCTTGCCCTGCGAGGCCTCGAAGGTGGTCGCCTCAAGGTGCAGGGCCTCGGCGCCGAGGCCAAAGCTGGCCCGGATCGACTGGATCGGCACGACGGCGTCGATGCTGTCCAGGGTCACGACCTGGCCGGGCGCGGCGGTCAGCGGGGCCAGGCTGTCGAAGACGATCTCGCCCTTCAGCCGGTGGGCCGGGCCCAGCGGACTCTTGAAGTCGAGGCCCGTGGTCGACGCCCGGCCTTCGCTGGTCATGATCTCGTCGTGCCAGGCGAAGCGGCCGGTGAACACGACAGGGCCTTCCGCGTCGCGGGCGACCACGGCCAGGGGCGTCAGCTCCAGCGGCTGCAGCCCGCCCTTGGCGAAGGTCAGGGTCGAGGCGTCGATGTCGGCCTGGCCGCGGCCGCTGGCCACGTCGTGGCGGATCGTCACCCGACCCAGCGGCCGGCCGTTCAGGGTCTTGCCGTCCAGGGCGCCGGTCCACTGGCCGCGCGCCAGGTCGACCTCGCCGGTCGCGGCGATGGTCTCGAAGCGCTTGTCCTCGGTCGAGGCCTCGACCACACGGCCGCCGGTGACCTTGACCTGGGCCGTGTCGAAGCCGCGCCCGCCGCCGACGAAGCTGGCCTCGACCTCCTCCAGCCGCGCCTGGGCGACATTGACCATGGCCGCGCCGTCGCGGACCAGGGCCGAGGCGCGCCACAGCCCGCCGCTGGCCGTGACCAGGGGCTGGGCGGTCGGGCACAGCTTGAAGGTTACGTCGCTGATCGGCGGCTCGCCCATGGCGATGGCCTTGGCGGTCATCGGCGTGCAGCCGTTCAACCGGATGCTCAGCCCGCCGCCGGCCAGTTGGGCCCGGCCGGCCAGGGTTCCGCCCACGCCGATGAACGGCGGCACGTCCACGGCCCCGGCCACGACCACGTCGCTGGTCAGGCCCGCGGCGTTCGAGCGCCAGCTGGGGACCTTCAGGGTGATCTCGGGCAGGCCGCCGCCGCCCAGGGCGACCGCCGCCCGGCCGCTGGCCGCCTCACCGCGCGCCGCGACCAGCGGGCCGCCGGGCGCGTCCAGCACCACCTTGGCGCCGCTGGCGGCGGTCAGGGCGACGGGGCGGGGCAGGGACAGGATCGTCTGACCGCCGGTGATCCCCAGCTTCAGGGCCGGGGCGCTGAGGGCGAACCGCGACAGGGCCCGGGCCGCGGCCTGGGCGTAGTCCGGATTGGGCAGGGCCTCGGTGACGCGCTGGGCGTCCGGCCCGCTCATGGCCCCGTCGGCGTCGGCGCGGGCGTCCAGGGCCAGGGCGATCCCGTCGGTCCCGGCCGAGAACCGGCCCCGGCCGTCAGCGGTCAGGTCGGACAGCACGACCCCGCCCATCGCCGCGCGGCCGCTGCCGATCGTCGCCGACAGCGGTCCGCCGATCGTGCTCCGCGCCTTGTCCGAGACCAGGGTCAGGCTGGAGGACTGGACCTCCAGCGCCGTGCGCGACAGGGCCGCCCCGCCGGCCACCGCCCGCTCGGCGTTGGCGGTCAGGCGCGTGCGGGCCGAGCCGCGCAGGCCATTGGGATCGTAGGTCAGGGCCAGGTTCGACAGGTCCAGGTCGGCGACCACGTCGCGGCTGTCCAGGCCCTGGGCCGTCAAACGCTCGCCGCGAGCGTGCAGGGTCGTCTTGCCGACCAGACCGCCGCGCCGCAAATCGCCGCTCAGCAGGCCCGACACCGCCAGGTTGGCCTCAAGCCCGCCCAGGCTGGCGGCCTCGACCTCGGCCCCGCGAGCCTGCAGGGCCAGCCGCGCCTCGGCCGGGCCGATCATCGACAGCTGTTTGAGGTCCGGATAGGTCAGGTCGGCCTGCAGGGTCCCCTGCGCCTCGGTCAGGTCCAGCTGGCCGGCGCTGAAGGTCTTCAGGCCCAGCTGGACGTCGACCGTCAGCCGGTCGCCGCGCTTGCGGGCCTTGACCAGTGCCCCGTCGGCCTCGAACGACAGGGCCGGCGTCGCGTAGCGCATGGCCGCCAGCCGGCCGTCGAAGCGTAGCAGCTTGCCGTCGTCCAGGCTGGCGTCGCCGGTCAGGCGGGCCGGGCCGCCGGGGGTGCGCAGCAGCACCCGGGCGTCCTCGATCAGGATGGCCGGGCCCGGCGCCGACGGCTCGGCCGGCGACTTCAGCGCCTCGTCGATCAGCGGCTGCAGGATCCCGAAGTTCAGGCCGTTCTGGTCCAGCCGGGCGTTGACCCGGGGCCGCACCAGCCGCACGGCCCGCGTGTTGAGCGCGAACTTGCCGCCGGTCCACGGCGAGGCCAGGTCGTAGGCCACCTCGATCCGCTCGGCCGAGAACACCGGCGCGTTCTTCGGGCCCAGGCGGATGGCGCCGGCGAAGCCGGTGGCGTCCAGGTCGTCCAGGTCGACGTTGGCCTCGATCCCCTTGTCGTTCAGCCAGGCCAGGGCCAGCTCGCGGCTGATCTCGCGGCGGCCGGCATAGGCGGAGAAGCCGATGGCCACGAAGGCCAGGGCGGCCAGGCTCATCGCCTCCAGGCCGGCGTCGACCAGCGCCGCGCGGCGCAACCGCGAGGGTGAGGACGGCTTGGCGTCGGCTTGGGGCTCTGGCGGTGGGGTCTCGGCCATCAGGGGGCACAATGCCGCAAGCTGCGGCGATTGTTAGGCCTTAGTTTTCGAAACCCAGCACGTCCTGCATGTCGTAGAGTCCGGGCGGCCTTCCCTTGACCCACAAGGCGGCGGCGACCGCGCCCCGCGCGAACAGGCCCCGGTCGGTGGCCGAGTGCGACAGGGTCAGCACCTCCTCCTCGCCGGCGAAGATCACGCTGTGCTCGCCGATGATCCCACCGCCGCGCACCACCGAGAAGCCGATGGCCCCTTCCTTGCGCGGGCCGGTCATGCCGTCGCGGCCGCGGTCGGCCACTTGGCCCAGGCCTACGCCGCGCCCGTCGGCCGCCGCCTGACCCAGCATCAGGGCGGTGCCGGAGGGGGCGTCGATCTTGCGCTTGTGGTGGGCCTCGTGGACCTCGACGTCCCAGTCGCGGGCGGGCAGGGCGGCGGCGGCTTGCCGGACCAGGCCCATCAGCATGTTGACGCCCAGCGAATAGTTGCCGGACTTGACGATCGCCACCCTGGTCGCCGCCGCGGCGATGCGGGCGTTCTGGTCGTCGGAAAAGCCGGTCGAGCCGATGACCAGGGCGGGACCCCCGTTCGCCGCCGCCGCCTCGGCCAGGGCGACCGACGCCTCCGGGATGGTGAAGTCGATGGCCACCTCGGCGGCCTTCAGCGCCGCGTCGCGCTCGACCAGGCCCTCGCCGACCGCGCCAGGACGATCAAATCGCGCCACGACCACCGCGTCGGCCCGCCCGTCCAGCGTCTTGGCCAGGGCCTGGCCCATCCGGCCCAGCGCGCCGGCCAGGGCGATGGTAACGGTACCTTCGGCGGCGCTGGACGGCGCGGCTAAGTCGTTCTGGCTCAAGGCGATCTCCCGGGAGTGGCGCGGCCGGTTAGTCTCCCGACCCGCCCCCTCAGGTCAAGGAAAACAGCGGCCGGATGACAACGCTGGACAGGCGCAATCCCAAGCAGAACAAGCGTTTGCGTCAAAAAACTTCAAGCGCCCGAGGTTGTTACGCCCCCGCCCGGTCGCTACGGTGCGGCCCCATAAGGGCGCGTCGCATCGTTCGGCGCCTCCAGCATGTGTGACTGCAGGACATCAGGACAGGGGAAACGCGCCAATGAGCGACGCGGAAAAGAAGACCTTCACGGACGAGGAAGCGCTGAACTTCCACCGCTATCCCACGCCCGGGAAGATCGGCGTCGTCGCCACCAAGCCGATGGCCACCCAGCGCGACCTCTCCCTGGCCTATTCCCCCGGCGTCGCCGTGCCAGTCCACGCCATCGCCGCCGACCCGGACATGGCCTACGAATACACCTCCAAGGGCAATCTGGTGGCGGTGATCTCCAACGGCACCGCGATCCTGGGCCTCGGCGACCTGGGGGCTCTGGCCTCCAAGCCGGTGATGGAGGGCAAGTCGGTGCTGTTCAAGCGCTTCGGCGACGTCGACTCCATCGACATCGAGATCAGCTCCAAGGACGCCGACGAGATCATCACCGTCGTCAAGAACATCGGCGTCACCTTCGGCGGCATCAACCTGGAGGACATCAAGAGCCCCGAATGCTTCCGCATCGAGACCGAGCTGCAGGAGCTGCTCGACATCCCGGTGTTCCACGACGACCAGCACGGCACGGCGATCATCTGCGCCGCCGGCCTGATCAACGCCTGCCACATCACCGGCAAGAACCTGGCCGACGTGAAGGTGGTGCTCAACGGCCCCGGCGCGGCCGGCATCGCCTCGATGGAGCTGATCAAGGCCATGGGCGTGCGGCCCGAGAACGTCATCGCCGTCGACAGCAAGGGCGTGCTCTACCAGGGCCGCACCGAGGGCATGAACCAGTGGAAGAGCGCCCACGCGGTCGACACGCCGCTGCGCACCCTGGCCGAGGCGGTCAAGGGCGCCGACGTGCTGCTGGGTCTCTCGGCCAAGGGCGCCTTCACCCCCGAGATGATCGCCAGCATGGCGCCCAACCCGGTGATCTTCGCCATGGCCAACCCGGACCCGGAGATCACCCCGGAGGAGGTGCACGCCATCCGCAAGGACGCGATCATGGGCACCGGCCGCAGCGACTATCCCAACCAGGTCAACAACGTCCTGGGCTTCCCCTACATCTTCCGCGGCGCCCTGGACGTGCGGGCCCGGCGGGTCAATCACGAGATGAAGATCGCCTGCGCCAACGCCCTGGCCATGCTGGCCCGCGAGGACGTGCCCGACGAGGTCGCCGCCGCCTATCACGGCCGCCAGCTGAAGTTCGGCCCGCAATACATCATCCCCTCGGCTTTCGACCCGCGGCTGATCTGGTACGTGCCGCCGTTCGTGGCCCAGGCGGCCATGGACACCGGCGTGGCCCGCCGGCCGATCGCCGACATGGACGCCTATCGCGCCAGCCTGGCCCAGCGCCTGGACCCCACCGCCGGCTTCCTGCAGAAGATCAGCGGCGCCGTGCTGGCCAACCCCAAGACCATCGTTTTCGCCGAGGGCGAGGACCCGTCGGTGATCCGCGCCGCCTACGCCTACCAGACCGGCGGCTTCGGCAAGGCCATCCTCTGCGGCCGCGAGAACCTGGTGCACGAGAACATGCGCGTCGTCGGTCTGGACCCGGCCACCGCGGGCCTGGAGATCCACAACGCCCGGCTCAGCGACCGCAATCCCGACTATGTCGACTATCTGTACAAGCGCCTGCAGCGCCAGGGCTACCTGAAGCGCGACGTCCAGCGGCTGATCAACCAGGACCGCAACAGCTTCGCCGCCTCGATGGTCACCCTGGGCGAGGCCGACGGCATGGTCACCGGCGTCACCCGCAGCTTCGACCAGGCCCTGGAGGAGGTGCTGCGCGTCGTCGACCCGGCCCCCGGCGGCCGGATCATGGGCATGTCCGTCGTCCTGGCCAAGGGCCGCACCGTGTTCGTGGCCGACACCAACGTCACCGAACTGCCCGACGCCGACGAGCTGGTCGAGATCGCCTGCGAGGCCGCCCGCGCCGTCAAGCGCCTGGGCTTCAAGCCGCGCGTGGCCTTCATGAGCTATTCCACCTTCGGCAACCCGATGGGCGAGCGCTCGGACAAGGTGCGCGAGGCCGTGGCCATGCTCGACGAGATGGACGTCGACTTCGAGTACGAGGGCGAGATGCCGCCCGAACTGGCGCTGGACCCGGAAAAGCGCGCCAACTACCCGTTCATGCGCCTGACCGACAGCGCCAACATCCTGGTCATGCCGGCCATCCACTCGGCCTCGATCGCCACCAAGCTGGTGCAGTCGCTGGGCGGGGCGACGGTGATCGGTCCGGTGCTGCTGGGCCTGGGCAAGCCGGTCCAGATCGCGCCGTTGAGCGCGTCGGTGTCGAAGATTCTGAACATGGCGATGATGGCGGCGTACGAGGGGGCGGGGGATCTGTCGGCGGCGGAGTAGGGGGTACCGGCATTACGTCCCGCCGGCCCATATAGCATCGCACTGAAAAAGAGAGCTTTTTTACTCTGTAGGTTCGTCGACGTCGCCAATACTCTCCAGTATTCCTGACCATCCGTTAGCGTAGTACCTTACCTGGTATACGCCAACTGGAAGGTGCACGCCCTTTTCCGCCGACCGCATGTGAACGTTAAAGTCATACTTGGTTCCCGTGGCTGCCCTAACTTGTAATTCTGGTGCCCCAATCGGACTGCTGATAACTTCTACATTTACTTCGGGTACGGAATCCATATGAGGGTCGAACGCTCCGGATCCAGTCATCATGTGTACGGGCCTCAGAAGTTCGATCTCTAAGATCCCGCTGTTATCCAGCATATCTGCTTCCTGGACATATTGGCGCACACGAACCGCAGCATCAGACAGCTTTCTATGGATACGCCGAGATCCTATCTCGCGGATCTCCTCCAATGCAGTAGCGTCAATCTCCTTCCCAGATTGACTTGATGAAACCTCGAGAAATGAGTCCGTTTGATATATAATTATTCGTTGCCCCGTATATCGAAAGGCCTCCTCCATCAGCTCAATTCTTGGGCCCATGGTTTTCCCGGACCTAACTTCCCACCAATCTTCCTTCTTCTCTGAAGTCACATATACTATAGGCGAAGAGGAAGATTTGGAAAATTCAAGCGTTTGTCTCCAGAGCATGAAATCGCCATATGGACGCTCCGCATCTTTGTCGTCGTCCATGTATCCCGGAGGAATCTTCTCCGCCATTCGTCGCTGCGCCTCAACTATAGCGGCAGCATAATCTACCTCGTCAAATGCCTCGCCAACACGGCCGTCAAATACCTTTAGTATCCTTTTCAAGATATCATCTTCTCTTAGGTAGTTTGGATGACTTTCTTGCGCCGACTTTACCATTTCTTTGGACTCTGAAATAGCAGACAATATCTTCTCGCCCAAAATATCCAATCCCGACCTTGGAACAAGACGGAAGCCTCGCAGATTTCCTATGACTCCACCAATATTGGAAGACAATTCGTCCAGCGATTTCGACGCATCACGGAACGTTCTTTCTGCCGACGCGATTACATTTTTTCTATTCCTGATGAATTCCCTGGCTGACTGGTTCGATATCCAAACCCTTTTTCCAAAACCCTCGATCGCGGTCAGCAAATTTTCTCTAGTTTGAGTATGGTATCTATAAAGATCCAGCAGAACATTTGCGTCTAAAGTCAAAATGCCATTGCGCCATACGCGCCTGATCTCGTCTGAGCTGGGCTCAAGATACCAATTGAACTTCGTCTTCATTTTTTATAGCCGACCGATGAAATGCCGATTGACTGGAGCTTAACCATAAGTCACGGCCCAGCAACCTTCAAAGTTGCGGACGGATAAAAATTCTACTCTGGCCATCCGCCCCCCCAGCGGATGACGCCACATCCTGAAACCCTTGGTGGAATTGGAGCTCTGGGCGTGGCGTGGCCGCCGGGGCGGTCCGGCCGGGCGAAGGGGGCGGCGGTTGGCGCACCCTCTCCCGGAGGGGAGAGGGTGGGGCCCGCGCGAAGCGTGGGAGGGAGAGGGGTGACGCCCTGTCCGGTTTCTCACGAACGCCCTGCCGGCGCGCCGGCCGGCGGCTTACGCCCTCACCCTCCCACCGCTGCGCGGCGGGCCCCTCCCTCTCCCCACGGGAGAGGGTTCGAAATGACTTATGCTCGGCGGATAGCGGACAAACTTCCGCGATTTCAACGCCCTGAACTTTCTCGACCCGATTTGATCCCCACCCTCCCAGACCGCCCTTATCCTGATCCCACCTCGTCGCGGGGAAAGGGCGCATGGCCAGCGACCGATGCGGCGGCGGGGGGCGATCGAGCGGGACTGGGCTGGAGGGGGTTACTCCAGCGTGTCCGGGGAGCCTGGCGTTGCAGGCCCCGCCCGCCGTCGGCGTCGCACGGGGACAAAGCGCGAGTATGCCCATAGGCCCGCGCCCCCGGCGTCCGGTTTCTCCCGAAAGGGATCGAGACCGGGTCCGGCTAAGCCTCAACAGGGCTGCCCACCGGACGCTGGCGGAAAACGAGCGCGCGGAGCGATCGGCTTCGTCGAAACGGTAACAACTTAAAGAACTCCGGACGATGTCCGGCGCTCCGCGTCCCTTTCCGATAGCTCAGCGGCTAGCCGCGTGAGGACGAGAGATCGTGCATCCAAGATCCTCCCCCTGTGGGGGAGGTGTCGGCGAAGCCGACGGAGGGGGGAGTGATCGGCCGATGGCCCGTTCTACGATCTTCGACCCCAAAACTCCCCCCACCGATCGCTGCGCGATCGCCTCCCCCACGGGGGGAGGGGCGGGGATCCGTCGCGAAATCAATCCACTGCGCGAGATTGCCCCATCGACAGCCGCTGCAACCTGAGCAAGATGGCGCGCCCGCACGAACGAGCCGAGCAAAGGAGCGCGATGGCCGCGCGATCGCCGACCGAGATCGAGGACACGCTCGAGGACGCCGTCCAGAACGCCCCGGAGGACATGCCGTCCCCGGCGGCGGCGCCCCCCGTCTCGCCCAGCGTGACCACGGCCCTGAAGCACGCGCCGATGGGCATCGCCATCTTCGACGACCAGATGCGTTACTTGGCCGCCTCGCGCCAGTACCTGACCGACCAGGGCATGTCGCCCGACACCCCGCTGCTGGGCCGCCGCCACTACGACGTCTTCCCGGAGATCCCGCAGTTCTGGCGCGACAAGCACGCCCAAGTCCTGGCCGAGGGGGTCGAGCTGCGCGAGGACGAGGGCGACCGCTATGTCGACGGCGAGGGCCGGGTGCACTGGGTGCGCTGGTCGATGGCCCCCTGGCGCACCGACGACGGCCGGATCGGCGGGCTGGTGCTCTATACCGAGATGGTCACCGCCGCGGTGCAGGCCCGCCAGCGGCTGCAGGCGGCCGAGGCCCGCTACCGGGCGGTGTTCGACCAGGCGGCGATGGGCGTGGCCCGGGTGTCGGGCAGCGGCCGGTTCCTGGAGGTCAACGACAAGTTCTGCGCCATCACCCGCCGCGACCGCGAAACCCTGCTGGCCTCGACCTTCATGGACATCGCGCCGGGCGAGGACAATGTCGCCACCGCGGTCACCCAGGGCCTGGCCCTGCTGGCCGGCGAGATCGACACCTATGCGCTCGAGCGGCGGGTCGACGGCCGCGACGGGCCGGTCTGGGTGCATGTCACCGCCTCGCGGGTCGATCCCGGCGACGGGCGGCCCTACCTGGTGGTGATCATCTCCGACATCACCGCCCGCAAGCAGGTCGAGGCCGAGCAGCAGCGCTACCAGGGCCAGCTGCGCCTGCTGATCAACGAGCTGAACCACCGGGTGAAGAACACCCTGGCCACCGTCCAGTCGATGGCCAGCCAGACCCTGAAGACCGAGCCCGACCCGCTGACGGCGTTCGAGAAGTTCGAGTCGCGGCTGCTGGGTCTGTCGCAGGTGCACGACGTGCTGACCCGCGAGAGCTGGCACGGGGCGGGGCTGCGCGACGTGGCCGAGCGGGCCCTGGCGCCGTTCACCCCGCCGACGCAGGGCGCCGAGCGCCTGACGATCGACGGCCCGCCGGTCTGGCTGGCGCCGGGCGGGGCCCTGACCATGGCCCTGATCTTCCACGAACTGGCCACCAACGCCCTGAAGTACGGGGCGCTGTCCAGCGGCGAGGGGGTCAGCGGCGAGGGCCGGGTGGTGCTGAGCTGGACCTATGACGCAGCGACCCGCGACCTGGCCCTGGCCTGGACCGAGACCGGCGGCCCGCCCGTGGCCCCGCCCCGCCGCCGCGGCTTCGGCTCGCGGCTGATCGAGCGCAGCCTGCGCGGCGAGCTGAAGGGCGCGGCGACCATGGACTACCGGCCGGAGGGCCTGGTCTGCACCATGCGCGCCACCTTGTCGGACCCGGTGGAGGGAGCGGGGCCGCTTGGGGGTTAGGCGGCGAACGCTTGCCCCCTACGGATCGCTTCGCGATCGTCTTCCCCCAAAGGGGGAAGAGCCTAAGCGCGAAGGCTCCGCCCCCTATGGGGGCGGACAGACCGCGAAGCGGTCAGGTGGGGGCAAGTGGACGAGCCCTTGCGCCAAGCCCCCGCCCGCCGTACCTCCCCCCCATGACCATCCGGGCCAAGATCTGCGGGCTGTCCACGGCCGAGAGCGTCGCCGCCGCCGTCGCCGGCGGGGCGGCCTATGTCGGCTTCATCTTCTTCGCCAAAAGCCCGCGCAACCTCGACCCCGAGGCCGCCGCCCGGCTGGCCGCGCCGCTGCGCCAGGGCCCGGTCAAGACCGTGGCCGTCACCGTCGATCCCGACGACGCCCTGGTCGACCGGCTGATGGCCACGCTCAAGCCCGACCTGATCCAGGTGCACGGCAAGGAAACCCCGTCCCGGGTCCGCGAGATCGCCCAGCGCTCCGGCGCCGGGGTGATCAAGGCCTTCTCGGTCTCGTCGGCCGCCGACGTCGACCAGGCCCGGGCCTTCGACGGCGTCGCCGAGCACCTGATGTTCGACGCGAGACCCGTGGAAGGATCCACCCTGCCCGGCGGCACCGGCGCAAGGTTCGACTGGAGCCTGCTGGATGGCCGGCGATTTTCTCGCCCGCATTTCCTGGCCGGCGGGCTGGATCCGTGGAACGTCGCCGAGGCGGTCCGGGCCTCCGGCGCGCCGCTAGTGGACGTTTCCTCTGGCGTCGAGCGGGGTCCCGGCCTAAAGGACCCGGCTCTGATCACGGCGTTCCTGGACGCCGTCAAACGCGCCTGACGTCTGGAACGAGCCCGTGAACGCTTCGGTGAAACCTAACGACTGGTCCGCCTATCCGGACGCCAAGGGCCGCTTCGGCGACTACGGCGGCCTCTATGTGGCCGAGACCCTGATGCCGCTCGTGCTCGAGCTGGACCGCGCCTATACCGAGGCCAAGAACGACCCCAGCTTTCAGAAGGAGCTGGCCGGCTACCTGACCCACTATGTGGGCCGCCCGTCGCCGCTCTATTTCGCCGAGCGCCTGAGCCGCCATCTCGGCGGGGCCAAGATCTACTTCAAGCGCGAGGAGCTGAACCACACCGGCGCGCACAAGATCAATAACTGCATGGGCCAGATCCTGCTGGCCCAGCGCATGGGCAAGACCCGGATCATCGCCGAGACCGGCGCGGGCCAGCACGGCGTCGCCTCGGCCACCGTGACGGCGCGCTTCGGCCTGCCCTGCGTGGTCTATATGGGCGCCGTCGACGTCGCCCGGCAAAAGCCCAACGTCTTCCGCATGAACCTGCTGGGCGCCGAAGTTCGCCCGGTGACCTCGGGGGCTGCGACCCTGAAGGACGCCATGAACGAGGCCATGCGCGACTGGGTCACCAACGTGGCCGACACCTACTACATGATCGGCACCGCCGCCGGCCCTCACCCCTATCCGGCCATGGTCCGCGACTTCCAGGCGGTGATCGGCAATGAGACCCGCCAGCAGATCCAGGAACTGGAAGGCCGTCTGCCCGACGCGGTCGTGGCCTGCGTCGGCGGCGGCTCGAACGCCATCGGCATGTTCCACCCCTTCCTGGCCGACGAGAGCGTCAAGATCTTCGGCGTCGAGGCCTCAGGCCACGGGCTGGAGACCGACAAGCACGCCGCCTCCCTGACCGGCGGCCGCCCGGGCGTGCTGCACGGCAACAAGACCTACCTGCTGCAGGACGACGACGGCCAGATCCTGGACGCCCACTCGATCTCGGCCGGCCTGGACTATCCGGGCATCGGGCCGGAGCACTCGTTCCTGCACGACGTCGGCCGGGCCCAATACCTGACCTGCACCGACGACGAGGCCCTGGCGGCCTTCCAGCTGTGCGCCGAGCTCGAGGGCATCATCCCGGCCCTGGAAAGCGCCCACGCCCTGGCCAAGCTGCCGCAGCTGGCCAAGGAGATCGGCGAGGGCGGGGTGATCGTGCTGTGCCTGTCGGGCCGGGGCGACAAGGACATCTTCACCGTGGCCGACGCCCTCGGGCGGACGATCTAGGGCTAGAGCGACTTTGACCAAAGACCGTATCGACCGCCGGTTCGCGGCGCTGAAGGCCGAGAACCGGGCCGGCTTCGTCTCCTATGTGATGGCCGGGGACCCCGACGCCGCCACGGCGCTGGCGATCCTGGAAGGCCTGCCGGCCGCCGGGGCCGACATCATCGAGCTGGGCTTCCCGTTCTCGGACCCAATGGCCGAGGGCCCGACCATCCAGCGCGCCAGCCAGCGCGCCCTGGCCCAGAAGATGACCCTGAACGGCACGCTGGACCTGGTCCGCGCCTTCCGCCAGGGCGACGACGACACCCCGCTGATCCTGATGGGCTATCTGAACCCGCTGCTGAACAAGGGCTTCGAGACCTTCGCCCGCGAGGCCGCCCAGGCCGGGGTGGACGGCCTGATCGTCGTCGACTGCCCGCCGGAGGAGGCCGATCCCCTGGCCGACGCCCTGGAGGCCCACGGCGTCTCGCTGATCCGCCTGGCCGCCCCGACCACCGACGACGCGCGCCTGCCGGCCGTGGTCCGCCGCACCTCGGGCTTCCTCTACTACGTGTCGGTGGCCGGGGTGACCGGCGTCAAGTCGGCCGACGCCGGCGACGTGGCCCCGGCCGTGGCCCGGCTGCGCGCCGCCTCGGGCCTGCCCGTGGCCGTCGGCTTCGGCATCCGCACCGCCGAGCAGGCGGCCGCCGTCGCCCGCATCGCCGACGCCGCCGTGGTCGGCTCGGCCCTGGTCGACGAAATCGAATCCGCGGCCAAGGTGAACGAAAACGTGACCGAGAAGGTTCTTCTCAAGGCGTCGGAGCTGGCTAAGGCTGTGCGGTCGGCGCGACTCGAAATGGCGTGAGGCTGAAGGCTATGGCGATGGCTGAACCCCAGGGGCCCAAGAAGGGCGACAAGACCAAGGTCGCGACCGAGCGGCGCGGCGGCTGGCTGTCGCGGATCGCGCCCGGCGTGCGCGGCGCGTTCGCCAAGCGCGAGACGCCCGAGAACCTCTGGGTCAAGTGCCCCGACACCGGCGAGATGATCTACCGCTCCGACCTGGAGGCGGCCCTGTGGGTCACCCCGGCCGGACGCCACATGCGCATCGGTCCCGAAGCGCGCTTCAAATACACGTTCGACGGCGGCGTGCACGAGGTGCTGCCGACCCCGGCCGTGGTCGAGGACCCGCTGAAGTTCTCGGACGGCAAGCCCTACAAGGAGCGCCTGGCCGCCGCCCGCAAGGCGACCGGCGAGCAGGACGCCATGGCCATCGGCTTCGGCAAGGTCGGCGGCGTCGACGCGGTGGTCCTGGTCCAGGACTTCGCCTTCATGGGCGGTTCGCTGGGCATGGCCGCGGGCGAAGGCTTCATCGCCGCCGCCGAGGCCGCGATCACCCGCCAGGTCCCGCTGGTGGTGTTCACCGCCGCCGGCGGCGCGCGGATGCAGGAAGGGGCGCTGTCCCTGATGCAGATGGCCCGCACCACCCTGGCCATCAACGAGATGAAGGACGCCGGCCTGCCCTATGTGGTGGTGCTGACCGACCCGACCACCGGCGGCGTGACCGCCTCCTACGCCATGCTGGGCGACGTGCACCTGGCCGAGCCGGGGGCCCTGATCGGCTTCGCCGGCCCGCGGGTGATCGAGCAGACCATCCGCGAGACTCTGCCGCCAGGCTTCCAGCGCTCGGAATACCTGGTCGAGAAGGGCATGGTCGACCGCGTGACCCCGCGCAAGGACCTGCCGGCGGTGCTGGGGTCGATCTTGGGCACACTGATGATGGGGCGGGCGCTGAAGGCCGCCTGAACAACCCCGTTTCCCTCCCCCTTGTGGGGAGGGGGGACCAGCGAAGCTGGTGGGTGGGGCCCGCCGCCGCACGGACCTCTCTGCACCGAACCCCCACCCGACCCCTTCGGGGCCACCCTCCCCACAAGGGGGAGGGAAGGTTCATCAGATGACCGACCACCTCCGCGCCCATGACGCCGCGCTGGCCCGGCTGCAGGCCCTGCATCCCAAGCTGATCGACCTGTCGCTGGACCGCATGGTGCGGCTGTGCGCCGCCCTGGGCGATCCGCAAAAGAAACTGCCGCCGGTGATCCACGTGGCCGGCACCAACGGCAAGGGCTCGACGGTGGCCTATCTGCGAGCCATGGCCGAGGCGGCCGGGCTGCGCGTCCACGTCTTCACCTCGCCGCACCTGGTGCGCTTTGCAGAGCGCATCCGCCTGGCTGGAACGCTGATCACCGACGAGCACCTGGCCCAGGTGCTCGACCGCGTCGAGGCCGCCAACGCCGGCCTGCCGATCACCTTCTTCGAGATCACTACCGCCGCGGCCTTCCAGGCCTTTTCCGAGGTTCCGGCCGACCTGTGCCTGGTCGAGGTGGGGCTGGGCGGGATCCTGGACGCCACCAACGTGGTCCTGCCCGCGGTCAGCGTCATCGCCCCGATCGACATCGACCATCGTGAGTTCCTGGGCGACACCCTGGCGGCCATCGCCCAGGAGAAGGCCGGGATCATCAAGCCCAACACGCCTGTCGTCTCGGCCCGCCAACAAGAGGAGGCCGAACGGGTGGTCGAGCGCGAGGCCGACCTGTTCGAGGCGCCCCTGACCCTGATGGGCCGTGACTTCGACGCCTGGAACGAGCGCGGCCGGCTGCTGGTCCAGACGCAGGACCGCCTGCTGGACCTGCCGGCCCCGTCCCTGCCGGGCGAGCACCAGTTCGCCAACGCCGGCCTGGCCGTGGCGGCGCTGCTGGTCCTGAACGATCCGCGCGTCGACGAGGCCGCCATGGCCAGGGGGATCGCCGCCACGACCTGGCCCGCGCGGTTCCAGCGGCTGACCGCCGGACCGCTGGCCGAGCGCGCCACGGCGGCCGGCGCCGACCTCTGGCTGGACGGCGGCCACAATCCCCACGCCGGCCAGGCGGTGGCCCGGGCGCTGGGCGACCTGGCGGCCCGCGACGGCCGGCCCGTGGCCCTGATCTCGGGCCTGCTGGCCAACAAGGACGCCACCGGGTTCTTCGCGCCGTTCGCGCCGCTGAACGCCAAGGTCTTCTCGGTGACGTTCGAGGGCCACGCCGCGGCCAGCGCCGCCCAGACGGCGGCGGCCGCCGAACTGGCCGGGCTGCGGGCCCAGGCCTGCGACAGCGTCGAGACGGCGCTCGACAAGGCGCTGGCGCTCGAGCCGACGCCGCACGTGCTGATCTGCGGCTCGCTCTACCTGGCGGGAGAAGTTCTGGCGATGAGCCCGGAGACCTGGCCGGTCTAGGCTAGACGAGAATATTCAGCAGCGAGCCGGGGCGCAGGATCGTCCGCGGCTGTTCGGTCGGCTGGGCGAACGGGCGGGCCGGCGGCTGGCGCTGCGGCTGGGCCTGGGTCTGCAGCTGGACGGCGATCGGCGGCGCGGTTGGCCGGGCCGCGGCGGCGTCGCCGACGGCCGCCTGGAAGAACGCCGCCGCGCGCGAGCCGCCAGCGCCCGTCGAGCCCTGCGGCGAGGCGGGTCTCTGCGGAACGGCCGGCAGGCCTGTCGGGCGGATCGTGCTCATGGACGCGACTCTATCATGGTTAATGCAAGGTCGGCGAGCATGGTCAACGCGCGGTTAATGGTCGCGGCTCAGTTCGACGAAACACGGCCAAAACCGGACGCCAACCTGAACGCCAGATGAAAGTCGGGTTGTCGACGCCGTTCAGGCGGCGGGGCGTAGGGTGTCCCCAAGATCGACCGGATCGGGGCCGGTCGGACATGACTTTGAACGGAAAGGGACACCCGATGCGTACCGCCACCAAGACCACCCTCTCGATGATCGCCGCCGCCACCGCCGCTCTGAGCCTGGCTTCGGCCCCAAGCTTCGCCTCGGCCCATGACGGCTATTATCGCGACCATCACCGCTATGAGTCGCGCTACGACAGCCGCTACGATCGTCGCTATGACCGCCGTTATGACCGCTATGAAAGCTGCCGCACCGACCGTAAGCACGGCAAGGCGACCGGCGCGGTGATCGGCGCCCTGGCCGGCGGCCTGCTGGGCAACTCGGTCTCGAACGGCAACCGCACCCCCGGCACCCTGCTGGGCGCGGGCGTCGGGGCCTATGCCGGCAGCCAGATCGGCAAGGGCCACCGCTGCTAACCGCCTGATCGCCGAACAGGCCAAGGGCCCGGACCGCGAAAGCCGTCCGGGCCTTTTGGCGTCCAGCTAGCGCAGTTTCCCGAGCATCTCCTGGACGTCGTCGTCGGTCAGGGGGCCGCTGTGCTTGGCCAGGATCACGCCGTCGGCCCCGACCAGGAAGGTCTCGGGCACGCCGGTGACGCCGAACTCGATGCCGGCCCGGCCATTGCGGTCCATCAGCTTGGCGGCGAACGGGTCGCCCAACTCGGCCAGGAAGGCCTGGGTACGGGCCGGCTCGTCCTTGTAGGCCACCCCGACCAGGGTGACGCCTCGGGCCTTCAGCGCCATCAGCTGCGGGGCCTCGACCCGGCAGGGGGCGCACCAAGAGGCGAAGAAGTTGATCAGGCGGGGTCCGGACGGCGCGTCGCGCACGGCGACCATCGCTCCCGTATCGAGGTCGGGCAGGCTGACGGCCGGGACGGGCTTGCCGACCAGGGCGTGGGGCTGGACGTGCGGATCGTGCTTGAGGGCATAGCCGGCGAACAGCACGCCCAGGCCCAGCAGCACGACCAGCGGCGCGAAACCGATCCAGCGCCTCACGGCTTCCTCGCGTCCCGCTGGGCCTGAAGCCGTTCGGCCTCGCGCCGCCAGCGGCGGGCCGAGGCCAGGCTGTCGGCGATCATCCAGACGAAGGCGCCCGCCGTCAGGGCGAAGGCGGGCCAGACATAGATCGCGTACTTGCCGGCGTCGAAATCGAAGTGCATCGGCTAGCCCCCAATTCCTAGTTTTCAGCCTGCTGCAGGGCCAGGGCGCGGGCCTTGCGCCGCCAGACCAGGGCGCGGATCCGCACCAGCCACAGCGACCCGAAGGCCGACATATAGGCCAGGCTCATCACCAGCATCGGCCAGGCATAGACGGCGGGCAGCCGATTCTCCGGCTTGGCGAACAGGGTGGAGCTGCCCTGGTGCAGGCTGTTCCACCACTCGACCGAGAACTTGACGATCGGCAGGTTGATCAGGCCGACCAGGGCCAGGATGGCGGCGGCCCGGGCCGCCTTCTGCTCGTCCTCAAGCGCCGAGCGCAGGGCCAAGTAGCCCAGATAGAACAGCAGCAGCACCAGCACCGAGGTCAGGCGGGCGTCCCACACCCACCAGGTTCCCCACATCGGCTTGCCCCACAGCGAGCCGGTGGCCAGGGCCAGGGCCGTGAAGGCCGCGCCCAGCGGGGCGCAGGCCACGGCGGCGGCGTCGGCCAGGGCATGGCGGAACACCAGGGCCAGGAAGCTGGCTATGCCCAGGCACAGATAGACGAACAGGCTGAGCGAGGCGGCCGGCACGTGGATGAACATCATCCGCACGGTGTCGCCCTGCTGGTAGTCCTCGGGCGCGGCGAAGGTCAGCACCAAGCCGACGGCGGCCAGCACCGCGGCGACCACGCCGAACATCGGCGCGGCCCAGCGGGAAAAGGCCATGAACCGCTCGGGGTTGGTCAGGAAGTCCAGCGGATGGTGTGGATCACGGGCGCCCATGTCCGAGCCTTAGAAGACCTGAAGGGCGCCCGCAATCGTGGAGGCTACCTAGGGGCGCTAGTCGGCCTTGGGGGGAGCCAGGCGCGGGCCGTCCGGACCGCCCCCGAGGTGACGGAATTCGACCCGGCGCATCATCGGACCGGGACCGCCGGCCATCGGGCCCAGGGCGTCGAAGGCCTTCTTCTGGCTGGGCGACAGGGCGGCGTAGAAGGCGCGGGTGGCGTCGATCCGGGCCCTGGCGCGGTCCAGGCGCTCGGCCTCGCGGTCCAGGCGTTCGGGCGTGGTCGGGGGTTGGCGCGGGGCGTCGACCGCTTCGCGCTTCGGATGGTCCTTGGTCCAGTCCTTGGGGGCGACGGCGTCCAGATAGGCCTTCAGGGCCCCGTCCTGGTCGGCGCGCAGCTGCAGCACGTCGCGCAGATGTTGGGCGTGGGTTGCGGGGTCGAGGCGGTGGTGGCGCATCATCACCGGCGGCCCGCCGGGACCGTCCGGACCATCATCGGCCATCGGCGGCGGACCGGGCAGCGGCGGACCGTCCTGGGCGATGGCGGCCGCCGCGCCGCAGAGGGTAAAGACGGCCGCGGCCACCAGGGCGAGACGGCTGGGTTGCAGGCGCATGGTTTGCTCCAAGAGATTGTTCCTGGAGCGGACCCTCGATTCGGCGTGTAACCCCGGAATGTCAGGATCGCCGGCGAATGTTGCAGAACTGACGAACGCCGCGATGCATAAACACCTCGCCGCCGCGACGCAGTCCCGCGGCCGCCGTCCAGGGAGACCCGCGCGATGCTGTACCTGCTGGCCAAGGCCGCGATTTCGGGCGTGATCATCGCCCTGGTGTCCGAGATCGCCAAGCGCCAGCCGGGCTTCGGCGCCCTGGTCGCCTCGCTGCCGCTGATCTCGATCCTGGGCATGCTGTGGCTGTGGCGCGACACCCATGACGTCAAGCGGATGGCGACCCATGTCGAGGCCACCTTCTGGTACGTGCTGCCGTCCCTGCCGATGTTCCTGATCGTGCCGGCCCTGCTGCGGCGGGGCGTGAACTTCTGGGCGGCGCTGGGGGCCGGTTGCGTGGTCACCATCGGCCTCTATCTGACGATGACGGCGATCGGCCCCCGTTTCGGGCTGAAGCTCTAGCGGCTCGTGGGCCGCCCTCGTCCTTCGACAAGCTCAGGATGAGGGCTACCTTTGCGGTGGTGGCGTTCGAACGCCTCATCCTGAGCTTGTCGCCAAAGCAAACTGGGGACGAGGAATTCGCCCCGCAGCGCTCGGTGCTGACGCAACTCGGCGCGAATACGGTTAGAAGCCCGGCCATGAACCGCTCCAACAAACGCATCGCCTTCCTCGCCCTGATCGTCTCCGGCCTGTGCTGGGGCCTCGGCTTTCCATTGGGCAAGCTGGTGCTGCGCGAGACCGATTCCGCCCACATGGTGCTGCTGCGCTTCGTGGTGGCGGCGGTCGTGGCCGCGCCGTTCGCCCTGCGCAGCGCCGAGACCCGGGCCCTGTTCCGCTCGCCGGTCGTCCTGCTGGCCGGCGCGCTCTACGGGATCGCCTTCATGGTGCAGTTCGAGGGCCTGGCCCATGTCAGCGTCACCCTGGCGGCCCTGCTGGTCGGGGCCATGCCGGCCCTGATCGCCATCGCGGCCAAGCTGCTGGGCGAAAAGGTCAGCCGCGCTTCCTGGGCCGGGGTCGCCGCCGCGACCCTGGGAGCGGCCCTGATCGCCGGCAAGCCCGACGGGGCCGGCTCGCCGCTGGGCGTGGCCCTGTCGCTGGGCTCGCTGTTCATCTTCCTGGCCTGGCTGACGGTGCTGCGCCGCGCGCCCAAGGCGCCCAACGAGATGGCCATACCGGCGGTGACGGTGATCGTCGCCGCCGTCACCGTGGCCCCGATCGCCTTCCTGATGCACGGCCCGCCGAAGCTGGACCTCAGCCCGGTCGCCTGGAGCGGCATCCTGGGCCTGGGGGTCCTGAGCACCCTGGTGGCCACGGCCGCCTGGCAGTTCGGCTCGGCCCGGGTCGACAGCGCCAGCGCCGGGGTGTTCATCAATATCGAACCGCTGATGGGGGCCTGTGTCGGGGTGATGCTGTTCGGCGACCACCTGACCTGGGCCCTGGCGGCCGGCGGGCTGATGATCATCGCCGGCAGCTTCGCGGTGGTGCTGGGCGAGCGACGGAGCCAGTCCGTCTGCGCCAGCGCGGGGCCGATCTAAAACCCTCTCTCTTTGAGAGAGGGAGGGGCCCATGGCGAAGCCGTGGGAGGGTGAGAGGTTACACTCTCACCGAATAGATCGCTGTCGTTCAGCGGATACTCCGATCGCGCCCCTATCCATAGCGGCGGTCGTCGTGCGCCTTCTTGCATCTGGAAGCGTTGCGGAACCTCTTGGAACTACCGGCCAGCGGTGAAACCTCTCACCCTCCCACCGCTTTGCGGCGGGCCCCTCCCTCTCTCCATGAGAGAGGGTCTTGGTGAACCCTCAATCCAGCGCATTCCGACAAGCCGCGGCCATGGCGATCGGCCCCAGCGCCACGGCCGCCGCCGAATAGGCCAGCAGCAGGAACAGGCCGCCGGTCCAAGGCAGGCCGCCGGCCAGGGCGTCCAGGGCGCCGGCGCCGAAGATCACCGGCGGCACGTAGAGCGGCAGGACGATCACGGCCACCAGCAGGCCGCCGCGCTTGCTGCCCAGGGCCAGGCTCGCGCCCAGCCCGCCGAGGAACGAGAAGGCCAGGCCCCCGGCCAGGGCGCAGGGGATCAGCAGCGGGATGATGTGCGGCGAGGCCCCCAGGGCCAGGGCGGCGACCGGGGCGGCCAGGGCCAGGGGCGCGCCGGCCGCCAGCCAGTGGGCCAGGCACTTGGCCACGGCCACAGCCTCAAGCGGAGCGGGGCCCAGGGCCAGCAGGTCCAGCGCCCCGTCCTCGAAGTCGCGCTCGAACAGCCGCTCCAGCGACAGCAGCGCCGCCAGAGCCAGGGCCAGCCAGGCGATGCCAGGGGCCAGGCTCGCCAGCCGCTCGGGGGCGCGGCCGGCGGCCAGGGGCAGCAGGGTCACCACGCAGGCATAGAAGGCCAGGGCCAGCAGAGGACCACCGCCCTTGCCCCAGGCCAGGGCCAGTTCGCGGCGCAGCAGGATCAGGAAGGCCCTCATCCTCCGACCTCCACCGCCCGAGCCGGAACGGGTAGGGGATCGTGCACCGCCGCCAGGATCATGCCGCCGCCGGCCAGGTGCTCGGCCATCAGTATGCCGAAGCCCTCGCGATGGCCGGCGTCCAGCGGGGCCATCGGCTCGTCCAGCAGCCACAGCGACCGGGGACTGGCCAGCAGCCGCGCCAGGGCCACGCGCCGCCGCTGGCCGGCCGACAGGCGGCGGACCTCCAGGTCGAGCAGGCGGTCCAGGTCCAGCCGGGTCGCCGCGGCGCGGGCCGAGGTCTCCGACCCGCCCGTCCAGCGGGCCTGGAACAACAGCTCCTCCCAGGCCGAGCGGGTCGACTTCAGGCCGTCGTGATGGCCGACCAGGTGTAGGGCGTCGGACCGCGCGACCTCGGCCTCCAGCGGACCGGCCTGGCCGTCGAAGCCGATGACGCCGTGCGACGGCCGCAACAGTCCCGCCACCGCCCGCAAAAGACTGGTCTTGCCCGCCCCGTTGCGTCCCGTCAGCGCCACGGCCTGGCCGGCCGAAACCTCCAGGTCCAGCCCCGAGAACAGCCGCCGTTCGCCGCGAACAAGACTTAAGTCCTTGATGCGAATAGTTCTCAACATAGGCCGCAAGCCCTCAAGACCCTGCCCTGTGCATGGACGTTGCCCACGGCGACGGCTAAGAAGCCCTCGGCCGTCACCCTCCGCATTGGATGGGGCGTACGCGGCGCGAGGATGGACGCTGTGGGTCCGCCTCGATCGCGCGATCCCTGGAGAGGTTTTCCGGCGGCCGTGGACAGAGAAGGGATCCTTCGAAATGGCGTCTGTAGACAGCCTCAAAACCCGCCGCGAACTTGTCGTCGGCGGCAAGACCTACGTCTATTACAGCCTTCGCGCCGCTGAGGAAGCCGGTCTGGCCGACGCCAGCAAGCTGCCGGTGTCGATGAAGGTGCTGCTGGAGAACCTGCTGCGCTACGAAGACGGCGTGTCGGTCAACGAAGCCGACCTCAAGGCCGTGGCCAACTGGCTGAACAACAAGGGCAGCGTCGAGCACGAAATCAGCTTCCGCCCGGCCCGCGTGCTGATGCAGGACTTCACCGGCGTTCCGGCCGTCGTCGACCTGGCCGCCATGCGCGACGCCATGGTGTCGCTGGGCGCCGACCCGGCCAAGATCAACCCGCTGAACCCCGTCGACCTGGTCATCGACCACTCGGTGATGGTCGACAACTTCGGTTCGCCCAAGGCCTATGACGAGAACGTCGCCAAGGAATACGAGCGCAACATCGAGCGCTACCGCTTCCTGCGCTGGGGTTCGTCGGCGTTCAACAACTTCCGCGTCGTGCCCCCGGGCACCGGCATCTGTCACCAGGTGAACCTGGAATACCTGGCGCAGACCGTCTGGACCGCCGCGGTCGACGGCGCCGAAGTCGCCTATCCCGACACCGTGGTCGGCACCGACAGCCACACCACCATGGTCAACGGCCTGTCGGTCCTGGGCTGGGGCGTGGGCGGCATCGAGGCCGAGGCCGCCATGCTGGGCCAGCCGATCCCGATGCTGATCCCGGAAGTCATCGGCTTCAAGCTGACCGGCGCCATGCCGGAAGGCGCAACGGCCACCGACCTGGTGCTGACCGTCACCCAGATGCTGCGCAAGAAGGGCGTGGTCGGCAAGTTCGTCGAGTTCTTCGGCGACGCCCTGGCCAACCTGACCCTGGAAGACCAGGCGACCATCGCCAACATGGCTCCGGAATACGGCGCCACCTGCGGCTTCTTCCCGATCAGCGCCTCGACCGTGGCCTATCTGAAGGGCACCGGCCGCGACGCCGCCCGCGTCGCCCTGGTCGAGGCCTACGCCAAGGAGCAGGGCCTGTGGTGGGAGCCCGGCGTCGCCGAGCCGACCTTCACCGACACCCTGGAGCTGGACCTGTCGTCGGTGCTGCCGTCGCTGGCCGGCCCCAAGCGTCCGCAGGACCGCGTGCTGCTGACCGAGTCCGCGGCCAAGTTCGCCGAGTCGCTGGCCGGTGAATTCGGCAAGGCCGAGGCCCCCAACGCCCGCGTGCCGGTCGAGGGCGAAAACTTCGACGTCGGTCACGGCGACGTGGTCATCGCGGCCATCACCAGCTGCACCAACACCTCCAACCCCTCGGTGCTAATCGCCGCCGGCCTGCTGGCCAAGAACGCGGTGGCCAAGGGCCTGAAGGTCAAGCCGTGGGTGAAGACCTCGCTGGCCCCCGGCTCGCAGGTGGTCACCGACTATCTGCTGAAGGCCGGCCTGACCAAGCACCTCGATGCTCTCGGCTTTAACCTCGTGGGTTATGGCTGCACCACCTGCATCGGCAATTCGGGCCCGCTGCCGGAGAACATCAGCAAGGCGGTCAACGACGCCGACCTGGTGGCCTGCTCGGTGCTGTCGGGCAACCGCAACTTCGAAGGCCGGGTGAACCCGGACGTCCGCGCCAACTACCTGGCCTCGCCGCCGCTGGTGGTGGCCTACGCCCTGGCCGGCTCGATGAAGATCGACCTGACCACCCAGCCGCTGGGCCAGGACAAGAAGGGCAATGACGTCTTCCTGAAGGACATCTGGCCCTCGAACGAGGACATCGCCGCCCTGCAGCGCAAGTCCGTCACCGAAAAGATGTTCGCCAGCCGCTACGGCGACGTCTTCAAGGGCGACAAGAACTGGCAGGGGATCAAGATCACCGGCGGCCAGACCTACGCCTGGGAAGGCGACTCGACCTACGTGCAGAACCCGCCCTACTTCCCCAACATGTCGATGACCCCGACCCCGGTCACCGACATCGTGGAAGCCCGCGTGCTGGCGGTGTTCGGCGACTCGATCACCACCGACCACATCAGCCCGGCCGGTTCGATCAAGAAGACCAGCCCCGCTGGCCAGTACCTGATCGACCACGGTGTCGACCCGCTGGACTTCAACGGCTACGGCGCCCGTCGCGGCAACCACCAGGTGATGATGCGCGGCACGTTCGCCAACATCCGCATCCGCAACCGGATCACCCCGGACATCGAAGGCGGCGTGACCAAGCACTTCCCCTCGGGCGAAGTGATGTCGATCTATGACGCGGCCATGAAGTACCAGGCCGAGGGCCGCCCGGCCGTGGTGTTCGGCGGCAAGGAATACGGCACCGGCAGCTCGCGCGACTGGGCCGCCAAGGGCACCAAGTTGCTGGGCGTCCGGGCGGTGATCTGCGAGAGCTTCGAGCGCATCCACCGTTCGAACCTGGTCGGCATGGGCGTGCTGCCCCTGCAGTTCGTCCAGGAAGGCTGGCAGAAGCTGGAGCTGACGGGCGAGGAGATCGTCTCGATCCGCGGCCTGCAGGACCTGGCCCCGCGCAAGCAGCTGATCGTCGAGCTCTACCGCCCGACCGACGGCCGCATCGCCCGCTTCCCGGTCCGCTGCCGCATCGACACCCCGACCGAGCTTGAATACTTCAAGAACGGCGGCGTGCTGAACTACGTGCTGCGCAACCTGGCCAAGGCCGACTAAGGCCCCTGGTCGGGGCGCCTTCAGCGCCGGACGAGATCGAGCCGGGTCCGAAAGGGCCCGGCTTTTTCTTTGCCCGGGCCGTCGCGCACCCTGCAGTTGACGGTTTTTGCGTGGAAAGCTCGCCTTCACGGCCTCGTGAACGGTCATCGTCCGCGATCTTGGCTTAAGTGCCCCGCACATGCGTCAGGCCTTTCTCACTCTCCTCGTCACGACTCTCGCGAGCCTTTCGGCCGCGCCCGCGCTCGCCGCGAAACCGCCGGTGGTCGTCGAGTTGTTCACCGCCCAAGGGTGCTCGTCCTGCGGCAAGGCCAACCAGGTCGTCGCCGACATGGCCGACGAGAAGGGCGTTCTGGCCCTGACCTATTCGGTCGACTACTGGGACTATCTGGGCTGGACCGACACCTTCGCCAAGCCGGCCTTCGCCGCGCGCCAGCGCGCCTACGCCACGCGGTTCTCGCTGCGCGACGTGCCGACCCCGCAGGTGGTGGTCGCCGGCCACCAGCAGGCCTCGGGGGCCAAGGCCGAGGCGGTCGAGACCCTGGTCAAGGAGGCCGCCAAGGCCCCGTCCGACCCGCCGGACATGGAGTTCGTCGGCGACGGCCGCCGCGTCGCGGTCGGTTCGGGCCCCGCGCCGCGCGGCGGCGGCGAGGTCTGGCTGGTGCGCTACGACGCGCGCGAGCAGGACATCGCCGTCAAGCGCGGCGACAACCGCGGCCAGACCCTGGTCCACCGCAACGTCGTGCGCGAACTGGTCCGCCTGGGCGCCTGGAACGGCCGGCCGAAGCTGTACCGCCTGCCGGCGCCCGCCGACGAGACGCTGAAGACGGTGATCATCGTCCAGGGCGCCAAGGGCGGCCGGGTGATCGGCGTGCTGCAGGAAGCCGCGGAGAAGTAGAAGATCCTCCCCCTGTGGGGGAGGTGTCGGCGCAGCCGACGGAGGAGTTGTCGGATCGTCGATCCGTAAAGCCGCCCTCGTAGCACTCCCCCCGCCGATCGCTACGCGATCGCCTCCACAGGGGGAGGACCCGCGCCCAAAAGAAAAGCCCGCGCAGGGAGGGGACACCGCGCGGGCCTCTTAGGGGAGGGGAATGTTAGACCGTCGGCTGACCGGAGCCCGGGTCGGAGGGCTGGGGGGCAATCAGGGTCCGAGCCAGGACGTCCGATCAGCCGACACTGCTCTTATGACGGGCCAAGCCGGCGCTGGAAGGGCGTGAACAAGGTCGTTTCACGGCCGTTCGTGTCGGGGATGTGTCCGCCGTTTCAACGGCCACGGGACAGCGCGCACGCGAAAACCCCGCGTGGAGAGGGGCGCCACGCGGGGTCTCGAGCGGGTATCAAATAGAGGGGTCGTCTGTCGGCCGACCGGCCCACGATCAAGGGGGCTGGGGGGGCTGTTCAGGATCCTGAACCGCAGGATGTCCGATCAGCCGACACCGTCAAGATGGCGGGGCAAGCGGGCGGCGGCGGGTCCAAATTAAGGTCATTTCGTGTCCGGCGGCGGCGGGCCAGACATTATCAAGCGCGACTGTAGCGTCGCCGCAACGCCGACAAGGAGCGTGCACGGCGCCGCTCGCGTCCGGGCCCGATTTGGGTTTAGGATTCGTCCGATGGCCCTGGATTCCCGCCCCGCCGCCGGCGTCGTTTTCTTCGAGCGTCGCGAGATCGACCAGCTCTTGCGGCTGTATGGCCGGATGGTCGCCGCCGGCGAGTGGCGCGACTACGGCATGGCCGGCCAAAGCGACCATGCGGTGTTCTCGGTGTTCCGCCACGCGGCCGAAGCCCCGCTCTACCGGATCGAGAAGCGTCCGGCCCTGGCCCGCAAGCAGGGCGAATGGGCGGTGATCGGCCAGGGCGGCCTGACCCTGAAGCGCGGCCATGACCTCAGCCAAGTGCTGCGGATGTTCGACAAGGGCCGGTTCAAGGTGGTGGATTGAGGATTGGCGGCTGGACGCCCACGCCCAAACAAAAAGCCCCGGCGGTTTCCCGCCGGGGCTTTCGCGTTTCAGGTCCGAACCCGGATCTAGCGGCGCGAGCCGAAGATGCTGAGCAGGAACTGGAACAGATTGATGAAGTTCAGATAGAGGTTCAGCGCGCCGTAGTTGGTGGCCACGGCCATCGAGTTCTGGTCGCCGCCCATCTGGTAGTAGCTCATCTTCAGGTTCTGGGTGTCGTAGGCGATCAGGCCCGCGAAGATGAACACGCCCAGGATGCTGATGATGAAGCTCAGGCCCGGCAGGTGCAGGAACATCTGGACCAGCGAGGCCAGCACCAGGCCGATCAGGCCCATGATCAGGAAGCTGCCGAAACCGGTCAGGTCCTTCTTGGTGGTGTAGCCGAACAGGGAGAGGCCGCCGAAGGCGATGGCGGTGATCAGGAACGTCGTGAACACCGACTGGATCTGGTAGACCAGCAGCCACAGGCCCAGGCCCGCGCCGATCGAGGCCACCAGCGCCCAGTACAGCGCGCCGGACGAGCGGGCGGTCGGGTTGCGCATGGCGAAGATCGACACCAGGATCATGGCCAGCGGCGCGAAGCGCAGCACCATGCCCAGCACCGTGAAGCCGGCCAGGCGGCCGTCCGGGGTCAGGACGTAGAGCAGGTTGGCGACCGGCGCATAGGCGGTCGTCAGGAAGGCCAGGACGGCGGAAAGCAGAAGACCCAGCGCCACCTTGTTGTAGACGCCGAGCATGAAACTACGCAGGCCGGCGTCAACCGACATGTCGGCGCGATCCGCCGGGATCGAGCGCGCGTAGCCGCGGTTGAAGTCGTTCATCGGGTTAAGGCCCTTCGAAAAAGCAGCGCGCCCATCTTGGACGCCTCCCGAATATCGGGGCCCCGCGAGTATCATGCAAGATGTTGCGCTTTCCGTGGCGCGCGCCGCCCTTAAGATGGATCCGGCACATCCTTGAAAGGGGCGACATGGACTACGTCGAACTCGGCCGGACCGGCATCCAGGTCTCGCGCTGCTGCCTGGGCACCATGACCTGGGGCTCGCAGAACAGCGAGGCGGAAGCCCACGAACAGATGGACTACGCGCTCGGCCAGGGCGTGACCTTCTGGGACACCGCCGAGATGTACGCCAGCCCGCCCAATCCTGAGACGCAAGGCTCGACCGAGCGCCATATCGGCTCGTGGCTGAAGAAGACCGGCAAGCGCCAGGAGATCGTCCTGGCCTCCAAGGTGGCCGGCCGCGGCGCCGCGTTCGGCGGCCTGTCCTGGATGCGGCCGGACGGCGGCTCGACCCGCCAGACCAAGGCCCAGATCGACTACGCGGTCGAGCAGTCGCTGAAACGCCTGCAGACCGACTATCTGGACCTCTACCAGCTGCACTGGCCCGACCGCCCGGTGCGGGTGTTCGGCGGCCAGACCTTCAAGGACTACGAGCAGGACTTCGAGGCCTTCGGCGACATCCTGCAGGCCCTGGACGCCCACGTGAAGAAGGGGGCGATCCGCTCCGTCGGGGTCTCCAACGAGTTTCCGTGGGGCGTGATGCGCTTCCTGGCGGAGTCCGAACAGCGCGGCCTGCCGCGCATCGCCTCGATCCAGAACGCCTACCACCTGGCCAACCGCACCTTCGAATACGGCCTGGCCGAGATCGCCATGCGCGAGCAGGTCGGCCTGCTGGCCTATTCGCCGCTGGCCCAGGGCGCCCTGACCGGCAAGTACCTGGACGGCAAGTTGCCGGCCGGCTCGCGCAAGGCGCTCTACAACCGCATGCAGCGCTACGAAGGTCCCGGGGCCGAGGAGGCGATCCGCGGCTATGTCGAGCTGGCCGGCCGTTTCGGCGTCGACCCGGCGCAGCTGGCCCTGAAGTTCTGCGACACCCGCGCGTTCGTCACCGCCACCATCATCGGCGCCACCTCAATGGACCAGCTGAAGACCAATATCGCCGCCTTCGACCTGACCTGGACCGAGGAGATGGAAAAAGCCGTCAACGCGCTGCACGCGCTTCAGCCCAATCCCTGTCCCTAAATCCTCCCCCTGTGGGGGAGGCGGCCGAAGGCCGGTGGGGGGAGTTGTAGGGTCGTCAATCCGAGTTGTGGTGGCCTTCCGACCATCCCCCCTCCGTCGGCTTCGCCGACACCTCCCCCACGGGGGGAGGATCGGCTAAACCTCTCCCATGATCCGCCTGTTCACCGCCATCGCCATTCCCGCCGAGGTCGGCGAGCACCTCCTGTCCCGCCAGCACGGGATCGAGGGCGCGCGCTGGCGGCCGCGCGAGGCGTTCCACGTCACCTTGAAGTTCATCGGCGACGTGCAGGAAACCACCGCCGCCGACCTGGACGAGGCACTGCGGGGGATCCAGGCCCCGGCCCTGGACCTCGAACTGCAGGGCGTCGGCCATTTCGGCGAGGGCGTCGAGATCCACGCGGTCTGGGCCGGGCTCGCCGAGAACCCCGACCTGCGCCGCCTGGCCAAGGCCAACGAGAGCGCGGCCCGCCGGGCTGGCCTCAAGCCGGAGACCCGGGTCTATACGCCGCACGTCACCCTGGCCTATCTGAAGCGACCCGCCGTCCCCGAGGTCGCCGCCTGGATCCAGGCCAACAACCTGCTGCATTCGCCGCCGTTCCGCGTCGACCGCTTCGGCCTCTATTCCAGCTGGCGGACCAGCGAGGGCTCGGCCTACCGGCTGGAGGCGGACTATCCGCTGGGCTGAGGCCGTGCGTCCTTCGAGGCCGCTTCGCGGCGCCTCAGGATGAGGAGCGTCTTGCTGAAATCCTCATCCTGAGGTGCGAGGCGTAGCCGAGCCTCGAAGGACGCAAGGCGTCGGCCAGAGCCGAAACGTCCAAGAACGCCGTTCACTCTTGCGGTTTGATCCCTTGGCGCGCCAGATCACGGCGGCGCCTGACGCCCGGAGATCCGCATGTCACTCTATCTGTTCGCCCTGCTGATCGGGGTGGTCGCGGGCCTTCGCGCCATGACCGCTCCGGCCGCCGTCGCCTGGGGCGCGCATCTGGGTCTGATCCCGCTCGAAGGCACGCCGCTGGCCTGGCTGGGCGGGACGATCGCGACCTGGACGTTCACCGCCCTGGCCGTCCTGGAACTGGTCGGCGACCAGCTGCCCAAGACCCCCAGCCGAAAGGTCCCGGTGCAGTTCGGCACGCGGCTCCTCAGCGGCGCGTTTTGCGGGGCGGCGGTCTGCATCGCGTCGGACGCCTGGATCGCGGGCGCGGTGCTCGGGGCGATCGGCGCCGTAGTCGGGACCCTGGGCGGGGCGGACGTCCGCGGCCGCCTGGCCAAGGCGTTCGGCCGCGACCTGCCGGCCGGCCTGCTGGAGGACGTGGTCGCCGTGGGCGGCGCGGCCCTGGTCGTCTCGGCCCTCTGACCATGGCGGCTCAACGCTTCGACGCCATCATCATCGGAGCCGGTCAGGCGGGGCCGTCGCTGGCCGGCCGCTTGACGGACGCCGGCTGGACCGTCGCCCTGGTCGAGCGCAAGGACTTCGGCGGCACCTGCGTCAACACCGGCTGCATGCCGACCAAGACCCTGGTGGCCAGCGCCTACGCCGCCCACCTGGCGCGGCGGTCGGGGGAATACGGCGTCGTCCTCCAGGGCGAGGTCGCGGTGGACATGAAGCGGGTCCACGACCGGGCTCGGGCGGTCACCCTCAACGCCCGTGGCAGCCTGGAAAAGTGGCTGGGCGGCATGAAGGGCTGCACGGTCTTCCGAGGCCACGCCCGTTTCGAGGGCCCCGACACCGTGCGGGTCGGCGACGACTTGCTGACCGCCCCGAAGATCTTCCTCAATGTCGGCGGCCGCGCCAATGCGCCGGACATGCCCGGGTTGGCCGAGATCTCGTACCTGACCAATGTCGGCATGATGGAGGTCGAGACGCTGCCCCGGCATCTGGTCATCGTCGGCGGCAGCTATATCGGCCTGGAGTTCGCCCAGATGTACCGGCGCTTTGGCGCCGAGGTGACCGTGGTCGAGATGGGCCGGCGGCTGATCGGCCGCGAGGACCCGGAAATCTCCGACGCCGTGCGCGAGATCCTCGAGGCCGAGGGGGTGAACATCCGCCTCAACGCCGAGTGCATCGCCTTCGCGCCCGGCAAGACGGAAGGGAGTGACGAGGGCGTCTGCGTCCACGTCACCTGCGAGGACGGCGCGCCCCAGGTGGTGGGCTCGCACGTCCTGCTGGCCATCGGCCGCAGGCCCAACACCGACGACCTGGGCCTGGACAAGGCCGGGATCGACCTAGACCCCCGCGGCTACGTGGTCGTCGACGATCAGTTGAAGACCAGCAATCCCGGGGTCTGGGCGATGGGCGACTGCAACGGCAAGGGGGCCTTCACCCACACCGCCTACAACGATTTCGAGATCATCGCCGCCAACCTGCTGGACGGCGATCCCAGGAAGGTCAGCGACCGCATCCCCTGCTACGGCCTGTTCATCGATCCGCCGCTGGGCCGCGTCGGCCTGACCGAGGCCCAGGCCCGCGCGACCGGGCGGCCGCTGCTGGTCGGCCAGCGCCCCATGACCCGGGTCGGCCGGGCGGTCGAGAAGGGCGAGACCCAGGGCTTCATGAAGGTGGTGGTCGACGCCGAGACCAGGCAGATCCTCGGCGCGGCGATCCTGGGCCTGAACGGCGACGAGGCGGTCCACGGCCTGATCGACCTGATGTACGCCAAGGCCCCCTACACGGTGATCCAGCGCGCGGTGCACATCCACCCGACCGTGTCGGAACTGATCCCGACGATGCTGGGGGAGCTGAAGCCGCTGGTCTAGATAAAATCCGTTGTCATCCCGGAAGCCTCGTAGAGGCTGTCCGGGACCCAGGGGACTGGGCTGATGCGGTGCGGTTGTCCTGGATCCCGGCCCTACGCTTCGCTTCGGCCGGGATGACAACTTCTCTATGCTCAGGCTACGACCTCACGCCACCGCGTGGTCCTTCAGCACGCCCAGCGGCACCACCGCCAGCATCTCCTCGTGCGTGGCCTCCAGCACCACCTGCGGGGCGACGCCGGCGTCGAGGGCTTCCTTCCAGCGGCCGGCGCACAGGCACCAGCGGTCGCCGGGCAGCAGGCCGCGGAAGGCGAATTCCGGGCGCGGGGTCGACAGGTCGTTGCCGGTGGCGACCGAGAAGGCCAGGAATTCCGCCGTCATCACCGCGCAGACCGTGTGCAGGCCCAGGTCGTGCGGCCCGGTCTCGCAGCAGCCGTTGCGATAGAAGCCGGTCACCGGGTTCAGCGAGCAGGGCTGCAGCTCCTGGCCCAGGACGTTCTTGGCGGTGTCGTCGTAGCGCGTGGTCATGGCGCCGAGCTTAACCCCATTCCGGGGAATGTGGCCGGGGAATCTGGCTTCCGGTGGCGTCGTTCCGGTGCTTAAGAGAAAGGGCAACAGCAAGACGTCTCGCGGGAGCCCCATGTCCGACCTCGCCCGGCCGCGCCGTAGCGCCCTGTACATGCCCGCCTCCAACGCCAAGGCGGTGGACAAGGCGCGCACGCTGGACGCCGACGTGATCATCCTGGACCTCGAGGACGCCGTCGCGCCGGAGATGAAGGACGCCGCCCGGCAGGCCGCCGTGGCGGCGGTCAAGGCCGGGGGCTTCGGCCCGCGCGAGGTGGTCGTGCGGACCAACGGCCTGGACACCCCCTGGGGCGAGGCCGACCTGAAGGCGCTCGCCGAGGCCGGCCCGGACGCGGTGCTCGTGCCAAAGGTCAACGACGCCGCCGACGTCCACGCCTACCAGGCCGCCCTGCACGCCGCCCCGGTCCACACCCAGCTGTGGACCATGATCGAGACCGCCAAGGCCGCCTTCCACCTGTGGGAGATCGCAGGCTCCGCGCGCGCCACCCGGCTTTCGGGCTGGGTGATGGGGGTCAACGACCTGGCCAAGGAGATGCGGGCCCGCCAGACGCCCGGCCGCGAGGCCTTCCTGCCGATCCTGTCGCTGTCGGTGGCCGCCGCCCGGGCCCACGGCCTGACCATCCTCGACGGGGTGCACAACGACATCGACGACCTGGACGCCCTGGAGGCGGTCTGCGGCCAGGCGGTCGACTTCGGCTTCGACGGCAAGACCCTGATCCATCCCAAGCATCTTCCGATCTGCAACCGCGCCTTCTCGCCCACCGCCGACGAGATCGCCTGGAGCCGGGCGGTGATCGCCGCTTTCGCCGCCCCCGAGAACGCCGGCAAGGGCGCCCTGCGGGTCGAGGGCCGGATGGCCGAGCGGCTGCACCTGGTTCAGGCTGAACGGCTGGTGGCGGTGGCCGCCGCCATCGCCGAACGCTCGGCCGCCTAGACCCGAAAGACCGTCCCAGCCCCTCATGCGCGCGCTCCTGATCTCCCTGCTGGCCCTTTCCGCCGCTCCCGTCCTGTCCTGGGCCCAGGAGGCGCCGGTCGTCACCGCGCCGATGGCGAGCGCGCCCGCTCCGCCGGCGCCGGCCTCCAGCCCGGCGCCCCAGACCACCCTGCCGCCCGCCGCCAATCCGGACGCCATCCCCGTCGTGGCCGCCCCGCCGGCCCCGGACACGGCGGTCTCGGCCGACCAGGCCGTCGATCCCCTGGCCGACCTGATCTCCCAGAGCGGCCCGCAGACGACCGACGAGGAAGAGGACGCGCCCCAGGCGCCGGCCCCGCCGCACAAGCCGACCATCCTGCCGATCCCCGCGCCCGACCCCGACGAACTGCCCGGCCACGCCATCCCGCAGGGCGGCTATGTGCCGGTCGCCGAGGCCTACGACCTGCGGGTCAAGGGCTCGATCCTGGCCGCCCAGGGCCTGCAGGGCCCGCTGGACGGCGGCTGGTCGATCGAGGGGCCGGACGGGGCGGGGCTGTACGTGCTGCAGCTGGTTGACAGGGTCGGCGGCGGCGGTCCCGTGGAAGGCGCCTGGCGCGACCCGCGCCGCGCCGGCGCCGTGGGTTCCACCGGCCTGATCGACGTCGTCGACCGCTCCGACAGCGGCTTCCTGGCCCGGTTCTCGCCGCGCGCCGGTCAGCTGGCGACCTTGGACCTGACGCCGCGTGGCGACGGGTCGTGGACCGGCAAGCTGAACGAGAACGGGACGCAGATCCTGGTCACCGCCCGCCGCCTGGCCCAGGCGACGGTGCCGGCCGGCTATGTCCCGACCGGCCGTGGGCCGGTCATCTGGGGCGCGCGCCCGGCCGCGCCGCGCATCGTGGCCGCCGCGCCGGCCAAGGCCCAGGCCTGCTCGACCCGGGGCAAGAAGGGCAAGGCGCTGAAGGCCGCCAAGGCCAAGTGCGCCGCCGCCGCCCGCAAGGCCGGCAAGGGCAAGGCCACGGCGGTCAAGGGCAAGAAGGGCGGCAAGGGCAAGGCCGTGACGTCGCGCAAGGCCAAGGGCAAGGCGGCCAAGGGGTCGAGCCGGAAGAAGCGCCGATAGGGCCTAGACGGACAACGCCGCCTTCGCCGCCGCGATCGCCCACTCCAGCGCTTCAGGCTCATAGGCGTCGCCCGGCGAATGGCCCCAGACCGGTCCCGGCCAGGCCGGATCACCGGCCCGACGGCCCACGACATGGACATGCAGCTGCGGGGTGACGTTGCCCAGCGCGCCGACATTGAGCTTGTCCACCGCCAGGCCCAGCGCGCGCCCCACGGCGCGGACGGCGGCGCCGGCCAGCACCGTCTCCTCCACCAGCCGGATGCGGTCGGCCGGGGACAGGTCCTCCAGCTCGCGCAGGCCGGCAAGGCGCGGGATCAACACCACCCACGGATAGCGGGCGTCCAGCTGCAGGCGGGCCTGGCACAGCGGCAGGTCGCCCAACGCCGCCGAGGTGGCCGCGAAGGCCGGATCGAGGACGAACTCAGCCACGCCTGGGAACCGCCGCCCAATGGTCGAAGTCGAGGATGACGCCGGGCGCGTAGGCCCCGGTCTCGTCCTTGTCGGGGAAGTCGGCGCAAGGCCGGTCGACGGTGGCCACCAGCCGCAGGCGCAGCGCCCCGACGGTCGGCGACAGCTCGGCCTTGTCCAGCACCTGCGACCAGGCGAACACCGTGCCGCCGGCATAGTAAGGGCTGACATGGCGGCCGCCGTTGATCGCCAGGATCAGGCCGGTGTTCTGCAGGCCGTTGAACGACAGGGCCTTGGCGGTCGAGATTACCACCCCGCCATAGACCAGCCGCCGCCCGGACGGGTCCTTGCCGCGCTCGAACTGGTTGAAATGGACCTTGGCGGTGTTCTGCCACAGCCGCGTGGCCAGCTGCGCCTCGGCCTCCTCGACCACCATGCCGTCGACATGGTCGATCCTCTCGCCGATTTCGTAGTCCTCATAGCCGTGCGGCGCGCCGGCGTGGGCGAAGTCGTAGCGCTTGAAGTCCAGGCCCGGCGGCGGGGCCAGGTCGCCGGCCGCCACGGCGTCGGCCAGTTGCGGAACCGACGACGCCTCGACCCTCGCGGCCGGGTCGCGCTTCCTGACCATCACCCAGCGCACATAGCTCAGCACCGCCACGCCGCGCTGGTTCACGCCCGTGGTGCGGACATGAACGACGCCGGTCTTGCCGTTGGAGTTCTCCTTCAGCCCGATCACCTCGGACCGGGCCGACAGGGTGTCGCCCGGATGCACGGGCGCCAGGAAGCGGCCCTCGGCGTAGCCGAGGTTGGCCACGGCGTTCAGGCTGATGTCGGGCACGGTCTTGCCGAACACCACGTGGAAAGCGACCAGCGGGTCGACCGGGGCGGTCTCCAGTCCGCAATCGCGCGCGAAGACGTCGGACGAGAACAGCGCGAAGCGCGGCCCGTAAAGCGCCGTGTACAGCGCCACGTCGCCGGCGGTGATGGTGCGCGGGGTGGCGTGGACGATGACCTGGCCGAGCCTGAAGTCCTCGAAATAGTTCCCCGGATCGGTCTTGCTCATCCCGCGTCTCCCCAAGGGCGTCCCGAGCCGTCCTCCAGGCAGTCTTGCCGCACCGCGGCGAAACGGGAAAGAGGGCTTGAGACTGAACCGCAGCGGGCGTAGACCGCGCCCGACATTCTCGTCCACAGCCTTGACGGAGACCCCATGGCTCGCGCGAAGATCGCCCTCATCGGCGCCGGCATGATCGGCGGCACCCTGGCCCACATCGCCGCGCGCGAGGAGCTGGGCGACATCCTGCTGTTCGACATCGCCGAAGGCACCCCGCAGGGCAAGGCCCTGGACATCGCCGAGGCCTCGGCCGTGTTCGGCAAGGACGTCGCGCTGAAGGGCGTCAACGACTATGCCGACATCGCCGGCGCCGACGTCTGCATCGTAACCGCCGGCGTGCCGCGCAAGCCGGGCATGAGCCGCGACGACCTGCTTGGCATCAACCTGAAGGTCATGAAGGCCGTCGGCGAAGGCATCAAGGCCCACGCCCCCAACGCCTTCGTCATCTGCATCACCAACCCGCTGGACGCCATGGTCTGGGCGCTGCAGCAGTTCTCGGGCCTGCCCAAGGAAAAGGTCATCGGCATGGCCGGCGTCCTGGACTCGGCGCGCTTCGCCTACTTCCTGGCCGAGGCCACCGGCGTGTCGGTGGAAGACATCCACGCCTGGACCCTGGGCGGTCACGGCGACGACATGGTGCCGATGGTCCGTCACTCGACGGTCGGCGGCCTGCCGCTGCCGGAACTGGTCAAGCAAGGCTGGCTGACCCAGGAAAAGCTGGACGCCATCGTCGACCGCACCCGCAAGGGCGGCGGCGAGATCGTCGCCCTGCTGAAGACCGGCTCGGCCTTCTACGCCCCGGCGGAATCGGCGATCGCCATGGCGACCTCGTACCTGAAGGACAAGAAGCGCGTCCTGCCGTGCGCCACCTTCCTGACCGGCCAATACGGCCTGGACGGCCTCTATGTCGGCGTGCCGGTCGTGATCGGCGCCGGCGGCGCGGAGAAGGTCATCGAGTTCGAAACCAACGACGCGGAAAAGGCGATGTTCGCCAAGTCCGTCGAGTCGGTGAAGGGCCTGATGGAAGCCTGCAAGGGCATCGACAGCTCGCTGGTCTAGGCGGGGTTCGAGCTTCAGCTACGGAAAGGGCGGCTCCGAAAGGGGCCGCCCTTTTTCTTTTGTGCGGTGAACACTTGCCCCCTACGGATCGCTTCGCGATCGTCTTCCCCCGAAGGGGGAAGAGCGCTCCGGTGCAAGGCTCCGCCCCCTATGGGGGCGGACAGACCGCGAAGCGGTCAGGTGGGGGCAAGTGGGTGAGCCACTGCGCTAGTGCGCCGCCTCGCCGCCCTCCGCCGAGATCTCCTCCAGCGTCCGACCCACCTGCTTGGCGCCGTAGTCCTTGGCCACGTCGCCCAGGGACAGGATGCCGGTCAGGTTTCCGGCCTCGTTGAGCACGACCAGGCGGCGGATCTGGTGGCTGGCCATCTTGGCGGTGGCGTCGGCCAGGACGTCGTCCTCCTTGACGCTCTGGACCTCGCCCTCGCTCATCGCCTCGGAAATGGGGCTGTCGAAGCTGCGGCCCTCGGCGACCACGCGCAGGACGATGTCGCGGTCGGTGACCAGGCCCACCACCTTGCCGTTCTCGACGATCGGCACGGCGCCGGTTTCGACATGGGCCATCACCTGGGCGACCTTGCGCACGGTGTCGGTGGGGGCGGCGGTGGAGACCTGGCTGGTCATCGCGTCGCTGACTTTCATCGGGAAGCTCCTTGAGGGAGTGAATTGAACCCCTGAGAAACCCCGCGCTGACGCGCCCGTTCCGTTGCGGCCTAGCTGAAGGCCGCCCGGTTCGCCTCCAGGAACGCCGCGACCGAGACCGGCGGCTTGCCCGTCAGGGTCTCGACCACGTCGGTGACGATGGCCTGCTGGCCCTCGCTGGCGGCGTGGTCGAAGCTTGCCAGGATATCCGCGTAGAACGGCGGCAGGCCGGCGGCCACCAGGCCTTCGCGATAGGCCGCCAGCGGCAGGTCCTGGTGCTTGACCGACTTGCCCGAGAGCTGGGACAGGAGGGCGGCGACCTCGTCCTGGGTCACGGCGGCGGGGCCGGAGACGTCGAGGATCTGGCGGCCCTCGCCCTTGACCAGGGCCGCGGTGTCGGCGCGGGCGCAGTCCTCGCGGCTGACATAGGCGCGGCCGGCGCCGGCGGTGGCCGAATAGAGCGCGCCGCTGGTCACGGCCTGGGACGCGCCCATCAGCAGGACTTCGGCATAGATGTTGTGGCGCAGGATGGTCCAGCCGGGGATGGCGCTGGCGGCCAGGGCCTGCTCGGTCCAGAAGTGGTCGTCGATGACCCCGCCGCCGACCTGGGGCCGCGCGCCCGGCGCGGAGGTGTAGACCACGTGCTTGACCTTGGCCGCTTCGGCCGCGGCGATCGCGGCGCGGTGCTGGCCGATGCGATGGCCGGGCTCGCCCATGCTGTCGGTGCTGATCAGCAGCAGGCGCTCGACACCGGCGAAGGCTTCGGCCAGCGAGGCCGGGTCGTCGAAATCGACGCGGCGGGTCTCGACGCCCCGGGTCGTCAGGTCGGCCAGCTTGGAAGGGTCGCGACTGGCGGCGACGAGGCCGGGAACGCCGGCTTCGAGCAGCAGCTCGACGACGCGACGACCCAGCTGGCCGCCGGCGCCGGTGACCAGGAGGCGGGGAGAGGAGGCGCTCATGGGTTTCGTCCTTTTCAGTGGTCTCGAAATGAGACCACGTGTAGATGTGAGACTGGATCGCCGCCGTAAAGACGGCAGTTTGACGGGAGATAGGCAGCTTGAGGGAACCGCCCGCGCCGAACCCGCCCACCGCCGCGGCGGCCAGCCTGGTCCAGGGCTTCCAGGGCTGGATGTCGTCGAACGACCTCAGTCCGGCCGGCTGTCCGGTGCGCGACGTGCTCGACCAGCTGGGCGACAAGTGGAGCACCCTGCTGCTGATCGCCCTGGCCGATGGGCCGCGTCGATTTGGCGTCCTGCGCCGCACGGTGCCCGACATCTCCCAGCGCATGCTGACCCAGACCCTGCGCGACCTGCAGCGCGACGGGCTGATCGGCCGCCAGGTGTTTCCGACCAAGCCGCCCAGCGTCGAATACAGCCTGTCGCCGCTGGGGACCTCGTTGCTGGAGCCCGTGGCCGCGCTGGTGGCCTGGGCCGAACGCAACCACGCCGACATCCGCGCGGCCCGGGCCCGCTACGACGCCGAGGACGCGGCGGCCTAAGCCACATCATCCAAACGTCGTTATCCTCGCTTTATCTGGGAACCGACGCCTGGGGGCGTCCTCGTCCTTCGACAGGCTCAGGATGAGGACGAATTTGACGGCGGTTCAGTAGAAATCCTCATCCTGAGCTTGTCGAAGGACGAGGATTTCTCCCACCGCCGTCGGGAGCCAACAAACTCACGCCTTCCCAAACCCGACGGTCGTGGAACGAGTCGGGGGATGATGGCGGGAAGAAGCGTTTGCGCACCGTCCAACGCAGGCTAATTCATCCGCATCCATCCCGGAGTTCCCATGACCCTCACCATCCACCAGGCCAGCGTCCCCGTCTTCGTCCAGGGGCTGAAGGGCCTGAAGGGCGTGCTGACCAAGGCCGCCGCCCATGTCGAGACCCGCAAGCTGGACCCCGACGCCCTGCTGAAGGCCCGGCTGTTCCCCGACATGTTCCCGCTGCTGCGCCAGGTGCAGATCGCCACCGACTTCGCCAAGGGCTGCTGCGCGCGCCTGGCCGGCGAGGAGGTTCCGGCCTGGGACGACGCCGAGACCACGTTCGAAGCGCTGATCGCCCGGATCGATCGCGCCGTCACCTATGTCGAGGGCCTGGACCCGGCCAGGTTCGAGAACGCCGAGGATCGCGACATCACCCTGACCCGCCGCGGCGAGACCAGCGTGGTCAAGGGCCTGGCCTATCTGCAGGGGCAGGCCCAGCCGAACTTCTTCTTCCACCTGACCACCGCCTACGCGATCCTGCGCAAGAACGGCGTCGAGATCGGCAAGAAGGACTATCTGGGCACGGCCTGAGGCCTCGCGGCGGCGACCCTCAGGGCCGCCGCCGGAACGCCCACACCAAGGTCGCCAGGGCGGTGAACACCCCCGCGACCGCCGACAGAATGATCGGCAACTGACTCAAAAGCTCCTTGTCCATGACCGCACCCACTGACCCGCCAACAGCGGCGGGCTACGCGCCAGAATGACTCCCGGCCACGTCGAGTCCGGACGTATGTTCGCTTTTTGTTCCTGTTTCAGGATGCTCTCCCTGGGTCAGCCTCGCCTGCGGATCAGCTCTAAAAACCCGTCATCCCGGACAAGCTCGGCGGAGCCGAGCGCCGATCCGGAAGGACAGCCATTTTTGGTCACCGGCCCGCGACCTCAAACCACGCCCCGACCCCATCAAAGTAAACGCCCCTTAACCCTCTTGGGGCAAAACAGCGGGGTCTACGAGTGCAAGGTGACTTCTGATGGCGCGAGCGGCGCGACGATCGAGCGTTGAACTGGTCTGGGACGCGGTGCGCTACGGCTGGGCCCAGCCCTGGTCGGCCCGCTTCCGGGGCGGGGTGATCTGCGTGATCGGGGCGGGGCTGTTGCTGTCGGTCGCCACCTACAACGCCGCCGATCCCAGCCTGAACGCCGCCACCGGTCTACCGGCCACCAATGCGCTCGGCGGAGCCGGCGCGGCCCTGGCCGACGTCGTCATGCAGTCGATGGGCCTGGCCGGCTGGATGGCCGCGGCCCTGATGCTGGTGTTCGGCCTGTCGCGCGTCACCCAGCCCGACCCGGCCGCCCACCGCCGCGATCTGCGGGTCCGCGCCCTGGTCGGCGGCCTGGGCCTGCTGGCCCTGGCCGGACTGCTGGCCGCCCCGCCGCGTCCCGCCGCCTGGCCGCTGGCCAAGGGCCTGGGCGGGTTCTGGGGCGACGGCCTGCTGAACCTGCTGGCCGGGCTGCTCGGCTTCGCCCGCCTGCCCGGCGCCCACCTGATCGCCGCCGTGCTGCTGGCGATCGGCGCGGTCGTGGCCCTGGGCTACGCCATCGGCGTGCGCCGCATCGATCCCGAGGCGATCGGCGACCTGGTCCACGGCCTGATGCAGCCGCGCGAGCGCCCGGCCGCGCCCGTCGCGGCCCCCCAACCTGAACCCGCCGCCCGTCCGAAGGCCCCGCGCAAGGCTGCCGCGCCGGTCATCGAGATCGAACCTGAAGCCGCGCCCCGCAAGCCCGCCAAGCCGGCCAAGGCCCCGCCGCCGCCGGTCGAGGACGACGACGCCTTCGAGCCCAGCTTCGAGGTCCGCCCCCTGGCCATCGCCCAGCCCAAGGTCCCGGGCAAGGCCAACGCCCGCGAACAGCGCGAGCAGCAGAAGGCCTTCGACTTCGAGGACGAGGGCGGCTTCCAGCTGCCGGAGCTGGCCATGCTGGCCAAGCCCAAGCCGCGCTCGGCCGAGTTCGACGAGGAGGCCCTGCGCCAGAACGCCCGGCTGCTGGAAAGCGTGCTGGCCGAGTTCGGCGTGCGCGGCCAGATCGACCAGATCCGCCCCGGTCCCGTGGTCACCATGTACGAACTGGTGCCGGCCGCCGGCACCAAGACCGCCCGGGTCGTGGCCCTGGCCGACGACATCGCCCGTTCGATGAGCGTGATCTCGTGCCGCGTCGCCGTGGCCCAGGGCCGCAACGCCATCGGCATCGAGATGCCCAACTCGCGCCGCGAGACGGTCTATCTGCGCGACCTCCTGTCATCGTCCGACTACGACAAAGCCACCCACATCCTGCCCATGGCCCTGGGCGAGACGATCGGCGGCGAGACCTACATCGCCGACCTGGCCAAGATGCCTCACCTGCTGATCGCCGGCACCACCGGCTCGGGCAAGTCGGTCGGCGTCAACGCCATGATCCTGTCGATCCTGTACAAGCTGCCGCCCGAGAAGTGCCGCTTCATCATGATCGACCCCAAGATGCTGGAGCTCAGCGTCTACGACGGCATCCCGCACCTGCTGGCCCCGGTGGTCACCGATCCCAAGAAGGCGGTCGTCGCCCTGAAGTGGACGGTGCGCGAGATGGAGGACCGCTACCGGCGGATGTCGAAGATCGGCGTGCGCAACATCGGCGGCTTCAACGAGAAGGCCGTCGAGGCCCTGGACAAGGGCGAGCACTTCGAGCGGACCGTCCAGACGGGGTTCGACGACGCCGGCCGGCCGATCTACGAGACCGAGAAGATCCGCCCCGAGCCGATGCCCTACCTGGTGGTGGTCATCGACGAGGTCGCCGACCTGATGATGGTGGCCGGCAAGGACATCGAAGGCGCCGTCCAGCGCCTGGCCCAGATGGCCCGCGCCGCCGGCATCCACCTGATCATGGCCACCCAGCGCCCGTCGGTCGACGTCATCACCGGCACCATCAAGGCCAACTTCCCGACCAGGATCAGCTTCCAGGTCACCAGCAAGATCGACGCCCGCACCATCCTCGGCGAACAGGGGGCCGAGCAACTGCTGGGCCAGGGCGACATGCTGTACATGGCCGGCGGCGGCCGCATCACCCGCCTGCACGGCCCGTTCGTCAGCGACGGCGAGGTCGAGGCGGTGGCCAAGTTCCTGCGCGACCAGGGCATCCCCAACTATCTGGAGGAGGTCACGGCCGGCGGCGACGAGGAGCAGGAGGAGGCCATCGAGGGCGCCTTCGCCGGCGAGGGCGGGGCCAACGACCTCTACGACCACGCCGTGGCGGTGGTCACCCGCGACCGCAAGGCCTCGACCAGCTACATCCAACGCCGCCTGCAGATCGGCTACAACCGCGCCGCCTCGCTGATGGAGCGGATGGAGAAGGAGGGCGTGGTCGGCGCCGCCAACCACGCCGGCAAGCGCGAGATCCTGGCCCCGCCGCCCCCGCCGATGTAGGGGCCGCCGCGGATGATGTCGGGGACAGGCGCATGCGCCTGTCCCCAGCCGCCGATGAACGGCGCTTCATCGCGGCGCCGGAAAATGGTCGCGGCGCGGCCTTTCGCTCGTCGCATGGGCGGGGCAAAGGTTGGAGCCTAGGAGATCGCATGACCACCACGACCCCGACCCGCCGTCTGATCCTCGCCACCGCCGGCTTCGGCCTGGCCGCCGCCCTGTCGGGCCAGGCCTTGGCCGCGTCCCGGCCCGCCGCCGCCGCCGCCACGCTGACGCCCGAGGAGCAGGCCCTGGTCGACAAGGCCACCGCCTATATCCAGACGCTGGGCTCGGCCAAGGGCCGTTTCGTCCAGACCGACGCCCGCGGCGCCCAGACCCAGGGGACCTTCTACCTGCAGCGCCCCGGCAAGGCCCGCTTCGCCTATGACGGCCCGGGCGGCCTGCTGGTGGTCAGCAACGGCAGCGCCGTGAACATCTTCAACAGCCGGCTGAAGACCTTCGAGAGCTATCCGCTCAGCCGCACGCCGCTGAACCTGCTGCTGGCCCGCGAGGTGCGGCTGGACCGCGGCGTGGTCATCACCGGCGTGCGCAAGCTGGCCGACGGCTTCACGATCACCGCCGTCGACGCCAAGCGCCAGACCCTTGGCCGCATCGCCCTGAACTTCAGCAACGCGCCGACCCTGACCGGCTGGACCGTCACCGACACCAAGGGCGGGGAGACGCGCGTGCGGCTGGTCGACTTCGAGAACACCGCCGGCCTGGACCCGAAACTGTTCGTCCTTACCGATCCACGCCGCCGGGTCGGCAAGCCGTAGTTGCATAAAGCGCCGCCGACGCGGCCGAAATGCGACAATTTCACAACATGCAAGATGTTAACGCGATTGTTCTTGACTTAGATTCTCGCCGTGGCAGATTTAACACGCATGGCGATGAGCGCCCGACCCGCCCATCGCAACCGTGCCGGACCTATCCCCTCCCGGCGGCGGCATGAGAGACCCGACTTTCGCCCAGGCGCCGAGCGCCTGGGCGTTTTTCGTTGTGGTCCGGCGGTCCCCGGCCCTAGAGGAAGATCATGCGCCTCCGTATCGCCACCTGGAACGTCAATTCCGTCCGCCTGCGCGCCGAACAGGCCGCCCGTTTCGTCGACGAGCAGGCGCCCGACGTGCTCTGCCTGCAGGAGATCAAGTGCCAGGAGGGGGAGTTCCCCCGCGAGGCCTTCGTCGCCATGGGCCTGCCGCACATCAAGATCATGGGCCAGAAGGGCTGGCATGGGGTGGCCATCGCCTCGCGCCTGCCGTTCGAGGACGTGCCCACGCTGATGAACTGCCGCGAGGGCCATGCCCGCTGCGTCGCAGTCAAGGTGGCCGGCGTCGACATCCAGAACTTCTACATCCCGGCGGGCGGCGACACGCCCGACCGCATCGGCAACCCGAAGTTCGACCACAAGCTCGACTTCTATGAAACCCTCACCGCCGCCTTGAAGAAGCGTGATCCCAAGGCGCCGCTGATCGTCACCGGCGACCTGAACATCGCGCCCGGCGAAAACGACGTCTGGAGTCACCGCCAGATGCTGAAGGTTGTCAGCCACACGCCGGCTGAGCTCGAAGCCTTCGACGCGATGATCAAGTCGATGGACCTGCTGGACCTGCCGCGCCTGGCCACGCCGGAACCCGAGAAGCTGTTCAGCTGGTGGAGCTACCGCGCCGCCGACTTCCGCAAGTCCAACCGCGGCCTGCGCCTGGACCACATCCTGGCCAGCCCCGGCCTGCGCGACGCGGCGATCATCGACGGCAAGGTCTCGTCCAAGGTTCACGACACGGTGCGCGAGTGGGAACGGCCCAGCGACCACGCGCCGGTGACGGCGGATCTGTTGGTCTAGCGGGTGGTGTTCCATTTTCGGTGCGGGCGATAGCTACGGCTTTCGACCCTTCACGGACTTAAACCCCTCTCTCATAGAGAGAGGGAGGGGCCCGCCGCCGCAGGCGGTGGGAGGGTGAGAGGCTACACCCTCTCCGGTCGAAGCACGGCCAGGATGTCGTCGGCGACCCCGCCGGGATCGGCCAGGACCTGCTCGTTGGGGAACCTCAGGATCAAATAGCCAAACAGTTCGAGCACCTGCGTGCGGCGGGCGTCGTAATCCTCCCGTTCCTCGTGAGCGGCGCCGTCCAGTTCGACGATCAGCTTGCCCGCCTCGCAGACGAAGTCGGCGAAATAGCTGTGGATCGAGACCTGTCGCAGGAACCTGAAGCCGCCCAGCCGGCGGTTGCGCACCAGCTTCCAGAACGCCTTCTCGGCCAGGGTCTGGTTCTGGCGAAGGCGGCGGGCGTTAGCGGTGGCGTCCATGGCGAGATGCTGGAGCACCGCAAAGATTACGCAACGATGGGAATCGGGATTTTCCGGCCAGCGGTGAAACCTCTCACCCTCCCACCGCTTCGCGGCGGGCCCCTCCCTCTCTCAAAGAGAGAGGGTTCCAAGGGGACAGACGACGCTCAATCCCCGCTGGCGGTGCAAAGAACCCCAGTCTTTTCAACGCCCTGAAAAATAATCAGCGTCACAAGTCCTCGGACCTCAAACCTCCCGCACAATCGAAGCTGTCCCCATCGCGGGGGAGGGCTCTTGGTACCGGCCCAAGCAGGCGATGGGGGTGGAACCGAGCGGGGCCGCCTGGGCCTGGCGATCGGACCGCGGCGGGCGGCGGGGCTCAGAAGGCTCCAAGGTCAGCCGGGGACGATGGCGGGACAGGCGGGTCGACGGGGCCGGGAGGTTCAAACCGGCCTGTTCGAGGATCAGTCGGAGTCGCCGACGGCCCCTTCCGGGCGACTTTGATCCTGCCCGCCTGAGGGGAAACGTCGATCGGGATGAAACAAGCCCTCAATCGCCGTCCCTTGAGAAGAACGGTTTCGCGGAGCGGTCAGGTCTAGCCGAAACGCACACTCAATACCCACGGTCATCCGGGCCAGGCCCGGACCGCTCCGCGCCTCCCCATCCACTCGCCAGCGCAAGCCCGAGGTCGAAGAGCCGTGTCCGCCAAAGACCTCTTCAAGCACGGAGAACCTCATGCCCAAGTCCAAACCACCCCGCCGTCGCAAGATCCGCCGAGGCAACGAGCTTCGCGTGCTGATGCTCGAGGGGGTCAAGGCCGCGCTGTTGCTGAACGACACCCTGCTGGAGAAGATCGACGAGGCGCTCGGTCGAACGCCTTCAGGTCCGCAGCGGACTCGCTTGCTGACGCTGCGGGCGGAGGTGAAATCGCATCGGCCGGGCCTTTTGGAAAGCCGGGCCGACGCCATGACGCCTTGGTTCTTTGAATCCTAGTTCGTGGGAGCTTTGGCCGAAGGGCTCAGCCCTCGACGACAACCCCGACCCCGAACTGGATCCAGACGGCCTTGTCCTTGAGGTTCTTGCGCACGAACGCCGCGTGGATCTGGCGCTCTTCCTCGGTCGAGCGCGGGGCCAGCGGCCGGGGCCGGGCGCCGTACGATCCGGCGCGGGCGGCCGAGACGGCGGTGGCGGCGACCACCGCCGTCAGCTCCAGCGCCCGCTCCTTGCCGCCTTGCAGCTCCAGATAGACCTCGGCCAGCAGGTGGGCGTCGATCAGGGCCCCGTGCTTGTCGCGGCTGTCGAGGCTGATCTTGAAGCGTTTGCACAGCGCGTCGAGCGAGTTGTACATGCCCGGAAAGCGCTTCTTGGCCATGGCCAGGGTGTCGACCCAGCGCGCCTCGGGCAGGGGCGGGCGGTTGCACTTCTCCAGCTCGAAATTGACGAAGCTGCGGTCGAAGGCGGCGTTGTGGGCGATCACCGGACTGTCGCCGACGAACTCCAGGAAGCGGTCGGCGATCTCGTGGAACTTGGGCTTGCCGGTCAGGAACTCGGACGACAGGCCGTGCACCTTCTGGGCCTCGGCCGGCATGTCGCGCAGGGGGTCGCAATATTCGTGGAACGACCGGCCCGTGGGCATGAAGTCGACCACCTCGATGCAGCCGATTTCGACCAGGCGGTCGCCGGTCTTGGGGTCGAAACCGGTGGTTTCGGTATCGAGGATGATTTCCCGCGCCATCGGCTTTCAATGACCCTGTTCGTCGCCGCCTTCAAGCGCGGCCGGGGCTCGCAGGCGAGTCAGGATGTCGCGGACCTGGTCGCGGGCGGCGTCCAGGCCCTGGCCGGTGTCGATCACGAAATCGGCCCGGGCTCGCTTCTCGGCGTCCGGCGTCTGGCGGGCCAGGATGGCCTCGAACTTGGCCGGATCCATGCCCGGCCGCGCCAGCACCCGCCGGCGCTGGACGTCGGCGGGGGCGGAGACGACGACCACCTCGTCGACCTTCTTCTCGCCGCCGGTCTCGTAGAGCAGGGGGATGTCGAGTACGACGATGTCGGCCCCCTGAGCCTCGGCGTCCTCGAAGAAGCCGATCCGATGAGCGCCGACCAGCGGATGGACGATCGATTCCAGCACCGCCAGGGCTTCGGAATCGCCCATCACCGCCGCGCTGAGCCGGGCCCGGTCGATGGCCCCGTCGACCACCACGCCGGGAAAGGCCGCCTGGACCGGGGCGACCGCCGCTCCGCCGCTGGCGTAGAGCGCGTGCACCGCCGCGTCGGAATCATAGACCGGCACGCCCTCGTCGATGAACATCTGGGCCGTCGTCGACTTGCCCATGCCGATCGAACCGGTCAGGCCGACGACGATCATCGGTCCGCCTCGCCCAGTTGGGCCAGGGCCAGGGCGCGAACGTCGACCCCGGCCGGCGGCGCGACGCCGAAGAAGGCCTCGAAGCTGGGGACCGCCTGGCGCAGCAGCATCTCCAGACCGTCCACCGTCCGGCGACCCGCCGCCTCGGCGCGGCGCAGGAACTCGGTGCGCAGCGGCTTGTACACCATGTCGACCACCACGGCGGTTTGCGGCGTCAGCTCCAGGCGGGCGGCGGGACCGGGGCCGCCGCCCAGGCCCAGGGAGGTGGCGTTGATCACCAGGCCGGCCTGGGCGAGCAGGGCGTCGAGCTCGTCGTCCGACGCGGCCTCGACCACCCCGCCGATCGAGCGGGCGATGGCCTCGGCCCGGGCGAAGGTGCGGTTGACGAGGCTGACCCGAGGCGCGCCGGCCAGGGCCAGGGCGGCGGCCGCGCCGCGAGCTGCGCCGCCGGCCCCCAGGATCACCACCGGCGAGGCGGCCAGGTCGAAGCCCGGCGCCTGGACGGCGATGGCGTCCAGCAGCCCCGGGCCGTCGGTGTTGTCGGCGGCGATCGTCCCGTCGGTCTCGAACACCAGCAGGTTGGCGGCGCCGGCCAGCTTGGCCAGGTCGCTGCAGCGATCGGCGCAGGCCAGGGCCTGTTCCTTGAACGGAATGGTGACGTTGAGGCCGCAGATGGCGCCGCCGCGCAGGCCCTCGACGAAGGCTTCGAAATTGTCCTCGCCCGGGGCGAACGGCACGTACGCGGCGTTCAGCCCGGCCGCGGCGATCCAGGCGTTGTGGATCACCGGGCTCATCGAATGGCGGATCGGCTGGCCGCAGACGCCCGCCACGATGGCCGCACCCGTCACGCTCATGTCTCGAGGGCTCCATGCAGACGCAGGAAATCGAACAGGCCGACGACCGGCAGGCCCAGGATGGCGAAATAGTCGCCGTCGATGCGGTCGAACAGCTGCACGCCCTCGCCCTCGAGGAAGTAGCAGCCGACCGAGGACAGGATGTCGGGAGCGTTGCGCGCCAGATAGCCGTCCAGCCAGGCGTCGCTGAAATTGCGGACCGACAGCCGGGTGGTCTCGACCACCCGCCAGATCGGCTGGCCGTCGCGAGCCACGACGACGGCCGAGTGCAGCTTGTGGACCTTGCCGCGCAGTTGGAGCAGTCGCTCGCGGGCGGCCTCGACCGTGTCGACCTTGTCGAACAGCACGCCGTCCAGGTCCAGGGTCTGGTCCGAGCCGATCACCAGGCCGGGACGCTTGGTCGAGACCTTGAACGCCTTCAGCTCGGCCAGGGCGTCGGCGACCTCGCGCGGCGAGGCGCCTTCGGCCAGCAGGCCGGCCTTGGCGGCGTCCTCGTCGACGCCGGAGCCGACCGCCTCGAAGGCCACGCCGGCGTTGCGCAGGATCGCCTGGCGGGCCGCGCTCTTGGACGCCAGGGTGACGGGGGTGCGGGGTGAGGCGGTCATCCCAGCACCTCGACCTGGCCGCGGCCGCCCGACAGCAGGTTGATGATCGCCGCCGCCGTCTCCTCGACCGACCGGCGGGTGACGTCGATGATCGGCCAGCCCTGGCGCTCGAACAGCCGACGCGCGGCGATGATCTCCTGCCGCACCGCGTCGGTGTCGATATAGTCGCTCTCGCGGCTCTCCTTCAACGACAGCAGGCGGTTGCGGCGGATCTGGATCAGCCGCTCGGGCGAGGTCATCAGGCCGACGATCAGGGTGTTCTTCAGGGTGAACAGCTCGTCAGGCGGCGGCCGGCCCGGGACCAGCGGCACATTGGCGGCTCGCACGCCGCGGTGGGCCAGATAGATGCAGGTCGGGGTCTTGGAAGTGCGCGACACCCCCACCAGGATGACGTCTGCCTGGGTCAGGTCCTGGCCCCCCTGGCCGTCGTCATGGGCGATGGCGTAGTCCAGGGCCTCGATGCGGTCGAAATAGTCGTTGTTCAGGGCGTGCTGGGCCCCGACCCGGGTCGAGATCCGCGCGCCCAGATAGCGCGACATGGCGCTGACCACCGGGTCGAGAGCGGCGATGCAGGGCATCTCCAGCCGCCGGCAGCCTTCCTCCAGGGCGGCACGCAGGTTTGGATCGATGATCGTGTGCATGACCACGCCCGGCGCCCCGGCGATCTCCTCCAGCGCTCGGTCCAGTTGGCGCGTGGAACGCACCAGGGCGTAGATGTGTTCGATCGGCAGGATGTCGGTGAACCGGGCGCAAACCGCCCGGGCCATGGCGTTCAGGGTCTCACCCGTGGAGTCCGACACCAGGTGGATGTGGAAGTAGGTCGCGAAGCGCGGCGCGGTCCTTTCACCCTCGGGGGCGCCAGCTTCCTGTGGATCATCCGTTAACGGTTGCTTAACCACTGGCCTGGCCCCTGGGGATGAGCGGGGGTGAATCCCGGCTCGTTGCGGTGCGTCGAACTGCCCCTGTGTTAAACGGTCGCGTTGATCGCGGACAATCCCCAGTCTCGGATCGTCTTCACAGCCCGTGCGAATTCGATTCCCCCAGACCGGGGATGAGCGAACGCTCATGGTTACGGCGCCGTTCACCATCTTAACGTTTCGTTAGGAATTTCGAAGCGCTAGCGGACTATCCCCAAAGTTCACAGCCTCGAACCCACATGGGGACCGAGCTTGGACGGATTGGCGATGGGCAGGGGGCATGGTGCGGCGCAAACGGGTTTTCCCCGTTAGGCACTTGCTCACCATCTCCTACAATCTTCCTTAAAATCTTCTTAAAGAATGAAGGAAGAAGGGAAGAAGGCCTCCGGGGCGATACGGGCTTGAGCCCACGGCCCTGACGGGATTTAAGGCCAGCATGACCCTGCTCGAAAAGCCCAAGCTCCTTTCCGTCCTGGACGGCGCGAGCGCCGAACGCCCGCCTGTCTGGTTCATGCGCCAGGCCGGCCGGTACCTGCCGGAGTACCGAGCGGTGCGGGCGACCGAGCCGACCTTCATCGATTTCTGCCTGAACCCGGAAAAGGCCGCCGAGGTCACCCTGCAGCCCATGCGGCGGTTCCCCTATGACGCGGCCATCGTCTTCGCCGACATCCTGCTGATCCCGCAGGCCCTGGGCCAGAAGGTCTGGTTCGAGGCGGGCGAGGGGCCCAAGCTGGGCGAGCTGCCGTCGATCGAGTCGATGCGAGAGCTGACCGGCCAGGCCGGCCAGGCCCTGGGCGCGGTGGGCGAGACGCTGAGCCGCGTGCGCTCGGCCCTGGAGCCCGACCGGACCCTGATCGGTTTCGCCGGCGCGCCCTGGACCGTGGCGACCTACATGATCGAGGGCGGTTCCAGCGACCGCTCCGGCGCGCGGACCTTCGCCTACCAGAACGCCGAAAAGCTGGACGCCCTGATCCAGGTTCTGGTCGACGCGACGATCGACTACCTGGCCATGCAGGCGGCGTCCGGCGCCCAGGTGCTGAAGCTGTTCGAGAGCTGGGCCGAGGGCCTGTCCGAGCCGCTGTTCGAGCGCTTGGTAACCCGGCCGCATACCGCCATCGTCGAGGGTCTGCGGGCCCGGGGCGTGACGACGCCGGTGATCGGCTTCCCCCGCGGGGCCGGAACCCTGGTCGAGACCTATGCCCGGGTCGCGCCGGTCCAGGGCGTGGCGCTGGACACCCAGGCCTCCGCGGCTTTGGGTCAGGCGATCCAGAAGACCAAGGCCATACAGGGCGCGCTCGATCCGCTGCTGCTGCGGGCCGGCGGCGACGCCCTGCTGGCGCGGGTCGACCAGCTGCTGGAGCAGTGGGGGCAGGGACCCTACATCTTCAACCTGGGTCACGGCATCCTGCCCGACACGCCGATCGCCCATGTCGAGGCGGTGCTGGCCCGGGTCACCGGCAAGTGACCAGCCTGACAGGAAAGAGGCGCAAGATCGCTGTCGTCCTGTTCAATCTGGGCGGCCCGGACGGTCCGGACACGGTGCGGCCGTTCCTGTTCAACCTGTTCCGCGATCCGGCGATCATTGGCTTGCCGGCCTTGCTGCGCTATCCGATCGCCGCCCTGATCGCCGGGACCCGCGCCAAGCTGGCCAAGGAAAACTACGCCCTGATGGGTGGCGGTTCGCCCCTGCTGCCCGAGACGGAGAAGCAGGCGAAGGCGCTGGAGGCGGACCTGGCCGCGCGGTTCCCCGACGCGGACGTGCGCTGCTTCATCGCCATGCGCTACTGGAAGCCGCTGACTGACCAGACCGCCAGGGCCGTGAAGGCCTTCGCGCCCGACGAGGTGGTGCTGCTGCCGCTCTATCCGCAATATTCGACGACGACGACGGGGTCTTCTCTGAAGGCTTGGAACCGAGCCTACCGCGGCGGGCCGGGGCGCGTTTCGACGGTCTGCTGCTATCCGGTCGACGAGGCTCTGGTTCAGGCCCATGCCGACCTGATCGAGACCGCCTATGACAAGGCTGGACGTCCGGGTCCGGCGCGCCTGCTGTTCTCAGCCCACGGCCTGCCGGAAAAGGTGATCCTGGCCGGCGATCCCTACCAGCGGCAGGTCGAGGCCACGGCCGCGGCGGTGGCCGCCCGGCTGGGGGAGGGCTGGGACTGGCGGGTGACCTACCAGAGCCGCGTCGGGCCGATGAAATGGATCGGTCCGTCGACCGAGGACGAGATCCGCGCCGCCAGCCAGCAGGGTCTGGCCCTGGTCGTGACCCCGATCGCCTTCGTCTCCGAGCACATCGAGACCCTGGTCGAGCTTGACCACGAGTATCGCGAGGTGGCGACCAAGGCGGGCTGTCCGGCCTATGTGCGCGTGCCGGCCCTGGGCGTCGCGCCCGGTTTCATCCGGGGCCTGGGCCGCGCCATTCAGGCGGCTGTCGGCGCCCGGGATCGGCTGGTCACGACCTGCGCCTGGCGCTGCGACGCTGATCGCACGCAATGTCCGAACACGCAGGGAGCTTGCGCATGATGGATTTCCTGGCCGGTCACTTCGACCTGATCCGCGGCCTGCACATCATCTTCGTCATGGCCTGGATCGCCGGCATGCTGATCCTGCCGCGGCTGTTCGTCTATCACATGAAGACCGAGCCCGGCTCGGAGATGGACGCGGTGTTCAAGCTGGCCGAGCTGCGGACGCTGCGGATCATCATCAATCCGGCGATGATCCTGGCCCTGCTGATGGGGCTGCTGCTGGCGATGATCGACACCCAGCGCCTGGGTCCCGACTTCTATCTGAAGCCCTGGGCCCTGACCAAGATCGCCGCCCTGGTCTTCCTGTTCGCCTGGCACGGCTTCGTCTCCAAGGCCCGCCGCCAGTTCGCCGCCGGGACCAACACCCGGTCGGAGAAGTTCTGGCGGATGACCAACGAGCTGCCGTTCCTGGCGGCCATCGTCATCGTGCTGTCGGTGACGACCAAGTTCCTGGGCCACTAGTCGGCCCGGCTGCCCAGCGGCTTCGCTTGACCGGCGAGGCCGCTTGTGGTTCCCATCCGGGAGACATGTCGCCTCGCGGCCTGTTCCCGCCTCCCACGGACCGGCGCTCGTCCTGACGCGCCCCGGAGCCTCTCGCTTCGCCAAGAGCTTCGAAGGTCTGTCCCCCGATCGATACGCGCCGTCGTCATGGCGCGACCCGCTCGCCGCCTCACCGCGACGAGTCCGTTCTAGAACCAAGGCCCGGCTCGCGGTTTCGCGGGCCGAGCGACGTTGAGTGTCACTATGACTGACCAAACCGAAAACCAACCTGGCCTCGAGCTGGAACCCGTCGTCGACACGACGGTCGAGGCCGCCGAGACCCCGTCCGCCAACGGCGACGACGGCGACGACGACTCCGAGATCAGCGCCGCCGTCGCGGCCATGGGCCTGAAGACCATGTCGCTGCAGGAGCTGAAGGAGAAATCCCCGGCCGACCTGCTGGCCTTCGCTGAGACCTTCGAGGTCGAGAACGCCAATTCCATGCGCAAGCAGGACATGATGTTCGCGATCCTCAAGACCCTGGCCGAGGAAGGCGTGGAGATCTCGGGCTCGGGCACGATGGAAGTGGTGCAGGACGGCTTCGGCTTCCTGCGCTCGCCGGAGGCCAACTATCTTCCGGGTCCGGACGATATCTACGTGTCGCCCTCGCAGATCCGCAAGTTCGGCCTGCGCACCGGCGACACCATCGAGGGCGCCATCCGCTCGCCGCGCGAAGGCGAACGCTATTTCGCCCTGACCGGCGTCTCGAAGATCAATTTCGAGGGCCCGGACAACGTCAAGCACAAGGTCCACTTCGACAACCTGACGCCGCTCTATCCCGAAGAGCGCCTGCACATGGAACTGCCCGATCCGACCATCAAGGATCGCTCGGGCCGGGTCATCGACATCGTCGCCCCGCTGGGCAAGGGCCAGCGCTGCCTAATCGTCGCCCCGCCGCGGGTCGGCAAGACGGTGATGCTGCAGAACATCGCCAAGTCGATCGAGACCAACCACCCCGAATGCTACCTGATCGTCCTGCTGATCGACGAGCGTCCGGAAGAAGTCACCGACATGCAGCGCACGGTGAAGGGCGAGGTCATCGCCTCGACCTTCGACGAGCCGGCGACCCGCCACGTGCAAGTGGCCGAGATGGTCATCGAGAAGGCCAAGCGCCTGGTCGAGCACAAGCGCGACGTGGTGATCCTGCTGGACTCGGTCACCCGCCTGGGCCGTGCCTACAACACCACCGTCCCGTCGTCGGGCAAGGTGCTGACCGGCGGCGTCGACGCCAACGCCCTGCAGCGCCCCAAGCGCTTCTTCGGCGCGGCGCGCAACGTGGAGGAGGGCGGTTCGCTGTCGATCATCGCCACCGCCCTGATCGACACCGGCAGCCGCATGGACGAAGTGATCTTCGAAGAGTTCAAGGGCACCGGCAACTCGGAAATCGTGCTGGACCGCAAGGTCGCCGACAAGCGCATCTTCCCGGCCATCGACGTGCTGAAGTCCGGCACCCGCAAGGAAGAGCTGATCACCCCGCGCGACCAGCTGCAGAAGACTTACGTCCTGCGCCGCATTCTCAACCCGATGGGCGCTTCGGACGCCATCGAGTTCCTGCTGGAGAAGATGCGCCAGTCGAAGACCAATGGCGATTTCTTCCAGAGCATGAACACTTAAGCTTGGTGTTTCACGTGAAACACGAAGGGCGGCTGGAGCGATCCAGCCGCCCTTTGTTTTTCAGCTCCTCCCCCTGTGGGGGAGGCGATCGCGCAGCGATCGGTGGGGGGAGGTTTGGGATCGTGGATGTAAGGTCTCGCCATAGCCCATCACTCCCCCCTCCGTCGGCTTCGCCGACACCTCCCCCACAGGGGGAGGATCTTGGGCGCACGGCCTCGTCGCGTTTCGGGATC
>NZ_JAVDWJ010000017.1:0-108755 GCF_031457295.1 Caulobacter sp. BE254 | reverse complement strand
CAAATCAGCGCCTCCTCATTACGGAAACACTGTCAGAATCGATCAGCAAATCTCTGGCAACTCCCCAGCCGCATCAAATGCGATTCCCCTGCCCCTGTGGGGGAGGTGTCGGCGAAGCCGACGGAGGGGGGAGTATTCAGCGGGTGACCGCATCCCGGATCATCGTTCCTAAGACTCCCCCCACCGATCGCTGCGCGATCGCCTCCCCCACGGGGGGAGGATCTTTAAGCCGGCCGTCTTGCCCGCAGCGCCTGGGCGATCGTCCCGTCGTCCAGCCAGTCGAGGTCCCCGCCCACCGGCACGCCGCGCGCCAGCATGGTCACTGAGACGCCGGTGGGCGCCAGGCGGTCGGCCAGGTAGTGGGCCGTGGTCTGGCCGTCCACCGTGGCCGGCAGGGCCAGGATGACCTCCTGGATCTCGCTGTTGCTGGCCCGGCCCAGCAGTTCGCCTACCCGCAGCGCTTCGGGACCGACCCCGTCCAGCGCCGACAGCAGGCCGCCCAGCACGTGGTAGCGGCCCTTGAACGAGCCGCCGCGCTCCATGGCCCACAGCGAGCCCACCTCCTCGACCACGCACAGCAGGCGATTGTCGCGGGTAGCGTCGGAGCAGACGGCGCAGGGATCGGAAGTGTCCAGCGAGCCGCAGACCGAGCAGGTGCGCACCTTGGCCTGGGCGTCGACGATCGCGGCGGCCAGGGGGGCCAGCAGGGTGTCGCGCTTCTTCAGCAGAGCCAGCGCCGCCCGCCGACCAGAGCGCGGACCCAGGCCGGGCAGCTTGGACAGCAGGGCGATCAGGCGCTCGATCTCGGGTCCGGCGGAGGCGGCCATCAGGGCTTGGCGACCCGGGTGACCTGCGAATAGACCACCCGCCACTGGCCGTCGCGCTTGGCCCAGGTGTCCACGAACCGCACGACCAGGGCGAAGCGCTGGCCGCCGTCCACGCCGGTCATGTTGACCCGGCCGCCCAGCAGGGCGGTGTCGCCGAGGACCTTCTCGACCGGTTCCTCGATCGTGAACGGGTCGAGCTTGAAGCCCGGGGCCACATAGTCGGCGATCAGCCGCGCCTTGTCCTGGACCTGGCCCGCGCCGTTGACCAGCACGTAGTCGTCGGCGACCAGCCGCTCCAGCGCCGCGCGGTCGCCGTTCACCTGGGCCGCGTCATAGGCGTGGGCGGCGGCGGCCAGGTCGGCCGGCAGCGGGTCGGCCAGGGCCAGGCCCGGCGCCAGCAGGGCGGCGGCGGCCAGGAGGGCGCGGACCGACATCCTAGAACTTCATGCCCGGCAGGCCGCCCATCATGCCGGCCATCGGACCGGCGGCTTCCTGCATCAGCTGGGCCTGCTTGGCGTCGAGCTTCTTCTTGGCGTCGGCGTGGGCGGCGACGATCAGGTCGGCGATCACCTCGCCCTCGCCGGGCTCGACCAGGCTCTCGTCCAGCACCACCCTGGCCAGCTCGCCCGACCCCTTCAGGGTGACGGTGACCATGCCGCCGCCGGCCGTGCCGTCGACGCTCAGCTCGGCGAGCCGCGCCTGGGCGTCGGCCAGTTTCTGTTGCATCGCCTGGGCCTGCTTCATCAGGCCGCCGAGGTCTTTCATGGGATCAAGCTCCATTCTTGCAAACTCCCTTCCCCCATCAAGGGGGAAGGGAGAAATTCAGGTCTCTTCCAGCTCGTCCGGCTCGATCGGCGGCGCCTCGGGCGTCAGGATCTTGCGGACCTCGACGATCTCGGCCCCGGGGAAGGCGCTGAGCACCGAGGCGACGAAGGGGTCGGACTTGATCGAGGCCAGTTCCTCGCGCTCCTCGCGCTTCTGGCGCTCGAACAGGCTCTCGGCCCCGCCGCCGCCCTCGGCCGCCACCAGCCAGGGCTGGCCGGTCCATTCCTTCAGCGCTCGCACCAGCCGGCCGGCCAGGTTGCCGGGCGCGCCGGGGGCCGGTTCGAAGGTGATCGCCCCGGGCCGGAAGCTGATCGGGCGGACATATTGCTCGACGTCCAGCCGCAGGCCGATGTCGCGCTTCTCGGCGATCAGCTTCACGACGTCCTCGAACGAGGCCAGGGTCGGCGCGGCCTGGGCGGCCGGCGCGGCCATCACCCGGGCCTGGGCGTTGACGCCTCCGCCGCCTCCGCCGCCTCCGCCGCCGCCCATCGAGCCGCCGCCGCCACCGCCCGGACCGCCGCCAACGGGCTGGCCGTCGCGCAGGGCCTTCAGCGCCTCTTCCGGACCGGGCAGGTCGGCGGCGCAGCACAGGCGGATGATCGCCATCTCGGCCGCGGCCATGGCGTCGGGCGCGCGGCGCACCTCGTCATGGGCCTTCAGCAGCATCTGCCACAGGCGCGACAGGGTCCCGGCCGAGGTCTGGGCCCCGATCGAGGTCAGGCGCGCGGCCTGCTCCTTGGGCAGGGTCAGGGCGTCCGGCCCCAGGGCCTTGGCCACGGAAGACGCGTGGCAGTGGTCCAGCAGGTCCAGCATGACCACCGCCGGATCGGCGCCGAACCCCCACAGGGCGCGGAAGCCCTTCAGTGACTCGCCCGGCTTGCCGCTCATCACGTTCTCGAACAGGGCGATCGTCTGGCCGCGGTCGGCCAGGCCCAGCATGTCGCGGACCACGGCGGCGGTGACGGTCGAGCCGCGCTCGCCCTGGACGATGGCCTGGTCCAGCAGCGACAGGCCGTCGCGCACCGAGCCCTCGGCGGCCCGGGCGATCAGGGCCAGGCCGTCCTCTTCGACCTTGGCCCCCTCGTTGGCGGCGATGCGGGCAAAGTGCTTGACCAGCACGTCCGGCTCGACCCGGCGCAGGTCGAAGCGCTGGGTGCGCGACAGGATGGTCACCGGCACCTTGCGGATCTCGGTGGTGGCGAAGATGAACTTGGCGTGCGGCGGCGGCTCTTCCAGCGTCTTCAGCAGGGCGTTGAACGCCGCCGTCGACAGCATGTGCACTTCGTCGATGATGTAGACCTTGTAGCGCGCCTCGACCGGGGCGTAGCGCACCCCGTCCAACAGCTCGCGCATCTCGTCGACCTTGGTGCGGCTGGCGGCGTCCAGCTCCAGCACGTCCATGTGCCGGCCCTCGACGATGGCCTTGCAGTGGCGGCCGTCGACGGTCAGGTCGACCGAGGGCTGGTGGACCGTGTCGGTCTCGTAGTTCAGGGCCCGGGCCAGCAGGCGGGCGGTGGTGGTCTTGCCCACCCCGCGCACGCCGGTCAGCATGAAGGCGTGGGCGATGCGGCCCGTGGAGAAGGCGTTGGCCAGGGTGCGGACCATGGCCTCCTGGCCGATCAGGTCCTCGAAGGTGCGCGGCCGGTACTTGCGGGCCAGCACGGTGTAGGCGGCGTCCGGATCGGAGGCCTGGCTGGTCATCGGCGTGGCGGCGGGCGTGGCGGCCGGCGCGGCGACGGCCGGCGGCGCGCCGCCGAAGATGTCGGCGGTGTTCTCGTCGCGCTCGGCGGGCTCTTCGTCCCACGGCGGCGCGGAATCGGTCGTGAGGTCGTCGTGGTCGGCCATGGCGTGAGTGTAGTGTGCGGAAGGGCGCAGCAAAAGGCTCGCGGCGCGCGCGGGGTCCAGAAGCTGACAGATTTCGGGGAAAGGTGGAGACCGGCAGACGACCCGGAGCGAAACTCGTTGTGGCTGCTGCCTCTCGGCCCTGACCAGGTTGGCGAGGACTCCGCCCGTCGCCGATCTCCGAGGCCTATATCGCGACTCATCGTGACGGATGCAAGACATGAAGCGCGGAGCCGTGACGACTCTTCGTCGCGGATGTTAGAGAATTCCCATGGCCCTTTCGATCATCACCAACACCTTCGCCGGCAATCCGCTCGACCGCGCCAGCGAGCGCCGGGGCGACGAGGCCTGGCTGGCCGAGAAGGCCGCCGACCCGCATTCGCTGGCCGTGGCCATCTGGAACGGCAAGGCGCTGGTCGAGGACGTCGTCGGACCTGACGGCGAAGGGGGCGACGCCAAGGTGACGGGCGCCCAGATCGCCTATCTGCGCGCCGACATGGCCAAGGACCTGGCCGCCACGCCCGAGCGGCTGCTGTTCCTGGGCCTGTGGAAGGACATCGCGGTGTTCGCCGTCGACCTGGAGGGCGGGGCCGACCCGGCCGAGGGGCCGCTGCAGGGCCTGGGCCGGTTCGAGGAGCTGCGCGGGATCGCCGCGACCCTGCCGCCGCCCGACGCCGGCATCCTGGCCACCGCCAAGTCGATGTTCGAATGGCGGCGCAAGCACAAGTGGTGCAGCAACTGCGGCCAGGAGACGGCGGTCAGCGACGGCGGCTGGAAGCGGCTGTGCCCCTCCTGCCAGGCCGAGCACTTCCCGCGCACCGACCCGGTGGCGATCATGCTGGCCCTGCACGGCGGCCGCTGCTTGCTGGGCCGCCAGGCGCTGTGGCCGCCCGGCATGTATTCGGCCCTGGCCGGCTTCATCGAGCCCGGCGAGACCATCGAGGAAGGCTGCGCCCGCGAGCTGAAGGAAGAGGCCGGCCTGACTGCCACGGCCGTCCGCTACCATTCCAGCCAGCCCTGGCCCTGGCCCTCGTCGCTGATGATGGGGCTGATGGCCGACGTCGACAGCGACACGGCCGCCCCCGACCAGACCGAGCTGGAAGCGGTCAAGTGGTTCACCAAGGACGAGGCCCGGGCCCTGATCAAGGGCGAGCTGGACGGCTTCTTCGCCCCGCCGCCCCTGGCCATCGCCCACCAGCTGATCAAGGCCTGGGCGGAGGAAGAGTAGGGCTAGATCCTCCCCCTGTGGGGGAGGTGTCGGCGAAGCCGACGGAAGGGGGGAGTGATCGGCAGGCGGCCAGATCTACGATCGACGATCCCAGAACTCCCCCCACCGATCGCTCCGCGATCGCCTCCCCCACAGGGGGAGGGTCTTGCTGGACGTCAGCCCGCGAACAGCACCACCAGCTCCCGCACCACCATCCACGCCAGCACCAGCGTCCCGGCCGAGAACGCCAGGAAGCGCAGCAGCACGATGTTGACGCTGACCTGGATCAGGCTGTGCACCACCCGCAACGCCACGAACGCCCAGGCCAGCCCGACCGCCAGGGCGTCGCCATGGCCGGCGACCTGGATGGCCAGGGCCGCGGCGTAGAAGATCGTCGGCTGCTCCATCAGGTGGTTGTAGTTGTCGGCCGCCTGACGGGCGGGCGCCGGCAGGCCGTCCAGGCTGCCGGGAAAGGCCGCCGCCTGCGGCGCGATCCCGGCCTTGCTCATGGCCGGCAACCGCTGGACGTACATCCACACCCAGATCACCAGCGACCAGGCCACCAGCGCCATCACCGGCGCGACCAGCGTGTTCATGTCGAAGTCCCTCCCCGCATCGCCGTGCGACGCTTGGCCTGCCGGCTGTTACGGCGAAGCCCGCGGCTACGTCAGGCCACCGTCCGTCCCGTCGGCGCCGCCTTGAGCGTGGCGGCGACAGCGCCGATTATAAGGCCAAAAGCAAAGGGCGTTATTGCTTCCGCCAGGCCGGGGGCAATGACGATGAGATCGGTCGTATGCGTCTGCGCCGCGACACGAAGAATGATCAAACCTGTCAGAAGCAATACGACCAAACCGATCGCCGGCGGAACCAAGCTCAGGATGGTCAGAAGGGACAGATCTTTCAGCGGCCGGCCCGCCAGTCGCAAGGCGACAAGAACCAAGGTCCAGATCGCCAGACCGGCCAGAAGCGGGTAGCAGAGTTTGGACAACGCGCCTGAATAGCCGACAATGAGTCTCAGGGCCGTAAGCGGATTGGCCGGCATGCCAGCCCAGATTCCCAAACCGATCGCCAGGCCCAGCAACAACATGCCAGCCGCACCAAACGCCCACGGCAAGATCCTCATCCCGCTTCCCCTTGTTCCCCGGGCCGAAACCGACCTGACCGCAGCCAAGCTAGGCACAACCTCCAGATGCGACAAGGTCGTTTTAGACCCGATCCCGGAACGGATCGGCCGGATAGACGCCCAGGATCTCGAACTTGTCGGAGAAGAACTTCAGCTCGTCGAAGGCCAGGGCCAGGCTGCGGTCCTCGGGGCGGCCGTCGACCTCGGCGTAGAAGAAGGTCGCCGTGAAGTGGCCGCCCTCCATGTAGCTTTCCAGCTTGGTCATGTTGACGCCATTGGTCGCGAAGCCGCCCAGCGCCTTGTAGAGGGCGGCCGGCAGGTTGCGGACCTTGAACACGAAGCTGGTCACGCAGCGGTGGGTGAACGGCGGCGGTTCCGGCGACTTGTCGGCCGTCATCACCAGGAAGCGCGTGGTGTTGTTGCGCTCGTCCTCGATGCCTTGGGCCAGGATGTCCAGGCCGTAGATCTCGGCGGCCAGGGCGGGGGCGACGGCGGCGCGGGTCGGGTCGGGCTTCAGGGCCAGGGCCTTGGCGGCGCCGGCCGTGTCGCCGGCGCTCTCGTGGGCCAGGCCGAGTTTCTTCAGGCTGTGACGGCACTGGCTCAGCGCGATCGGCATCGACATGGCGATCCTCACCGTCTCCAGCGTCACGCCCTTGTTGGCCATCAGCTGGAAGCGGATCGGCTTGAAGCGCTCGCCGACGATCTGCAATCCCGAGGCGGGCAAGAGATGGTGGACGTCGGCGACCCGGCCGGCGATCGAGTTCTCGATCGGGATCATGCCCAGCTGGCAGGCGCCGGTCTTGATGGCCTCGAACGCCTCCTCGAAGGTGGCGCAGGGCACGGCCTCGTAGTCGGGGAAATAGGTGCGGCAGGCTTCGTGGCTGTTGGCGCCGGGTTCGCCCTGGAAGGCGATCTTCTTGAGGATGCTCATGCGGCGGTCTTCCCGGCGGCGTAGGCGCGCGCCGCTTCTAGGTCGGAGGGATTGTCGACGGAGATCGGGGCCTCGGCGGCCACGGCGGCGCGCAGGTCGAGGCCCAGCTCCATGGCCCGCAGCTGCTCCAGCTTCTCGCGCTTCTCCAGCGGCGAGGGCGGGGCGGCGTTGAAGGCTTCCAGCGCCGCGCGACGATAGCCGTAGATGCCGATGTGGCGCCAGATCGGCCCGTCGCCATAGAGGGTGGAGCGTGTGAAATAGAGCGCCCGGCCCGACAGGCCGTCCTGCTCCATGGCCAGCACGGCCTTGACCACGTCGGGGTTGGACCGGTCGGCCGGCGAGGCTTCCGGCGCGACGACGGTGGCGATGTCGCAGCCGGGATAGGCGCTCAGCAGGTCGGCGCAGGCGCCCAGCACCGCCGGCTGCACGAACGGCATGTCGCCCTGCAGGTTGATGACCACGTCGTGGCGGCGGTCTGGATCCAGCACGTCGAGGGCGGCCAGGATGCGGTCCGAGCCCGAGGGCAGGGCCGGGTCGGTCAGCACCGCCTGGCCGCCGGCCCGCTCGACCGCCTCGACGATGGCCACGTCGCCGGCCGCCACCGCCACCGGGCCGATTCCCGCCGCTTGGGCCTGGCGCAGCACGCGCACGATCATCGGCAGCCCGCCGATGTCGGCCAATGGCTTGTCGGGAAGGCGGGTGGCGGCCATGCGGGCCGGAATGACGACGATAGGGTTCATGAAAGGCCGTTGCGGGTCAAAACCGTTGCTGCCCGGTTGCGCCTCGGGCGGTAGCGTGTAAGAGACGCGAGCGCAACATGGAGCGCGCGGGGGAAACCTCCGGGCGCGGATTTCGGGCCTGTCGTCAGACGGCCCCCAAGAGGCTGGTAAGGCTTTAGATGAGCGACCTGACGTTCAACAAGATCGCTGGCGGCGTGCTGCTGACCGGCCTGATCATTTTCGGTCTCAAGGAAGCGTCGGACATCGTTTTCGCCAAGCACGAGCTTGAAAAGCCCGGCTACGAGATCGCCGTCGCCGAAGAGGCGGGCGCAGGCGGCGCCGCCGCCGAGGTCGCGCCCGACTGGGGCAGCGTCCTGACCCCGGCCAACGTCGCCGCCGGCCAGGCCGTCAGCGCCAAGTGCGCCTCCTGCCACAACTTCACCCCCGAGAACCACACCGGCCCCGGCCTGTTCGGCGTGGTCGGCCGCAAGCCCGGCACCCACCCCGGCTTCGCCTATTCGCCGGCCATGGTCGAGTACGGCAACAAGAACCCGGTCTGGGACTACGACAAGCTCGACACCTTCCTGAAGGCCCCGGGCAAGGACGTCTCGGGCACCAAGATGACCTTCGTCGGCCTGAAGAAGCAGGAAGACCGCATCGCCATCATCGCCTATCTGCACAGCCTGGGTTCCAGCCTGCCGATCCCGGCGCCGAAGCCCGCGGGCGCGGCTCCGGCTCCCGCCGGCGAAGCTCCGGCGGCTGGCGCGGCCGCTTCGGGCGCCGCTCCGGCGGCTCCGGGCGCTCCGGCTCCCGCCGGCGCTGGGGCTCCCGCCGCCGGCGCGCCGGCCACCCCGGCCCCGGCCGCGACGACCGCCAAGTCCTGATCGACTCCAGGTCCAGACATGACGAAGGCCGCGAAGTTCGCTTCGCGGCCTTTTTCCTTGCCGTCTTTCCGGGCGCCTGCGATCGGGGCGCCTCAGGCGTTGTGGAACCGCCCGCAGCAAAGCTGCCTTGCGGTCTTTCCCCATTCCGTGAGTAGAGTATCGGACCGCACCGCTTCACCGGAACCGTTCGACCATGACGTCTCGCCTGCTGGCCGCCTCGCTCGCCGCGCTGCTGATCGCCGCCCCCGTCTCGGCGCTGCCGAGCCTGGCCTTCGCCGCCAAGGCCCCGACCGTGGCCCTGAAGTCGCTGGCCGACCTGCCCACGCCCTTGCCCTATCCCTATGACGAAAAGGCCGACGCCGAGGCCGACGTCGCCAAGGCGATCAAGACCGCCAAGGCCAAGCACAAGCTGGTCCTGATCGACCTGGGCGGCAACTGGTGCGGCGATTGCCGGGTGTTCGCCGGCATGATCGAACAGCCCGACCTCAAGGCCTTCGTCGAAAAGCACTACGAGGTGGTGACCGTCAATGTCGGCCGCTACGACCACAACATGCAGATCCCGGCCCGCTACGGGGTCAACAAGCTGAACGGCGTGCCGACCTTCCTGGTGGTCGACACCAAGGGCAAGCTGGTCAATCCGAACGCCCTGTTCGCCCTGACCGACGCCCGCCACATGACGCCGCAGTCGCTGGCCGACTGGCTGGCCCAGTGGCCGAAGTGACGGACTGATGCCGGGAACGCCCCCTCCGTCGGGCTTCGCCCGCCACCTCCCCCGTTTCACGGGGGAGGAGCGATCTTCTCCTCCCCTGCGAAGCGGGGGAGGTGGCGCGGCGCGTAGCGTCGTGACGGAGGGGGCGTCCGGCTACGGCCTTCGCCACCCCGTCACCCCACCGCCGCCCGCCGCCTCGACGCGGGCCACCGCCTCGGCCAAGGGCTCGATCGCCACGGCCATGTGATGGGCGTTGGCGTGCAGGATGGTCTCGGCGTCCAGCAGGATGGCCACGTGGCCCTTCCAGAACACCAGGTCGCCGCGCCGGCGTTCCTCCGCCGCGATCGGCGCGAAGAAGGCTAGCTGCAGGTCGGTGTCGCGCGGGACCGCCTTGCCGCAGGCCGCCAGGGCCTGCTGGACCAGGCCCGAGCAGTCCAGGCCCAGCGATTCGCGGCCGCCCCACTGGTAGGGCGCGCCCAGATAGCCCTGCGCCACCGCCACATGGTCGGTCAGGACCTTGCCGACCGGCGCTAGGTGGGCGGCGACGAACCAGCCCGTGCCCTCGCCCCGGGCGAACCGGCCTTCCACGGCCTCGATCGCCGTCAGGGCGTTCAGCGAATAGAGCCCGACCGGTCGCGACTTGATGTCGGGCTCGGCGAAGGCGTAGGTGCGCGGGACCGCCACCTGGTGGGTGGCAGGCGCGCCCCGGGCGGCCAGGTCGTCCTCGGCGACGAAGCCGACATAGCCGTCGCGGGCCGCCTGGCCCCAGGCGAAGCCGTCCTTGACGTCCAGCACCCGGAACAGCTCGCCGAACAGCAGCTGGTCCCACTGCTCGGCCATCGGATGGGCGGCCTTGCGCAGGGCGGCGGTCGGGACCGCCACCTGGCGCAGGGTCGGGGCGGCGTAGCGCTCGGCGGCGACCAGGCCCTGCAGATCAAGATTCGCCAGGTCTGGGCGGGCGAGGGTGAGGCGCGGATCGCTCATGCCTCGGCCTTCGGGAATCGCGACTTCAGCATGCCGTAGAGCCCCCGGATCACCTGGGCCTCGCCGCCGGACGCGAAGCCAGGCCGCCCCTTGGGGTTCCAGGCGAAGATGTCGAAATGGACCCACGATCCGGTGGTCGGGGCGAAGCGCTGCAGGAACAGGGCCGCCGTCATCGAGCCCGCCTGGGCCCAGGCGTCGGGATCGTTCTTCAGGTCGGCGATGTCGCTCTCGACCGCCTCCCTGTATCCCTCCCACAAGGGCATGCGCCAGACCGGGTCGGAGGCCTCGCGCGCGCCCTCCTCGATCTCCAGGGCCAGGTCGTCGTCGGGGGTGTAGAACGGGATGACCTGCGGCCCCAGGGCCACGCGGGCCGCGCCGGTCAGGGTGGCCAGGTCGATCGTCAGCGCCGGCTCCAGCTCGGCGGCGCGGGTCAGGGCGTCGGCCAGGATCAGCCGGCCCTCGGCGTCGGTGTTGCCGACCTCGACGGTCAGGCCGGCGCGGGTGGCCAGCACGTCGCCGGGTCGCATGGCGTCGCCGGCGATGGCGTTCTCGACCACCGGGACCAGCACGCTCAGCGCCACCGGCAGGCCGGCGGCCATCACCATCCGGCCCAGGGCCAGGGCGTGGGCCGCGCCGCCCATGTCCTTCTTCATCAGCCGCATGCCGCCGGACGGCTTGATGTCCAGGCCGCCGGTGTCGAACACCACGCCCTTCCCGATAAGCGCGACGCGCGGGTGGGCCGGATCGCCCCAGGTCAGCTCCAGCATCCGCGGCGCGCGGGCCGGGACGGCGGCGCGGCCGACGGCGTGGACGGCGGGATAGTTGGCTTCCAGCAGGTCGTCGCCGACGATCACCTCCAGGGTCGCGCCATGGCGCTCGGCGATCTCGCGGGCGATGGTCTCGATCTGCAGCGGTCCCATGTCATTGGCCGGGGTGTTGACCATGTCGCGGGCCAGGGCGCAGGCGTGGGCGACGGCGTGGACCTCGTCCAGGTCGACGTTTTCGTCCGCGACCAGTCGTCGCGGCTCTTCCCCCGTGCGGGGCCGGTAGCGGTCGAACCTGTAGGCGCCCAGGGCGAAGGCCAGGGCGACCTGACCGGCGTCGAGGCCGTCGGGGACCGCCGCCAGGCGATAGTCGCCGGCCGGCAGGCGAGCGGGCAGGGCGCGAAACAGCGCGGCCTCGGCCTTGCCCCGCACGCCCAGGCCCAGCAGCACGCGGTCCACGGCCCCTTGCGGCGTGGGCAGGACCAGCACCTGGCCGGCCTTGGCCTTGAAGTCCTCCAGGGCCACGAAGCCCTTCACGAAGCTGGGCCGCGCCTCGACGAAGGCGGCCAGTTCGGACTCGTAGAGGCAGTGGATCGGCGTCGGCGGGCCGTCCTCGGCGGAACGGGACGAGGAGGCGATGATCGGTTCCGACATGGACGCGCCCTGAACTTGCAATGGGTCGGGGAAATTATGCTTAACGATTCCTTGAGGGCCGCGCGCGAGGATGCGGGACCGTCGGGAGATTCCTCTTCATGTGTCGCAAGCGCGCGCGCCTCGCAACCATTCTCGCCCCCCTCCTCGCTTCCAGCGTGCTGATGGCGGCCTCGGCCCATGCCGCCGACAAGCCCGTGGCCGCGCCCGCCGCCGCGCCCCAGGCGCCGGGCAAGGCGACGCCGGCCGAGCGGTCCGAGATGCGGCGCGCCGATCCCCTGACCCGGATGGCGTTCTGGTCGACCGAAGCCGAGCGCGACGGTCGCGACGTCGAGGCGGGCGTGGGCCTGTCCCAGGCCTTGCGCGCCCTGGGCCGCTACGACGAGGCGGCCGACGCGGCCGCCCGGATCCTGGTCGTCGTCCCCGACAATTACGACGCCCTGATGGAATCGGCCCGGGCCAACGTGGCGCGCGGCCAGGGCTTCTACGCCATTGAACCGGGCCGCAAGGCCGCCGCCCTGCAGCCGCGCGACTGGCGGCCGCTGTCGCTGCTGGGCGTGGCCTACGAGCAGGCCAAGCGCGACGACGAGGCCCTGGCCGCCCATCGCCAGGCCGTGGCCCTGGCCCCCGCCGAGGCGGTCCCCCTGACCAACCTCGCCATGCACCTGGCCTCGACCGGCGACCTGCCGGGGGCCGAGAAACTGCTCCGCCAGGCGTCCGCCCTGCCCACCGCCACCATCCAGGTGCGCCAGAACCTGGCCCTGGTGATCGGCCTGCAGGGCCGCCTCGACGAGGCCGAGAAACTGGCCCGCCAGGACCTGCCGCCGGAGTCGGTCGACAACAACCTGGCCTGGCTGCGCGCCGCTGTCGGCCAGGAAGGCGCGACGCGGTCGTGGACCGCCGTGAAGGCGGGCGGATAGGCGCCTGACGCCCTTCTCGGCCACCCCGCCGACCAACCGCGAGACGTCAGGTCAAACGCAAGACGCGGAAGAAAAAAGCCCCTCCATCCAGGCCTGTTAACGCGACGACAATGCCGCCTGGCCGATTTTCAACCTCCGAGGGGGAGAACGATGGCCGCTTCAGTGCAGGATCAGAGGGTGTCCGTCCCTGACGCGACATCGGCGACCTCGTCGGGGGAAGTCCGGCGGATCGTGGCGCTCGACGGCGTGAGAGGCTTGATGACCCTGTTCGTGGTCGTCTCGCACCTGTTCGCCGAAGTTCCAGGAGGTGTTTCGGCGCTGATGTTCGGCTGGATCGGCGTCGACATGTTCTTCGTCCTCAGCGGCTATCTGGTCGGAAAGCTGATCCTGGAAAAGCGCTCGTGCGAGAATTTCTTCTCGGTCTTCTATGCGCGACGGTTCCTTCGAACCATTCCCGCCTACATGATCACCGTGCTGGTGGTCTTCGGCCTTTTCAGGCTCTGCGACCCGGCGTGGTCGGAGGCCGAACCGCTCTTTCCGCTGTGGAGCTATCTGACCTTCAGCCAACCCGCGTTCATGATCGCCACGGAGACGATCGGAGCCCACTGGCTGGCGCCCACCTGGACGCTTGCGATGGAAGAGCACTTCTATCTCCTGGCCCCGGCGGCGATCGTCTTCACGCCCCGTCGCTGGTTGCCCGCCGTTCTGGCCTGCGTCGTGGCGCTCGCCGTCGGCCTGCGCCTGGCCGTCTTCGAATTCGGCTTCGCCAATCACATGGTCGGCCTGACCCTCTTGCCCAGCCGCGGAGATCTCCTGGCGGTCGGCATTCTGGGCGCCCTCATGGCGACTTCCCCGCGCGTGCCGTGGAAGATGCTTGAACCCTGGCTTCGATGGACGCCCCTGGCCGCCCTCGGGGGCATCCTGGTCCTCAAGAGACTGGGCGGATCCGCGTTCGACGTCTTCGGGCCGCTGACCATGGCGATCGGATGCGTCAGCTATCTGCTCGCGCTGGTCAGGGGCGCTCCCGAAGCCAAGACCATGGAATCGCGGTTCTTGCGGTTTTTCGGCAACAACAGCTACTGCATCTATCTGTCCCACCTCCCTGTCCTGGGCTTGATGCACGGCCTGATCCTGCACGCCCGCCCCGGCCTGGGCAGTCCCGCGCAATGGGCGGTCACCCTGATGGCCGCGCCGGTGTGCGTCCTGGTCGGGGTGGGCATGACCAAGCTCATCGAGGAGCCGCTGACCCGGTGGGGCCGGTCTTGGAAATGGAGCGAGAGCCGCCGGGCCGCTCGCCCGTCCTTCGCGGCCAGCCAGGCCTGACGGGATCTTTCCGATGAAGCCGGACCGCTCGACCATGCCGAGGCTGGCTTGGGCGGCCGCGTCGACGCCCGCAGGGCCCAATTCCTCGTCCTTCGACAGGCCCAGGATGAGGAATTCTACTGAACCGCCCTATAAAGTAGCCCTCATCCCGAGCCTGTCGAAGGACGAGGGCGGCCCACGACGGCCAAACGCCCAACTGTCCACAGATCCTAGCGGTTCTTCATCACGTCCTGGATCTTGATGATCGCCGGGCCCATGATCACGATGAACAGCACGGGCAGGAAGAACACGATCATCGGCACGGTCAGCTTGGCCGGCAGGGCGGCGGCCTTCTTCTCGGCGGCGGAAAGCCGCAGCTCGCGGTTTTCCTTGGCCATCACCCGCAGGGCCGAGCCCAGCGGCGTGCCGTAGCGCTCGGCCTGGATCATGGCGGTGACCACCGAGCGGATGCCGGGATGGTTGGTCCGCCGGGCCAGGCCCTCATAGGCCAGGCGGCGCTCGGGCAGGTAGCTGAGCTCGGCGGTGAGCAGGCTGAGCTCCTCGGCAAGCTCCATCGAGGCCGAGCCGACCTCGGCCCCCACCTTGGCGATGGCGGCCTCGATCGACATGCCGCTTTCGACGCAGATCAGCATCAGGTCCAAGGCGTCGGGGAACGCCTGGACGATCGACTCACGGCGCTTCTGGGCGATGTTGGAGATGTAGAGGTTGGGCGCGTAATAGCCCGCCGTCAGGGCGAAGAAGCAGGCGGCGAGCTTCTGGACCGGTAGCAGGCCGAAGCCGTTGATCAGATAGAGGTAGAAGGCCACCACGGCCGCGAACGCGAACGGCATCACGAAGCGGAAGAAGTAGAAGGTCGACACCGGCTTGGGACCGCGGAAGCCGGCCTGGGCCAGCTTGTCGACGACCTTGGGGTCCTCCAGCAGCCTGGACAGCTGCAGGCGGTCGACGACGTTCTTGTACATCCCCTCGTCGACGTGGCGCAGCGAGCCGCCGCCCTTTTCGGCCATGGCTTCGCGCGAGCGGCGGCGCAGTTCTTCCCGGCGGTTGGCCACCGACTTCAGCCGGCCTTCCAGGCTGCTGCCGTTCATCATCGGCATGGCCAGGGTGACGATGGTGGCGAACACCACGATCGCGATGAAGGCGCTGAACAGCGTCTGGGGATCGGTGAGCCTGTCGATCATGGTTCGCCTCCCCTAGAACTTGAAGTTGATCATCTTGCGCATCACGAAGATGCCCACGCTCATCCAGAAGCCGGCGATCATCAGCATGAAGTGGCCGCGCTGCTCGCTGAACATCGGCGCCATGTAGGAGGGCGCGGTGATCGAGATCAGCACGATGACGCCGGGCGGCAGGGAGCCGATGATGACCGCCGAGGCCACGGCTTCGGCCGACAGGGCCTTGATCTTCTCGGCCATCAGCTTGCGCGCCCGCAGCACGGTCGACAGGTTGCCCAGCGCTTCGGCCAGGTTGCCGCCGGTCTTGGCCTGGATGGCCAGGACGATGGTGAAGAACCGCAGCTCGTTGGTCGGCATGCGCTCGTACATGCGCTCCAGGGCCTGGTCCATCGACATGCCCATGCCGGTGTTCTCGACCAGCGCCCGAAACTCGCCGGCCAGGGGCTCGGGGCACTCCTTGCCGATGATCTTCAGGCAGTCGTTGACCGGCAGGCCCGACTTGATGCCGCGCACGATGATGTCGATGGCGTCGGAGAAGGCGGACGTGAACTTCTTGGTGCGGGCCGTGGCCAACATGCCCACCACCCAGCGCGGCAGGCCCAAGCCCGCGGCGAAGGCCGCGCCCAGGGCGATGAGCGGCATCTGGCGCAGCAGCAGCAGCGCCAGGCCGACGGTCAGCCCGATCACCGCGCTGATGATCCAGAACAGCTGGACCTTGTCGCCGAGGCCGGCGGCGCGCAGGCGCGCGGCAATGGTCAGCGACGCCTTCTTCTTTTTCTGATCCTGTTCCTTGAGGGTCTTGAGGATCTGTTTGCGGCGAACGTCGGGGGTGTTGGTGGCGGCCTTGGCCCGGGCGGCCACGACCTGGCGGTCGCCGCCGGCGATCAGCTGGGCGCGCTTGACGGTCTTGGACGCGCCGCCGCCGCCGCCGCCGGCCAGCACGAAACCCAGCCCCGCTATGGTGATGAAGCCCAGGACGCCGGCGAGGATGAACAGCATCGCCTACTCCGCCGCGTCGAGGGCTTCGGCCAGCTCGCGCTCCAGGCCGTAATAGCGGGCGCGGTCCCAGAAGCGCGGACGGCCGATGCCGGTCGAGCGGTGCTTGCCCAGCACGTTGCCGTCGGCGTCCTCGCCGTTGATCTCGTAGACGAACAGGTCCTGGGTGACGATCACGTCGCCTTCCAGTCCCACCACCTCGGTGATGTGGGTGATCCGCCGCGAGCCGTCGCGCAGGCGGGCAGCCTGGACGATGACGTCGACCGAGCCGACGATCATCTCCTTGATGGTCTTGGAGGGCAGGCCGTAGCCGCCCATGGTGATCATGCTCTCGATCCGGCTGATCGCCTCGCGCGGGCTGTTGGCGTGCAGGGTGCCCATCGAGCCGTCGTGGCCGGTGTTCATGGCCTGCAGCAGGTCGAACGCCTCGGGCCCGCGGACTTCGCCGACGATGATCCGCTCGGGACGCATCCGCAGGCAGTTCTTGACCAGGTCGCGCATGGTCACCGCGCCCGAGCCTTCCAGGTTCGGCGGCCGGGTTTCCAGGCGCACCACGTGCGGCTGCTGCAGCTGCAGTTCGGCGGCGTCCTCGCAGGTCACCACCCGCTCGGTCGGGTCGATGAAGGCGGTCATGGTGTTGAGCAGGGTGGTCTTGCCCGAACCGGTGCCGCCCGAAATGACGATGTTGCAGCGGCAGGCGCCGATCACGCCCAGCACCCGCGCCCCTTCCGGGCTGATCGACTGGTAGTCGACCAGGTTCTTCATCGTCAGCTTGTCCTTCTTGAACTTCCGGATGGTCAGGGTGGGACCATCCAGCGCCAAGGGCGGAGCGATGACGTTGACGCGGCTGCCGTCGGGCAGGCGGGCGTCGCAGATCGGGCTGCTTTCGTCGACCCGCCGGCCGACCTGGCTGACGATCCGCTGGCAGATGTTCATCAGCTGCAGGTTGTCGCGGAAGCGGACATTGGTCAGCTGGACCTTGCCGCCCACTTCGATGAACACCCGGTGGGCGCCGTTGACCATGATGTCGGCGATGTCGTCGCGGGCCAGCAGAGGCTCCAGCGGGCCGTAGCCGAGGACGTCGTTGATGATGTCCTGGACCAGGTGCTCCTGCTCGGACACCGACATCGAGACGTTCTTGATCGCCACCAGCTCGGCGACGATGTCGCGGATCTCCTCGGCCGCCGCCTTCAGGTCCAGCTGGGCCAGTTGGCTGAGGTCGATGGTGTTGAGCAGGGCGTTGAAGATCGTGGTCTTGGTGGCGTGGTAGTAGTCGCTCTGTTCGCGGACCACGTGGGCGGTCGGCGGCGCGCCCTGGGCGGCGCGCAACTGCTCCAGGCCGTTGGTGGTCTTGGGGCCGACGGCCTTGGTCGGCGCGGCGACCGGCGGCGGCGCGCCGGGGGGCGCGGATTCGTTGGCGGCGGGCTCGACCCGCTGCGGACGCGTGGCGATGGCCGGCGCGCCGGTCGAGACGGGCGGCGGCGCCTGCTCCGTGCGGACGGCGGCCTGGTCGCGCTTGCCGAACATGCCCTACTTCTTCTTGAACAGGCTGGAGAGGACCGAGGTCTTCTGGACCGCCGGCGGTTCGCGGCGGCTGATCAGGCGCGCCAGGTGGTCGATGCCCTCGGCCGCCTTCGACTTCGGCGCCACCTCGGCGACCATCTGGCCGTTGTTGGCGGCCTGGCCGAAGGGCTTGGGATCGAAGGGCAGCACCAGGGACGGCGTCAGGCCCAGGGCCTCGCCGAAGTCCTTGACCGGGATCTCCGGACGGCCGGGCACGCCCACCTGGTTCAGCACCAGGCGCGGCGGGGCGTCGTTGGGCCGGGCCTGGCGGACCAGGTCGACGATGTTCTTGGCGTTGCGCAGGGACGCCAGGTCGGGCGTGGCCACCACCACCAGGTCGTCGCTGGCGATCAGCACGCGGCGGGTCCAGGCGCTCCAGCTGTGCGGCAGGTCCAGCACCACGAAGGGCGCGGCGCCGCGGATCTTCTGGGTGACCTCCTCGAAGGCGTCGGCCGGGATCTCGTAGTCCTGGTCCAAGGCGGCGGGCGCGGCGAACAGCGACAGGCGGTCGCCGCAGCGCACCATCATCCGGTCCATCAGCACCGGGTCCAGCCGGTCGGGCTGGCTCAGGGCGTCGAGCACGCCTTGCAGCGGATCCTGGTTGAAGTCGAGGCCGGCGGTGCCGAACGGCAGGTCCAGGTCGACCATCACCGTGGCGGCCTGCACGCGCTCGGCCATCGACCAGGCGAAGTTGTGGGCCAGGGTCGAGGACCCGACGCCGCCCTTGGCGCCGACGAAGGCGACCTGCCGGCCGACGAACGGCGCGGAGGGGTCGGCATAGAGGCTGGAGACCGCGCGGATGATCTGCAGCGGCCCCTGGGGCTGGGTGATGTACTCGCTGACCCCGCGCCGCATCAGTTCGCGATAGAGGGCGATGTCGTTGGTCTGGCCGATGACCACGACCTTGGTGCCCGGGTCGCAGACCTGGGCCAGGCCGTCCAGCAGGGCCAGCATGCGCGGCGCGGCGTCCACGCTCTCGACCAGCACCAGCGAGGGGGTCGACTGGTTCTGGTAGTAGGCCACCGCCCCCTCCAGCCCACCGGGCTGGGCGATGGTCGAGGCGCGGGCCATCCGGCGGTCGGCCGAGGCGGCCTCGACCAGGGCGACGGTCTCGGGCCGGGCGCAGAAGGCGTGGATGGTGATGCGCGGCACGGCCGCCTCGCCCATGTCGGCGTCGGCGGCGGCGAGGACTTCCTGGACCAGGGCCTGGGTGGAGCCGACCGGATGGACGACCGGCGCGACCGGCGCGACCGGCTCGGCCGCTTCGACCGAGACCATTCCAGCCGCGGCGGGAGCAGCGGCGACCGGCGCGGCGGTCGGCGGCTTGGGCGCATAGGGCTCGGCCGGCGGCGGCAGGTCCGCGAACGGCGCGGCGACGGTTTCGCGCACGGGCGGGAAATCGGCGAACGGGTCGTCGGCGCCCGAACGTTCCGGCGGCGCGCCGCGCCACGGGTCGCTTCCGGCGGCCGCCGGAACGGTGAAATCGTCGTCGGCCTCGAAGCCGAGGTCGAAGGGATCGTGATCGTTGCGCGTGGTCATCAGTTGACCGCCTTGGAGATGACGCCGTTGGACTGCTGGTCCTTGGCCGAGGAGGTGACCTCGCCCTTGCGGTACTTGTCGAGCACGGTCGCCCGGCGACCGGAGTCGATCGGCGTCTCCGGGCGCGGGCCCAGCAGGTCTTCGGGATTGGCCACCTGGGCGGCGATGTTGGCGGTCACCGCGCAGCCGAAGTTCTCGTAGGCCTTGTTGTTGCGGGTGCCCGTGATGTTCTCCCAGGCGCCGCATTGCGGGATCTGGGCGATGTAGCGCAGGAAGCCGGCCTTCAGCGGCGCGTCCGGCGCGCCGGCGGCGTCATAGCCGACGACCCGCACCTTGGCGGGCGGCGCGCCCATGGCGACGAGGCGCTGGCGGGCGGCCATGGCCATGCGGCCGGCGATCTCGCCGCCGGCGCCGCCGATCGGGGCGCTGACCACGATCTCGCGCGCCTCGGCCTTCAGCCAGCGGCCCAGCAGCCCGTCGAGGGCCTGGTTCTGGGCGGGCGACAGCCCTTCGGCGTGAACGACCAGCAGCACCTCGTCCGGCCGGCCGTCGACATGGACGCGGTCTTCCCACTGCTGGGAGGCGGTGCGCGGCGCGGCGGTCGGGTCCGAACCGGCGCCCGACGAGGCGCAGGCGGTCAGCAACGCCAGGCCCAGGCCGGCGGCGGCCAGTCTCGAGGCCGTGCGGGGCGAAGAAGGATGGGGTCGCGTCATGTCCGCGTTCTCACTCGATCACATAGCCGACGGGGCCCTGATAGGCGCGCCCGCTGTTCGCGCCGATCGGCGCCTTGACCACCTTGTTCAGCCGCCCCAGCAGGACCGTGCTCATGTCGCTGGCCGTCTGCAGGCCGTCGGCCGGGGTCTGCAGGTCCTGCGGGCGGGTCGGGTCGACGATGTAGGGGGTGATGATGACGACCAGTTCGGTCTCGCCGTTCAGATAGTCGCGCGAACGGAACAGCGAGCCGAGGATCGGCAGGTTGGTCATGCCCGGCAGCGAGTCGACGTTCTGCTTGGTGGTCTGCTGCAGCAGGCCGGCGATCATCAACGAGCCGCCCGACGGCAGCTCGACCGTGGTCTCGGCCCGCCGGACCGTCAGGCCGGGCACGCTGAGATTGCCGCCGCTGGTGCTGCCGCCCAGGGTGAAGGCGCCCAGGCTGGTCAGCTCGGAGACTTCCGTGGACAGCTTCAGCGAGATGCGGCCGCCCGACATCACCACGGGCGTGTAGCCCAGGCCCACGCCGTAAGGCTTGAACTCCAGCGAGATCCGGCCGCTGGAGTCCTGGGCCACGGGCACCGGAAACTCGCCGCCGACCAGGAACTTGCCGGCCTCGCCCGACACCACGGTCAGGTTGGGTTCGGCCAGGGTGTGCAACAAGCCCACGCGCTCGAAGGCCTGCAGACAGCCGCTGAGCTTGTTGCCGGTCACCGTCTTGAAGGCGGTGCTGGCCACGCTGCTGAGCACGCTCGACAAGCCGGTGGTCGAGCCGGTCGTGCTGCCGTTGACCTGATGGAGGACGCCCGTCTGATCCGCCAGGACCGTCACCGGCCTACCGTTGATGTCGTAGACGGTCCTGGACACCTGGCCCAGGCTGCCGGTCCAGTCCGCCGAAGTACTCGTGCTGTTGGTGTTGTTGGTTGATGACGAGCTGCTGCTGCCATTCGACGTGGCGGTATTGGCGACATTCGTCGTGCGGATGTTGTCGCGCCCGTAGCAGGCGCCGCCGCCGCCCACCAGCGCGCCGTTGACGCCGAAGGTGTTCGAGCGACCCAGGCTGTAACTCTTGAAGCCGTCGTTGAACAGCAGGTCGGTCGAGACGCCCAGCTGCTTGATCACGTTGCGCTGGACCTCGACGATGCGGACCTTGAGCATCACCTGGTCCTTGCCGGCGATGGTCAGCATGTTCAGCACGTCGTCGGGCTTTTCGACGAACTTGCTGGCGATCTGCGAGGCCATGCCCGCCTCGCCGGTATTGGCGACCGAACCGGTCAGGATCACGCTGTCGCGGATCGCCTGCACCTGGATGCTGGCGTTGGGCAGCACGCGACGCAGGGTGTCCTCCAGCGCCGTGGAGTCCTGCTCGACGCGGATCGCCAGGCTGAGGATCTTGCGACCCGAGGCGTCGAAGAACACCGCGTCGGTCGAGCCCAGGGCCATGCCCATGACATAGATCCGACGCGGGCCGCGCAGCACCGCGTCGGCCACGGCCGGGTTGGTCACCAGCATGTCGCGCACGTCGACCGGCAGCTCGATGATCGCCGACTTGCCGCGCGACAGGGCCAGGCTCTGGGCGCCCGAGCTGGTCAGGTCGACGCGCAGCACCTGGTCGGCGGGCGCCGCCATGATCGGGGCCGTCATGGGACGCGGCGCCATGCGGGCCGGCGTCTGATACAGATGGGTGCCGGCCGCCGGGCCGTCGGCGAGGACGGCGGTCGACGGCGCCAGGACCAGGAGGGCCGCCAGCGAGGCGGAAGAAAGCCGGCGGATCATGGGCGGACCGAGATGCTGGAGGTCTGGCCGCCGCGGTTGATGCGGACGACGGTGGAATCTTGCGAGGCGACCGCGAGGCCGGAGGGGCCGCCCAGGTCGGTATAGGCGCGCAGGGTCAGGGTCACCGGGCCGCTGGCCTTGGCCCGGGCCAGGGCCTCGGCCTCGGCCGGACCGACCTCGAGCGTGGCGGTGGAGGCGACGATGGTCTTGGCGTCCTTCTCGGCCGCCGTGCTCTGGTCCAGGGCCAGCACGCGGACGTTCTGGACGATGGTCTCGGCGACCGTCTGCTTGGCGGCGGCCCCTTCACCTTCGCCGACGCTCTGCGCCTCGCGGGTCTGGATGACGTCGACCCGGTCGCCGGGCAGGATGAAGCCGCCGACGGCGGTCTCGGAGGTGACGGGCATGGCCATGGCGCGCTTGCCGGGGCCCAGGACCACCGACAGGTAGCCGCCTTCGCCGCCGCGGACGATCTTGCGGGGGGTGATGGGTTCGCCGGCCAGGATCGGGTCGCGCACGATCGCGCCCTCGACGGCCTTCTCGGGCGTGACGCCGCCGATCATCGTTCCCGCCGCGTCGCCCACGGCCTTGGCCGCCTTGGCGGTCGCCTTGGTCGGGACGGGGTCGGCCGCGCCGTTGGTGATGAAGGCCGCGTTGACGGCGTCGGACGGCCAGGGCTGCCAGTCGACGTCGCCGGCGGCCAGGCGGTCGCCGATGGCCAGGTCGCGCTTGGCGACCAGAACCTGGGTCATGGGCTTGGCGGACGGGGCGGAGGTCTGGACGATCGGGGCGGGCGCGGGCTTGCCGCCCATCACCTTCTGCATGACCACGGCCAGGCCGATGGCCGCGACGGCGGCGACCAGGACGATCATGGCGCGAAGAGGATTCATGCGGCGGGCTCTAGCGACGGGGATGCAGGCGGGGCGAGCCGCCTTCAGGCGGGCACGCACGAATCGTCGGGACGACCCTTCTGGCCGCGTCCGATGTTCGCGCCCCCATGGTTAACAGCGGCTAAAGGCGCCGCTTCGAAAGGCGGCCTGGCGGCGCGACAGGCTGACGCGGGGCGTCCTTCGCGAGGATCGCTGAGACGCTAGGCGCCGATGGCCAGGGCCAGGGCCCCTTGCGGGAAGGTCGCCAGGGCTCCGATCGCGATGGCCACGCCGTAGGGAATGTCGCCGCCGGGGGCGCCCAGCTTGCGGATCCAGGCGGGGCTGCCGGCCAGGACCGGTTCGAACCAGCCCGAGCGCAGGCTGAGGATGCCCAGGGTCAAAGCCCCGCCGGCCATGCCGGTCACCAGCATGAACGGCAGGGCCGCGGGCCAGCCCAGCCACAGGACGGCCGCCGCGAACAGCTTGGCGTCGCCGCCGCCGATCCAGCCGGCGGCGAACATGCCCATGCCGACCAGCAGGGCGACCACGCCGGCGGCCAGGCAGGCGCCCGCGGCCGTCAGGGACGCGCCGCTGATCAGGGCCACGGGAAGGAAGGCGACGATCAGGGCCAGGGAGATCCAGTTGGGGATCGTGTAGCTGGCGACGTCCTTCAGCGCGGCCACGACGACCAGCGCGGGGAAGAGAAGCAGCAGGGCGAACTGAAAGGTCTGCATGGCGGCCTTGCCTGTTTGATCGACGCCAGTCTGCGCGCACCGCATGAAGCAATGGTTTCCCGGCCGACGAAAATCCGGCCCGCGGACCAGAATCTCAAGGCTCGGCCGGCGGACGCGGGCCGCCTTTCGGAAAACCGGGGGCCTAGCTGGCCTTGAAGATGTCGTCGCCTTTTTGGAACGCATCTTTCACGTGACCGCCGAGCACGCCCACGACGCTGGCGATCACGACGGCGATCATCGTGATGATCAGCCCATACTCGATGGCCGTGGCTCCGGCTTCGTCGTCGAGGAAGCGGGAGATGAACTTCGACATGCTGAGGTTCCTCGATCCAGGGACAAAAAAGGCCCCGGCATTGCTGCCGAGGCCTCCTTTTTCGAGTGTAGGCGGCTTACTTGGCGCCACCATTGACGGCGGTGTTGGCCTTATCGAAGGCGGTCGTCAGGCTGCCGCCCAGGGTGGTGACGATGGTGGCGATCACGACTGCGATCAAGGCGATGATCAGGCCGTACTCGATGGCGGTGGCGCCGGATTCGTCTTTCAGGAAGCGGGTGACAAACTTCGACATGGTGGATCTCCTGGTCAGTAAGTGGATCTGGGCTCTCAAGCCGTGTCGACTTGCTCACCCCCGAAAACACGATCAATTTCGCCGACCTCGCTTAATGTCCAGTAAACAGGCGATGGTTTCCTCAGTTTTTTCCTAGGTTTATTTTAGTTTACCATTATCTTTCCTTAACTACGACATATAGAGAGGTGCAAAAATCCCTTACGCGGCAACGTTTTCTCAAGTGTCGGAAAGAATACACAAGCCGTGAACTTAGTTCTTTATTGACCATTCCAGGGCATGCTGGCCGCGTACAAAGCCTGGAAAGACATCTTCATGCGCCGCCTGACTCTCGCCTTCTGCGCCGGTCTGAGCCTCTCCGTCGCCACGGTCGCCGCCGCCGAAAGCCCGTCCGCGCCGCTCTCGGTCAGCGCCGGCGCCGCCGTGCGCATCATGTTGTCCGCGCCGGCGCGCGACATCGTGGTGGGCGACCCGACTGTGGCCGACGTCAGCCTGGTCAACGAGCGGACCCTGGTGGTGCTGGGCAAGAAGGCCGGCGCCACGACCGTCCTGGTCTTCGACGCCCACGGACGGGCCCTGGCCGACCGGGACGTAGTGGTCTCCAACGTCCCGACCCAGGCCGTCGTCGTCCAGCGCGGCGTCAGCGCCGCGACCTATGCCTGCGGCGATCGCTGCTCCCTGCTGAACACCACCACGGCCGCGCCGGCCGGCGGCGCCGCGCCGACCCCCTAGAGCTGTGGACAGTTAGGCGTCTGGCGGCCGTGGGCCGCCCTCGTCCTTCGACAGGCTCAGGATGAGGGCTACTTTATAGGGCAGTTCAGTAGAATTCCTCATCCTGAGCCTGTCGAAGGACGAGGAATTCGGCCCAAGATCATCCCGTCCACAGCCCCTAGAGCATCGCGCGGCTTGTTCCAGGGTCTCTAAACCCCTGATTAGGGAGGCGTGGCCTAGATTGCGCCGCCTGCCGTTCCCGAAGGCGCTGACGCGGACGCCGCCATGGCCGACCAAGCCCGACACCATCGCCAGCTTCTGGCCCGCCTGGGCCTGCTGCGCCGCTTCGCCCGCGCCGACGACGGCGCGGCGGCGGTCGAGTTCGCCTTGGTGGCCATTCCCTTTCTCCTCCTGGTGTTCGCGATCATCGAGCTGGGCCTGACGTTCCTGGTCTCGATGAGCCTGGAGAACGCCCTGGCCAATGTCGACCGCACGATCCGCACCGGAGCGCTGCAGGCCAACAACGGCGACATCGCGACCTTCAAAACCGCGGTGTGCGGCGAAATGTCCTGGCTGGGCGCATCGTGCGCCACCTCGCTCGTCCTCGACGTCCGCGTCCTGCCCTCGTTCGCCCAGACCGCCAACCTGCCGCCGCCCGCGGACGGCAAGACCTGCTTCGATCCCGGCGGCCCCAGGTCGATCGTGCTGGTGCGCGGCTACTACAAGTGGCCGCTGATCACCCCGCTGCTGCAGGAGGCGGTCGGCGGTACGCCCGGCGACCGCCGGATCACGTTCGCGGCGGTGTTCGCCAACGAGCCCTATTCCGAAACGCCAGTCCCGATCAAATGCACATGACCCGCCGTCTCTTCCGGTTCTGGCGCGATCGCCGCGGCGTCTCGGCCGTTGAATTCGCCTTGATCGCGCCGGTGCTGATCATCTTCTACTTCGGCATGGCCGAGATGACCCAGGCGATGCTGGCCCAGCGGCGCCTGAGCCACCTGGCCGCCTCGATCGGCGACGTTGTGGCCCGCGACCAGCAGCTGACCGACGCCCGCGTCGCCGACCTGTTCAGCGTCGGTAATGTGCTGATGTCGCCGTTCCCGACCTCGACCCTGCGGCTGTGCCTGGTCAGCATCGTCTCCGACGCCAACGGCAAGGACGTGGTCGCCTGGTCGGACCCCTCCAACGCGCCGGTCGACTGCCCCGCGCGCAATGACGTGCTCGACATTCCCGTCAGCGTGCTGCCCGCCGGCAAGAGCGTGATCATGAGCAAGGCCAGCTACGAGTACAATTCGGTGTTCAAGTTCATGATCCCGCAGGCGCTGACCTTCCGCCGCACCTACTACTTGAAGCCGCGGCTTTCCGAGCAGGTGACGCGCGTCAAGTAGCTGACGGGTCGCGCAGCGCCTCGCGCAGGCGCTCGACCAGCGCATGGGGCCCGAAGGTCTCGCCCTCGAAGCGCCGCGCCGGCCGCACGCCGATCAGGCTGTTGGTCAGGAACACCGCCTCGGCCGCGTCCAGGGCCTCGGCGCCGCTGGCCACCTCGTGGACCTCGACGTCCAGCGCCCGCGCCGCGGCCATCGCCCGCCGCCGGGCCAGGCCGTCCAGCACGCCGCAATGCAGGGCCGGGGTGAACAGCGAGCCGCCCGCGATCCAGAACAGGTTGGCCGCCCCGGCGCAGGCCAGGTCGCCGCGATTGTTGCGCATCACCGCCTCGTCGGCCCCCGCCGCCTTGGCTTCGGCCCGGGCCAGGACGTTGTCGACATAGGACAGGGTCTTCAGCCGGGTCGCGGGCGAGCCCTCGTTGCGGCGGGTCTTGGCCAGGACCAGGTCGACCGGCGTCGTCACGAGCGGCGCGGCGGCGGCCGTCGCTATCAGGCGGAGTACGGGCGCGGCCGGACGGTCCAGCCCCCGGCCGCCGGATCCGGCTGTCAGGGTCAGGCGCACGGCGGCGCGGGCCTCGCCCAGCCCCGCCTGGTCCGGCGCGGCCAGGCACAGCGCTCGGGCCTCGTCCAGGTCGAAGGCCGGCAGGGCCAGGGTCTCGCAGCCGGCCGCCATGCGGGCCAGGTGGGCGTCGAGGTGGGGCAAGCCGCCGCCAGTCCACAGCAGGGTCTCGAACAGGCCGTCGCCCAGCAGCAGGCCGCGATCGTCCAGCGGGAAGGCGTCCAGGGTGTCGGTCATCCGCGAGGCGGCTCCATCAGGGCCCGGCGCAGGGCGGCGAACTTGGCTTCGGTCTCCAGGCGCTCGGCGTGCGGGTCGCTGTCGGCCACCACGCCGGCCCCGGCCCTGGCTTCCAAACGCCAACCCTCCTGGTCCTGTTCAAGCCCGACGGTGCGGATCAGCACGCTGGACTCCAGCGCCCCGTCGACCCCGGCCCAGAACAGCGAGCCGCAATAGGGCCCGCGCGGCGTCTCCAGCTCGGCGATGACCTTCATGGCCTGGACCTTGGGGGCGCCGGTGATCGAGCCGGGCGGGAAGGCCGCGCGCAGCAGGTCGGCCGCCGCCAGGCCCGGCGCCAGCTTGCCGGTCACCGTCGAGACCAGGTGATGGACGTTGGCGAAGGTCTCGACCTTGAACAGCTCGGGAACCGCGACGCTGCCGGGCGGGCTGACCCGCGCCAGGTCGTTGCGCATCAGGTCGACGATCATCAGGTTCTCGGCCCGGTCCTTGGCGCTGGCCGACAGCTCGGCGATCAGCAGTGCGTCCTCGGCCGGGTCGGCGCCACGCGGACGGGTGCCCTTGATCGGCCGCGTCTCGATGGTCAGGTCGTCCGCCCCGTCCTTGGCGGCGACCTTCAGGAACCGTTCCGGCGAGTTGGACACCAGGGCCCGGCCCGGCAGGCGCAGATAGGCCGAGAAGGGCGCGGGGCTGTCGGCGCGCAGGCGGGCGAACAGGTCGAACGGATGGGCCGGGGCGACCAGTCGGCCGGTCCAGGCGCGGGCGATGTTGGCCTGGAAGATCTCGCCGCCGACGATGCGCTCGACCACCTGGGCCACCGCCGCCTCGTAGGCCTCGCCGTCGCTGGCGCTCAGCGCCTCGCACAGCGGGCCGTCATGCGGGGCGGACGAAGCGGCGTCCAGCCAGCCGAGGGCCGCCTCGGCCCGGGCCCGGGCGAAGCTCTGCGAGCCGCCGCGGCCGATCGCCAGCACCTGGCGCTGCAGGTGGTCGAAGGCCAGCAGGGCCGGATAGCGGGCGCAGGCCAGGTCGGGCCAGCCGGTGCGCGGCAGGCCCAGGCGCTCGACCCGGTCGCCCAGTTCGTAGGCGGCTAGGCCCACGACGCCGCCCTGGAACGGCGGGCCCTCGGGGTCCACGGCCTGGGACGGCCCGACCAGTTCGGCCAAGGCGGCGAACGGGTCGCGGGGATCCTCGGGGGTCACCGTCAGCGTGGCGTCCGGCTCGCGCAGCAGGTAGGACCATCGCCCCGCCTGGCCGCCGGAGATCATCGCGCAGGCGAAGGGCTCGTCCCGCCACGGGGCCGCGGCCCAGACCGGGTCGCGCCAGGGGGCGCTGATGAGGACGACGTGACGCATCGGCGGGTGATACCGCCCCCCGCGCCCCGAGGCTATGACTTCGCGCGTCGGATCAGGTCTCCGGGTCGCCGCCGCGCACCAGGAACAGACCGCAGAACCCTAGCCCCAGCAGCGCGGCGATGGGCAGGAAGCCGCCGACCTGGCTCTTGAAGATCGCGGTGGCCACGGCCACCAGCAGCGAGCCCAGCCACACCGTGGCGGTCCCCGACAGGGCGTACAGCCCGAAGAAGGCGGCGGTCTTGTCGGCCGGGCACAGGCGGATCAGCAGGGTGCGGCTGGACGCGTACTGGGCGGTGACGAACACCGCGATCAGCAGCCCCAGGCCCAGATAGATCAGCTCGGGCGCGGTGCGGAACAGCGGCCCGTTCCAGATCGGCGCGTGGGCGGCGGGGTCGTAGGTCCAGAAATAGAGGATCTTCTCGCGGCCCATGCCCAGGGTCGCCACCAGCACCGCCAGCGAGCCGGCGATCTCGATCTGCACCGCCTTGCGCGGCCCCAGGACCCGGTCGAACCAGGGGGCCACCAGGCCGCCGATCACCCCGAAGACGCTGAGCGAGATGCCGTAGGCCAGCATCTCCAGCGCGCCCCACTTCATCAGGCCCGCCGCCAGCAGTCCGCCGAACACCAGCAGGGCAGTCATGCCGTCGTTGTAGAGCATGCGCGCGCCCAGGAAGAGGGCGACGTCGCGGTGGCCGCGCAGATTGGCGAAGATGTCGCGCAGCAGGCCGACCCCCGCCCGCAGGCTGGCCATCCAGCTGCGGCCGGTGCGGGCGGCGTCGGGGGTCCACAGGAAGAACGGGATCGCGCCCAGCAGCATCACGGCCGCGGCCATCGGACCGGAGATCCGGCTGGGCTCGTTCCGGGCCGGGTCCAGGCCGAACAGCGGCGCGTGCGGCACGCCGGGCCAGTCGACCTGGCCGGGCAGCACCATGCCCCACAGCATGAAGATCAGCAGGGCCACCGACAGGCCGTTGGCCACCGCATAGCCCAGGCCCGAGATCAGGGCGGCGCGGCCCGGGACGTCGCCGGCGGCCCGGCCCAGCAGCGAATTGCTCAGCACGTCGCCCCAGTTGTAGACCAGGCCCAGCACGATCAGCAGGGCGCTGGTCGCCATCAGCGGCAGGCCGCCGGCCGGCATGGCCCACCACAGGGCGACCAGGGCCGGGACCATCACCGCCAGCACCCCGCCCAGCATCGGCTTGCGCGGTCCGTACTGCTCGATCATCGCCCCCAGCAGCGGCGCGGTCAGGGCGGTCAGCAGGCCGTAGGTCGTGGAGATGTTGGCCACCAGGGCCTGGCCCGCCACCGGATCGCCGACCAGCACCCGCGAGAAGTAGGGCGAGAAGATGTAGATGGTGATCAGGATCACATAGGGGTCGCGCGCGCCCTGCTGCAGGATCCAGGCGAGGGCGCCGCGCGGCAGGCCCGACTTCAGCGGGGCCATCGGTTCGCCCTCCGCTGGGACCGCCGCGGCGGCCGAGACCTCACTCATGCTGTTCCACCCTGTTCACAAGGTCGCCGTCTGGCGCGGCGACTTGGGGGCGAGCGTGGCTTTGAAACGAGCGTTTGTCACGGGGGAATGCGCGGACCAAGCCCTAGGCGCGCCTGGCCTTGTCGCCCTCCACGCTCCCCCTCTTGATCGTCATTCCGGGCCTTGTGCCCGGAACCCCTCCTTCCGCCGCAGGTGCAGTGGTGTGGCGCGCCAGCGCGCCAAGGCGACGCACCGTCAGCTAAGCGAGGGGTTCCGGGCACAAGGCCCGGAATGACGAGTTCATTATTTGCGGGCGCGGACGAAGTACGCGATCAGAGCAGAATATGCCCCCGCACCGCATCGCGGCCCTTCGCATCCAGCCCGACCGCCTGCTCCAGATAGCCGTCGAGCGAGCCGTGGCGGGCCTTGATCTCGGCGATCGCGGCGGCCAGGTAGTCGGCCTCGACGCCCATGGCCGCGCGCACGGCCGCGTCGGACGGGCGGCGGCCCAGCTCGGCCTCGAGCAGGTCGGCGAACACCGGCCCTCGCCGGGCGAAGCGCGCCTCGTCATTGGTCAGCAGGTAGTCGTCGACCAGGTCGTCGTCGCTCACCCCCGCCACGTGGTGGGTCAGGGCGGCCAGCAGGCCGGTGCGGTCCTTGCCCGCCGCGCAGTGAATCAGCACCGGGCCGCGCGCCGCGGCCAGGGCCTGGAAGTAGCGGCGGAACAGGTCCAGGTGCCGCTCGGCGAACGGCGCGCGGCGGTAGTACTCGACCAGATAGCCGCGGATCGAGCCCACCGACAGGTCCGATCCCCGCAGGAAGGCGTGCCAGGGATCCTCGCCCGTCACGCCCAGGTCGTTGTCGATCACCTCGGCGGCGAAGTCCTGCCAGCGCCGCGACGGATCGCGCTGGCGTTCGTTGGGCCGGCGCAGGTCGACGATCGTCACGACCCCCAGGGCCGCCATGGCCACGAGGTCGTCGTCGGTGGCCTGGGCCTGGTGGGCGGCGCGGAACAGCAGGCCCTTCTTCAGCCGGCCCGCGCCGGTGGCGTAGTCGCCGAAATCGCGGAAGTTCTCGACGCCTTGCAGAACGATATGACGGGTCATGGCCGGCTTGTTAGCGCCGCGCGGTGACGAAAGCGAGACGGCTAGCCGAAGGTCGGAAGGCCCTTGACCTTCACCGGCCGGATCGCCCGGGTGATCTCGATGGACTGCCAGGCCGCGTTCGGACCTTGGCCATCGGGATCGTAGCTATAGTGGACGGCGCGCCACTGCGACTGCCGGCTGACGTGCCAACCCGTCGCCTTCCAGCCCGCCGGGAAGTTCATCGGCCCGTCGAAGTCCGACGGGCCCAGCGGGGCGCCCAGCACCGACTCGGCGCTGAGGCGCTGGATCATGGCCGCCGGCGCGACGGGGCGGAAATAGATCCGGCAGAACGACGTGCCGCCCAGGTCGCCGACCGCGACCAGCACCGGAGTCCCGCCGACTTGGCCTTGGCGGACATCTTGCAGGCCGACCATGCCGTTGCCCCGCACCACGGCCGGCACGGCCTCGTCCGCGAGCCTGTCCCAGCCGGTGGCGCGCGCGGCGCGCAGGATCTCGGCGTGCGAGTCCGGCGTGACGCAGACGTCCTGGAAGACCTTCAGGCCGTCGGCGTAGACGACGGGCGACGCGTTGGCCGGGGCGCAGGCCGCGACGAGCGCGGCCGTGGCGGCGAGGGCCTTGACGAGAACCTTCAGGGACATGGACGCGCTCCGCAACTCGAACCACCTCAAGTTGCGACGGGAGCCTCGCGCCGTCAAGAACCTGGACCTTGGCGGGCGAGCGGCGCCAAGCTGCCGCCATGACCGACCTGCACCGCTTCCAGAGCTTCGACGGCGTCTCCATCGGCTACCGCACGCTCGGGGAGGGCTGGCCGACGCTGCTGCTGCACGGCTTCCTGGCCAGCGCCGAGGCCAATTGGTTCCTGCCCGGGATCGCCGCCGCCGTGGCCGCCGCCGGCCGGCGGGTGATCGCGCCCGACCTGCGGGGTCATGGCCGCTCGGACGCCCCGACCGACCCGGCCGCCTGGCCGCGCGACGTGCTGGCCATGGACCAGGAGGCGCTGATCGCCCACCTGCACCTGAGCGACTACGACCTGGTCGGCTATTCGCTGGGCGCGCGCACGGCGGTGCGGATGGCGGTGCGCGGGGCCCGGCCGCGCAAGCTGGTCCTGGCCGGCATGGGCGAGCGCGGGCTGATGGCGGCCGGGGCGCGGCCGGCGGGTTGAAGCCGGAGGCCATGCTGGGGGGCCTGGCCTCGTTCGCCGCCACCTCGGCCGACGAGATCGCGGCGATCGACGTTCCGACCCTGGTCGTGGCCGGGCAGCGCGACGACGACAACGGCTCGGCCGAGGCGCTGGCGGCGATGATGGCCGACGCCCGCGCGGTCCGGGTCCCGGGCGATCACCTGAGCGCGGTGATGGAGCCGGCGCTGGCGGAGGCGATCGTGGGGTTTCTGGAGGCCGCTCAATAAAGAACCTCCCCCTGTGGGGGAGGCGATCGCGCAGCGATCGGTGGGGGGAGTTTTTGGATCATCGACCCTGGATGCGGCTATCGGCCGATCACGCCCCCCTCCGTCGGCTTCGCCGACACCTCCCCCACAGGGGGAGGATCGAGTTTGGCGACGTCACCGGAACGGCGGCTCGTCGAAGGCGCGCAGTTTGCGCGAGTGCAGGTTCGGGCCTTCCTCCAGCAGCAGTTTGCAGGTCAGGATCCCGATCTGCAGGTGCTGGCTGATCGCCCGCTCGTAGAAGGCGTTGGCCTGGCCGGGCAGCTTGATCTCGCCGTGCAGGGGCTTGTCCGACACGCACAGCAGCGTCCCGTATGGCACCCGGAAGCGGTAGCCCTGGGCGGCGATGGTCGCCGATTCCATGTCGATGGCCACGGCCCGGCTCTGGTTGAAGCGCAGGGCCGACAGGCTGTGGCGCAGTTCCCAATTGCGGTCGTCGGTGGTGACCACCGTGCCCGTCCGCAGGCGCTTCTTCAGCTGGTCGCCGCTGTCGCCGCTGATCGCCTTGGAGGCGTCGTAGAGGGCGCGCTGGACCTCGGCGATCGACGGCACCGGGATCTCGGGCGGCAGCACGGCGTCCAGCACGTGGTCGTCGCGCAGATAGGCGTGGGCCAGCACGTAGTCGCCAATGGTCTGGGTGTCGCGCAGGCCGCCGCAGTGGCCGATCATCAGCCAGGCCTGCGGACGCAGCACCGCCAGGTGGTCGCAGATGGTCTTGGCGTTTGAGGGCCCGACGCCGATATTGACCAGGGTGATGCCCCGGCCGCCGGGGGCCATCAGGTGGTAGGCCGGCATCTGGTGCTTGCGCCAGGTCGACTCGGCCACCGCCAGTTCGGGATTGGCGGTGTTGGCGGTGATCATCAGCCCGCCCGAGCACGACAGCGCCTCGTAAGGACTGCCCTCCTGGCCCAGCTGCTCGATGCCCCAGCGCACGAACTCGTCGACATAGCGGTGGTAGTTGGTGAACAGGATGAACTGCTGCACGTGCTCGGCCGGCGCGCCGGTGTAGTGCTTGAGGCGGGCCAGAGAGAAGTCGGTGCGCAGACCGTCGAACAGGGCCAGCGGCCGGTTCTCCTCCATGGCCGGGTTCCAGACCCCGTCGGCGATCTCGTCGCCGATGAAGGCCAGGTCCGTGGTCGGGAAGAAGCGGGCGATGTCCTCGCTGCGGACGTCGGCCTGGTTCAGGTCGATCGTCGCGTCCAGCACGTAGGGATAGGGGATCTCCTGGCTGGACCGGTCGATCTCGATCTCGACCTGGAAGTCGTTCATCAGCAGGGTCAGCTGCTCGACCAGATAGTCGCGGAACTGATTGGGCTTGGTGATCGTGGTGGCGTAGACGCCGGGCCGGCTGACCCGGGCGTAGGACCGCGCCAGCTTGGGCGGCAGGGCCTCGGGATCGTAGATCAGCCGCAGCTCGGGATAGGCGAACGTGCCGTCGAACCGCGTTTGCGGGTCGGGCCGGGTTCCATGTTCGAGATAGGCGCGAAGCGCGGTCCGCAGGGCGTCGACGGCGCGTTCGTATTCTTGATTGAGCCGCTCGACCGCGGCGATTGCTTTTTCTTGGTTTGACATGGCGCCCTATATCAGCGTTCCGCGGGCTTTTCTAGGCTAAGGCCGCAAGTGGGCTCGCCAGGGGCGCTGGGGCATGGACGAAGCCGATTTCGTCGGCCACAAGGGTCGCAACGACCTGAGCGGCGGCGCGAAGCGGAAAGCCTCACCCCCGTGACGACACCAAAGCGCTCGAGCGTCCGCGCTCGAGGGGGGAGCCACTGGGGAACCCATGAATCGACGTTTCGCCTTCCTGATCATCGCCGCCATGGTCCTGGGGATCCTGGTGGGCTGGGCCTGCAACCAGTATCTCGACCCGGCCCAGACCGCCGAGGCGGTCAAGTGGTTCAAGATGGGGACCGACCTGTTCCTGCGACTGATCAAGATGATCATCGCCCCGCTGGTCTTCACCACCCTGGTGGCCGGCATCGCTCACATGGAGGACGCCGCGGCCGTCGGCCGGATCGGCGCCAAGACCATGGGCTGGTTCATCAGCGCCTCGGCCGTGTCGCTGCTGCTGGGCCTTTTGATGGTGCACCTGCTGCATCCCGGCGCGGGCCTGGTGCTGAACGAGGCGACCAACGCCGCGGCCAACGCCCCCGCCGCCTCGACCGAGACCTTCACCCTGCAGGCCTTCCTGACCCACCTGGTGCCGACCTCGATCTTCGACGCCTTGGCCAAGAACGAGATCCTGCAGATCGTGGTCTTCAGCCTGTTCGTCGGCACGGCCGTCGCCTCGCTGGACAACAAGGCCCCGCACATCCTGGAGCTGGCCGAACAGGGCGCCCAGATCATGCTGAAGGTCACCGGTTTCGTGATGAAGCTGGCCCCGCTGGCGATCTTCTGCGCCCTGGCCTCGACCATCGCCGACCAGGGCATCTCGATGCTGCTGGTCTACGGCAAGTTCGTGATCGGCTTCTACGCCACCATGGCCACCCTGTGGCTGCTGCTGTTCCTGGCCGCCTTCGTCGTGCTGGGCAAGCGAGCCCTGCCGCTGTTCGCGACCATCCGCGAGCCGGCCCTGCTGGCCTTCTCGACCGCCAGCTCCGAAGCCGCCTATCCGCGCATCCTCGACGCCCTGCCCAAGCTGGGCATTCGCCGCCGCATCGTCTCGTTCGTCCTGCCGCTGGGCTATTCGTTCAACCTCGACGGCTCGATGCTGTACTGCACCTTCGCCACCATGTTCATCCTGCAGGCCCACGGCGTGCATCTGTCGATCCAGCAGCAGATCTTCATGCTCCTGCTGCTGATGGTGACCTCCAAGGGCATCGCCGGGGTGCCGCGCGCCTCGCTGGTGGTGATCATGGCCACCCTGACCTATTTCGGCCTGCCCGAGGCCTGGATCGCCCTGGTGCTGGGCGTCGACCACCTGCTGGACATGGGCCGCAGCGCCACCAACGTGGTCGGCAACTCCGTCGCCGCCGCCGTGGTCGCCAAGTGGGAGGGCGAGCTGGACGATCCGGAGCCCGAAGCCGAGCCCGCCAAGGCCTGAGGCCGCCAAGCGCGACCGATTGACTTCGGGGGGGAGAAGACCAATCTCTTCCCCCGAGGGACATCGGTTAGGAAGACCGCCATGAACGTCAAATCCATGATCCGGGCAGGCCTGCTGACGACGGCGCTCCTGGCCGCCTCGGCGCCGGCCCTGGCCGCCAACGCGCCCGACGACGCCAAGGCTGTCGCCAAGCCGGCCCGAACTTGCTTCTACCTGTCCGACTGGGACGGCTGGAGCGCGCCTGACCGCGACACGCTGTATCTGAAGGTGCGCAACCGCGATGTCTACCAGGTGGAGCTGTCGCACGGCACCAGCCAGCTGACCTCGCCCGGCGTGCACCTGGTGTCGGTGGTCCGCGGCATCGACCAGGTCTGCCATCCGATGGACCTGGACCTGCGGGTGTCCGACGGCTTCGGCTTCGCCATGCCGATCATGGCCAAGTCGATCACCAAGCTCTCGGCCGACCAGGTCGCCGCCATCCCGAAGAAGGACCGGCCGTAGAGGCGCGCGTCATCGCGACCCGCTCACGGTCGGACCTTGGATTTCCCTGGCGCCCGCTTCCGGACGCCCGTCAGCCGGAGAGAGTCGCATGAGCTTGCTGGATAATCTGATGGGCGCCGTCGGCGGCCATGGCGGCGGCGACCTTTCGAGCCTGGTCGAGACCATCGCCAGCCAGGGCGCGGCCGGCGGGGTCAGCGGTCTCGTCGAAGCGTTCCAGAAGGGCGGCCTCGGCGAGATCGCCCAGTCCTGGGTTTCCACCGGGGCCAACCACCCGATCTCGGCCGAACAGATCCAGGCCGTGCTCGGCTCGGGCGCGATCGGCCAGTTCGCCGAGAAGCTGGGCGTCGATCCGCAGGTCGGCGCGGCCAAGCTGGCCGAGCTGCTGCCGGGCCTGGTCGATCGCCTGACCCCCGGCGGTCAGCTGCCGACCGAGGGCCTGGGCGGCGCGGTCGGCGACCTGTTGGGCGGCTTCCTCAAGACGTAGCCGCCGCCTCCAGCAGGGCTGCCATCATCGCATTGACCGGCGTGGCGATCCCGTGCCGCGCGCCCAGCCGCACGATCACGCCGTTGCGGGCGTCCAGCTCCATCGGCCGGCCGGCGGCGCGGTCGGCGTGCAGGGAATTGATCCCGTCGACCGGGGCGGCGCGGTAGCCTTCGACCACGCTCGACGGCAGGTCGTCCGGCAGGTCCGCGCCCTCGGCCCGGCCCACCGCCACGCATTCGCCGACCAGGGCCCGCATGATGTCGGCGATCGGCTCGCGCCGGGCCACGCCGGCCGGCTGCAGGGTCAGGGCGTTGACCGCCCCGGCGCAGTTGAGGGCCAGCTTCCTCCAGGCGGCGGTCCTGAAGTCCGCGGTGGTCGAGACGGCGATCGGCGTGTGGGCGAACAGGGCCGCGAAGGCCTCGCCCGCCGCGCCCTCCGGGACCAGGATCGCGCCGTTCCGTCGCTGGCGCACGCGGCCGGGCGCACTGCGTTCGGCCGGGATGTCGACGACCGCCGGGGTGATCCGCTCGGCGGGAACATAGGGCGTGAAGCGCTCGATGTGCTCGACGCCGTTCTGCAGCACCGCCACCCGGGTGTCCGGCCCGACCAGCCGGGCCAGCCAGTCGCCGGTCGCGGCCGCGTCATAGGTCTTGGTGGTGACGATCGCCCAGTCGACGACGGACGCCTGGTCCGGAGCGGTCAGCACGCGCGGGTTGGCCGTCAGCGGCCCGTCCGGGGTCTCGACCTCCAGCCGGTCGAACGCGGTGCGCGCGCAGACCTCGACCGCCAGGCCGGGGTTCTGGGCCAGCCAGGCGGCGACCACGCCGCCCACCGCCCCCGGACCGATCACCGCTATCCGCATCGCACCACTCCAGACAAAGAAACGCCGCCCTCTTTCGAGGGCGGCGGCATGTTATCCCCGGTTATCCCTGCTTCTTGTGGCTGTTCTATTCCGCCGGCAGGGTGTTCTCGGAGCGCTTCTGCAGCATGGTCTCGAAGCTCGACCACACGCCTTCCGCGCCGTGCCATTGGCCCCGGGTGGCCGCCTTGGAATATTCGGTGGCCCGGGCCTCGAAGAAGTTGGCGTGCTCCACGCCCGACAGCAGCGACTGCAGCCAGGGCAGCGGGTTTTCCTTCACGCCGTAGACCTCCGGCAAGGCCAGCTGGCGCAGGCGCCAGTCGGCGATGAACCGGATATATTGCTTGATGTCGTCCGGGGTCATGCCCTGCACGTCGCCCTGCTCGAAGGCCAGGTCGATGAAGGCGTCCTCCATGGTGACCACCGTCTTGCAGCAGTCGACGATGTCGTCGGCCACGGCCTTGGTGACCGCCCCGGTCTCCTTGTTGAACGTGTGGTACAGCTTGATGATGCCTTCGCAGTGCAGGCTCTCGTCGCGGATCGACCACGAGACGATCTGGCCCATGCCCTTCATCTTGTTGAAGCGCGGGAAGTTCATCAGCATCGCGAACGAGGCGAACAGCTGCAGGCCCTCGGTGAAGCCGCCGAACATGGCCAGGGTGCGGGCGATGTCGGCGTTGGAGTCGACGCCGAACTTCTGCATGAAGTCATGCTTGTCGCGCATGGCCTGGTATTCCATGAACGCGCCGAATTCGCTCTCCGGCATGCCGATGGTTTCCAGCAGCAGGGCGTAGGCCGCGATATGGATGGTCTCCATATTGGCGAACGACGACAGCATCATCTTCACTTCGGTGGGTTTGAACACCCGGCCGTAGCGCTCCATGTAGTTGTCGGCGACCTCGACGTCGCTCTGGGTGAAGAAGCGGAAGATCTGCGTCAGCAGGTTCCGTTCCTTGTCGTTCAGCTTGACGGCCCAGTCCTTGAGGTCCTCGCCCAGCGGCACTTCCTCGGGCATCCAGTGGACCTGCTGCTGCTTCTTCCAGAAGTCGTGGGCCCACGGATAGCGGAAGGGCTTGTAGGCGCCGGAGGGGGTCAGCAGGCCGGGCGTGGTGATCAGCTTGGCGGACATCGAGGACGGCTCCAGGGCAGGCGGACGCGAATCGGACGGACGGTCTAGAGTCTCTTGGTACCGCAGCCGTCGGGATCATCTAGTGGTCACGACGTCGCAGCACACAACATGTTGTGGGTAGATTGGGTAACGAAAGATGAATCAAGCTTACACCATCTATGGCGCGCTTGGCTCGGGGTCCGTGCCGGTCGAAGCGACTTTGACCCTGCTGGGGCAGCCCTACGACATCGTCGAGGCGCCCACCTGGGAGGGCGCGGCCCAGCAGGCCAAGGTGGCCGGCGTCAACCCGCTTCGCCAGATCCCGGCCCTGGTCACGCCCGACGGCGAGACGATCACCGAGAGCGCCGCCATCCTGATCTGGCTGGCCGACCGCTTTCCGCAGGCGCGGCTGGCTCCGTCGCCCGATTCGCCCCTGCGCGGCCAGTTCCTGCGCTGGATGGTGTTCGTGCCGGCCTCGATCTATTCGCTGTTCTGGGTGCGCGACGATCCCTCGCGCCTGGGGGGACCCGATCCGGAGGTCCAGGCCCGGATCAAGGCCGCGACCGCCGACCGTATCGCCGCATGCTGGGGCATGATGGAGAGCCAACTCGATCCCGGCCGCTACCTGCTGGGCGACGACCTGACCGTGCTCGACCTCTATGTCGCCGTGGTCAGCCGCTGGGGGCCGCGGCGCAAGCGGTTCTACGAGGTGGCGCCGAAGATGAGCGAGGTGGTCCGGCGGGTGGACGCCGATCTGAGGCTGGCCGACTTCTGGGCCGAACGGTTTCCGTTCGTCGAGGGCTGGGAGAGTCAGGGGGCGGCGGGATAGGCGTCAGCACGGACGCCGCGGAGAGCTATGGAACGGCCGCCGGCGTCGCGCGCGACGGCTGCGGCTGGCCCTGGCAGCATCGTCCCAGCGCCTCGGCCACCTCTCCGGCGATGTCGTCCTGCACCTGCAGAAGATCGCGCGACGAGCGGTCATAGCTCTGCGACCAAACCACCGAACCATCGGCCGCGCGCACGACGCGCGCCGAGATCCGCAGGGTGTCGCCGGACCTGCGCAGGCTGCCGTCGACCAGATAGTCGACGTCCAGCGCCGTCGCCGTCTGCGCCACAGTCAGCGTCTTGCCCTTCAGCGCGAAGGAGTCGGTGGGCGCGCTCACCCGCCATCCGTCCATGCGGCTCAGGCGGGTGATCAATTCCTCGGTCACGCCGTCGGCGACATACTCCTCGTTCATGGCCTGGCTGGTGAGGTCGAGGAACGGCAGGACGGCCAAGGCCTGTCGGGGCTGCTGCCGCGAAACCGCGGGCGACGGCGGCCGGAGCGTATCGGCGGTGTTGCCCCGGCCCAGAACGACCAATCCCACCGCCACCGCCACGACCGCGGCGCAGCCGGCGACCAGCCCGAGCCGACGACGCGGGGGCGGCGGCGTCCGCGCGGCGGTCGCCGGGCCGACGTCCGGCATGACGGAGGCCACCAGGCGGTAGCCCTGGCGGGGCACTGTGGCGATATAGGCCGGCTCCTTGCGATCGTCGCCGAGCAGGCGGCGGAGCGAGGTGACGGCCTGGTAGACGGAGTCCTGGGACACCACGGCGCCCGCCCAGACCTCGTCGAGAAGCTGGTCGATGGTGACCGTCCGCCCGGCGTGCTCGGCCAGGCAGACCAGGAGCCGCATGGACCGGTCGTCGACGCGCAGGCTCTCGCCGTCGCGGGCGATCCGCCCGGACCTGGGATCGACCGACCAGGCGCCGACGCGGAAGGCGGATCCGGAGAGAGAGCTCATGGTTCTGCGAAAACTCCGAATTCCGAACAGGCCCGAGCGCCTCAAGCGTCAGCTGTGAAGGTCTCGCGAACGCAGGCGACGTCAAGGGCCAGGGGCGAAGATCGCGACCGCCAATTCCCCTCGACGGAAGTTTTCAGAGCTTTTCAGACGGCCATTCAGGACTCCGCGACGGCGGTCGGCGCCCTGTCCAGGCGCTGCGTCGAACCGCCGGCGCCTTTGACTCAAGACGCGTCCAACCCTGGAGACTCCTGAATGACCCGAATGCTGCCTGGCCTCGCGGCCGCCCTGGCGATCGCCGCCGTCGTTGGCCCGGCCCGCGCCCAGTCGCCCTTCAAGCCCGAAGACGTGCAGGCGGGGACCTACACGGTGGACTCCAAGGAGACGCTGGTCCGCTACGCCACGATCCACATGGGTGTCAGCGAATTCTGGGGCACGTTTCCCGGCGCCAAGGGGACGCTGATGATCGATCCCAAGTCGCTCGGCGACGCCAAGCTCGACGTCTCCGTGCCGATCGCCACCGTCTCGACGACCAACAAGGACCTGGACGCCCAGTTCCTCTCCTCGACCTTCTTCGACCCGGCCAAGTATCCGCAGATGCGTTTCGTCTCGACCTCGGTGACTCCCACCGGACCGACGACGGCCAAGGTCGCCGGCGACCTGACCCTGCACGGCGTCACCAAGCCGATCGTGCTCGACGCCACCTTCACCGGCGCGGGCCCCAACCATTTCACCAAGGTCTTCACCATCGGCTTCAAGGCCCAGGGCCGGATCAACCGCTCGGACTTCGGGATCGGCAAGTGGGTTCCCGTGGTCAGCGACGCGACGACCATCGACATCAGCGCGGCTTTCGAGAAGAAGACCTGAGGCTTTTGCCTTCCGGGAAGGTAGCCGCAGGGTAAGCGGGCGAGGTCCTTGGGAAATCGCCCGCGATCCTGCTAAGCCCTATCCATGCTGACCGATCCGCTGTTCTACGCCGTCGCCGTGCCCGCGGTGATCCTGCTGGGCCTGGCCAAGGGCGGGTTCGCCGGGATCGGGGTGGTGGCCGTGCCGCTGATGGCGCTGGTCATCTCGCCGGTATTGGCCGCGGCGATCACCCTGCCGATCCTGCTGGCCCAGGACGTGGTCAGCGTCTGGTCGTTCCGCAGGACCTGGGACCGGGGCCTGCTGGTCCTGATGCTGCCGGCCGCGGCGGTCGGCGTCTTCGTCGGCTGGCTGCTGGCGGCCCGGGTGTCGGTGGCGGCGGTCGAGCTGTCGATCGGGCTGATCTCGATCGCCTTCTCGCTGCAGCGCCTGTGGGCCGAGCGGGCGGTCAAGGCGGCCGAGGCGGTCGAGGCCGGGCCGGGCCGGCCCTGGCTGGGCGCCCTGTGCGGCGCGATCGCCGGCTTCACCAGCCAGGTCGCCCACGCCGGCGGCCCGCCGTTCCAGATCTATGTCCTGCCCCGCCGCCTGCCGCGCGACGTGTTCATCGGCACCAGCGCCATCTTCTTCGCCACGGTCAACTGGATGAAGGTGCCGGCCTATGTCGCCCTGGGCCAGTTCACGCCCCAGGTGCTGACCACGGCGGCCGTGCTGCTGCCCCTGGCCCTCGCCTCGACCTGGGCCGGCGTCTGGCTGGTGCGCCGCGTGCCGGCCGAGGGCTTCTACCGGGTGATCTATGTCCTGCTGATCGCGGTCGGGGCCAAGCTGGCCTGGGACGGGGCCCACGGCCTGCTGGGCTGAGGCTCTTACGCAACTGATCCCACAAGGTTGTCATCCCGGAAAGCGCGCAGCGCTTGTCCGGGACCCAGGTGAATCGCACCGCATTCGCCCAGTCCCCTGGATCCCGGACAGCCTCTGCGAGGCTTCCGGGATGACAACGCGTTTGGGCCTCCGCCACTTCGCGGCGCTCTCACCGGCGAGCACGGCCGGCTGAGCGAAATATGCATCGTCGGCCCTATCCCAGCCACGATGATCGGCGTTTATATGTCACCGATCGCGCGTAGAGTGGGGCCATGACCGAGACGACCAGCATCATCCCGACCACGCCCGCGGCGCAGGTTCCGGCGACGGTCGCGGCCAACCACTATCCGACGCCGGGCGCCAAGCGCGCCGACCTGGTGGTGCACCTGGCCGGCCTGGCCTGCGCCCTGCTGGGCGGCGGCATCATGCTGGGCCTGGCCTTCGGGCTGGGCTCGCTGAGCCAGGTGGCGGCCATCGCCGTCTACACGGTCGGCCTGATCACCATGCTGTCGCTGTCGACCGCCTACAACTTCGCCAAGGCCCGCTGGCGGCCGCTGCTGCGCCGCTTCGACCACGCCGGCATCTTCATCATGATCGCCGCCTCCTACACCCCGTTCACCACCCAGAACCTGCACGGCTGGTGGGCGATCGGCATGACCACGGCGGTGTGGTCGGTGGCCGGGATCGGCGTCGCCGCCAAGCTGTTCCTGCCGGGCCTGGACAAGCGTTTCTGGGTCGGGCTGTACCTGGCCCTGGGGTGGCTAGTGCTGGTGGCCATCAAGCCGATGATCGCCGGCATGGGCTGGGCGGCCCTGCTGCTGCTCGCGCTTGGCGGCGTGATCTATTCGACCGGTACGGTGTTCTATCTGATGAAGCGGCTGAAGTTCCGGCGGGCGATCTGGCACGGTCACGTGATCGGCGGCGCCGGCCTGCATTACGCCGCCGTGCTGGTCGGGGTGGTCCTGGCCTCGAGCGGTCACCCCTGACCCGTTAAGTTGGACGCGCCTTGAACACCCCGCCGGACTCCAAGAAGACCGTCCAGAGCTTTTTCCGGGACCGCGCGGCGAACGCCCAGCGCGGCAAACGCCTGCCCGCCCCGCTGGGCCACGCTGACAATACCATCGAGGCCGCCGGCTTTCCCGGGGTGCGGCTCAGCATCGACGAGGCCGACGAGGCCCTGCGCAGCGTCGCCGACCGCCTGGCCCCGCTGCGGCCGCTGCTGGGCCGCGACGACTTCAACATCCTGGCCCTGTCCGGCGGCGCGGCCGGCGGGGCGTTCGGGGCCGGAGCCCTGGTGGGCCTGACCAAGGCCGGGACGCGGCCGCGGTTCGCCATCGTCACCGGCGTCAGCACCGGCGCCCTGATCGCGCCGTTCGCCTTCCTCGGCCCGACCTGGGACGACCGCCTGGCCGAGGCCTATGTCGGCGGCCACGCGGCCGACCTGCTCAGCCTCAAGAGCCTGGGCCCGACCCTGGGCCCCAGCCTGTTCCGCGGCGACTCTCTGGACGGGCTGGTCGCGCCGTTCGTCGATCTGGAGATGATCGAGGCCATCGCCGGCGAGCACGCCCGCGGCCGGCGCCTGCTGATCGCCACCACCAACCTCGACAGCCAGAAGGCGACGATCTGGGACATGGGCGAGATCGCCACCCGCGGCGGCGAGGCGGCCGTGCGGCTGTTCCGCGACGTGCTGGTGGCCTCGGCCACCCTGCCGGGCCTGTTCCCGCCCAAGCTGATCGATGTCGAGGCCCCTGACGGCGAGGGCGGCGTGACCCACTATCAGGAGATGCACGCCGACGGCGGCATCGCCGCGCCGCTGTTCCTGATGCCCGACGCCCTGCTGCGCTGGCGCGAGCTGGGCCAGCGGCTGCGGCGCGGCCGGGTCTATGTGATCTTCAACACCGTGCTCGATCCCTCGCCCCTCACCACTCAGCCCGGGGTGGCCTCGATCATGGGGCGCAGCTTCGAGACCATGCTGCGGTTTTCGTACCGCCAGGCGCTGAGCGTGGCCGCCGGCTTCTGCGCCCGCCACAACCTGCCGCTCTGGTCGGCCTCGATCCCGGCCAGCTTCTCGCATTTCAACATGATGAAGTTCGAGACCGCGGTCATGCGGCGGACCTTCGACGACGCCGAGGCCCTGGCGATCAGCGGCCGGCTGTGGTCCAGCGCCATCCCGGCGCCCGAGCCCCTGTGGCGCGGCCTGTTCAAGCGCCAGTCCGGGACGCGGCGTCAGACAGTCAAGGATCCGATCCTGACGCCGGCCCTGGCCGCGCCGGACGAGCCGCCCATCGACCTGGCGGCCGATCCGGCGGCCAATCCGGCGGTCGGTCCCGGCGTCGAACGGGAAGAACCTATTTCTTGAGGTAGCGGGCGCGCAGCTTCTCGACGCGCGGCGGATCGGCCCGGAAGTCCGCGGCCAGGCCCAGGCGGGCGTTGCACGACGGGCAGCGCACCGAGTCCTCATCGGCCAGCTCGGCCGGCGGGTCGAAGCGCGCGCCGCAGGGCTTGCACTTGAAGTCGCCCGTGGGCGGCGGCGGGGCGGGCTGCGGCGGCTCGGGAGCCCTCAGCACGACGCGCTTGGCGCCGGCCGGCCGCGGGATGCGCTCGAGCGGCGGCGGGCCGCCCGGCGCGGCGACGCCGCTTTTCAGGCTCAGGATCTTGCGGCGAGGAGGCTCGCTATCGCTCATGACGCTGGATGGCTCGGCTGGAGGCCCGGCTGAAGGCTCGGTGGAGGACGGGCGCTAGCTGCATGATCTGAGCCCGAAACTCAAGCGCCGAAGCACATCGCGCCGGCGCGGCTGTCCTACCAGTGCGGCCTCAAGCTGAACGAGAAGGCGACCATCTCGTCCTTCTGGGTGGCCATGCCCATGATCTGGTCCTTGGCCCTGATCTTGCGGTGCACATAGCCGAACGAGGCTTGCATAGGCCCTTTGCGCCAGGCCAGGCCGGCCTGGCCGTCGCCGACCAGCTTGCTGCTGGCGTCGGTGGTGACCCCGGCCCGGCTCCAGTCGCCCTCGCCGCTGCGCAGCATGTTCAGGCCCACGGCCTGGCCGCTGGCGGCGGCGAACATGTACCAGCGCCCTTGCTGGCCGAACTGGCGGCCGTCCTCGACGCCCAGCGAATTGACCACCCGGTCGCCCATCTTCTTGCCGAACCGCACCGTCGCGCCCGCCTCGGCCGAGCCGCCGGCCCCGCCGATGCCCAGGCCGGCGTGCGGCGTGACGTCCAGGGCGTACTTGCCGGCGCCCAGCGACACGGCCGCCGGCCAGCCGCGGGTGACGGTGACGTCGACGTCGCGGTCCTCGAAGCTGTCCTGCTCGGGCCGTACCAGGGCCAGGGGCCGGGTCTGGCCCAGCGGCGCGACGCTGGCCACCGACACGCGGACCGAGTCGACGGCGTGGTGGCCCTCGCCGACCACGAAGGCGTTGGACCGCCAGGTGACCGGGCCGCGGCCCTCGTAATAGCGGTTGGCGTCCAGCAGGCCGGCGTCGCCATAGGCGCCGGCGGGCGAGAGCGCGAAGGTGGGATCGCTGTCGCGGCCGGTCCTGGTGGCGGGCGCCTCGGCGAAGCCGACCGCGCTGCTGGTGGCGGGCCGGACGTTGCGGACGCCCAGGTCCACGGGCGCGCCGGCGCGCAGGTCGACGACAAAGCTGGGCGAGGCAGGCTTGCGGACGGCGCTGGACGCCCTATCTGAAGGCCTGGACGACTTGGCGGCTTTCGTCGGGGCGGACCGCATCGGCGCGGCCTGCGCGGCGGCGACAGCCAGAGCGCTTACCCCCAAGATCGCGACAAATGCCGTGCAAGCACGCATTCAGGTCCCCAGAACCCATTTCCCCACTGAAAGCCTACTCGGAATCCGAGTGACGTCCATGGGACAAATCCCCACGTCATCAACATTTCTTGCGGGCGATGGTTCCGGACGCGAAAACGGCGCCGCGGAGGTCCGCGACGCCGTTGATTTTCAGGACTTGCCGAGCGTTCGCCCGGGCCGGATCACTGGCACGCCAAGCATTCCTCGTAGTCGGTCTTGGACGGCGCGTCGAAGCCGTTGAGAGGCCCCGCCACCGCCACGTCCGAGCCGGCGTAGGACGCCCGCTGCACCGACTTGGAGCGCAGGTAGTACAGCGACTTCACGCCGCGCTCCCAGGCCTGCCAATGCAGCATGTGCAGGTCCCACTTGTCGACGTCGCCGGGCAGGAAGATGTTCACCGACTGGCTCTGGCAGATTTCCGGCGTGCGGTCGGCGGCCAGCTCGACCACCCAGCGCTGGTCCAGCTCGAAGGCGGTCTTGTAGACGTCCTTGTCGTCCTGGCTGAGGAAGTCCAGGTGCTGGACCGAGCCCTCGTTCTCCAGGATCGAGCCCCAGACCGCGTCGGTGTTCTGACCCTTCTCCTCGAGCAGACGCTCCAGATAGGGGTTCTTGACCGCGAACGAACCCGACAGGGTCTTGTGGGTGTAGATGTTGGCCGGGATCGGCTCGATGCCGGCCGAGGTGCCGCCGCAGATGATCGAGATCGAGGCGGTCGGGGCGATGGCCAGCTTGTGCGAGAAGCGCTCCAGCGAGCCGCGCTCGGCGGCGTCGGGGCAGGGGCCCTTCTCCTGGCCGATGGCGATCGAGGCCTTGTCGGCCTCGCGGCGCAGGTGCTTGAACATCCGCATGTTCCAGCTCTTGGCCAGGGCGCTCTCGAACGGCACGTTCTGGCTTTGCAGGAAGCTGTGGAAGCCCATCAGGCCCAGGCCCACCGAGCGCTCGCGCATGGCCGCGTAGGCGGCGGTCGAGGCGGCGTCCGGGGCGCGGTCGATGAAGTCCTGCAGGACGTTGTCGAGGAAGCGCATGATGTCCTCGATGAACATCGGGTGGTCGCGCCACTCCAGGAAGGTCTCGGCGTTGACCGACGACAGGCAGCAGACGGCGGTGCGGTCGTTGCCCAGGTGGTCGACGCCGGTGTGCAGCATGATCTCGCTGCACAGGTTGGACTGGCGGACCTTCAGGCCCAGCTCGCGCTGGTGCTGGGGCATGGCCCGGTTCACGGTGTCGGAGAAGATCAGGTAGGGCTCGCCGGTCTGCAGGCGCAGCTCCAGCACCTTCTGCCACAGGGCCCGGGCGTCGACCTCGCGCAGGACCTCGTTGGTCTTGGGCGAGCGCAGGCCGAACTTGTGGCCGTCGCGGACGGCGTGCATGAACTCGTCGGTGATCGAGATGCCGTGGTGCAGGTTCAGGGACTTGCGGTTGAAGTCGCCCGACGCCTTGCGGATCTCCAGGAACTCTTCGATTTCCGGGTGGTGGATGTCCAGATAGACGGCCGCCGAACCGCGGCGCAAGCTGCCTTGGCTGATCGCCAGGGTCAGGCTGTCCATCACGCGGATGAAGGGGATGATGCCGCTGGTCTGGCCCTGGCCCTTGACCTTCTCGCCGATCGACCGGACGCCGCCCCAGTAGGTGCCGATGCCGCCGCCGTTGGCCGCCAGCCAGACGTTCTCGTTCCAGACGCCCAGGATGCCGTCCAGGCTGTCGTCGACGGCGTTCAGGAAGCAGCTGATCGGCAGGCCGCGCTCGGCGCCGCCGTTGCTGAGCACCGGGGTCGACGGCATGAACCACAGCTGGCTCATATAGTCGTAGACGCGCTGGGCGTGGTCGGCGTCGTCGGCGAAGGCCGTCGACACGCGGGCGAACATGTCCTGGTAGGACTCGCCGGGCAGCAGGTAGCGGTCTTCCAGCGTGGTCTTGCCGAAATCGGTCAGCAGGGCGTCGCGCGAGCGATCGACCTCGACCTTGCGCACCAGCGCCAGTTTCGGACGTTCGGCCTTCATCCCGCCGGTGCGGGCCTGGGGGATAGCCGTCGTCTTCGCCGCTTCACTGCCGTTCATGATCAAAATCCATAATCAATCAGCGTGTTCCGGAAAAGGGATCGCCCCGCCCAGCCGCTACATCTTGTGGCCGAGGAGCCCCCTCAGCCCACATATGGGGCCACAGTGGCTAATGACTCGTCAACGACGAGATGCGCCCCGCGGGCGAGTTTTTTCTTAACAAGCTGTGAACGAACAACGGTGGCCGAGAAGATGCTGGGCATCATCAAGGGGTTGCACGGCAAAGGCGAACGCGGCTGCGACGTGCTGTCGCGGGCCACAAAGAAGTGATCCGATCGCGGACCGGATTCCATCGAAAGGCGCTTGCTTCGGCCAGCCTCCCGCCGATGGGCGATCCGACGCCCACGGCGCATCCCTGGCCCCTTCATTTCTCGGCTTCCACACCCTGGCGCGACGGCGGTCGAGGCAAGGAGACGAGACAAAAGAAAAGGGCCCGGCGTCGCCGCCGGGCCCTCAACCTAGTTCGCGATCTGGATCTTAGAAGTTGATCGAGATCGTGGAACGGCGGTTCAGCGGTTCCTTCACACCATCGCCGGTGGCGACGGCGGGGGCGCTTTCGCCCTTCCAGTCAACGGCCAGGGTGTCGGCGGCGACACCGGCGCCGACCAGGGCGTCAGCCACGGCCTTCGCACGACGCTCCGAGAGCTTGGCGTTGTACTTCGGCGAACCCGAGGTGTCGGTGTGACCGACGACCACCAGCTTGGTGGCGTGACCCGAGGTCGCGTAGTTCGCGGCTTCCGAAACCACCGACTGGGCTTCCGGCGTCAGCACGTACTGATCGAACGGGAAGTAGACGATGAATTCCTTGGCCTCGTAGGCCACCGGCGGCGGAGGCGGCGGGGGCGGGGGAGGCGGCGGGGGAGGCGGCGGCGGGGGCGGGGGCGGAGGAGGGGGCGGCGGGGGCGGCGGAGCCGCGAAGGAGTACCGCAGACCGACGGTCAGCGATTGATCCTTGTACTGCCCTTCGAACGCGCCGGGGTTGATCGGGCCCGAGCTGGTGGTTTGCCAGCTGTGGTCCTGGGTCGCGAACCAGCGATAGGTCACGTCGACCTTCAGCTTGTCGGTCGCCTTGATCGAGGCGCCGGCGATGGCCTGCCAGGCGATGGCGATGTCGTCGTCGTCGGCCGTCAGGTTCTGGATCGCCGGGTTGGTCGCGGTGACCGGGCCGACGCCGCTGTATTGGCCCAGCGCGCTGACGTCCAGGCGATTGATGCCCACGCCGGCGCCCAGGTACGGGTTGATCCACGATTCCGGCGCGAAGTCGTACAGGACGTTGACCATCAGCGACCAGGAGTCGATCGAGCCCGACGGGCTGCCGCAGGTCGGGGCGGCCGTGGTGCGGGTCACGCCGGGGGTGCAGAGGCCGAGCGGCTGCTGGCGAACCGGGTTGCCGCGGACGCTGGTCAGGTCGCCGGGGCGATAGCCGCCCTCGACTTCAGCGCGCCAGTTCGGGTTGAACTGGTAGCCCAGGCGGACGAAGCCGGCCCAGTCGTTGTCCGTCGACCAGGTCCAGTGCGCCGCAGCGCCGTCCCGCAGGATCTGTTCGGATTCGGTAGTGATGCCCTCGGGCCAGTGGTAGCCAAGGTCGACCGCGCCGTACCAGCCGGTCTCTTGGGCCGAAGCGGCGCCAGCGGCGAACACCGCGGCCAGAGCCACCCCCGCCAGGAGTTGAAGTTTCATATCAAGAGCCCTCTATTGCCCTGCACCGGCCGAGACCGACCGAGCATTGTTATACCAAGGCGCGCGATCCGCGAAAGTGTCAGCAGAGCAACACCCGCCAGGTTTCGGCGTCCCTTAGGGAAGACGCCGCGAACACCTGACCGCCCCCACAGAATCAACTTCCGAGCGTTTCGGCTGACTGTCTCGGAAAAAGCGCCAGCATGGTATCGGTTCGCACGTGAATCCGCGCAGCGCAAGGCCTTGGGCACGTTTTGCCCTTCAAGGATGCGTAAAAACGTCGCGTTCGGGGGCGGATTCCGCCGGGCCGTACAAAGGGCGCCGGCTACCTCAGTCGAGGGTTCGGCGATAGCGGGACATGGCGGCGGCGGCGATGGCCACGACAAATACCGCCAGGGCGGCAAGACTTGTCCACAGGTCCAGAACACCCAGTCCTTTAAGTAAAGACCCGCGCACGACCCGCAGGAAGTGGGTCACCGGAATCACGCTGCCCAGGGCCTGGGCCCAGGCCGGCATGCCCCGGAACGGGAACATGAAGCCCGACAGCAGGATCGACGGCAGAATGTAAAAGAATGACATCTGCACGGCCTGCAGCTGGTTGCGGGCCACGGTCGAGATCAGGAAGCCCAGCGACAGCGACCCCAGGATGAACAGCACCACGCCCACGGCCAGGGCGTCCCAGCCGCCCGCCATGGGCACCGCGAACAGCACCCGCGCCAGGACCAGGATCACCACCGTCTGGATCAGGCCCACCACCACATAGGGCGAGAGCTTGCCGATCATCACCTCGATCGGCTTGGCCGGGGTGGCCAGCAGACTCTCCATCGTGCCGCGCTCATATTCGCGGGTCATGCCCAGCGAGGTCATCATCACCAGGGTCAGGGACAGCACTACGCCCAGCAGGCCCGGCACGATGTTGTAGGCGGTGATGGCTTCGGGATTGTAGCGCCGGTGGATCACCACCTCGAACGGTTCCTGGCCGCCCCCCAGATCGGAAGGCGACGCGGCCGCGCCGACCAGGTCGCGGGAAAGCGCGGTACGTGGAAGATTGGCCAGGGCGGCGATGGCCCCGCCGGTGGCGGCGGGGTCCGACGCGTCGGCCTCGACCAGGATCTGGGCGTCGTCGCCGCGCACCACGCGCCGGGTGAAGTCGGCGGGGATGGTCAGGGCGAACTGCACCTCGCCCCGGGCGATGGCCTGGTCCAGCTCCTCGGGCGAGGCGGCCTCGCGGACGATCTTGAAATAGCCGTTGTGGGCCAGGGCCGAGAGGGCCGAGCGGGCCATGGGCCCGTGGTCCTGCACCAGCACCGCCGTCGGCAGGTCGCGCGGGTCGCTGTTGATGGCGTAGCCGAACAGCAGCAGCTGGACGATCGGCATGACCAGGATCATCGCATAGGTCAGCCGGTCACGCGTGAGCTGGATGAACTCCTTGGTCAGCACCGCCAGGATGCGGTTCAGCGACAGGCCGCGATCGGCCGAAGTCCGCGGATCGGAAGACTGGGCGCTCCTTGGGGCGCTCATTGGAAGTTGTCCTTCGACGAGGCCATCAGCTGGATGAACACGTCCTCCAGGGTGGGCGACACCTCGGTCCAGGTCAGCGGCGGCTTGCGGTAGGGGGCGATGGCGGCCTCGAGCGCCGCGCGGTCCTGGCCGCTGACGTGCAGGGCGGCGCCGAACGGCGCGGCCATGGCCACGCCCGGCGCCTTGGCCAGCTCCCGGCCCAGGCGGTCGGCCCCGGGCCCCTCGGCCCGGAACGTGGTCAGGCCCGACTGGCCGATCACGTCATCCAGCGTGCCGCGGGCCATCAGCTTGCCGTAGGCGATATAGGCGATGTCGTGGCAGCGCTCGGCCTCGTCCATGTAGTGGGTAGAGACCATCACGGTCAGGCCCTCGGCCGACAGGGCGTGGATCTCATCCCAGAACTCGCGCCGCGCCTGGGGATCGACGCCCGCCGTGGGTTCGTCCAGCAGCAGCAGGCGCGGTTCGTGCAGCACGCAGGCGGCCAGGGCCAGGCGCTGCTTCCAGCCACCGGACAGGCTGCCGGCCAGCTGCTTCTGGCGATTGGCCAGGCCCAGGCGGTCCAGGGCTTCGTCCACCCGCTCCCGCCGGCGGTCCAGGCCGTAGATCCGCGCCGTGAAGTCCAGGTTCTCGCGGATCGACAGGTCCTCGTAGAGCGAGAACTTCTGGGTCATGTAGCCGGTCTGGCGCTTGATCGCCTCGGCGCGACGACGGAAGTCCAGCCCCAGCACCGTCCCCTCGCCGTCGTCCGGGGTCAGCAGGCCGCACAGCATGCGCAGGGTGGTGGTCTTGCCCGAACCGTTGGGGCCCAGGAAGCCGGTGATCTTGCCCGCCCCGACCTGGATGGTCAGGTCCTGGACCACGTGCTTGTCGCCGTACGACTTGTCCAGGCCGCGCACGTCGACGGCGAGGTCGGCGACGCTCACTTGCCCGCGGCCTTCAGCGGGACCACGTCGACCGGCAGGCCCGGCGGCAGGTCGGCCGGGTGGTCCGGCAGGGCTTCGATCAGGAACACCAGCCGGTCGCGGGCGTCGCGGCTGTAGATCACCGGCGGAGTGAACTCGGCCCGGGGACTGACGAAATTGATCCGGGCCCCGAGCCCGGCCTTGCAGCCGTCGCAGGCGAAGGCGATCCGCGTCCCCGGCCGATAGAGCGCGACCTCGGCCTGGGGCACGTAGAAGCGCAGGCGCACCCGGTCGTCGGCCAGCAGGGCCACCACTGGCTGGTTGGCCGCCACCCACTCGCCGGGCTGGTAGAAGACGTCCTGCACCCGGGCGGCGGCCGGGGCCCTGGGGCTGATCTGGTCCAGGCGGTTCTGGGCGACCGCCAGCTGCTCGCGGGCCGCGGCGGCCTGGCTTTGCGCGGCGCGGACGGCGTCGGTTCGCCCGCCCAGCGTTCCGACCCGGCGCTGCTGCTCGACGGTGCGGACATTGGCCTGGGCGGTCTTCAGCGCGGCGCGCGCCTGGTCGAGGCGAGCGGGGGCGTAGATGCCCTTGGCCGCCAGGGGCGCGATACGGTTGTAGTCGGCCTGGGCCTCGGCGAGGGCGGCGGCGGCGGCGGCCCGCTGGGCGTCGTAGACCGCCAGTTCGTCCGGCCGCTGGCCCTTGGCGGCGTCCAGGGCCTGGGACTGGGCGGCGGCGGCCTGGGCGGCGGCCTGGTCGCGGGCGGCGACCAGCTGGGCGGCGTCCAGGGCGAACAGCGGCTGGCCGGCGACGACCCGCTGGCCGCGCTGCACCGACACCGTGCTGACCGGCCCCGCCGCCGAGGCCCCGACATACAGCGTCTCGCCCTCGACATAGCCCGACAGCCGCCGAGGATGGGCCGCGCCCGGCCCCCAGAGCCGCCAGGCGACGAACCCGACGACGCCGACGGCCACGACGGCCAGGACGATGCGAACCGGCGGCTTCATGCGCGCCCCTCCGCCGGCTGGACCAGCATGCCCTGCAGGACGACCTCGGCGTGCTGGGCCAGCAGGGCCTTCAGGTCGATCGGCTTGACCCCGACCGGCACGAACACCTCGCGCCACAGCACGCCCAGCAGCAGGGGCCCGGCCAGGCTGAACACATAGAGCTGGGGATCGCCCGGCCGCACTTCGCCGCGCGCCTGGGCGGCGGCCACCGCCGCGCTGATCGCCCCCAGCATCACCGAGACCACGTCCTCGTGCCAGACCTTGGCCAGTTCGGGGAAGTTGCGCGACTCGCCGATCACCATCTTGGCCACCGCGCCCAGCCGGCCCTGGGTGATCACCTCGGCGACGCGGGCGAAGGCCAGGCGGATCAGGTGGCCGAACGGCAGGGGGCTTTGGGCCACGAAGCCGGCGACGGTCGCCAGGTTGGGGACGATCGTCTCGCGCACCACCGCCCGGAACAGGTCCTGCTTGGTCTCGAAATAGAGATAGAGCGCGCCCTTGGAGACCCCGGCCCGGGCGGCGATGTCGTCCAGCCGCGCGGCCGCGAAGCCCTTTTCGGAGAACACCTCCAGCGCCGCGGCGATGATCTCGCCGGGCCGGGCCTCGCTGCGTCGTCGCCACTTGGGCTGGCCGGTCTGCATGGTGCGGGCGCTCGATGTATATAACTGACTCGTCAGTTATATACGAAATCGCGACGATCGCAAGCTTCGGCGAAGCCCAGGCCCCGCAGGTGAACCCGATGTCACTATGTCGAAGGCCGCATCGCCCCTAGGTTGCCTCGCGAACCTCGGCAGCGGACCTCCTTGATGACCACCATCGCCCGGACTTCCTCGACCCCGCGCGCAAGGGGCATGGCGCGGCGCGAGCTGCTCGCCCTGGCGCCGGCGATTCCGCTGGCGCTGTCCGACGCGGCGAACGCGGCCGGGGCGGCGGATCCGGTCGGAACGATCGTCGCGGAGTTCGTGCGCACGGGCCGCGTCGACGGTATCTCGGCCGCCGTCGTGCACGGCGGACGCACCCGCTTTCACAACGCCGGCCTGATCACGCGCGGCGGCTCCACGCCAGCGACCGAGCGCAGCGTCTACGAGATCGGTTCGATCTCCAAGACCTTCACCGGCCTGCTGCTGGCCCACGCGATCCTCGAGGGCCGCGCGGCCGCCTCGGACGACGTGCGAAAATACCTGCCCCCGGGCTACGGCAACCTCGCGCGTGGCGACCGCCCCGTGCGGCTGATCGACCTGGTCGACACCACCTCGGCCCTGCCGGACAACCTGCCCGACTGGCGCCAGGCGATCGGCGACGCCAAGCCCGAGCAGATCCCGTTCATCGCCGCCAAGCTCCTTGAGGGCTATACGTCCGAGAAGCTGATGGCCGACCTGCGCACGGCCAGCCTGGTCGACACCCCCGGCGCGGCGCCGCGCCACTCCAACGTCGCCTCGCAACTGGTCGGGATCGTGCTGGAACGGCTCTACGGCCGCCCGTATGAGGCCTTGCTGGCCCAGTATGTCGAGCGGCCGCTGGGCATGGCCTCGGGCGTCGCCGCGCCGTCGTCCGCCCTGGTCGCACAGGGCTATGACCCCAGCGGCCCCGCGACGCCGGCGCTCACCGCGCTCGTGGTCCGCGCGGCCGGCGGACTGCGCTATTCGGCGGCGGACATGGCCCGCTACCTCGCCGCCCAACTGGCCGCGCGCGATCCCGCCATCGCCCTGACCCACCAGCCGGCCTGGGGCTCGCCCGACACCGGCGCGATCGGCTTCCACTGGATGATCGCCAAGACCGCCGACAGCCAGGTCTACCTGCGCCACGGCGGCGGCACCTTCGGCTTCTCGAGCTATTGCGATTTCTATCCGGACAAGGGCTACGGCATCGTCCTGCTGGCCAACCGCGCGGGGCTGGAGGGCGCGCTGCAGTCGGCCGCCGACGCCGCGCACGAGGCGCTGTTCGGCCGCCCCCGCGGATTGGCGGCGCTGGAGGCCGCGCTCGAGCAGAGCCGCTACGCCGACGTCGCCGCCTCGGTCGCCGACGCGCGCCGCCGCTTTCCGGAGCTTCACCTCACCGAGGAGCGCGTCAACGGCTGGGGCTACCGCCTGCTGTTCGCGCCGCGCCCGGCCGACGCCAAGGCGCTGTTCGGCTACAATGTCGCCCAGCACCCCGACAGTTGGAACGCCCACGACAGCTACGCCGAGGCGCTGGCGGCGACCGGCGACAAGGCCGGGGCCATCGCCGAGTACCGCCGCTCGCTGGCGCTGAACCCGGCCAACGACAACGCCGAGAAGATGATCGCGAAGATCTCGGCGGGACAGTAGCGGCTTGGTCCGAAAACCTCGTCCTTCGACAAGCTCAGGATGAGGTTTTCGACTGCCACCGCCTACACAACGGTCCTCATCCTGAGCTTGTCGAAGGACGAGGACCAGGCACCGCGCGAGACGCCCTAAACCCGCCCCGCGTCCCTAAGCCGCTTCCTCTTCCCGCCCAGCGCGTCCGGCCGGTTCAGGACCTTGCGGTATTCGTCGCGGCGCTCGTGGATCGAGGCGATGACCAGGCCCATGGGCACGCCGATGTCGACCAGCACGGCTTCCGACAGCTGCAGGCTGGCCTCGATGGTCTCGGGCACGGCGTCGGTGGCGCCCAGCTCGTAGAGCCGGGCGGCGTGGCGGGCGTCGCGGGCCCGGGCGACGATGGTCAGGTCGGGGCGATGGCCGCGCGCGGTGGCCACCACCGCCTCGGCCGCTTCCGGCGAGTCCATGGTCACCACCACGGCCCGGGCGTGGTCCAGGCCGCAGCGCTCCAGCAGCTCGACCCGCGAGGCGTCGCCGAAATAGACCCGGTGGCCGGCGCGGCGGCCCTGCTGGACGAAGCTGGGGTCGCGGTCGATGGCGATCCACGGCAGGTCGTGGCGGTCCAGCATGTCGCCGACCAGCCGGCCGACCCGGCCGTAGCCGACCACCAGCACCCGGCCGGCCGGCTCCTCGCTGTGCAGGCCCACCAGGTCGGGCGCCTCGCTGACCGGCGCCGCCGCCTTCTTGGCCAGTCGCCCGCCGAGGCCCGACAGGACCGGGATCAGGAACATGGTCAGGGTCGCGGCCACCAGCACGGCCTGGCCGACCTGGTCGGAGACCACGCTGGCCGCCATGGCGTTGTCCAGGATCACGAAGGCGAACTCGCCGCCGGCCGCCAGGGTCAGGGCCGCCTCGATGGACGCCCGGTTCGATAGGCCGAACAGCCGGCCCAGCCCCAGGATCATCACGCCCTTGACCACCAGCAGGCCGACGGCGACGCCCAGCACCAGGGCCGGCGAGGCGACCAGCAGCGACAAGTCGAGGCGGATGCCCAGCGACACGAAGAACAGGCTGAGCAGCAGGCCCTTGAACGGCTCGATCTTGACCTCGACCTCGTGGCGGTACTCGGTCTCGGCCAGCAGGATGCCGGCCACGAAGGCGCCCAGGGCCATCGACAGGCCCGACAGCGACGCCACCAGCCCCGCGCCGATGATCACCAGCAGGCAGGCGGCCATGAACATCTCTTCGCTCTTGGCTTTCGCCACCGAGCGCATCATCGGCCGCAGGGCCAGGCGGCCGAACAGCACGATCGCTCCCAGCCCGACCGCCGCCGGGCCCAGGGCCAGCAGGTCGCCCAGGCCGAACGTGCCGTCGCCCCGGCCCAGGATGGCCAGGGTGATCAGGATCGGGGCCACGGCCAGGTCCTGGAACAGCAGCACCGAGAAGGTGGCCCGGCCGCCCTCGGCGTGCAGCCGCTTGCGCTCGACCAGCACCGGCACGGCGATGGCGGTGGACGACAGGGTCAGGGCCGCGCCGATCGCCAGGGCGGCCACCGGCGGCTGGCCCAGGGCCATGGCGATCGCCCCCAGGGCCAGCGAACAGCCGATCATCTGCAGGGCGCCCAGGCCGAAGACCAGCTTGCGCATCAGCCGCAGCCGCTCCCACGACAGCTCCAGCCCGATCATGAACAGCAGGAACACCACCCCGAACTCGGCCAGCTGGGCGATTTCCTGCGGGTTGTCGACGGTGACGTAGTCCAGCCACGGAAAGCTGCGGCTCAGGGCGCCCAGGCCGAACGGCCCCAGGACCACCCCGGCGATCAGGAAGCCCAGGATCGGGTTCAGCTTCAGCCGCTTGAACAGCGGCGCGACGATGCCCGCCGTGGCCAGGAACAGCACCAGGTCCTTGTAGTCCGCCGGCGACATCGCGTGGTTCACGTGGTCTTGCCCCCTCTTGGCGCGTTCCTAGCTGGCTAGCTTCAGTCTTACGCCCGCCCCGGCCTCGGCCCCGAGGTCGCCGCCGGGCGGGATCAGCGCGACGCCGCCGGCTTCCAGCGCGTCGATCAGCAGGCGTTCGGTGCTATGGTGCAGGGCGTGGCGCTCGGTCTCGAAGTCCTTGACCGTGCTGCGCGAAACGCCCGCCCGGTCGGCCAGCTCGCCCTGCGACCAGCTGAGCAGGCCGCGGGCGCCCCGGCACTGGGCCGGCAGGAGAATTTTGGCGTGGGGCATCTGGTGCTCCTGGGTATCGTCACCCATATTGGTTGAATACGACCGAAAATGTTGACCGTCAAGGAGCGCCTTTGCACCACACCTCGCTGATCGCCACCATCGTCGCGGGCCTGGGCCTGGCCTTCGTGTTCGGCGCCATCGCCAACCGCCTGAAGCTGCCGGTCCTGGTCGGCTACCTGGTGGCCGGCGTGGTCGTCGGCCCGTTCACCCCCGGCTACGTGGCCGACCAGGAGTTGGCCCCGCAACTGGCCGAGATCGGCGTGATCCTGCTGATGTTCGGCGTGGGGCTGCACTTCTCGGTCAAGGACCTGATGGCGGTGCGCAAGATCGCCATCCCCGGCGCCGTGGTCCAGATCCTGGCCGCCACCGCCATGGGGATCGGCCTGGCTCACCTGCTGGGCTGGACGCTCGGGGCCGGCATCGTGTTCGGCCTGGCCCTGTCGGTGGCCTCGACCGTGGTGCTGCTGCGCGCCCTGCAGGAGCGGCGGCTGATCGAGACCGACCGCGGGCGCATCGCCGTCGGATGGCTGATCGTCGAGGACCTGGCCATGGTGCTGGCCCTGGTGCTGCTGCCGGCCCTGTCGGGGATCCTGGGCGGCGAGGCCCCGCCGCCCGGCCCCGGGGGCCTGTTCGGCGCCTTCGCCATGACCATCGGCAAGGTCGCGGCCTTCGTGGCCCTGATGCTGATCGTCGGCCGCCGGCTGATCCCGTGGATCCTGCACCGCATCGCCCACACCGGCTCGCGCGAGCTGTTCCGGCTGGCGGTGCTGGCCATCGCGCTCGGGGTGGCGTTCGGCTCGGCGGCGCTGTTCGGGGTCTCGTTCGCCCTGGGGGCCTTCTTCGCCGGCATGATCATGGCCGAGAGCGAGCTTTCCCAGCAGGCCGCCAACGAGACCCTGCCGCTGCGCGACGCCTTCGCGGTGCTGTTCTTCGTCTCGATCGGCATGCTGTTCAACTGGTCGGTGATCCTGCGCGAGCCCCTGGCCGTGCTGGCCACCCTGGCGATCATCGTGGTCGGCAAGTCGCTGGCCGCCTGGTTGATCGTCGTCGCCTTCAAGCGCCCGCAGAGCGTGGCCCTGACCATCTCGGCCAGCCTGGCCCAGATCGGCGAGTTCTCGTTCATCCTGGCCAGCCTGGGCGTGTCGCTGAAGCTGCTCCCCAAGGACGGCCAGGACCTGATCCTGGCCGGGGCCATCCTGTCGATCCTGCTCAACCCGCTGCTGTTCGCGGTGCTGGACAAGGTGCTGCCCCGGCTGGTCGGGCGGACGGGCGAGCCGGCGGCGCCGGCGCTGGCGGCCCAGCCGCACGGCGTGCTGGTCGGTTACGGCCGGGTCGGCAAGGCCGTGGCCGAGGGGCTGAAGGGCCGCATGCCGCTGGTGGTGATCGAGGACGAGGGCGAGCGGGCCGACGCGCTGCGGGCCGGCGGCTTCGAGGCGGTCCAGGGCAACGCGGTCCGGCCCGAGGTGCTGCTGCGGGCCGGCTTGGCCGAGGCCACCCACCTGTTCGTCGCCGTGCCCAGCCCGTTCGAGGCCGCCCGGATCATCGAACAGGCCCGCGCCGCCAACGCCAGGGTCAAGATCATCGCCCGCGCCTATACCGACAACGACGTCGACCTGCTGACCGGCATGGGCGCCGACCACGCCCTGATCGGCGAGCAGGAGATCGCCCGCGGCATGCTGGCCCTGGCCCCGAAGCGCGCGGCGCCGGCGGCCCCCGTGCATTAGGGAAGACCTTCACGTCCGGGGACCGAAAACCTCGTCCTTCGACAAGCTCAGGATGAGGCTTTCTACTGGCGAGGTCTATAAATGGTCCTCATCCTGAGCTTGTCGAAGGACGAGGACCACGCACGGCCTCGGCTGTCGACCTCCGCTTCGCCGCGGCGGGATGACAACATCGGAGGCGAGTTCGACGACGTCGAGTTCGACATCGTCATCGTTTCAACAGGTCGCCTTACCAACGCCCGCCGAACCGGGCATGAAGCTTCGATGCAGAGAACCGTCATGAACCGCCTCGCCCTCGCCTTCGCCGTCGCCCTGGCCGCCGCGGCGCCCGCCTTCGCCGGCGACTATCGGGTCGGCGGGATCGAGATCCGCCACCCGTGGACGCGGCCAGCCCAGGCCGGCATGAACGGCGTCGGCTACCTGACCCTGGCCAATGTCGGGGCCAAGCCGGTCAGGCTGCTGATGGTCCAGAGCTCCGCCGCTCGCTCCGTGACCGTGCACCAGACCAGCCAGGCGGGCGGGGTCTCGTCGATGCGGCCGGTGACCGACGGCCTGACGATCGCGCCCGGCGCCAAGGTCGCCTTCGCGCCCGGCGGCTATCACCTGATGCTGATGGGCCTGACCCGCGCCCAGGCCGTGGGCGGCAAGGTCCCGCTGACCCTGGTGTTCGACGGTGGCCGGCGGATCCGCGTCGACCTGGCGGTGGAATCGGGCGCCGCGAAAGCCGGCGCGACCGATCCGATGGCCGATCCAATGGCGGGCATGCATCACGACCACTGAAACATGACAAAAAAGTAAGGGACGAAACGCCCCGGTTGATGGCCAAGTCGCGGTTCGGTTTTTCAACGGATCGCTGCTTCATGAAACGAATCTGGTTCGCCGCCGCCGCCATGGCCGCGCTGTCCCTCTCGGCCTTCGGCGCGCAGGCGCGCGAGGATCACGACCACGCCTGCCTGAACGAGGCTTGCACCCTGCAGTCGCTGTTCGTCGCCGCCGACACGCCGGCGGCCGGTCCGGCGACCATGTCGCTGGAGTCGCCGCGCTACGGCGCCTGGGGCTTCGACGTCGCCGGCATGGACCGCTCGGCCCGGCCGGGCGACGACTTCTACAAGTTCGCCAGCGGGACCTGGGACGCCAACACCGCCATCCCCAGCGACCGCACCCGCTACGGCAATTTCGACAAGCTGGCCGAGCTGTCCGAGGCCCGCACCAAGGCGATCATCACCGAGGCCGCCGGCAGCAAGGCCCCCGACGCCGACACGGTCAAGATCGGCGCCGCCTACAAGGCGTTCATGGACGAGGCCCTGGCCGAAAAGCTGGACGCCAAGCCGATCGCCCCGGAACTGGCCGACATCCGCAAGGTCGGGACCAAGGACGACTTCACCGCCCTGATGGGCCGCAACCCGACCACCGGCTTCTCGGCGATCCTGGGCCTGGGGATCAGCCCCGACGCCAAGGCCCCGACGCGCTACGCGGTCTACGCCACGACCGGCGGCCTCAGCCTGCCCGACCGCGACTACTATCTCGACGTCAAGTTCGCCGAGAAGAAGGCCGCCTACGAGGCCTATGTCGCCCAGATGCTGACGATGATCGGCTGGGACAAGCCGGCCGAGAACGCCAAGGCCGTCGTCGCCTTCGAGACCCAGCTGGCCGAGGCCTCCTGGACCCGCGCCGAGCGCCGCGACCGCGACAAGACCTACAACCCCATGACCCTGGCCGAACTCCAGACGCTGACCCCCGGCTTCGCCTGGAACCGCTACCTGGTCGGGACCGAGCTGCCGGCGATCGACCGCGTGGTGGTGACCACCAACACCGCCTTCCCCAAGTTCGCCAAGATCTACGCCGACACCCCGCTGGACACCCTGAAGGCCTGGCAGGCGTTCAAGGTCGCCGACGGCGCCGCGCCGCTGCTGTCCAAGCGCTTCGTCGACGCCAGCTTCGCGTTCCGCAACAAGACCCTGGCCGGCCAGCCCGAGCAGAAGCCGCGCTGGAAGCGCGCCGTCGCCTCGGTCAACGACCAGCTGGGCGAGGCGGTCGGCCGCGTCTACGTGGCGCGCTACTTCCCGCCGGAGTCCAAGGCCAAGATGATCGACCTGGTCGGCAACATCCGCGGCGTGCTGAAGGCCCGCCTGGAGACGCTGGACTGGATGTCGCCGGAAACCAAGGCCCAGGCCGAGGACAAGCTGGCCCAGTTCACCGTCAAGATCGGCTATCCCGACAAGTGGCGCGACTATTCCAAGCTGGTGATCAAGGCCGACGACGTCTACGGCAACGCCCTGCGCTCGGGCGCCTTCGAATGGCGCCACGACGTCGAGCGCCTGAACCAGCCCGTCGACAAGACCGAGTGGGGCATGACCCCGCAGACGGTCAATGCCTACTACAACTCGGTCAACAACGAGATCGTCTTCCCGGCCGCCATCCTGCAGGCCCCGTTCTTCCATCCGGACGCCGACCCGGCCGTCAACTACGGCGGCATCGGCGGGGTGATCGGCCACGAGATCAGCCACGGCTTCGACGACCAGGGCCGCAAGTCGGACGGCAAGGGCGTGCTGCGCGACTGGTGGACGGCCGAGGACGCCGCCAAGTTCAAGGCCCAGGCCGACAAGCTGGGCGCCCAGTACGGCGCCTTCGAGCCCCTGCCCGGCGCCAAGGTCAATGGCGCCCTGACCATGGGTGAGAACATCGGCGACATGGGCGGCCTGGCCTTCGCGCTTCAGGCCTACCACGCCTCGCTGGCGGGCAAGCCGGCCCCGGTGCTCGACGGCTTCACCGGCGACCAGCGCGTCTATCTCGGCTGGGCCCAGGTCTGGCGCTCGAAGATCCGCGACGACGCGCTGCGCCAGCAAGTGGTCAGCGACCCGCACTCGCCGGCCTATTATCGCGTCAACGGCACGATCCGGAACCAGGACGGCTGGTACAGCGCCTTCGACGTCAAGCCGGGCGACAAGCTGTACGTCGCGCCGGAGGACCGGGTGCGGATCTGGTAGTTGGCGTCAGGAGCGTCTTGAACCCTCTCCCATGGGAGGGTGAGGGCGTAAAACGTCCGACGGAGCATCCGGCCTGACGCGTCAGGTCGGGTGCTCCCCGAGTCCGCCAGGCGTCGGCTGGTTCCGAGGTCGCCGCCGTCTCGGCGATCGAAACCGCGTCCGTGGTCCTAGACCCGCACCGCCACCAGCACCGCGCCGGCGGCGATCAGGGCCACCCCCAGCCAGTTCAGCGGCGACAGCTTCTCGCCCAGGAACACGGCGGCGATGATCGCCACGAACACCACCGACAGCTTGTCGACCGGCGCGACCTTGGCCGCCTCGCCCAGCTTCAGGGCCCGGAAGTAGCATAGCCACGAAGCGCCCGTGGCCAGGCCCGACAGCACCAGGAACAGCCACGAGCGCGGGGCGATCGAGCCTGGCGCGCGCCACTCGCCGGCCACGGTGAGGATCAGGCCCGCGAAGCCCAGGATCACCACGGTGCGGATGAACGTGGCCAGGTTGGAGCCGACGCCGTCGATTCCGACCTTGGCCAGGATGGCGGTCAGGGCCGCGAACACCGCCGAGGCCAGCGCCCAGAAGGGCCAGCTCGCCAGGGCGGCCCGGCCCATCAGGCGAAGGCCGCGAAATAGCGCCCGATCAGGGCCTGGTAGATGTTGGCCAGGTCCTGGATCTCCTGGACCGGTACGCGCTCGTCGACCGCGTGCATGGTCGCGCCGACCAGGCCGAACTCGACCACGGGACACAGGCTGCGGATGAAGCGCGCGTCGCTGGTGCCGCCGGTGGTCGACAGCTCGGGCACGCGGCCGGTGGCGTCGCCCACGGCCTGGACGATCACGTCGGTGAAGGCCCCCGGCTCGGTCAGGAAGGCCTCGCCGCTGATCTTGCACAGCGCCTCCACCCGGCCCGAGAAGCCCTCGGCCGCCTCGCGGCACTCGTGCTCGATCCAGGCCTGCAGGTCCTTGCCCTTGTGGGCCGGGTTGAAGCGGATGTTGATCCGCGCCTTGGCGCTGGCGGGGATGACGTTGGTGGCGGCGTTGCCGACATCGACCGTGGTGACTTCCAGGTTCGAGGGCTGGAAGCCCGTATAGCCCTCGTCCAGCACCCGGCTCTGCAGGCGCGAGAGGATGTCGACCATCACCGGGATCGGGTTGGCGGCGCGGTGCGGATAGGCCACGTGGCCCTGCTTGCCGTCGACGGCGATCCAGGCGTTGATGCTGCCGCGCCGGCCGATCTTGACCATGTCGCCCAGCAGGTTGGCGCTGGTCGGCTCGCCGACGATGCAGTGGTCGATGACCTCGCCCTCGGCGGCCAGGGCCTGGACGACGCGGACCGTGCCGTCCTCGGCCACGCCCTCCTCGTCGCCGGTGATCAGGAAGCTCAGCGAGCCGGGCAGGTCCCGCGGCAGGCGGGAAACGGCGGCGACGAAGGCGGCGATGGCGCTCTTCATGTCGACCGCGCCGCGGCCGTAGAGCACGCCGTCCTTGATCTCGGCCTCGAACGGCCCTGCGGTCCAGGCGGCGGTGTCGCCGACCGGCACCACGTCGGTATGGCCGGCGAAGCAGAGGTTGGGCCGCGCGGTCCCGCGCCGGGCGTAGAGGTTCTCGATCTCCCCGAACCTCATGCGGCGGCAGGCGAACCCCAGGGCCTCCAGCTGGCGTTGCAGCACGTCCATCGCGCCTTCGTCGGCCGGGGTCACCGAAGGACGGCGGATCAGCGCCTGGGCGAGGGCGACGGGGTCGAGAGAGAGGCTGGCGTCGGTCATCGTGCTGGCTTTAGGCTCCCCCGACGCCCGACGCAAACCCGAGAACATCGCCATGCCCAAGATCGACATCCCCGCCGCGCCCACACGGGTGGGAACCGACTATCCGCCGCCCCATGACGCCAAGTGCCAGGGACGACGGCGCTGGACCCTCGGCGACCTGGCGGGACTCGACCAGTTCGGCGTCAACCTGTTGCGCCTGCCGCCCGGCCAGTGGAGCAGCCAGCGCCACTGGCATTCGGCCGAGGACGAGTTCGTCTTCGTGGTCGAGGGCGAGGTGGTGCTGGTCGACGACGCAGGCGAGACCGTCCTGCGGGCCGGCGACTGCGCGGGCTTCAAGGCCGGCGTCGCCAACGGCCACCACCTGGAAAACCGCTCGGACCGCGAGGCGGTCCTGCTGGAGATGGGCTCGCGCCGGCCCGGCCAGGACACCTGCACCTATGCCGACATCGACATGGTCGCGCGGGCTGGGGAGGACTTCTATCGACACAAGGACGGCACGCCCTATCCGTCCAAAGCGTAGCGGGCGACCTGGCACGCGGGGGTTGGCCGCGACCGGTTTTCTTGTCCGCCATGGCCGGGCGCGCTATGGTCCCGAGGCGTGTGGAGGACTGGATGGGTCCGTTCGTTCAAGCTCTTCTCGGTTCGACGCCCATGGCGCAGTTGGCGCTGCCGGCCGCCCGGCGGGTCGGCCGCCGCTGATCCTCGCCGTCCTCCAGGCCCGCATGGGTTCCGAACGCCTGCCGGGCCGGCCGTCGATGCCGCTGGCCCGGGCGCCGCTGGTCGTGCGCCAGATCGAGCGGATGGCGCGCGCCCGGCGCCTGGACCGGATCGTGGTCTCGACCACCACCGATCCCGCCGACGACGTGCTGGAGGCGGTGGTCCGGCGCGAGGCTGTCGCCGTCCATCGCGGTCCGCCCCAGGACGAGCTGGCCCGGCTGGCCGGGGCCCTGGACGCCCACCCGGCCGACCATGTCGTGCGGGTCGGCGACGACAGCCCGCTGATCGACCCGGACCTGATCGACGCGACGATCGCCCTGCACCTGTCCGAGGGCGCCGACCACACCACCAACCGCTCGCCCGGCGCGGCCTTCCCGGCCGGCCAGGGGGTGGAGGTGATCACCGCCGAGGGCCTTCGCCGCCTGGCCGCCGAAAGCGTGGCGCTGCGGCTGCGGGCCGCAGACGGGCCCGAGGCGCCGCCGACGCCGGTCCGCTGGTCGTCCCTGGCCCTGCTGGCCCAACCCGACCAGGGCGAGGTGCGCTGGGCGGTCGAGAGCCCGGCGGACTACGCCTTCGTGGCGGCGGTCTATGACGCCCTATACCCGGTCGACCGCGCCTTCACCTCGGCCGACGTCCGGGCGCTGCTGGAACGGCGGCCGAACCTGGCGACGTTCGGCGGGGCGAGGCGGCTGTGAGGGCGGTGGTTTACGATCTTCACCCGCAACCCCCACCGTCATCCCGGGCCTTGTGCCCGGGACCCCTGGTTCAGCTGACGGTGAAGCGCCATGGCGCGCTGGCGCGCCACCCCTCCGCACCTGCGGCGGACAGAGGGGTCCCGGGCACAAGGCCCGGGATGACGGCGTGGAAGGGGGCGAGGCGGCTGTGAGCGCAGCCTCCCAACCCGCCATCCTCTTCATCGCCGACGCCGGTCCCCGCGTGGGCGGCGGCCACGTCATGCGTAGCCTGACCCTGGCCCGGGCGCTGGAGGACGCCGGCGCGACCTGCCGGTTCCTGGTCACCCCGGCCGGCAAGACGGTGTTCGACGCGTTCGGCGGCGGGATCTCGTCCATCGCCACCAGCGACCTCACCCAGGCCGAACTGATCGAACGCGCGGCCAGCGCGGCACGAGACCACGACGCCGTGGTCATCGACCACTACGGACTGTCCGCCCCCGACCACCGCGCCATCGCCGCCGGCCGCCCGACCCTGGTCATCGACGACCTGGCCGACCGCCCGCTGGCCGCCGACCTGGTTCTGGACTCCGGCCCGACCCGCGACGCGGCCGACTATGACGGCCTGGTCCCGGCCGCCGCCGAACGGCTGCTGGGGCCCAACCACGCCCCGGTCCGACCCGCCTTCGCCGCCCTGCGCCGAGACGCCCTGGCCCGCCGCGCCGGCGCCCCGTCCGTGCGGCGTATCCTGGTGTCTCTGGGCCTGACCGACGTGGGCGCGATCACCGGCCGGGTCGTCGGCCTGATGCTGCCCCGGGTCGGCGACGCGGTCCTGGACGTCGTGCTCGGCTCGGGCGCGCCCAGCCTGCCCGGGCTGCGGGCGCTGGCCGGGCGCGAGCCTCGCCTGGCGCTGCATGTCGACAGCCAGGACATGCCGCGGCTCACCCTGCAGGCCGACCTGGCCGTCGGGGCCGGCGGCTCGAGCACCTGGGAGCGCTGTGTCCTGGCCCTGCCCACCCTGCTGCTGGTGCTGGCCGCCAACCAGCGCGAGGCCAGCCAGGCCCTGGCCGAGGCCGACGCCGTCCTGGCCCTGGACGTCGCCGATCCGGACTTCGACACGACCTTCGCGACCCAGCTTTCCCGCCTGCTCGCCGACCCCTCGCTGCGCGACCGCCTGTCGGCGGCGTCGGCCGCGGTCTGCGACGGGCGAGGGGCGGCGCGGGTCGCGGCGCATTTCCTGGACCTGATCGCGCGACGCGGGGCTGGATAGCGGCGGGAAAACCCGAAGGTCGCTCGAGACTTTCAGCCCAGACCGGGCAGGTTCCGGGCCAGGACGTCCACGACCTGCGCCATCGAGGGACGGCCGGCGACCTCGGGTCGCGTGCAATCGGCCCGCAGGGCGCGGATCGCGGCCGGACTCTCGTCCTCGCAGCGTTCCAGCAATTCGCCCAGCAGCCGTCCCCAGGCCAGGACATCCAGGCGGTCCAGAGGATCGCCGGGACCGCCCGGCAGGAACGCGGCGCCGCCCAGGTCGCTGAGCACGGCCCGGCCGCCCCCCCCGTCCCATAGGACGTTGTGGGCGTAGAGGTCGCCGTGCGACAGGCCCCTGGCGTGCAGGTGGGCCGCGCCGGTCGCCACGTCGCGGGCGATGCGCAGGGCGACGTCCAGGTCCAGGCGCAGGGCGGGGTCATAGACGTCGCGCGAGCAGCTTTCCAGGCTGGGCGGTCCGGCCAGCACCCGCCAGTCCGCCGGCAGCAGGGCCATCAGCAGGCCCTGGGCGCCGTCGGGATGGTCGACCAGTTGGCCCAGGGCGCCGGTCAGGGTCGGATGCTCGCCGGCGGCCAGGCAGGCGGCCATCTCGCGCTCGGGCAGGCCGTCGCTGGTCATCGCCCCCTTGAACAGCTTCAGGGCGACGGGACGGGTTTGGGCGCCGTCGATCCAGTCGGCCGCCTGGACCAGGCCCGAGGCGCCCTCGCCCAACGGACGTCCCGGCCGCAGGGCCGCCCAGGCGACGGTTCGCCCGGGCGGCGGCGCGCCGTGGTCGAACGGATTGCCGGCCCAGGCCAGCCAGGCCAGGCTCGGGGCCTCGGCCAGCCAGCCGGGCAGGGCCTCCAAGCGGTTGGCCGCCAGGCGCAGCAGTTCCAGCCGCGAATGGCCGGCCAGGCTGTCCGGCAGGGCCTGCAGCCGATTGCCCGACAGCATCAGCTTCTGCAGCAAGGGCCGCTCGCCCAGCGCGGCCGGCAGGGTTTCGATGGCGTTGTCGGTCAGGGTCAGCCAGCGCAGGGCGGGCGGCAGGGATTCGGCCGGGACCTCGCGCAGGGCGCAACCGCGAAAGCCGACCTGGCTCAGCGCCGGGCAGTCGCCCAGGCTGGGCGGCAGCCGCTCGAACCGGTTGCCCGAGCAGAACAGCACCCGCAGCTTGGTCAGCCGGCCCAGGTCGTCGGGCAGGCTGGTCAGGGCGCCGCCGCTGAGGTCCAGCACCTCCAGGGTGTCGGCCAGGGCGAAGATCTCGCGCGGGAACGCGGTCAGCCCCTCGCGGAGCCGCAGTTCGCGAGCGCCGGCCAGGTCGCCGGCTCGCAATTCGGCCAGGGTGGCGGTCGGCATCAGCTCTCCATGGACGGCGGCGCCCCCTCAGTCGCTTCGCGACAGCTCCCCCAGAGGGGGAGCATCTAGCGCGGACCAGCTCCTCCCCCTCTGGGGGAGGTGGCCCGAAGGGCCGGAGGGGGCCTGGGGCCTAGTCGCGCAGCAGGTCGTTGATGCTGGTCTTGGACCGCGTCTTGGCGTCGACGGTCTTGACGATCACCGCGCAGGACAGGCTGGGGCCGCCGTTCTTGTCGGGCAGGCTGCCGGGCACCACGACGCTGTAGGGCGGCACCTTGCCCATGTGGACCTGGCCGGTGGCGCGGTCGACGATCTTGGTCGAGGCCGAGATGAACACGCCCATCGACAGCACGCTGCCCTCGCCGACCACCACGCCCTCGACCACTTCGGAGCGGGCGCCGATGAAGCAGTCGTCCTCGATGATGGTCGGGTTGGCCTGCAGGGGCTCCAGCACGCCGCCGATGCCGACGCCGCCCGACAGGTGGACGCGCTTGCCGATCTGAGCGCACGAGCCGACCGTCACCCAGGTGTCGACCATGGTGGAGTCGTCCACGTAAGCGCCGATGTTGACGAACGACGGCATCAAGATGACGTTCTTGCCGACATAGGCGCCGCGGCGGACGATCGAGCCGGGCACGGCGCGGAAGCCGGCGGCCTCGAACTGCGGGGCGTCCCAGCCGTCGAACTTGTTGGGAACCTTGTCCCACCACGGACCCACCGCCCCGCCCAGGGTGCCGGCGTGCATGACCTTGTTGGGGTTGAGGCGGAACGACAGCAGCACGGCCTTCTTCAGCCACTGGTGGGTGGTCCATTCGCCGTCGATCTTTTCCGACACCCGCACCTTGCCGGCGTCGATCATCAGCAGGGTCTCCTCGACCGCCGTGCGCACCGGGCCGGTGGTGGCGGTGGAGACGCCGTCGCGGGCCTCCCAGGCGGCTTCGACTTCGGTTTGCAGGTCGGCGAGGGGGAGAGAGGTCATCTCAGGCTTCCTTCAGGCGCGCCGAGGTCAGGAACCCGGCGAGGTCGTGCGTGCGGTGATGGACGAAGGGCGCGGTCGAGGCGGCCGCGTGGGCGCCGACCAGGACGGTGGTCATGCCCAGCAGGGCGGCGGGGGCGAGGTTCTTCTCGCTGTCCTCGAAGAAGGCGGTGGCCGGCGGGGCCAGGGCGTGGCGGGCGACCACCTTCTCGAAGGTGGCCATGGCGGGCTTGGGCAGGTAGTCGGCCGTCTCGATGGCGAAGACGTCCTCCATCAGGTGCGCCAGGCCCAGGTGGTTCAGCACCCGGTCGGCGTGGCCCAGCGAGCCGTTGGTGAACACCAGCCGGCGCCCCGGCAGGGCCTCGATCGCCGCTCGCAGCGCCGGATCCGGCGTCAGGCAGTCCATCGAGACGTCGTGCACCTCATCGAGGAATTCCTTGGGCTCAATGCCATGGTGGGCCATCAGCCCGGCCAGGGTGGTGCCGTGCTCGGTGTAGTAGCGCTTCTGGATCGCCCGGGCCTCGTCACGGGGCAGGCCGGTGGCCTTCTCCATGAAGTCGGTCATCTTGCCCTCGATCAGGGCCATGAACTCGCATTCGGCCGGATAGAGGGTGTTGTCGAGGTCGAACAGCCAGGTCTCGACATGAGTCAGGTCGGCGGTCAAAGCGCCCTCTCCCAGAGGGAGAGGGAGGGGCCCGCGCCGCAGGCGTGGGAGGGTGAGGGGTTAAGGCGTGCGACGGCGTGCCGGCAGGGCGCCGTGCGAAGGCGGCGAGGGTTTACCCCCTCACCCTCCCACGCTGCGCGCGGGCCCCTCCCTCTCCCCATGGGAGAGGGTGCTTTTCCGCCCATCCTCATTTCGAGATCAGCGTGCCCGCGCCGTGCTCGCTGAACAGTTCGACCAGCATGGCGTGGGGACGGCGGCCGTCCAGGATGACCACGGCCTCGACGCCGGATTCCACCGCATGGATGGCGTTCTCCAGCTTGGGGATCATGCCGCCGCTGGCCACGCCGCTCTCGATCAGGCCGCGGGCTTCGACGATCGTCATCTGGCGGATCAGCTGGCCCTCGCCGTCCAGCACCCCGGCGATGTCGGTCAGCATCAGCATGCGCTTGGCCTTCAGCGCCCCGGCCAGGGCGCCGGCCACGGTGTCGGCGTTGATGTTGAAGGTCTGGCCCTGTTCGGACACCCCGATCGGGGCGATCACCGGGATGTAGTCGGTCTCGGAGGTCAGCAGGGCCTGGATGATGTGCGGGTCGATCTTGGTCGGCTCGCCCACGAAGCCCAGGTCGACGGCCTGCTCGATGTTGCTGTCCGGATCCTTGCGGGTGCGGGTCACCTTCTCGGCGGTGATCATCCGGGCGTCCTTGCCCGACAGGCCCACGCCGCGCACGTCGGCTTCAGCGCCCGCGAGTGTGATCCAGTTGGCGATTTCCTTGTTGATGGCCCCCGACAGCACCATCTCGGCCACTTCCATCGTCGCCTCGTCGGTGACGCGCAGGCCGTCGACGAAGGTCGACTTGACGCCGGCCTTGTCGAGCATGCGGCTGATCTGCGGACCGCCGCCGTGCACCACCACGGGATGGACGCCCAGCAGCTTGAGCAGCACGGCGTCGGCCGCGAACAGCTTGGCCACCTGCTCCTGGCCCATGGCGTGGCCGCCGTATTTGATCACCACCGTCTCGCGGTCGTAGATCTGGATGTAGGGCAGGGCTTCGGCCAGGGTCTTGGCGGTGGCCCAGCCCGCTTCCTCGGCGACGTCGGTCAAGGCGGCGGTCCTGTAAGGCGAAAGGCGCGCCTCGATAGCGGACGTGGGGACACGTGTCACGCGTCGCCTGAAGTTTTGAAGGGGACCGCGCCGGCGCCTGAGATTTCCGGTCGCCCCTCACCGTTGTCATCCCGGAAGCCTTGTAGAGGCTGTCCGGGTTCCAGGAGACTGGGCTGATGCGTTGCGGTTCCCCTGGGTCCCGGACAAGCGCTGCGCGCTTTCCGAGATGACAACCTTGATGGGGTCGGGTTCAGCCCCTCCGATCGAACCGCCACTTCAGGACCAGCACCGCGCCCGACATCAGCAGGCAGGCGGTGTTGGAGGCGATCACCGGCCAGGCCTTGATCAGCACGCCATAGGTGATCCAGCAGGAAAAGCCGGCGACGGTGACCACATAGGTCCGCAGCGACACCGACGAGGCGTCCTTCTCGCGCCAGATCTTGACGATCTGCGGGGCGAAGCTGGTGATCGACAGCAGGGCGGCGGCCGTGCCTATGGCTGAAACGACCAAGGGGGCCGCGAGCGTGGCGCCCATGCCTAGACGGCTTGGGGCAGGGTGGTCGTCAGGCCCCAGCGCTCGGCATAGGCCGGCGACAGCTCCAGCCCCAGCGGCGGCGGGCCGGGGGCCTGGCCCTCGCGCAGGCAGATCGTCAGATAGGTCAGGGCGGTCTTCACGCCATATTCGGAATAGGGCTTGCCGATCACCCCGCAGGCGCCGGCGAAGTCGTCGGGCAGGCGCTTGACGTTGGCCGTCATGAACAGGGCCACCCCGCCGCAGTCGTCGTGGATGGTGCGCGCCACCTCCACGCCCGTGGGACCGTCGCGCAGGTGGACGTCGACCAGGGCCAGGTCCGGGTGCAGGTCGCAGGCCAGGGCCACCGCCTCGTCCGAGCTCATGGCCAAGCCCACCGAGTGGAACCCGACCTCCTCGGCCAAATATTCCAGTTCGGTGGCCAGCAGGACCTCGTCTTCCACGATCAGAACGTCGAGCGGGCGCTCGGTCATCACCAGATCAGCCTTCTTCAGTGATGAACGCCGTTGACCGGCAGGTGCACCACGACCCGCGTCCCGGGGTCGGCGGGCGTGGTCTCGGTCCGGGCCTTGAGCTGCTGGCACAGCAGCTGGACGATGGTCAGACCGAATCCGCCCGACGATGCGGAACTCTCTAGTCCAACGCCGTCGTCGGTGATTTCGATCCGGAAGTCCCCGTCCTGACGCGCGATGCCGACGAAGATCTCGCCCTGGCGGCCGTTCAGGACTTCGGGCGGGAAGGCATGGCGCAGGGCGTTGGAGAACAGCTCGCTGATCACCAGGGCCAGGGGCGCGGCCTTGGAGGCGGCGATATCGACGCGTTCCAGGTCCAGCCGGACCTTGATGTCGTCGCGCCGCGCCGACCCGACCATGTCGCCGACCAGGTCGCGGACGAAGGCCGAGACGTCGAAGCGCTCGACGTCGTCGCTCTGGAACAGGCGGCGATGGACGGTGGCGATGGCGCTGACCCGTTCCAGCATGCCCCGCAGGCTGCTCTTGACCGCCGGGTCGGTGACGCGGCGGTTCTGCAGCAGCAGCAGGGACGAGATAAGCTGGAGGTTGTTCTTGACTCGGTGGTCCACCTCGTGGAGCAGGGCGGTCTTCTGCTGCAGGGCCTGGGTCAGGTCGGCGGTGCGGGCCTCGACGGCCGCCTCCAGCCGGTCGCGGGCGTCGCCCAACTCGAACTCGACCCGCTTCTTGTCGCTGATGTTCAGCTGCGAGCCGAAGAAGTAGTCGATCTGGCCGCTCTTGCCGTGCACGGGCGACAGGCTGAGGGCGTTCCAGAAGGTCGTGCCGTCCTTGCGGTAGTTGAGGATGTCGATCGTGACCTCCTCGCCGTGGGCGATGGCGCGCCGCAGGGCGCCAATGGCGGCGGGATCGGTGTCGGGGCCCTGCAGGAAACGGCAGTTGCGGCCGATGACCTCGTCGCGGTGATAGCCGGTCAGGCCCAGGAACGCGTCGTTGGCGAAGATGATCGGATTGTCCGGCTGATGGGCGTCGGTGACGATCATCGCCGTGCGGGCGGCGCGGATCGCCGCGGCGAACGGATCCCCGACGCCATGCTCGGCGGCCAGTTCCTCCGCCGCGCGCTCCGACCGCAAGATATCCGTCATTCGTGAGAAGCCCGACCTTTTGACCTGCCCCGTGGTTTCCGAGAACGCCGGCTGGCAAGTCGGGTTCCAGACACGCCAGCAGAACGCACAACGGCGGAAACACCAAGTGTTTCCGCCGCCATGGTCGTCTGGGTCGTTGGTAAAAGGCTTTCGGCCCTATTTCGGCTTGTAGATCCGGTCGAAGACGCCGCCGTCGGCGAAGTGGGCGGCCTGGGCCTTCTTCCAGCCGCCGAAGGTGTCGTCGATGGTCACCAGGGGGATGGCCTTGAACCGCGAGGCGTACTTGGCCGCCGCGGCCGCGTTGCGCGGGCGGTAGTAGTTCTTGCCGATCAGGTCCTGGGCGATGGGGCTGTAGAGGAAGTTCAGATAGCCCTCGGCCGCCAGGCGGGTCTTGTGGCGGTCGACGTTCTTGTCGACCAGGGCGACCGGCGGCTCGGCCAGGATCGACAGCGACGGATAGACGATGTCGAACTTGCCCGGCAGTTCCTCCTGCGCCAGGTAGGCCTCGTTCTCCCATGACAGCAGCACGTCGCCCAGGCCGCGCTGGGTGAAGCTGGTGGTCGCGCCGCGCGCCCCGGTGTCCAGCACCGGCACGTGCCGGAACAGCTCGCCGACGAAGGCCTCGGCCTTGGCCGGGTTGCCGCCCGGCTGCTTCAGGGCCCAGGCCCAGGCGGCCAGGTAGTTCCAGCGGGCCCCGCCCGAGGTCTTGGGGTTGGGGGTGATCACGTCGATGCCCGGCTTGATCAGGTCGCCCCAGTCCTTGATCTTCCAGGGATTGCCCTTGCGGACCAGGAACACGATCGTCGAGGTGTAGGGGGTGGAGTTCTGCGGCAGGCGCGACTGCCAGTTGGCCGGCAGCAGCTTGGCCTTGGCGGCGATCTCGTCGATGTCATAGGCCAGGGCCAGGGTGACGACGTCGGCCTGCAGGCCGTCGATCACCGAGCGCGCCTGCTTGCCCGAGCCGCCGTGGCTCTGGTTGATGGTCAGGGTCTGGCCGACCTTGTCCTTCCAGTACTTGGCGTAGGCGGCGTTGATGTCCTTGTAGAGCTCGCGCGTCGGGTCGTAGCTGACGTTCAGCAGGGTCAGCGGCTTGACGCCCTGGGCGTGGGCCGATCCGGCCAGGGCGGCGGGAACGGCCAGGGCCGCGGCGCCGGCGGCGCCCGAGCCCAGCAGGCCGCGTCGCGTGGGGGTCTTGAGATCTTGGGTCATGGCGATGTCGCCTCGCTTGAGAAGATGGATCTTGAAAAATCGCGACCAGCCTGGCCCTGGCTGGCGACGCCGCGCCGGGCGTCGGTCCACGTCCCTCCCTCGCGAAGGGAGAGGGACGTGGCTCCGCCCAGTTCTAGAACGCGTACTGGCTGCGCAGGTTGACGGCCTTGTAGCTCTGGCCGATCTGGACCCCGGCGGCGTCGCGACGGTCGACGTCGACGTCCAGATAGTCCAGCGAGAACTTGGTCACCGAATTGGGGAACCAGTTGAGGCCGACGGTGGCGATCTCCTGCACGCCGCCGCGCACCCGGTCGGCCGCCACGGTCGCATATTCGTGGTGGTTGAGGTCCAGCACCGAATAGCGGGCCGCCAGCTCCCAGGCGCCCCACTTGCCGGCCTTGGGGTCGAACGGGTTCTCGATGGCCGGGGCGTCGAAGGCGAAGTTGGCGGGGTTGTACTTGCGCTGCTCGCCGGTCAGCACCCAGCCGCCTTCGACGTACCAGCCCGAGAACTTCGGGTCGGTGACGTTGGCGGCGCGGTTGCGGCGGTCCAGCGCGATGTCGAAATATTCGCCCTGGATCAGGAAGTTCTTCTTCTGGGCGGCCAGTTCGAAGCCGTAGTGGCGGGCCCCCGACGAGTCGATGGCGCCCGAGCTGACCAGGCGCGTGCCGTCGGTGCGCAGCTCGGGACGGTCCTCCACGGTGATCGGATAGGCGCCGGCCACGGCGATCTGGGCGGGCTGGGCGATCCGGCTGGCGTTGACGCCGACATGGGTCAGCCAGTCATAGCCCTTGAACGGAACGAAGGCGACGCGGCCCACATAACCCAGCTGCTCGTCGAAGGTGGCGCCGTCGCCGGCCTTGGCCCCGGTCACCGCGCCCGAGATCAGCCAGCGCTCGCCCACGGCCTGGGCCTGCAGCGAGATGCGGCGGTCGGCGCCGGCCAGGCCGCGGGTGGCCTCGGAACCGGACGGGCGTTCGGGGAACAGCGAGCCGTTGGTCGAGGCCGCGTCCTCCAGGCCCAGGTTCGGCGCGAACGCCCCGACCTTCACCTTGAACGGCGCGTAGTTGTACTGCAGGTACAGCTCCTGCAGCTGGCCCGCGCCGTCGGTGCCCGCGCCGCCGAAGTCCAGCAACACGCCGTAGTCGAAGTTCTTGAAGGCCCGGCCGTCGACGCCCAGGCGTGCGCGGCGGAAGTTGGTGCCGCTGTTGAGGTCGCGGCCGGTGGTCGTCGCGGGCAGGCCGCTGTCCTGGTTGTACCAGGTGGCGTCCAGCTGCATCACCGCGTGGATGTTGGCGCTGAAGGCCCCGTCGCCCGAGGCGATGGTGGGCTTGCCGCCGGCGATGCTGACGGTGGTCTGGGCCTGGGCGGTGCGCACGTCCTTGAGGCTGGCGGCGGTCGCGGCCTTCAGGTCGGCGATCTGGCTGGACAGGGCCTGGAGCTGGGCTTCCAGCGCCTCGATGCGGGCCTGCTGCTGCTCGGGCGTCTGCGCCGTCTGGGCGTGGGCCGCGCCGGTCATGGCCAGGAGCGAGGCTCCGGCGATCAGCGCCGTTCGCAGGACGCTCCGAGCGGTTTTCTGTGTGTTGATCATGGCTTTCCCCTCTCGACGCCTTGTCGGCGCCGCCGTTGACTGGAACAAAAGACGATTATTCCTACGTGTTAAATAGAGATAAGAGCGCGGGGCTTTGAGTTTTCCTTCAGGCTCCCGGCGGGCCCTCGCGGCAGGTGTGGTCAAGCTGTTGGAATCCAAAACGAAAAAGGGCCCGCGCCGAAGCGCGGGCCCTGTTCGTCAGTGTTCGTCATATTCGTCCCTGAAGTCCAGGGACGAGGCCAGATCTAGAACATCGCCCGGCCGGTGAGCTTGAGGTTGTAGCGCTTCTGCTTCTTGGCGGCCTCGGCGTTGGCCTCGATCGCCAGGTAGGACATCGGCGTGCCGGCCCGCAGGGCCAGGCCCAGGGTCACCGCGCCGTCCTTGTCGTTGGCCGCCGCCAGGGTGAAGGGCGTGCCGCCGCCGGTGAACTGGGCCACGGTGTCGCCGATCTCGCCGGCCAGCAGCTGGCGATAGCCGACCCGCACTTCCGGACGCCACCACAGGTCGCGGCCGTAGTCGGCGCCCAGCACCACCCCGACGTCGCCGGTCAGGCTGTCGGACTTGCGCTTGTGGACGATCTGGTCGAAGCCGTCGCCGCCGCCCTTTTCCTTGCGCTGGCCCTCGCTGAGATAGAGGTAGTCGACAGAGGCCTCGGGGCGAACGAAGTAGCGGCCGGCGAACTTGGTCTCATAGGCCGTGCCGGCGTAGGCGTTGAAAGTGTAGCCGTTCCACTTGGCGCTGTTCTTGCGCTGGACGTCGGCCACGCCGTCGCCGTTCAGGTCGCCGGAGTTGAACGTCCGGTCGCCGTCGTACCAGCCGTAGCCGCCGCCGCCGCCGATGTTCATGCGCCAGCCGCCGATCGACCGGCGCCAGTAGGCGCCCAGCTGGACGAAGTTGCCGGTGGTCTGCTCGCCCACCTTGGCGGCGATGTCGTGTTCCTCGACGCTGGCATAGGCCAGGGTCAGGCCCAGGGCGCCGCCGGCGTCGCCCATGGCCTCGTAGCCGCCGACGAAGCCGAAGGCCTGGGTGTCCGACCCCATGGTGTCGTCGGTGTCGCGCCGCACCAGGGTGTTGATCTCCTGGATCCACAGGCTGTCGGGCCCATAGCGGTCGCCCGGGTCGGGACGGAAGGCGGTGGCGGTCGAGATCGCGTGGTTGACGTTCTGCAGGGCCGCGAAGAAGCCTTCGCCCTGGTCGGGCATCATCTGGTCGTAGAGGCCCAGCAGGCCGTCCTTGGTGGTCTGGCTCAGGAAGGCGGTGGAGATGTCCTTGTCCTTGCCCAGGGCCGCGAAGGTGGCGTCATAGGCCGAGGACTGGGCCGAGTTCATGCCGATCTCGCCGGCCGTGCGGCGGCGGACGTCCAGATAGACGTTGTTGGCGTCGGTGCGGCTGGAGGCCACGTAGAGATAGGGCGTGCCGCCCAGCAGGTCCTGGTTGATCGTCCCGGCCGTCAGCGAGCCGGCGGTGATCACCGTATAGCTGGTCGGCGCGCTCAGCAGGCTGGTCAGGCGCAGGCCGATCTGGGCCCCGGACGCGATGTTGGCCGAGCCCGAGACCACCAGGTGGCTGTTGGCCCCCGCGCCGTTGTTGGCGCTCGGGTCGGCGGTGAACACCAGCTTGCTGTCCGCGCCCAGGGTCAGGCTGGAGGCGTTGATGTTTTCGGCGTTGGTCAGGCCCAGCGAGCCGTTGCCGACATTGATCGCCAGCTGGCCGTCCGAGTCGCGCAGGGCGCCCAGCATGACGGCGCCGCCGCCGATGGTCAGGGTGTCGGCGCCCGCGCCGAAGGCGACGTCGCCCACCACCGAGCCGCTCTGGAGGTTGAGGGTGTCGGCCCCCGAGCCGAACAGGATGTTGCCGATGATGACCGGCGTGCCGGTGGTCGCCGTGCTGGTCGCCGAGGTCACCGTGTCGGTGCTGGGGAAGGTGGTCGTGGTGGTGGTCGAGGTCGGGGCGACCTGGTTGACCGTGACGCCGGCGGTCGAGGCGCGCAGGTCCAGGGCGATGGCCGAACCGGTGGCGACGGCGGCCGGGGAGGGCGCGGTTCCGTCCGACTTGCTCGTTGGGGCGGCGACCTGGGCGGTGATCCGGCCGCTGTTGGTGATGTTGGTCAGGGTTCCGGCCGAATCCAGCACGCCGACGGCGTTGCCCAGTTCGCCGCTGCGGACCACCTGGATGACGCCGCTGTTGTTCAGGCTGGTCGCGCTGGCGCCGGCGTTGATGACGACGCCGCGCGCGTCGCCCGTCAGGCCGGAGCCGGCGTAGGAGGCGCTGGTCGAGGAGATCTGTCCACGGTTCCAGATCGAGGGGACGTTGGCGCCGGCCGTCAGGTTGACGCCCGTGGCGTTGGCCTCGCGGGCGCTGGCCGAGATGGTGCTGTCGAATCGCGCGCCGCCGGCCAGGGTGGTGGCCTGGCCCGTCGCGCCGCCGATCTGCACGGCGGTCGAGGTGACCTTGTCATAGACCCCGTTCGACGAGATGGCGCCCTTGGCGACGAGGCCGAAGGCGTTGTCGGCCGCGCCGACCGCGCCGATCGAGACGGCCTGGGTGTCGGAGCCGATCAGCAGGGCGGGCGCGGCCCCGTAGGTGGTGATCGACGCCGTCGAGGTGGTCGAGGAGCTGATGGTGGTGGTCGTGGTGGTCGTGCCGTTGACGACGGTCGAATAGGTCGGGCCGTTCAGCAGCACGCCGCCGGCGACGTTGCCGCCGATGCGCACGGCCGGCCCGCCCTGCAGCAGGTCGTCGGCGTCCAGCTTGTCGACCGCGGTCTGGACGGGACGGGTGGTGTAGCGATAGCCGGTGGTGGTGACGGCGCCCTGGAGGGCGAAGGCGCCGCTGACATTGCCGTCGACCGCCACGCCGGTGGCGTTCAGGCCGGTCACGGTCGTGGCGCCGTTGATCGTCACCTTGCCGGTCACCGGGCCGGCGACATGGACGCCGTAGGTGTTGTCGCCGAGCACGCTGATCGAACCGGCGGTGGTCAGGTTGCCGACCAGGCCGCTCTCCAGCGAAATGCCGGCCGAATTGTTGCCTTCGATGGCGATCGAGCCGGTCGAGCCCTGGACGATGTCGCCGGTGAACACGCCGGGGCCGGTCAGGCGGACGCCGTAGCGGTTGGAGCCCTTGGCGAACGGGCCATCCACGTCGCCGTCGCTGTCGGTGTCGGTCGGGGTGTAGTCCTCGGTCAGGCTGATGGCGGCGTTGTTGGTCACCGAGCCGGTCGTGCCGCCCTGGATCAGCACGCCGGTCGAATTGTCGACGCCCACCGTGGTCAGGCCGTTGCCGCCCAGGGTGACCTTGTTGTTGCTGTTGAGGGTGACCAGCGGGCCCGCCGTGGTCAGCGTGATGCCCCCGCCCGTGTCGACCTTCACGTCGTCGGCCGCGCCGGCGGACGTCGCCGTCGCCGTGGCGATCGGCGTCGTACGCGCCGTGTTGATGACCGTCTCAGCATAAGCGCCGAACGCCATGGCCAGGAGAGGAGCGGTTGCGACCGTCGCGACCAGGACCTTGCGCTGCATTCCGAACGACACCTTAGAGATAATCCCAGACCCCAGATTGCGGCACGTTGCGGCGAAATTGCGGTGCTTTCCGACAACGTCGCGCCACGAGGCGTTTGACGGTCTATCGCAAGCCTTCCCAGGGCGCCATATCTGGTTCGCCGAATCCCTCCCTTCGCCAGAACCGAGACTGCCGCATGCCGATGGCCTCGCCGTCTTCGTCTGCCCGTTCCGACGGAGCCGCCAGCACGCCCCTGGCCGTCTGGGGCGCGGTGCTGGCCGGGCCCGCGGCCCTGCTGGGCCTGGCGGCGACGGGCGGGGCGAACGCCGCGGCGGCGATTCCCCTGGCCCTGGTCAGCGGCGGCGTCGGCTACGCTCTAGTCCGCCGGACGCTGAACCGCCCGGCCGGCCCGGCCGCCCCGGTCGCGGTCGCGGCCGCGCTGGACCAGACGCCGCCGTTCGGCCTGATTCTCGAGACCCTGCCCGACCCGCTGATGGTCATCGCCGCCGAGGAGGCTGACGACCTGACCGGCCGGCGATTCGTGTTCGCCAACGCCGCGGCCCGCGAGCTGTTCAAGCTGCAGCCGCGCGGCGGACTGCTGGTCTCGGCCCTGCGCAGCCCGCAGGTGCTGGAGGCGGTGGACGAAAGCCTGTTCGGCGGCGTGCGGCGCTCGGTGGACTATGTGGGCGGCGGGGCCCAGGGACGCGAATGGGCGGCGCACTGCGCGCCGCTGGGCCTCGACGAGCGCGGCTCGCGCCTGGCGCTGCTGGTGCTCAGCGACGAGACCGACGCCCGCCGCAGCGAGCGGACCCGGGCCGACTTCCTGGCCAACGCCAGCCACGAGCTGCGCACGCCCCTGGCCTCGCTGTCGGGCTTCATCGAGACCCTGCGCGGCCACGCCAAGGACGATGTCGGGGCGCGCGACAAGTTCCTGGGCATCATGCAGGCCCAGGCCGAGCGCATGGCGCGGCTGATCGACGACCTGATGAGCCTGTCGCGGATCGAGCTCAACGAGCACATCGCCCCGCTGGGCCAGGTCGACCTGGCCATGGCCACGATCGACGTTCTGGACGCCCTGGCCCCCCAGGCCAAGGAGAAGGCCGTGGCCTTCGACCCCGTCCTGCCGCCGCGCGGCGCGGCGGTGGTCGAGGGCGACCGCGACCAGATCGTCCAGGTGATCCAGAACCTGGTCGACAACGCCATCAAGTACACGCCGCGCGACGGCGTGGTGCGGGTGGAGATCTTCTCGGGCCTGACCGCCGACATGGCCGCCGCCCCGCGCGACCCCGGCGCGGCGCGGATGTCGCTGCTGACCCCCGACCACGCCCTCGACGAACGCTACGCCTCGCTGCGGGTCAGCGACCGGGGGCCGGGCCTGGCCCGCGAGCACCTGCCGCGCCTGACCGAGCGCTTCTACCGGGTCGAGGGCCAGAAGAGCGGCGAGCGCTCGGGCACGGGCCTGGGCCTGGCCATCGTCAAGCACATCATGAACCGCCACCGCGGCGGCATGACGGTGGAGAGCGTGCAGGGCGAGGGCGCGGCGTTCGGGGTCTACTTCCCGATGGCGCGGACGGAATCCACCGCGCTCTAAAGCCTAGTTATTTCAAGGCTCTGGCCGCTGTCGTAAAACTGTCGCCAAACCGTCGCATAAGGTCGGCGCCCGCACGGCATAGATCGGCGCGGGCGGTACGGCGCGTTGGGCGCCGGCATCGCATCCTTCGCGCAAGACCCCGCCGCACGCATGCTGACCTGGCTCTCGCTCCTTTTCCTCGCCCTGTTCTCCGGCGCGGCGTTCATGGCCGGCCGAAGCCGGGCGTTGAAGTCGTCCGGCGGCTCCACGGCCAAGCTCCACTCGCTGCCGAACTATTACGGCCTTTACGCCGCCCTGTGGGCCGGCGCCCCGGCGGCGCTGCTGCTGCTGCTGGGCGCGGCCTTCGGCGGCCGGGTCGAGGACGCCATGCTGCAGGCCCAGCGCCCGGCCGTTGTCCAAGCCCTGACCCCTGATCGACAAGACGTGTTCTTCAGCGACGTCAGCGCCGTCGCCGTCGGCCAGGCTCCCAGCGAGGTGGCCTATGAGGGCCCGCTGAAGGCGGCCTTCGACGCCAAGGTGGTCGAGGCCAAGCGCATCGACGGCATCGTCAGCTATTCGGTCCTGGGCCTGGCCGGCCTGCTGGCCCTGGCCGGGTTCCTGCTGGCCACCCCGCGCATCAACACCGAATTCCGCGCCCGCAACCGGGTCGAGGGCTGGATCGCCGGCGTGCTGGTCGCCTGCTCGGTCGCCGCCGTCCTGACGACGCTCGGCATCGTCATGTCGCTGATCTACGAAAGCTGGCGGTTCTTCGAGAGCGTCTCGCCGCTCAGCTTCCTGTTCGGCACCGAGTGGGCCCCGCAGATCGCCATGCGCGCCGACCAGGTGGCCTCGTCGGGGGCGTTCGGCGCGGTGCCGCTGTTCGCCGGCACCTTCCTGGTCATGATGATCGCCATGCTGGTGGCGGCCCCGGTCGGCCTCTACTCGGCGATCTACCTGTCGGAATACGCCAATCGCGGCCTGCGCTCGACGATCAAGCCGCTGCTGGAGATCCTGGCCGGCGTGCCGACCGTGGTCTACGGCTTCTTCGCCGCCCTGACCGTCGGCCCGATCTTCCGCGCCTTCTTCAACGGCATCGGCGAGCAGCTGGCGGGCGGTCCGCTGGACAACCTCGCCCAGTACCTGATGCAGGTCCAGAACCAGATGGCCCTGGTGGCCGGGGTGGTGATGGGCATCATGCTGATCCCCTTCGTGTCCTCGCTGTCGGACGACATCATCAACGCCGTGCCCCAGAGCCTGCGCGACGGCAGCTACGCCATGGGCGCGACCAAGTCCGAGACCGTCAAGAAGGTGGTCCTGCCCGCCGCCCTGCCGGGCATCATGGCCGCCATGCTGCTGGCCGTGTCCCGCGCGGTGGGCGAGACCATGATCGTCACCATGGCCGCCGGCCTGCAGGCCAAGCTGACCGCCAACCCGCTGGACACCGTCACCACCGTGACCGTCCAGATCGTCACCCTGCTGACCGGCGACCAGGAGTTCGACAGCCCCAAGACCCTGTCGGCCTTCGGTCTGGGCCTGACCCTGTTCGTGGTCACCCTCTGCCTCAACATCATCGCTCTGCGCATCGTCCAGAAGTACCGGGAACAATATGACTGACGCGTCCCTCCCCACGGGCAAGGCCCCCGGCGCGCCGGCCCGTCCGAGCCTGTCGGCCCGCGACGCCCTGCTGAAGAAGCGCCACCGCTCCGAAAAGCTGTTCCGGGCCCAGGGCGTCGCGGCGATCGTCGTCGCCATGATCTTCCTGGTCGTGCTGGTCGGCCGCATCGTCGCCCAGGGCTACTCGACCTTCGAGACCCACACCCTGACCGTGCCGGTCTATCTGAACCCCGAACGCATCGACACCAGCGCCCTGGAAGGGGTCAATTACGACTACATCGTCGCCGAGGCCCTGATGAAGAAGCTGGGCGTGCAGGACGACGACCTGGGCACGGTGTCCAGCAAGGTCCAGGACCTGGTCTCGCGCGACTTCGGCAACCAGCTGCTGCAGATGGTCAAGAAGGACCATTCGCTGATCGGCAAGACCGTCGATGTCACCGGCTCGGTCAAGGCCGACGCCGACCTCTACTACAAGGGCGAGATCAAGCGCGCGACCGCCGAGGGCGACCGCAAGCTCGACAACCAGCAACTGGACTGGCTGGACCGCCTGAAGATGGACGGCACGGTCAAGACCGGCTTCAACACCAAGTTCTTCACCAATTCCGACTCGACCGAGCCCGAGCAGGCCGGCGTCTGGGGCGCGGTGATCGGCTCGACCATGATGCTGGTCATCACCGCCCTGATCGCCATCCCGGTGGGGGTGATGGCCGCGGTCTATCTCGAGGAATTCGCCCCGAAGAACCGCTGGACCGACGTCATCGAGGTCAACATCAACAACCTGGCCGCCGTGCCGTCGATTGTCTACGGCCTGCTGGGCCTGGCCCTGTTCATCAACTGGCTGCACGTGCCGCGCGGCTCGCCGCTGGTCGGCGGGCTGGTCCTGGCCCTGATGGCCCTGCCGACCGTGATCATCGCCACCCGCAGCTCGCTGAAGGCGGTGCCGCCGTCGATCCGCGAAGCCGCCCTGGGCGTCGGCGCCTCCAAGGCCCAGACCGTCTTCCACCATGTGCTGCCGCTGGCCATGCCCGGGGTGATGACCGGCGCCATCCTGTCGCTGGCCCACGCCCTGGGCGAGACCGCGCCGCTCTTGATGATCGGCATGGTCGCCTTCGTGCCCGGCGCGCCGGAAAGCTTCACCAGCTCGGCCACCGTGCTGCCGGTCCAGGTGTTCATCTGGGAGAACGCCTCGGAGCGCGCCTTCCACGAACGCACCGCCGCCGCCATCATCGTGCTGCTGGTGTTCATGATCGTCATGAACGCCGCCGCGGTGATCCTGCGCCGCCGCTTCGAACGCCGCTGGTAGGCCCCCATATGACCCTGAACCCTCTCGCCTTTCCCCTTTTCAAGGGCCACGCCATGCCGACCGAAAACCGCGACGACACGATCGCCGCCTCCCATCATCAAGGTGGGGCTCCGGCCCTCGCCGCCGCCATCCCCGCCGGCCACGGCCAGGTGACGACCAGCGAGTTCAAGATCCGGGCCCGCGACGTCAACGTCTTCTACGGCGAGAAGCAGGCCCTGTTCGACGTCAGCCTGGACGTGCCGGCCAAGTCGGTCACCGCCTTCATCGGCCCGTCGGGCTGCGGCAAGTCGACCTTCCTGCGCTGCATCAACCGGATGAACGACACCATCCCCTCGGCCAAGGTCCAGGGCTCGATCGAGATCGACGGCGACGACGTCAACGCCAAGAGCGTCGACCCGGTGGTGCTGCGCGCGCGGGTCGGCATGGTGTTCCAGAAGCCCAACCCGTTCCCCAAGACCATCTTCGAGAACGTCGCCTACGGGCCCAAGATCCACGGCCTGGCCACCGGCAAGGCCGAGCTGGAGGCCATCGTCGAGGCCAGCCTGAAGAAGGCCGGCCTGTGGAACGAGGTCGCCGACCGCCTGCACCAGGCCGGCACCGGCCTGTCCGGCGGCCAGCAGCAGCGCCTGGTCATCGCCCGCGCCATCGCCGTCTCGCCGGAAGTGATCCTGATGGACGAGCCCTGCTCGGCCCTCGACCCGATCGCCACCGCCAAGATCGAGGAACTGATCGACGAGCTGCGCAGCCAGTTCTGCATCGTCATCGTCACCCACTCGATGGCCCAGGCCGCCCGCGTCTCGCAGAAGACCGCCTTCTTCCACCTGGGCAAGCTGGTCGAGAGCGGTCCGACCGAGGAGATGTTCACCAATCCTCGCGACACCCGCACGCAAGATTACATCACCGGCCGCTTCGGCTAGCCGGCAGGATCAGAAGCGATGACCGAACATACCGTCAAATCCTACGGCGAAGAGCTGAACCACCTCACGGCCGAGGTCACCCGCATGGGCGGCCTGGCCGAGGCCCAGGTCGCCGACGCCATCGACTGCATCGCCCGCCGCGACGCGCCCCTGGCCCAGCAGGTGGTGGCCCGCGACGAGCGGCTCGACATCCTGCAGGCCGAGATCGAGCGCAAGGCCTTCCGGCTGATCGCCCTGCGCCAGCCGATGGCCGTGGACCTGCGCCACGCCGTGGCCGCCCTTAAGATCTCGATGAGCCTGGAACGCTGCGGCGACATGGCCAAGAACATCGGCAAGCGCGCCCTGATCCTGACCGAGGCCGACCCGATGAGCGCCCTGACCCGCTCGATCGAGCGGATGGGCCGCCTGGTCCAGGGCCGGCTGAAGGACGTGCTGGACGCCTACACCGCCTCGGACCTGCCGCGCGCCATCGGCGTGTGGGGCCGCGACGAGGAGGTCGACGAGCACTACAACGCCATCTTCCGCGAACTGCTGACCTACATGATGGGCGACCCCCGGACGATCAATCCGTGCGCCCACCTGCTGTTCGTGGCCAAGAACCTCGAGCGCATTGGCGACCACGCCACCAACATCGCCGAGATCATCCATTTCGAGCTGACCGGCGAGGAGATCATCTCCCAACGGCCCAAGCTCGAGCTGTCGAACTAAGCAAGAGGCCAGCGCAAAGTGACTCCGTACGTTCTGGTGGTCGAAGACGAAGACGCCCTGGCCACCCTGCTGCACTACAACCTCGACAAGGAAGGCTATGTGGTCGGCGTGGCCGGCGACGGCGAAGAGGCCCTGACCATGGCCTCCGAGCGCGCCCCCGACCTGGTGATCCTCGACTGGATGCTGCCCAAGGTCTCCGGCATCGAGGTCTGCCGCCGCCTGCGCGGCCGCTCCGAGACTCGCAACGTGCCGATCATCATGCTGACGGCGCGCGGCGAGGAGAGCGACCGCATCCGCGGCCTCGACACCGGGGCCGACGACTATGTGGTCAAGCCGTTCTCGATGATCGAGCTGACCGCTCGGGTCCGCGCCGTCCTGCGCCGCATCCGCCCGGGCCTGGCCGACGACCGCATCACGGTCGGCGACATCGTCATCGACCGCGTCGCCCACCGCGTGAAGCGCCAGGGCAAGGAGGTCCACCTGGGCCCCACCGAGTTCCGCCTGCTCGACTACCTGATGCAGCACCCGGGCCGGGTGTTCAGCCGCGAACAGCTGCTGGACGCGGTCTGGGGCTCGGACGTCTATGTCGAGGCGCGGACGGTGGACGTCCACATCGGCCGCCTGCGCAAGGCGCTGAACGGCGACGTGGACGGCGACCCGATCCGCACGGTGCGGTCGGCGGGGTATTCGCTGGACCTGGACGCGGCGTAAAGCTGCTCAGCATTGAACGGCGCGACAGCCTCGGGCCGAAAGGCCGGGGCTGTCGGCGTCTTGGGCCCTGTTACTGCCCCCCACGCCCGCCATCCGTCCTAAGCGGTCCTAAGCGGTCACGCGCCGTTCGGTCCCCGCCTTGGCCTCCGCCACCCGCGCCAGCAGGGCGAACAGGGCCACGGTGTCGATCGGCTTGCGCAGCACGCCGTCGGCCCCGTCGGCTCGATAGCGGGCCACGTCGTCGTCGAAGACGTTGGCGGTCAGCATCCAGATCGGGGTGCGGGGACGGGGCTCGGTGGTCGCGGCGGTCTCCAGTTGGCGGATCCGCGCCACGGCCGCCACCCCGTCCAGCACCGGCATGTTGACGTCCATCAGCACCAGGTCGAAGGCCTCGGCCCGCCAGGCGTCGATCGCCTGGGCGCCGTCCTCGGCGAACACCAGCTCGATCGGCGAGGCGGCCAGCAGGGCGGCCAGGACCCGGCGGTTGGCGGGGTTGTCCTCGGCCGCCAGCACCCGGATCGGGGCGGCCACCAACGCTTCGGCCGCGGCGTCCACCGCCGGGGCGGCCAGCGCCGGCGCCTCGAAGGCGAACCAGAACACCGCGCCGCGCCGGGGGGCCTTGCCGGGCGGGCCGTCGTCCTTGGGAAGGTCCTCCACCCCGACCTCGCCGCCCATCAGGGCCAGGTTGGCGGCGCAGATCGACAGGCCCAGCCCGCTGCCGCCCAGGCTCTTGCCGCGCCCGGTCTGGTCGAAGGCCTCGAACATCCGCGCGCGGTCTGCCGGCGGCACCAGCGCCCCGCTGTCGTGGACCTCGACCAGGGCGGTCAGGGTCTGGTCGCTGACCATGCCGGCCAGCCGCACCACCACCGTCCCGCCCGACGGCGAGGCCTTCAGCCCGTTGGAGACCAGGTTGACCAGGGTCTGTTCCAGCTTGGCCTCGTCGGCCAGCACGCCATAGGCCAGGTCGGGATCGGCGTCCTCGAAGCTCAGCAGCACGCCGACGGCCTGGGCGTGGGCGCTCCACACCCGCACCACCGTGCGGACCAGGCGGCGCAGGTCCACTGGCGTCAGGGTCAGGGCCGCCTGGCCGGCCTGGACCTTGGTCAGGTCCAGCACCGTATCGAGCAGGCGGGTCAGCTGGGCGCCGCCCTCGATCACGCCCTGGGCCAGGTCGGCCTGGATCGGGGTCAGGAAGGTGTCGCGGCGCAGGGCGTGGGCGAAGCCGAGCACGGCGTTCAGCGGGGTGCGGATCTCGTGGCTGGCGACGGCCAGCAGGTCGGACTTGGCGCGGCTGGCGGCCTTGGCCTCGGCCACGGCCTCGGTGAGGTCGGCGTTCTTGCGGGCCAGGTCGCGCAGGGCCTGGGCCAGGGCGCGGTCGGTGGTCTGCTGGCGCCAGGTGGCGCTCAGGACGGCGACGACGAACAGCGCCATGGCGGCCTCGAAGTGGTTGGCGGCCAACGGCGTGCCTGGGTCAAAGGCGATCCACAGCAGGGTGGCCACCGGCGGCGCGACGGCGGTGAGGTAGCTGATCTTGCCGGTGTGCACGCGCAGGGCGGCGAACAGCAGCACGCAGATGGCCAGCAGGGCGGCCTCCACCCGCGTGAGCGGCTGACCGATCAGCCGGATCTTCACGGCCAGGGCGCAGGCGTTGACCGACAGCAGGAAGACCAGGCCGATCGATTGCCAGCGCAGCCGGCGGAAGGCCGCGACCGGGTCGGGATGGCGCACGGCCGCCTCGGTGGCTAGCAGCAGGGCGGCGTAGACGCCCAGCTCGACCAGGCCGAACAGGGTCATGCGCATCGGCGTGTAGATCGCCAGCAGACCCACGAACAGCGCGACCAGGACCAGGCGGGCGCGGACGATCCCGCGCGTGTAACGAACGAATCCATCCAGGCGGGTGACGTCCACCGTCTGTTCGAACATCCAGGTTCCCGCCGACGCCCACTGACGTCCCAAAAGGTGAGACGGCCCGCCATTTCCAAGCGTGGCAGACAGAGCATGGGAGGCTGATTCTGGCTTCCCCGCTCGCCTCATAGGCGACGACGGCGGCGGTTTCGGGTCAGGCCTGTGTCCGGGCCGCGGCGGCCTTGACCCCGCCGGTCTTGCCGGCGGCGGGCTTCTCGACAGCCGGGACGGTTCGCAAGGTCTCGACCAGGGCGAACAGCTGGGCGCGCACGGCGAATTCGTCGCCGGCCAGGGCTGCGGCTTCCAGGGCGGCCAGGGCTTCGGGCGCGATCGGCGGCAGCGGGGCCAGCGGCGCGGCCTCGGTGATCCCGTCGGCCTTGGGGCGGGCGACTTCGTTGACGTCGACCAGGGCCTCGGTCAGCTTCTCGCCGGGGCGCAGGCCGGTGATCTTGATCTCGATGTCACGCTCGGGGACCAGGCCCTGCAGCTCGATCATCCGCCGGGCCAGGTCGATGATCTTGACCGGCTCGCCCATCTCTAGCGTCAGGACGCCGTTGGGGGGCTCCACGTCGCCGGCCGACAGGGCCACCGCCCGCAGCACCAGCTGCACGGCCTCGGGGATGGTCATGAAGTAGCGCTCGACCTCGGCGTCGGTCAGGGTGACCGGGCCGCCGCGGGCGATCTGGTGCTGGAAGATCGGCACCACCGAGCCGGCCGAGCCCAGCACGTTGCCGAACCGCACGACGCTGACCCGGGTCTCGGCCCCGCCGCCGTCGGGAGCCTTGGCGAACTGGCGGACCACGGCCTCGGCGAGGCGCTTGGTCGCGCCCATCACGCTGGCCGGGGCCACGGCCTTGTCGGTGGAGATCAGCGCCAGGTGGGCCGCGCCGCAGGCCCGGGCGGCGGCGGCGACGTTGCGGCTGCCCAGCACGTTGGTGCGCACGCCCTCGCAGGGGTGGTTCTCGACCAGGGTCACGTGCTTGAGGGCGGCGGCGTGGAAGACCAGCTCGGGCTTCTCGGCGGCGAACACCAGGTCCAGCCGGGCGGCGTCGCGCACGTCGCACAGCACGTCGCGGCGCGGCAGCCGGGGCCAGGCCTCGCCCAGCTCGCGGTCGATGTGGAACAGGTTGGCCTCGGCGGCGTCGAGTAGAACCAGTTGGGCGGGACCGCTGGCGGCGATCTGGCGGGCCAGTTCGGAGCCGATGCTGCCGCCGGCCCCGGTGACCAGCACCCGCTTGCCGGCCACCAGGGCACGGACCGGCTCGGGATCCAGCCGCACCGGGGCGCGGCTCAGCAGCTCCTCCAGGCTGATCTCGCGCAGGGCCGCGGCGCCCTGCGAGCCCATGTCGACCAGGCCCTGGCGGCGCAGCAGGCGCACGCCCTCGGTCTTCAGCCGGCCCAGGCGCTCGGCCCCGAACGCGCTGAGCGGGCCATCGGTCAGGAACAGCAGGGCCGAGGGCTGCAGGCCGCCGTCACGCAACTGGGCCATGACCGCGTCGAAGTCGTCGATGGCCCCCAGGATGCAGACGCCGCCCAGCTCGTCGCCGGTCTCGCGGGCCTCGGGGGTCAGGACGCCGACCGGGGCGTAGCGCTCGCCCAGGGCGGCGGGGGCGCGCAAGAAGGCCTCGGCCTGGTTGGCCGAGCCGACGATCAGCAGGCGGGGCAGGGCGGGCGAGGCGGGGGCGGGACGCAGGCGGGTCAGGGCGTCGACCAGCGCCTTCTCGTGCACAGCGCGGCGCACGATCCGCAGGCCGGCCAGCAGGGCGGTCTGCAGCAGGAAGGCGACGGCCAGGGTGCGCAGGCCGCCCGGCTGGCGCACGTCGGCCAGGCGGGCGATCAGGGCGAAGGTCAGGACCGACAGCAGGGCCGAACGCGCCAGGCGCAGGCCGTCGCTGGCCGCGAAGAACCGCCAGGGCGAGCGCTCGACCTGGAACAGGATCTCGACCGCCAGGGCCGCGCCCGCGAACAGGGCGGCGAGGGCCAGGCCCGACAGGGTGAAGGGCGCGGCGCCGGACGTCAGCGCCTGGGCCAGCAGCATGGCCATGACGGCCAGCACCATGTGCGCCGCGATCTTGCCCATACGACCCATGAACGCAAACTCCCGCCGCGGCCGCCGCAGGCCGCTTCGCGCGGGACTTAGCACGCTGCGCGTGCGTCGTCGCGTGGCGAGGCCGATCAGCCGCGCGCCAGCGGCAGCAGCTGGACTACCTCGCCCGCGCCCGCCGCCGGCGCGCCGGCCGGGCGCATCACCAGGCAGTCGGCGCGGGAGAACACGCCGATCAGCGAGGAATCCTGGTCGGGAAAGGGCGTGACCTGGACCCGACCCTCGGCGTCGACGGCGCAGGCGGCGCGCATCCAGTGTTCGCGCGGACCGTTGGCGGGCAGGGGCTGGGCCAGGACGCCGGCGGTGATCGGCAGGGCGGGATCCGCGCCGGTCAGGGCCGCCAGCAGCGGGCGCAGGAACAGCTCGGCGCAGACCAGGGCCGAGGCCGGGTTGCCGGGCAGGCCCAGCACGCGGCGGTCGCCCGCGCCGTTGACGTCCAGGGTCCCGAACCAGGTCGGCTTGCCGGGGCGCACCGCGACGGTCTGGACGCGCAGGTCCAGGCCCAGGGTCTCCAGCGCGGGCTTGACCAGGTCGTGGTCGCCGACCGAGGCTCCGCCGACCGTGACCAGCAGGTCGAACGGGGCGTCGGCGACGGCGGCGGCGATGGCGTCCCGGTCGTCGGCCTGGGCCTTCAGCCGCGTCGCCTGGCCGCCCCAGGCCTCGACCAGGGCCGCCAGGGCGAACGAGCCGGACTCGAAGATCTGGTCGGGGGCGGGTACATAGCCGGGCGGCACCAGCTCGTCGCCGGTGGCCAGGATGGCGACGCGCGGCCGGACCGCGACGTCGAGGCTGGGCCAGCCCGCCGCGGCGGCCAGGGCCAGCCGCCAGGCGTCCAGGCGCGCGCCCTCCGCCAGCAGCGTGTCGCCGGACCGAAAGTCGCCGCCGGCCGGGCGGATGTTGCCGGGCGGCGGGTCGCGGTCGATCGTGAAGGCCACGGTGTCGCCGTCGCGCGCGGCGTTCTCCTGGATCACCACCAGGTCGGCGCCCGGCGGCACGGGGGCGCCGGTGAAGATCCGCACCGCCTGGCCGGCCTCGACGGGACGGGCGTAGGCCTGGCCCGCGGCGCTCTCGCCGGCGACCCAGAAGCGCGCCCCGGGGGCGAGGTCGGCGCGGCGGATCGCCCAGCCGTCCATGGCCGAGGCGTCGAACGGCGGCTGGTGGCGGTCGGCGACGACAGGAGCGGCCAGCACCCGGCCCAGGGCCTTGGCCAGGACCACCTCCTCGACCCCCAGCCGCCCGGCGCCGGCCAGCATCCGGGCGCGCGCCTCGGCGACCGTCAGGTTCTTCCGTTGAAGTTCGTCGCCGCTCACGCCCGCAAGACTCCCAAGATGCCGCTCCCGACCATGAGCCATTTGTAACGCGCGTCGCGCGGCCGCGCTGTTATGGTTTTTCCGATAGCCGGCCTGGGCCGGTCCCGAGGAGGTTTTCGTGACGACCCGACGCGATTCCGACAGCGACACCGGCCTTCGCGGCTGGCTGAGGACCATCCTCCTGACCCTGGCCATCGTGCTGGTGCCGCGGGTGGTGCTGTGCCAGCCCTTCACCATTCCGTCCGCCTCGATGGAGCCCACCCTGCAGGTCGGCGACTACATCCTGGTCAGCAAATACCCGTACGGCTGGAGCCGGCATTCGATGCCGTTCAGCCCGCCGCTGCCGCAGGGCCGCCTGCTGGGCCAGGCGCCCGCGCGCGGCGACATCGTGGTGTTCAAGAAGCCCAACGACGGCCGCACCGACATCATCAAGCGGCTGATCGGCTTGCCGGGCGACAAGGTCCAGGTGGTCGAGGGCGTGTTGCGCATCAACGACCGGCCGGTGGGCCGGCAATGGCTGTCGACCGAGGTCGAGGCCCCGTTCGGCGAACCGATCCCGGTCGGCCGGTTCCAGGAGACCCTGCCCGGCGGCCGGACCTACCAGACCCACGGCTGGGGCTCGGGCACGCCGGGGGCCAATACCGGGGTCTATACGGTGCCGCGGGGCTGCTTCTTCGTGATGGGCGACAATCGCGACAACAGCCTGGACAGCCGCTTCGACGCCGGCCCGATCCCCGTGGGCCAGTCGGCCTGCGGCTGGGACACCGCGCTGGACGCCTATCTGCCGCCGGAACTGGGCATGGGCTACGTGCCGGCCGACGACCTGGTGGGCCGCGCCGAGCTGGTGGTGGGCTCGATGAGCCCCGGCGCCAGCGTGCTCAAGCCCTGGACCCTGGTCAGCCACATGCGCTGGGAGCGCACGTTCAAGCGGCTGGGGGTCTAGGACTCAATTGGGGACAGGCGCAGGCGCCTGTCCCCGTCGGTGGGTCAGCCCACGAACGCCCGCTCGATGACGAAGTCGCCCGGCTCGGCGTTGGAGCCCTCGGTCAGGCCGTGGGCCTCCAGCAGGGCGGCGGTGTCCTTGATCATCGCCATCGAGCCGCAGAGCATGGCGCGGTCGTGCTCGGGGTCGAACTTCACCTGCTCCAGGCCGAGGTCGGCGAACAGCCGGCCCGAGGTGATCAGGTCGGTGAACCGGCCCTGGCGCTCGAACGGCTCGCGGGTGACGGTGGGATAGTAGACCAGCTGGGCCTTGGCCTCGTCGCCGACCAGCGGGTCGTCGTGGATCTCGGCGGTGAACAGGTCACGATAGGCCAGTTCCTGCACCTCGCGCACGCCGTGGGCGACGATCACCTGCTCGAAGCGGCTGTAGGCGTCGGGGTCGCGGGCCACCGACAGCCAGGGCGCCAGGCCCGTGCCGGTGCCGAACAGGAACAGGCGCTTGCCCGGGCGGACGGCGTCCAGCACCAGGGTGCCGGTCGGCTTCTTGCCCAGCAGCACCTGGTCGCCCTGCTGGATCTGCTGCAGGCGCGAGGTCAGGGGGCCGTCCGGGACCTTGATCGAGAAGAACTCCAGCTCCTCGGCGAAGTGGGGCGAGCCGATCGAATAGGCGCGCAGGATCGGCTTCTTCTCGCCCAGCTCCTCGCGGGGCGGCAGGCCGATCATCACGAACTCGCCCGAGCGGAAGCGGAAGCTGGCCGGACGGGTGATGGCGAAGCTGAACAGGCGGTCCGTCCAGTGCTTGACCCACAGCACGGTCTCGGTGTGCCAGGCGGCTTCCTTTACGGGCGCGGGCGCGGTGGTTTCGATGGCCGTCATAGTATCGTTTCAAGTCCTGGACGCGCGGCGAACCGCGGAATTCTGAGATGGCGCCGCAACGGCCCTGAAGCGACTGCGTCTCATGTGAGCACACCCGGCCCGATGTCAACTTTGCTGGTCTGAAAGGGCTTTGAGAAAATCTTCCCCAAAAGCGTCAAAATGGCGGGCGCCTGTTTTTTGAACCGTGTCAAAATTGTGATTGCCGCCTCCCCAAACGGGGCGCACTCTTCCGCTTGCTTCCACGTCAGACAACGGCGCGGCGGCCAATGATACGGAGGAACGTATGCGGGTAAGGTTCGTAAAGGCCGCCGCGGCGGCCAGTCTGTTAGCGTTAAGCGTAGCTGCCTGCGGGCAGGAAACCGGCAACACCGGTCAGACGACACAACAGGTTTCCCTCGAGGGCAAGGCGGTCACCGCCTCCGGCTGCGTGCGGCCGGTGGAATCGACGTCCTGCCTGGTGGTTCGCGGCCCCGGCGGCGGCTACTACGACGTCTCCAGCGCCAGCCCGGCGCCGGATCCCACCAAGGGCGTGGCGATCTCCCTTCAAGGGCGCGACCTGGGGGAAAACACCCAGTGCGGCCGCAAGCTCGCGGACGTGAAGTGGTCGTACCTGAACATCCAATGCGCCGCCCTCACCCCGGCCGCCGCGCCGGCGGCGGAAAAGGTCGGCTGACGACTCAGGCTTCGCCGGAGCCCGGATCCGTCCGGGTCTTCGGCGAGTCCGAACTGCCCTCCGCGCCGCGGGGCTCCGTCGCGGGACGCGGAGCCTTGCCTTGATCGGCGCTTCGGTTGTTCGCGTCCCCGTTGTTCGCTTCTGGGGCGGGGCGCTGGTTCTCGTTCTCCACCTCGCGGTTGGACGGCCGGCCCTGGTCGTGGCTGGTGATTGTCGGCATGGGCGATTCCTCCGGGTTTCGACGCGCGCAGAGGCCTAACGCGCCGCGCCGGTGGCTGATCCTTGCAGGCGCCCTGACCCTGGAGCGCCCGGGGGAGCGCCCAGGCCGGAGCGACCGAATGCGCGGATCGTGCGCCGGCCGCTTGCCGGGCTCGAACGACCCTGCTAAACGACGCGGCTCTGGCGATGAGACCAACGCGCTGGCGGGCTTCAAAGAGCCTACCGGCGCGATGTTCATTGCCGGAAAGCCGGAATCTCCGCTAAGGGGATCGCGGTTCCGCAGGAGTGTAGCTCAGCTGGTAGAGCATCGGTCTCCAAAACCGAGGGTCGTGGGTTCGAGTCCCTCCACTCCTGCCACTATATGTCATCGGTCACCCGGTTTTCGGGCTGACCTATCGAAAGTCGCGAGCCTCTTAAGTCATGGCCAGGAAACCGGGTTCTAGCCCGTCTGCGATCAAGAACCGCGCCGCGAAGACGGCCGCGGCGCTCGCGCCTTCCGCTCAGGCGGCGACCGCCGCCGCCAAGGCTCCGGCCCCGCCGAAGAAGCCGATCAACCCGGTCCGCTTCGCGCAGGAAGTCCGCGCCGAAACCCGCAAGATCACCTGGACCACCCGCAAGGAGACCTGGATCACCTCGGTGATGGTCTTCATCATGGTGGTGCTGGCCTCGCTGTTCTTCACCTTCGCCGACTGGATCCTGGGGTTGGGCGCCAACCTGCTCCTCAAGATCGCCGCGGGATAAGAAACATCATGAGCACCGACACCGCGTCCAATCCGAACCACAAGTGGTACATCGTCCACGCCTACTCGAACTTCGAGAAGAAGGTGGCCGAGAGCATCCGCGAACAGGCCAAGAGCCACGGCCTGGAAGACAGCTTCTCCGAGATCCTGGTCCCGACCGAGGACGTCGTCGAGATCCGTCGCGGCCGCAAGGTCAACGCCGAGCGCAAGTTCTTCCCCGGCTACGTGCTGGTGAAGATGAACCTCTCGGACGAAGCCTACCACCTGATCAAGAACACCCCGAAGGTCACCGGCTTCCTGGGCAGCGCGTCCAAGCCGCAGCCGGTCTCCGAAAAGGAGGTCCAGCGGATCATCGGCACGATCGAGGAGGGCGTCGAGCGTCCCAAGACCGTGGTGCTGTTCGAGGTCGGCGAGAACGTCCGCGTCACCGACGGCCCGTTCGCCAGCTTCAACGGCTCGGTCGAGCAGGTCGACGAGGAGCGGGCCCGCCTGCGCGTCACCGTCTCGATCTTCGGCCGCGCCACCCCGGTGGAACTGGAATACAGCCAGGTCGAGAAGATCGCCTAAGGGCGGCTTCACAGCCGAAGCTTTCGAAAACCCCGCGTCGGAAACGGCGCGGGGTTTTTGCTGTCTGGAGCGCGGCTGGGGGACGGGGCGCGGCTGGCGGCTGGGGACAGGCGCATGCGCCTGTCCCCGTCCCTGGAACCCGCCGAAGCGTTGACGAAGTCCTCATAATATAGCCATATGGTAATATAGCTATGAGGCGATGATCAATGCCGTCCGCACCGGTCCAGCAACTCGATCGTGTCTTCGCCGCCCTGGCCGATCCCACCCGCCGCGCGATCCTGGCGCGGCTGGCCCTGGGCGAGGCCACGGTCAACGACCTGGTGGTGCCGTTCGACCTGGCCCAGCCGACCATCTCCAAGCACCTGAAGGTGCTTGAGCAGGCCGGCCTGGTGTCGCGTGGTCGCAGCGCCCAGTTCCGCCCCGTGCGGCTGGAGGCTGGTCCCCTGGCCGGCGTCGACCAGTGGATCGGCGGCTACCGCCAGTTCTGGGCCCAGAGCCACGACCGCCTCGAGGCCTATGTGAAAACCCTGCAAGCCGAGGAGGCTTCCCATGACGACTGAGCCCGAAACCGATCGCCAGATCATCATCACCCGCCAGTTCGACGCCCCGGCCCGGCTCCTGTTCCTGGCCCACAGCAAGCCCGAACACGTGATGAAGTGGTTCGGCCCGGTGGGCTGGCCCCTGACGACCTGCGAGATGGATTTCCGGGTGGGCGGCCGCTACCACTTCGCCATGACCGGCCCCGGCGACCAGCCCGGCCCGCCGTTCGGCGGCGAGTACCTGGAGATCGAGCCGAACCGGCGGATCGTCTACACCAACGGCTTCGAGGCGCCCGGCTCGCCGCGCTTCGTGGTCGAGGTCACCTTCGAGGAGGCCGGCGGCAAGACGACCCTGACCATGGTCACCACCTTCGAGTCCAAGGCCGTGCGCGACCAGTATGTCGAAATGGGCTTCGAGGCGGGCACGAACTCGGGCCTGGACCAGCTGGCCGAGGTCGCGGCGGCGCTGCAGGCGTAGGTTCGGTGGCCGCTTAAAGGTTGTCATCCCGGAAGCCCCGCAGGGGCTGTCCGGGACCCAGGGGACTGGGCTGATGCGGTGCGGCTCACCTGGGTCCCGGACAAGCGCTGCGCGCTTTCCGGGATGACAACTGAAGGGGATTTGCGAGAGGCTTGGACCCTACGCCCCCTCGAACGCCGACAGGATCGGGCAGGGGCCCGTGGTGGTCTCGCCGCAGGCGTGGGCCAGGCGCTGGAGCGCGTCGCGGGCCGCCTCCAGCTCGGCGATCCTGGCGTCGAGCGCGGCGATGCGCTCCAGCGCCAGGCCGCGCGCCCGGGCGTGGTCGTCGCCGGCGTCCAGGGCCAGGAGCTCGGCCACCTGCTCCAGGGTGAAGCCGGCCGCCTGGGCTGCGCGGATGAAGCGCAGGCGGCGCACGTCGGCCTCGCCATAGCGCCGCACCCCGCCGCCCGAACCGCCGCCCTCGGGCCGCGGCGGCTGCGCCAGCAGGCCGCGCCGCTGGTAGTAGCGCACCGTCTCCACGCCCACCCCGCCGGCCTGGGCCAGGCCCGCGATCGTCGTCGTCTTCATCGTCTCGCCGCCCCTTGACTCCGTACCATGGTACGGAACCCATATGAGCGGGGATCCGTTTTCGATCAAGCCGGAGCCCCCGCGATGACCGCCCCCGCCCAGACCTCGCCCCGGACCGCCGTCCTGCACCGGATGGTCACCGACCAGCACACCTGCCCCTGGGGCCTGCGCGCCAAGGACCTGCTGCGTCGCAAGGGCTACGCGGTCGAGGACCACCTGCTGACGACGCGCGAGGAGATCGACGTCTTCAAGGCCGCCCATGGGGTGGCGACCACGCCCCAGGCCTTCATCGACGGCCGCAGGATCGGCGGCTATGACGACCTGCGCCGCCACTTCGGCCTGAAGGTGCGCGACCCCAAGGCCCTGACCTACACGCCGGTGATCGCCGTGTTCGCCGTCACCGCCCTGATGGCCCTGGCCGCCAGCTACGCCATGACCGGCCAGGTGCTGACCGCCCACGCGCTGCAGTGGTTCATCGCCTTTTCCATGTGCGTGCTCGGGGTCCTCAAGCTGCGTGACGTCGAGACCTTCTCGACCATGTTCCTGGGCTACGACCTGCTGGCTCAGCGCTGGCTGCCCTACGCCCGGATCTATCCGTTCGCCGAGGTCGGGGCGGGGGTGCTGATGATCGCCGGGGCCCTGACCTGGCTGTCGGCGCCGGTGGCGCTGTTCATCGGGACGGTCGGGGCGACGTCGGTGTTCAAGGCGGTCTATCTGGACAAGCGCGAGCTGAAATGCGCCTGCGTCGGCGGCGACAGCAACGTGCCGCTGGGCTTCGTCTCCCTGACCGAGAACCTGATGATGGTCGCCATGGCGATCTGGATGCTGGCGATGTAGCGCTCGCGGGGCTAGGGGAGGACCTTTCCCCGAAGGACCTCGACCATGGCCGACCTCGTGATCCGTCCCGTGACCCGCGCGGACCGCGACCAATGGCTGCCGCTGTGGGACGGCTACAACGCCTTCTACGGCCGGTCGGGCGACACGGCCCTGGACCCGGCGGTCACCGCCATGACCTGGGAACGGTTCTTCGACGCCTATGAGCCGGTTCACGCCCTGGTCGCCGAGCAGGACGGCCGGCTGCTGGGCCTGACCCACTACCTGTTCCACCGCAGCACCACGGCGATCGAGCCCAGCTGCTACCTGCAGGACCTGTTCACCACCGAGCAGGCGCGGGGCCAGGGCGTGGGCCGGGCGCTGATCGAGGCGGTCTACGGCGCGGCCAGGGCGGCGGGGGCGTCGCGGGTCTATTGGCAGACGCACGAGACCAACCTCGCGGCCATGCGGTTGTACGACCAGGTGGCCGAGAAGTCGGGGTTCCTGGTGTACCGGAAGGGGCTCTGAGCGGCCCGCGCGCCGTTTGCGAGCAGGCGAGCGCGCATCTCACAGCCGTGCGCGTCGTCCGCCCTTGAGCTTGTCGAGCGCGCGGCGGGCGTGTTCGGCCTGAGCCGCCATGGGGGCGGCCATGGGAGCCGCGACGGGCGCGAGGGCTTCGGCCAGGGTCGGCGCGATCGCGGCGGACAGCGGCGAAGCAGGAGACCACGCGGTGCGGGCCATCGGCACGATCAGCGCCACCTTGCGGGCCATGGCGGCCAGGTCGCCGATCGCCTTGGCCTTGTCGCGGATCTTTCGGATCTCGGCCGGGTCGTGGCTGCGTTCGAGGCTCGCCCAGGCCGCGTCGAGGGCGGCCATGAGCTTGGCTTGCATCGCCTGGGACCAGGCGATGGACGGGGCGGGGGTGTGGGTCTGGGCTTGGGTCATGCCGATAGTGTGCGGCCGTCCTGGAGGGTGGGGATCGGAAACGTGCGTTTTTGTATAAGTTGTTGATAAGGCTTGTGTCTGTCCGGCGAAGTGCGGGGATAGACGCGGCGATCCTCCCTTCGCCCCAGCTAAAAAGGACCTGTCATCCCGGACAAGCTCGGCGAAGCCGAGCGCCGATCCGGGACCGCCGCAAGCTCTGAGTTCACGCCCCGGTCCCGGATCTTCGCGCTGCGCGCCGGGTTCGCCGACAGGCGGACCGCTCGCGCGGCCCGAAGGCCGGGATGACAACCGCTTTGGGTCCGACAGCCCGCGCCCCTTCGCGAACGCGACCCTGTGGATAACTTCCGCGTCGCATGAGCCGCCTTGACCCCACGGCTCGCCCGCGCGACACCCCGGCCTCATGGAAAAGCTGAACATCCTCCTCGTGGGATCGGGCGGGCGCGAGCACGCCCTGGCCTGGAAGATCGCCCAGTCGCCGCTGTGCGGCCGCCTGGTGGCCGCGCCGGGCAATCCGGGCATCGCCGCCGTCGCCGAGCTGCGCCCCGTCAAGGTCACCGACGTCGAAGGCCTGGTCGCCCTGGCCCGGGAGATCGCCGCCGACCTGGTGGTGGTGGGTCCGGAATCGGCGCTGGAGGTCGGCCTGGCCGACGAACTGACCAAGGCCGGCATCTCCTGTTTCGGCGGCAGCGCCCAGGCCGCGCGGCTGGAGACCAGCAAGGCCTTCACCAAGGACTTCTGCGCCCGCCACGGCCTGCCGACGGCCGCCTACGGCGTGTTCACCGACGCGGCCTCGGCCGGCGCCTTCCTCGATACCCTCACGGCGCCGTTCGTGATCAAGGCCGACGGCCTGGCCGCCGGCAAGGGCGTGGTGATCGCCGCCGACCGGGCACAAGCCGACGCCGCCGTGCTCGACATGCTGGGCGGCCGCTTCGGCTCGGCCGGGGCGCGGGTGGTGATCGAGGAGTTCATGCACGGCGAGGAGGCCTCGCTGTTCGCCATCTGCGACGGCAAGACCGCCGTGCTGTTCGGCGCGGCCCAGGACCACAAGCGGGCCTATGACGGCGATGAGGGCCCCAACACCGGCGGCATGGGCACCTATTCGCCGCCGCCGGTGCTGACCCCGGCCCTGGTCGAACAGGCCTGGCGCGAACTGGTCCTGCCCACCGTGGCCGGCATGGCGGCCGAGGGCTGTCCCTATGTCGGCGTGCTCTATGCCGGGCTGATGCTGACCGAGCAGGGCCCCAAGCTGGTCGAGTACAACGCCCGCTTCGGCGACCCCGAGTGCCAGACCCTGATGCTGCGGCTGGAAAGCGACCTGGTCCCGCTGCTGCTGGCCGCCGCCAAGGGCGAGCTGGCCTTAGCCCCCGCGCCGGTCTGGCGCGAGGAGGCGGCGATCTGCGTGGTGCTGGCCGCCGAGGGCTATCCCGACGCGCCGGTGACCGGCGGCCTGATCCAGGGCGCCGACAGCGAGTTCGGCGGCGAGGCGGTGATCTTCCACGCCGGCACCGCCCGCGACGCCGAGGGCCGGCTGGTGGCGTCGGGCGGTCGGGTGCTGAACGTCTGCGCCCTGGGCGCGACCCTGCACGAGGCCCGCGACGTCGCCTATGCGGCCCTGGGCACGGTGTCGCTGGAGGGCGGGTTCTACCGCACCGACATCGGCTGGCGGGCGCTGAGCCAGCACGGCTGAAGACTGGGGAGCAACAATCCGTTGTCATCCCGGAAAGCGCGCAGCGTTTGTCCGAGACCCAGGTGAACCGCACCGCATTCGCCCAGTCCCCTGGGTCCCGGACAGCCTCTGCGAGGCTTCCGGGATGACAACGGAGCGGGGCTACCCCCGATGGGCCACCTCCACCAGGATGTCGCCGGGCGCGGTCAGGTAGAAGGCGAACGCGCCGTGCTGCATCGTCGGCGGGTCGACGGCGAGGCCGCCGGCCGCCATGCGGGCCTGGAGGTCTGATACGGCCGCCGGGCTCTCCAGATGGAAGCCGATGTGGAACGGGACCGGCCAGGCCTGGGACCCGTGGCGGCGCAGGCGACTGAGCACCAGCACCAGGCCGGCCTCGTCGCGCAGGATGGCCAGGCCGTCCTGGCCCAGGGTCCGCTCGTGGGTGAAGCCCAGCCAGGTCTCGAAGAAGGCCCGCGTCGCGGCGACGTCGGGCACGGGCAGGTCGATATGGTTCAGGCGCATGGGCGCTCTCCTTGGCTTGAGGCGCGGCGCACGGGGGCTCGATCGGTATCGACAACGGGACCTCGCACGCCGAGCCGGCGGCGCACGATGCGCCGTCGTCTCGGCGTGGGTCCCAGCCGTGAGGCGAGGGTACAGGTTCTTCGAAGCTCGAAGCGACCGGGCTTACCTTGTCCGGTCCATGGCCCTTTTTCGACGCGGCAATTGTAGCCGCCTTTCGCGGGGCGACTCAAGCCTCGGAGACCCGGGAGAGGGTTGCGTCGGCGGCCCCACGCTCTAATGTCGTTTTCAAACAAGCGTTGGGGAGTTTGAGCGCATGGCCGTGGCCGAACCGTCCGTCCAGGACCTGAATTCCGGGACCAAGCCCGTCGACCCGCGCCACGCCATCGACGAGGCCCGGCTGGCGGCCTGGCTCGAGACCCATGTCGAGGGTTATGCCGGGCCGCTGGAGGTGCGCCAGTTCAAGGGCGGCCAGTCCAACCCGACCTACCAGCTGGTCACGCCGTCGAAGAAATACGTCCTGCGCCGCAAGCCGCCGGGCAAGCTGCTGCCCAGCGCCCACGCCGTCGACCGCGAGTTCAAGGTGATCTCGGGCCTGAACAAGGCGAGCTTCCCCGTCGCCAAGGCCTACGCCCTGTGCCTGGACGAGGCCGTGATCGGCACGATCTTCTACGTGATGGACAATGTCGAAGGCCGGATCCTGTGGGACGGGACCCTGCCCGACTACGCGCCGGCCGAGCGCCGGGCGATCTACGAGGCCGAGATCGCCACCCTGGCGGCCCTGCACACCGTCGACTACGCCGCCGTGGGCTTGGCCGACTACGGCAAGCCGGGCAACTACTTCGCCCGCCAGATCGACCGCTGGACCAAGCAGTACAAGGCCTCGGAGACCCGGACGATCGAGGCCATGGACCGGCTGATCGCGTTTCTGCCAACCAGCTGCCCGGCCGATGACGTCACCTCGATCGTCCATGGCGACTACCGCCTGGACAACATGATCCTGCACCCCACCGAGCCGAAGGTGGTGGCGGTGCTGGACTGGGAGCTGTCGACGCTGGGCAACCCGCTGGCCGACTTCAGCTACTTCCTGATGAACTGGGTGATGCCGTCCGACCAGCGCGGCGGCCTGGCCGAGATCGCCGACCTGACCGCCTACGGCGTGCCGACCATCGAGGAGGCGGTAGCGCAATACTGCCGGCTGACCGGCCGCGACGGCCTGCCGAACCTGGACTGGTACTTCAGCTACAACCTGTTCCGCCTGGCGGGGATCTGCCAGGGCATCGTCGGCCGCGTGCGCGACGGCACGGCGGCCAGCGCCCATGCCGAGCTGATGGAGGCGCGGGTGCCGGTTCTCGCCCGGGGCGCCTGGAAATTCGCGAAGAAGGCGGGCGCTTAGCAATAGATCCTCCCCCTGTGGGGGAGGCGATCGCGAAGCGATCGGTTGGGGGAGTTTTAGGGTCGAAGATCGCGGATCTGGCCACCTGCCGATTACTCCCCCCACCGTCGGCTTCGCCGACACCTCCCCCACAGGGGGAGGATCTATAGCCCCGCCCTCTCCAGCAACTTCCCCAGCGCCGCCTCGTCCTCGAAGCGGGCCCGGACCGGCCAGGCCGTCACCCGGTCGCGCCAGGCCGGCGGCAGCCGCACCCAGTCCTTCTCGGTGGTCACCAGCCCGGCGCTGTAGGTCTGCGCCCGGTCCCAGAGGAACTTCAGGGTCGCCTCGTCATAGTCGCCGTGGTCGGGATAGGGCGCGAAGTCCACCAGGTGGCAGCCGGCGGCCTTCAGGGCCCGCTCCACCTTCCAGGGCTTGCCGATGCCGGCGAAGCCGACCTGGCGGCCCCGGGGCGGCGGGGTGGCGGGTTCGAGCCGGGCGATCAGCACCGGGGTGTCGCCGAACAGGGCCAGAAGCTGCGGGTCGGCGGCCGGCAGGTCGTCCGGCAGCAGCACGATCACCGCGTCGGTGCGGGCCAGGCTGGCCGCCAGCGGCTCGCGCATCGGCCCGGCCGGGAACACCTTGCCGTCGCCGAACGGCCATTCGTCGTCGCGAGTCTCGCCGTCGACCACCACCAGCGACAGGGTCTTGCGCAGGTCGGGATTCTGGTGGCCGTCGTCCATGACCACCACCTCGGCGCCGGCCGTGGCGGCCCGGCGCGCCCCCAGCACCCGGTCGCGCGACACCCAGATCGGGAAGTCCTGGGCCAGCATCAGCGGCTCGTCGCCCACATCGCGGGCGGTATGGCGCAGCGGATCGACCTGGAGCGGCCCCTTCAGCCGGCCGCCATAGCCGCGCGACAGGCCGTGCGCGCGGCGGCCGCGCTGGGTCAGGGTCAGCAGCAGCTCGCGGACGATCGGCGTCTTGCCCACCCCGCCGACCGTGAAGTTGCCCACGCAGATCACCGTGCAGTCGGCGCCGCGCGGCTGGGCGCGGGCGATCCGCCGGGCGGTCTGGGCGGCCCACAGCCACGACAGCGGCGTCAGCAGGGCCCGGGTCAGCGGGCTGGGCGCGCCGTCGCGGCGGTACCACCAGCGCGGGGTGGCCAGCTTCATGCCCGCGCCTCCGCGTCGAGCAATGCAAGAATGCGGTCCAGGCCCGCTCGGGCCTCGGCGTCGCGCCGGGCGACGAAGGCCCGGGCGTCGGCCGCCTGCCGCTTCAGGGCCTCGGGCCGGGCCAGCAGCTCGGCCAGGCGCGGGCCCAGCACCGAGGCGTCGGCGAAGGCCACGCCCTCGGCGTCGCGCAGGTCGGCATAGGCGGTCAGCCAGTTCTCGACATGCGGGCCGGAGACGATCGGACAGTCCAGCCGCGCCGGCTCCAGCGGATTGTGGCCGCCGATCCCCTCCACCAGGCTGCCGGCCACCAGGGCCAGGTCGGCCAGCCGGTACCACAGGCCCAGCTCGCCCAGGGTGTCGGCGACGATGACCTCGGCCAGGTCGTCGGGCTCGCGGCTGCGCAGGCAGGTGGTGGCGCCAAGGGCCAGGACCGTGTCGGCGATGGCGGGGCCGCGTTCGGGATGGCGCGGGACGATCACCAGGCGGGGGCGCCCGTCGTCACCCTGGGCGGGCAGGGCGCGCCAGGCCGCCAGCACCCGCTCGTCCTCGCCCGGATGGGTGCTGGCGGCCAGCAGCAGCGGTCGGTCGCCGAGCCGCACGCGCAGGCTGGCCAGGGCCGCGGCGTCGACCGGCAGCGGCGCCGCGCCGAACTTCAGGTCGGCCTCGCCGGCCACGGTCCCGCCCAGGCTGGACAGGCGCTCGGCGGCGCGGCCGTCCTGGGCCAGGATCAGGTCGAAGCCGCTGAACAGCTCGAAGGCCGCGAACGGCCGGGCCTTCCAGCCGGCGTAGCTCTTGTCCGACAGCTTGGCCGAGACCAGGGCCAGCTTCACGCCGCGCGCCTTGGCGGTCAGCAGCAGGTTGGGCCACAGCTCGCTCTCGACGAACACCGCCAGGTCGGGCCGCCAGTGGTCGAGGAACCGCCGCGCGCCGCCGGGCGTGTCGACCGGCAGGAACTGGTGGATCGCCCCGGCCGGCAGGCGCCGGGCCAGCAGCTCGGCCGAGGTGACGGTGCCGGAGCTGACCAGCACGGCGACGTCCGGACGCTCGGCGCGCAGCCGCTCGACCAGGGGCAGGATCGACAGGCTCTCGCCGACGCTGGCCCCGTGCAGCCAGACCAGCCGCCCGTCTGGCCGGGGAACCCTGGGTCGGCCCAGCCGCTCGTGCAGCCGCGCGCGGTCCTCCTTGCCGGCCTTGGCGCGGCGGTCCAGCAGCAGGGGCGCGAACGGCTCCAGGGCGGTGGTGGCCGCCCGGTACAGGGCCAGGGACAGGGGAAGGCTCACACCGCGTCCGCGCCGGCCAGGTGGCAGGTGGCCACGCCGCCGCTCTCGACCTGGATGGTGACGTGGCCGATCTTGAAGAGTCTTGCCATGTCGCCGCAGATCTCGTGCAGGAACTGGTCGTTGTCGGGGTTCTCGGGGCGCACCAGGTGGGCGGTCATGGCCGTCTCGGTGGTGCTCATCGCCCAGATGTGCAGGTCGTGCACCTCGATCACGCCGGGACGGCCAGCCAGCCAGGTCCTCACGGCCTTGGGGTCGATGCCGCGCGGGGCGGCGTCCAGGGCCAGGTCCAGGCTGTCGCGCAGCAGGCCCCAGGTGCCCAGCACGATCACCACGACGATGCCCAGGCTGACCACCGGGTCCAGCCACAGCCAGCCCGTGGCCCACATGGCGGCGGCGGCCACCACCACCCCGGCCGAGATGGCGGCGTCGGCGGCCATGTGCAGGAAGGCCCCGCGGATGTTCAGGTCGTCCTTGGAGCCGCGCATGAACATCAGGGCCGTGGCGGTGTTGATGACGATGCCGATGGCCGCGACGATCATCACCGGACCGGTCTGGATCGGCTGCGGGTCGGCGAAGCGGCGCACGGCCTCCCAGGCGATGGCCCCGACCGCCACCAGCAGCACCACGGCGTTGGTCAGCGAGGCCAGGATCGTGCCCTTGCGCAGGCCGTAGGTGTGGCGCCCGCCCGGCGCCTTCTTGGCCAGCACCACCGCGCCCCAGGCCATGAACAGGCCCAGCACGTCCGACAGGTTGTGGCCGGCGTCGGCCAGCAGGGCCAGAGAGTGGGTCATCAGGCCGGCGACGGTCTCGGCGACCACGAAGCCGATGTTCAGGGTCGCGCCGACCGCGAAGGCCCGGCCAAAGTCCTTGGGCGCGTGGCTGTGGCCGCCGGGGCCGTGATGGTGGTGGCCGTGGTCGTGGTCGTGGGCGTGCGCATGGCCGGGCCCATGATCGTGGTGATCGTGGTCGTGGTGATCGTGGTCGGCGTGGTCGTGCGGCATGGGCCTACATCCCACCAAGCCACCCCCCTTTCAACCGTCATCCCGGGCCTTGTGCCCGGGACCCCTGGTTCAGCTGACGGCGCGGCGCCTTGGCGCGCTGGCGCGCCACTCTGCTGCACCTGCGGCGGACAAAGGGGTCCCGGGCACACGGCCCGGGATGACGAGCGTTTCAAGCCTTGTCCGGCTCCGCCCCCACCAGCGCCTCCGCCCGCCGCGTCACCGCCGACAGCTGCGCCGCCCAGTCTTCGACCAGCGCATCCGGATCATCCCCGCGTCCGGCGGCGGTCGGTGCGCTCCAGACCATGGCCGCCTTGGCGAAGGGCAGAGGGATCACGGTGCGGTCCCACGAGCCCAGGCGGATGCAGGGCTTGGCGGCCAGGCCCACGAAGATCACCGGCGCGCCGGTCACCCGGGCCAGGGACGGGGTTCCCTTCTCCATGCGCTCGGCCGGGCCGCGCGGGCCGTCGGGGGTGATGGCGATCCCCCCGCCGTCCTTGACCCACTTGATCATGTCGCGGAAAGCCTGCTCGCCGTGCTTGTTCTTGGCCGGGTCGGTCTTCTTGGTCGACGAGCCGCGGATCGCCGGGAAGCCCAGCTTCTCGACGGTCTGGGCGATGAACTCGCCGTCGGCCGAGCGCGAGATCAGGGCCCGCATGTCCTGGCGGCCGGGATCCTGCGGCCAGGTCAGCGGCGACATCGGGATGCGCGCGTGCCAGAAGCACAGGATCGCCCCCACCCCGGTTTCGCGACCCTGGGCCCAGACCGCCTCGGCGTGGTCCTGGCCTTCGCGGGTCAGGCGCAGGGTGCGGAACACCAGCCTGGAATAGCCGGCGAAGACCGACGACAGCAGCCAGACGACGAAGGGCCAGCGCAGCGGTCTCAAGCGCCGACCTCCGGGGACGCCCCATCTTGAGTATTGGGGAGCAGGTGGTCCAGGTCCTGGGCCTTGGCCAGGCGGGCGTAGAGCCCCTTGTGGCGCACCAGGGCCGCGTGGGTCCCGGTCTCGACCACCCGGCCGCGGTCGATCACATAGATGCGGTCGGCGTCCTTCACGGTCGACAGGCGGTGGGCGATGACGATGGTGGTGCGGCCGGCCATCAGCCGCTCCAGCGCCGCCTGGACCTGGGCCTCGCTCTCGGTGTCCAGCGCGCTGGTCGCCTCGTCCAGCAGCAGGATCGGGGCGTCCTTCAGGAAGGCGCGGGCGATGGCGATGCGCTGGCGCTGGCCGCCCGACAGCCGCGCCCCGGCCTCGCCGACCAGGGTGTCGTAGCCCAGCGGCAGCTCCGAGATGAAGTCGTGGGCCGCCGCCTGGCGGGCCGCGGCCTCGATCTCGTCCTCGGCGGCGCCGGGGCGGGCGTAGGCGATGTTGGCGCGGATGGTGTCGTCGAACAGGAACGGCTCCTGGGTGACCAGGGCGATGCGGTCGCGCAGGGAGGCCAGGGTCACGCCGCGCACGTCGTGGCCGTCGATGGTCACCGCGCCGGCGGTGACGTCGTAGAAGCGCGGGATCAGGTTCAGCAGCGAGCTCTTGCCGCCGCCCGACGGGCCGACCAGGGCGACGGTCTCGCCGCGCCGGGCCTGGAGCGACACGTCGTGCAGGGCCGGGGCGTTGTCGCCATAGGCGAAGCTGACCTGGTCGAAGGCGATGGTCGCCTCGCCGGGGGGCAGGCGCTTGGCGTCGGCGGGGTCGACGATGGCCGGCTCGACGTCCAACTGCTCGAACAGGCGGCGGGCGCCGGTGAAGCCTTCGCTGAACACCGTCTGCAGGTTGGCGACCTGCCGCAGGGATTGCAGGGCCATGCCGAGAGCCAACAGGAAGGCCGTGAAGGCGCCGGCGGTGATGCCGCCCGTGCTGGCCCGCCAGCCGGCATAGGCGAAGACCCCGGCGATGATCAGGGCGCCGAAGGTCTCGGTGGCCGGCGCGGCCATGGCCTTGGCGTTGGAGCCCTTGATCAGGTGGCGCTGGCGGCGCTCGATCACGGCGGCCACGCGGCCTTCCTCATAGGCCTCGCGGTTCTCCATCTTGACGATCTTGACGCCGTCCAGGCTCTCCATGATCGCCGTCGACAGGTTGGAGGTCTCGCCCATGGCCCCCTTGGCGGCCTTGGTGGTCTTCTTCGAGAACCGCCGGATGAACAGGCTGGCGACGGGGGCGATGACCAGCACGCCGGTCGCCAGGATCCAGTCCAGCCGGAACATCACCACCAGCGTGCCGATTACGGTCAGGAATTCACGGGTGTAGTTGACCACGCCGTTGGTCGCCGCCTCGCGGATCAGGGTGGCGTCATAGAGCATCGACGAGACGTACGAGCCCGAATGGGCGCCGCGCAGCCGGGCCAGGTCCGAGCGCACCAGCTTGCCGAACAGCCGCACCTGCATGTCGCCGACCACGCCGTTGCCCATGCGATTGATCGAGGTCGTCTGCAGCACCTGGAACAGGCCGCGGACCAGGGCGACCGCGACGATGAGCGGCGGAAGCCACATCAGGGCGCCCGGCTCGGGATGGCTGATCAGCCGATCGACGGCCAGTTGGGTGACCAGGGCCAGGCCGCTGCTCAGGCCGGCGACGACGGCGGCGCTGAACAGCGCCAGCGCCAGCCGGTTGCGGCGGGGCCTCAGATACTCGCGCCAGATCCGCGCGGCGAGGGCGCGGTTGGTGGCTTGCGGCGCGGTGGGATCGGTCATGGCGGCAGGGGTCGGATGTCGGGGCGGGACTGTCAAGCTGGACCATGGCTCGCCAATGCGGCGGGGGTGCGGCGCTGTGGCTTTTGCATTACAGGGCTGTGGCGCCTAATTAGGTCTCGTTCACGAAGGATCGCCTGCTTGCCCGGCCACGACACGACCACCCGCTGGGGACGGTTTCGCACCTATCTTTCCTATCTGTGGAACGATCACGCCTATCTGCGCCTGGGCTTCAAGAACGACCACTGGATCAGCCCCGAGTTGGTGCGCACCAACCAGCCGTGGCCGCACCAGTTGGCGGCGTGGAAGAAGCAGGGAATCAAGACCGTCATCAACCTGCGCGGCGGGTTCGACGGCAGCTTCTACGCCCTGGAAAAATACGCCTGCGACAAGCTGGGCCTGAAGATGGTCGACTTCGTGATCACCTCGCGCGAGGTCCCGATCAAGGAGCGGGTGCTGGGGGCCCGCGACCTGTTCGAGACCATCGAATATCCGGCCCTGATGCACTGCAAGTCGGGCGCGGACCGGGCGGGGATCATGAGCGTGCTCTACGCCCACTACCGCCTGGGCCTGCCGATCGAGGCGGCGATGGAGCAGCTGTCGTTCAAGTACCTGCACATCAAGCAGGGCAAGACCGGCGTGCTGGACTACACCTTCGAACGCTACCTGACCGACGCCGCTCCCAAGGGCCTGACCTTCACCCAGTGGGTGGAGAGCCCCGACTACGACCCGGTGAAGATCAAGGCCGACTTCCGGGCCGGGATGATCGGCGGGATCGTGACCGAGGGATTGCTGCGGCGGGAGTAGTTTTCAGGTCCTCCCCCTGTGGGGGAGGTGTCGGCGAAGCCGGCGGTGGGGGGAGTCATACGACCTCGGCCGCGGGATCGACGATCCTATAACTCCCCCCACCGGCCTTCGGCCGCCTCCCCCACAGGGCAGGGCTATCGCATATGACTCAGAAGTGAGAGGAGGAAGGTTTCGTCCCAGCCGGCGCGCTTGATCTTGGTCTTGATGGAGCCCTTGTCGGGATGCTGTCGCAGGGTGTTGAGGGCGAG